>NZ_CP082839.1:3670000-4298284 GCF_019930585.1 Sphingomonas nostoxanthinifaciens | reverse complement strand
GCGACAGTGATCGCGCATGTCGAGACGGCGGCAAAGGTGGCGCGGGTGGAGGCGCTCGGTGCCGATGTCGTGCTGAGCGACGGGTTCGATACACTCGCGGCGCATGTGCGTCAGGCCAATGGCGGGCGCGGGGTCGATACGGTGTTCGACGGCGTCGGCCGCGCGAGCTGGGATGCGTCGATCGCCAGCCTCGCCAAGCGCGGGCTGATGGTGAGTTATGGCAATGCCAGCGGAGCGGTGCCACCGGTCGAGCCGCTTGCGCTGACGCGTGCGGGCTCGCTGTTCCTCACCCGGCCGACTTTGTTCGATTATATCGATACGGTCGATCGTCGTCGCGCGGCAGCGGCGCGGCTGTTCGACATGATCGGCTCGGGCAAAGTCCCCGTGGAAGTCGGCCAGACATTTCCGCTAGCGGATGCGGCCAAGGCGCATCAGGCGCTGGCCGATCGCGCCACCACCGGCTCGACCGTCCTGCTGCCCTGAGGCGTCAGCGGAACAGCGTCAGCAGCCCGGTGTGCGGATTGATCAGGCCATCGTGGATCATGCGCAGCGCGACGAACAGGATGACCACCAGCCCGAGATAGGCGATCCAGCGATAGCGATTGATGACGCGCGCGAGCAGGTTCGCGGCGACACCCATCAGCACGACCGACAGCACCAGGCCGATGATGAGGATGCCCGGATGCGCGCGCGCCGCGCCTGCGACCGCAAGCACGTTGTCGAGGCTCATCGACACGTCGGCGATCGCAACCGCCCACGCCGCCGCGGCAAAGCTGCGCGCCGGCTTGAGGCCGTTGGTGGCGTGCGTATCGGGCCCGGCGCGCAGCTCGCGCCACATCTTCCACGCGACCCACAGCAACAGCAGCCCGCCGGCGAAAGGAAGGCCGACGATCGCAAGCAATTGCGTGACCGCCAGCGCGAAGATGATGCGCAGCACGAGTGCAGCGAGGATGCCGATCAGGATGACCCTGCGCCGCTGGGTGGGCGTCAGCCCGGCGGCGATCGCGCCGACGACGATCGCGTTGTCGCCCGCCAGCATGATGTCGATCATCAGCACCTGGCCGAAGGCCGCCAGCGCCGCCGGCGATGTCAGGTCCGAAAAGTCACCGACGATGTGCTGCCAGAGCTCGTTCATTCCGCTTCGCTAGACGAAGTCGGAAGGGCGCGCCACCGTCACGGATGGTCGCGCAGGCCGGCCGCATGCCCCGAAGCGCGGCGGCAAAGAGCCGATTACTGGTTCATCGAGTCGAAGAAGTCCTCGTTGGTCTTGGAATCCTTCATCTTGTCGAGCAGGAACTCCATCGCGTCGGTGGTGCCCATCTGCATGAGAATGCGGCGCAGCACCCACATCTTGGACAGCTTGCTCTTGTCGAGCAGCAATTCTTCCTTGCGCGTGCCGGACTTGCCGACGTCCATCGCCGGGAAGATACGCTTGTCCGCCACCTTGCGGTCGAGCACGATTTCCGAATTGCCGGTGCCCTTGAACTCCTCGAAGATCACCTCGTCCATGCGGCTACCCGTGTCGATCAGCGCGGTGGCGATGATCGAGAGCGAGCCGCCTTCCTCGATGTTGCGCGCGGCACCGAAGAAGCGCTTCGGCCGCTGCAACGCATTGGCGTCGACGCCGCCGGTCAGCACCTTGCCCGACGAAGGCACGACGGTGTTGTAGGCGCGGCCGAGGCGGGTGATCGAGTCGAGCAGGATCACCACGTCCTTCTTGTGCTCGACCAGCCGCTTGGCCTTCTCGATCACCATCTCGGCGACCTGGACGTGGCGCGTCGCCGGCTCGTCGAACGTCGACGAGACGACCTCGCCCTTCACCGAACGCTGCATGTCGGTGACTTCCTCGGGCCGCTCGTCGATCAGCAGCACGATCAGGAACACCTCGGGGTGGTTGTCGGTGATCGCCTTCGCCATGTTCTGCAGCATGACGGTCTTGCCGACGCGCGGCGGCGCCACGATCAACGTGCGCTGGCCCTTGCCCTGCGGCGAGATCAGATCGATCACGCGCGCCGACTTGTCCTTGACCGTCGGATCGGCCGGATCGAGCGTGAGCTTCTCGTCGGGATAGAGCGGCGTCAGATTGTCGAAATTGACGCGGTGGCGGACGACCGACGGATCGTCGAAATTGACCTGGGTAAGCTTGGTCAGCGCGAAATAGCGTTCGCCATCCTTGGGATCGCGGATTTCGCCCTCGACCGTGTCGCCGGTACGCAGGCCAAACTTACGTACCTGATTGGGGCTGACATAGATGTCGTCGGGGCCGGCGAGGAAATTCGCCTCGGGGCTGCGCAGGAAGCCGAAGCCGTCGGGCAGCACCTCGATCGTGCCGAGCCCCAGGATCTGCTCGCCCTCCTCGGCCTCGGCCTTGAGGATGCCGAACATCAGATCCTGCTTGCGCATCGTCGATGCACCTTCGACCCCCCGCTCCTCGGCCATAGCGACGAGCTCGGCGGGCGACTTCTTCTTGAGGTCTTTCAGGTGCATCTGGGGTATCCGGTGGGTGCCTGGAGGGATGGAACGGCGGCGAGGAGGCGGCTGTTCGACTGTTGGCTGGAGAGCGCTCGCAAGGAATGCGGGCCCAAGACACTTCGGGCGGTAAGACGCGCCGGAGCGATCGTCAAGCCAGATGGTAACCGATCCGGCTCGCTTCAAGCCCCGATCAGAACGGTTTGACGATCACCAGGATGACGATCGCGGCCGTGGCGATGCCTGGCACCTCGTTCATCAGCCGGAGCGCCTTGCCGCTCACCGGCCGCTGGCCGTTCGCCAGCTTGCGGCCATAGCCGACCATATAGCCATGATAGCCCGAGAGGCCGAGCACCAGCAGCAGCTTGAGGCTGAGCCAGCCGCTCGCCCACCAATGACCGACGGTGGCGAGGGTGATGCCGAAGATCCAGACGAGGATCATCGACGGGGTGAGGATGATGTTGCGCAGCTTGCGCTCGCGATCGATCCAGCGCCGTTCCTCGGCCGAGCCGGGCGGCGATTCCTGATGATATACATAATAACGCGGCAGCATGAACAGCCCCGCAATCCAGAAGATCACGAAGATCAGATGGCCGGCCTTGATCCACTGATAGGTCACGTCGAGCACATATCCCAGGCTGGGCAGGTTCATGCACGCACCATAGCCAGCAGTCGCTCGACATGCACCAGCGGCGTGTCAGGCAAAATGCCATGGCCAAGATTGAAGATGTGCGGCCGCCCCGCAAAGGCCGCGCGGATGCGCGCGACCGCGCCGTCGAGCGCCGCACCGCCGGCGACGAGCGCCAAGGGGTCGAGATTGCCCTGCACCGGCAGGCCGGGGGGCAGCACGCCGTGCGCCCAGTCCGGATCGATCGTCTCGTCGATACCGAGCGCGTCCACGCCGGTTTCGCGCACATAGACCGGCAGTTTCTCGCCGATTCCTTTGGGGAAGCCGATGATCGGCACGTGCGGGTGAAGCGCGCGCAGGCGGTCGACGATCGCGCGATTGGGCGCGAGCACCCAACGCCGGAACTCGTCGGGCGCGAGGCTGCCCGCCCAGCTGTCGAACAATTGCACCGCCTGCACGCCCGCCTCGATCTGGCCGGCGAGATAATCAACCGTGACGCCGACGATCGCATCGATCAGCCGCGCAAACGCCTGCGGGTCGCGATAGGCAAGCCGGCGTGCCGGGCCCTGGTCCTTGCTGCCCTGCCCCGCCACCATGTACGTCGCGACCGTCCACGGCGAGCCGGCGAAGCCGAGCATCGTCGTCGCGGGCGGGAGCGCTGCCACCACGCGGCGCACGGTGGCGTGGATCGGCGCGAGCCGCGCGGGATCGGCCACCAGGGCGTCTACAAGGCCGTCCAGCAGCACGGGCGCGAGCCGGGGCCCCTCGCCCGCCTCGAACCACAAATGCTGTCCCAGCGCCTGCGGGACGACGAGAATGTCGGAGAACAGGATCGCACCGTCGAAACCGAAGCGACGGATCGGCTGCAGCGTGATCTCGGCGGCGGCCTCCGGATCGTAGCACAGCTCGAGGAAGCCGCCCTTCGCTTCCCGCAGCGCGCGATATTCCGGCAGATAGCGTCCGGCCTGACGCATCAGCCAGACGGGCGGGGGATCGCGCCGTTCGCCACGCAGCACCGCGAGCAGGGGACGATCGGGTTCGGCGGTCATGTTCGGCACGGCATCCGACGGGAAAACGGGCATCCTATTTCTTCTCTAAGAGTCTTTTAGAAAGAGATGGTAGGAGTCAGTAGGGCGCCGACAAGCGGGGCTTATTCCGCTCACCGCGCTTTGCCAACAGCTTGACTCCTGCGCATGCGGCAGGACGCGGCGAGTCGATGCCGCCTTCCCCGTTATCCACAGGCAGGCCCGAAAGCGAATTCGCCTGTGGATGATATGTCTGATGCAGATCGCATCACGGGGATCGTTGTCGGTCCTTGCCGTCGCCCACGGGCTTCAGCTAGCGCTACCCCCATGATTGTCCACAGCCTCCCGGCCCCGCTGACGACGCGCTGATGCGGCTGCATCTCCATCTCCTGTCCGATTCCACCGGCGAGACGCTGGACGCGATCGCCAAGGCCGGCATCGCCCAGTTCGACGGGGTAGAGACGATCAAGCATTTCTGGCCGATGGTCCGATCCGAAGGCCATCTGACGCGCGTGCTGTCGGAGATCATCCAGAAGCCGGGCCTTATCATCTACACGCTCGTCAATTCGGAGGTGCGCCGCACATTGGAGGCGCGCTGTCGCGTGGCGGGGATTCCGCACGTTGCCGCGCTCGATCCGGTGTTCGAGGCGCTTGAGCGGCTGCTGGGGCAGGAGCAGAAGGCACGGCCGGGCCGCCAGCACATGCTCGACGAGGCCTATTTCGCGCGCGTTGACGCCATCCAGTTCACGATCGCGCATGACGACGGCATCGCTGCCGAGGATTGGGAGGAAGCCGATATCGTCCTCGCGGGCGTCTCGCGCTCGTCGAAGACGCCGACCTCGATCTATCTCGCCAATCGCGGACACAAGGTGGCGAACATTCCGCTGGTGGTGGAAAGCCCGCCGCCGCCGCAATTGTTCGAGCTCAAGCGGCCACTCGTTGTCGGCCTGACGACCAGCCCGGACCGGCTGATCCAGATCCGGCGCAACCGCCTGCTTTCGCTCAACCAGACCGCCGAAACGCCCTATGTCGATCAGGAGGCGGTCGCGCGCGAGTTGGCCTTTGCCCGGCGCATCTTCGCCGATCGGGGCTGGCCGGTGATCGACGTCACCCGCCGCTCGATCGAGGAGACCGCCGCGGCGATCATCAACCTGCTGACGACGCGCGCTGCGGAGAATGAGCGATGAGCCAGCTGATCCTCGCCTCGCAATCCGCTTCGCGCCGGGCGATGTTGGAGGCCGCCGGCGTGCCGTTCACGGCGGAGGCCGCGGGCGTGGACGAGGCAGCGGTCAAGGAGTCGCTTGCCGCTGACGGGGTCGACGGCCGCGCGCTCGCCGATGCGCTCGCCGAACTCAAGGCGGTCAAGCTGTCGCGCCGCTATCCCGACGCGTTGGTGCTCGGCTGCGATTCGACGGTCGCCACGGCCGACGGCACCCTGATCGACAAGGCCGAGACGCGCGACGAGGCACGGGCGCAGCTGCGCATGCTCGCCGGCACCACCCATCGGCTCAGCAGCGCGGCGGTGGTGGCGCAAAACGGTGTCGCAATCTGGCGCCATGTCGATACGGCGCGGCTGACGATGCGGCCTTTCACCGACGCCTTTCTCGATGCGTATCTCGACGCCGAATGGCCGGCGATCGGTGGCTGCGTCGGCGGCTATAGGCTGGAGGCGCGCGGCGTGCAGCTGTTCGCCCGGATCGAAGGCGATCATTTCACTATCCTCGGCCTGCCTTTGCTGCCGCTGCTGGCATGGGTGCGCGACCGGGGCGTGCTGCCGGCATGACGGCGTCTTACGCAGAAGTGATCGGCGATCCGATCGCCCAATCCAAGTCGCCGATCGTCCACGGCTTCTGGCTGGAGCGGCTCGGCCGCGCCGGCCGGTACGAACGCTGCCACGTCGTCCCTGCGGCATTGGAGGATTATTTCGCCGCGCGCCGCGCCGATCCGGATTGGCGCGGCTGCAACGTGACCTTGCCCCACAAGCAGGCGGTGCTGCCCCTGCTCGACCGGGTCGATCCGGCCGCGGCGCGGATCGGTGCGGTCAACACGGTCGTCCACGAAAATGGTCTGCTGATCGGCCATAACAGCGATGCGCCGGGCTTTCTCGAACCGCTGCGGCCGTGGCTGGCCGAACGGCATTTGCTGCGCACCGCACGCATCTTCGGCACCGGGGGAGCTGCGCGCGCGATCGCCCATGCCTTGTGGGACGAAGGCTTCACCTTGATCGTCGCCGCGCGCGACGAGACGAAGGCACGCGCGCTGGCGGACGAGTTCAGCACGCGCGACTGCCACGCCGCGTCGCTCGCCCATTTCGCCGCGCCGCTGGCGTTCGACTGGGGCGACATGGTTGGGCGGCTCGACCTGGTCATCAACGCGACCTCGCTCGGCATGACCGGCCAGCCGCCCTTATCGCTCGACTTCGATCACGTTCCACCCGGCGCGATCGTCTACGACGCGGTCTATTCGCCGCTCGAGACGCCCCTGCTGGCCGAGGCCCGGCGGCGCGGCCATCCGGTGATCGATGGCCTCGCAATGCTGATCGGGCAGGCACGGAGCGCCTTCACCCGCTTTTTCGGGATCGAGCCGCCGACCGATCCAGCCAGCGACGCCGCACTCCGCACCCTGCTCGTCGCGTGACGATCGTGCTCGGCCTCACCGGGTCGATCGGCATGGGCAAATCGACCGTCGCCACCTTGTTCCGGCAGGCCGGCGTTCCGGTGTTCGACGCCGATGCCGAGGTGCGCCGCCTGCAGGGTGCCGGCGGTGCGCTGGTCGCGGCGATCGAGGCGCTTCACCCCGGCACCACCGGGGATGCGGGCGTCGATCGCATCCGGCTCGCCGATGCCGTGCTGGGCGACAAGGCGGCGCTTGCCCGGCTGGAAGCCGTCATGCTTCCCGCCGTGCGACGGGCGCGGCGAGACTTCGTGCGGCGGCATCAGGCACGGCGGCTGGTGGTGCTCGACGTGCCGTTGCTGTTTGAGAAGGGCGGCTGGCGCGAGGTCGATCTCATCGCGGTCGTGTCCGCATCGGCATGGCTGCAGCGCCGTCGCGTGCTCGCGCGGCCCGGAATGACGGCAGCGCGGCTCACCCGCATCCGCGCGCTGCAACTGCCCGATCATGTGAAGCGCGCGCGTGCCGATTTCGTGATCCCGACCGGGGGCACGATCCACGCCACGCGCGCTGCGGTGCGCGCCATCGTCGCTTGCCTCGCCCGCGCGGCAGGCCGATAATCGCGCGATGCGGGAGATCGTCTTCGATACCGAAACCACCGGCCTGAGCCCCCAGGAGGGCCATCGGCTGGTCGAGATCGGCTGTGTCGAGATCGTCAATCGCGTGCCGACCGGCCAGACCTTCCATGCCTACATCAATCCCGAACGCTCGATGCCGAGCGAGGCCGAGGCGGTGCACGGGCTGTCGGCGATCTTCCTGTCGGACAAGCCCTGCTTCCATCTCGTCGCCGAGGAGCTGATCGCGTTCCTGGGCGACAGTCCGCTGGTCGCGCACAACGCCACGTTCGACTTCGCCTTCCTCAACTGGGAGCTGGCCCAGTGCGGCCATCCGTCAGTGGCGATGACCCGCATGATCGACACGCTGGCGATCGCCCGCACGCGCCATCCTGGCGCGAAGCACAGCCTCGACGCGCTTTGCAGCCGATATGGTGTCGATCGCAGCCAGCGCGTCAAGCATGGCGCCTTGCTCGATGCCGAGCTTCTTGCGCAGGTCTATGTCGAGCTGTGCGGCGGTCGCCAGATCGGGTTCATGCTCGCAGCCGAGAACGCCGATGCCGCCATATCGGCCGAAGCCGTAGCTGTGCGTAACGCGGCGCCGTTGATCGTCCGTCCGCCACGCCCGCATCATGCGAGCGCGGCGGAACTGGAACGCCACGCCGCGTTTATCCAGAAGCTGGTCGATCCGCTGTGGGCTCAGGTGCCCGCCACGGCTTGACCCAAGCCGGCGGCTGGGCTTTCGCGCTCGGCCGCCGAGAAGGCACAAAGGAGAAGTGACCATGGACATTCGGGTGTCGGGCCATCAGGTCGATACGGGTGAAGCGCTCCGCGTGCATGTCGAGGAGCGACTGCAGGCGATTGCCGACAAATATTTCTCGCGCAGCATCTCCGCCCACGTCACCTTCGGTCACGCTCCCCATGGCAGCTTCTCCTGCGACATCGTCGCGCACGTCATGCAGGGCGTGATCCTCAAGGGCGCGGGCCAGGGCATCGAGGCACACCCCTCGTTCGATCAGGCGGCCGACCGGATCGAGACGCAGCTGCGCCGCTACATGAAGCGGCTCAAGAGCCGGCAGGGTGTGTCGATCGGCCAGATCGACGCGGATGCCGGCTACACCGTGTTCCAATCCGCGCCCGAAGTGGACGAGGACGAGGTCGGTGGCGATCATCCGCCCGTCATTGCCGAGACGCGCGTCGACGTGCCCGAGGCGAGCGTGTCCGACGCGGTGATGATGCTCGATCTGCGCAACACCAACGCATTGCTGTTCAAGAATCTCGGCACCGGGGCGTTCAACATGGTGTATCGGCGCGGCGACGGCACGATCGGCTGGGTGGAGCCGCAGCGCGCCGCCTGACCGCCGCCGGCGGATCCTGATTTTGAAAGTATCAGTGCGATGGATGACCTGATGGATATCCTGACGCCGGAGGCTGTTCTGGCCGGCGTCACGGTGCCCAACAAGAAGACCCTGTTTCAACAGCTTGGCGCAGCCGCCCAGAGGATCACCGGCATCGAGGCGCGGCTGATCGTCGATCGGCTGGTCGAGCGCGAGCGGCTGGGCTCGACCGGCTTTGGTGAGGGCGTGGCGATCCCCCACGGTAAGATCGAGGGGCTGACCCAGGTGGTTGGCGTGTTCGCGAAACTGGCGACGCCGGTCGATTTCCAGTCGATCGACGACATGCCGGTCGACCTCGTCTTCCTGCTGCTGTCGCCGCCCGATTCAGGTGTCGAGCATCTCAAGGCGCTCGCGCGCGTCAGCCGGCGGCTGCGTGACCGGCCGTTCGTGGCGAAGCTGCGTGGTGCGGGATCGAACGACGCACTTTACGCGCTGCTCACCCACGCCGACGCGCGCGACGCCGCCTGACATGGCCGCCCGGCTCAGCGCCGGGATGCTGGTCTCGGCGCTGATCCGCCGGACCGAGGCCGCCGGCGGATCGGCGATGGTGCTGGCGCGCGGCGACGCGACTGCGGGGGTGCTGCTGATCCAGCTCGCCGAGCGCGGCGTCCCCGGCGCGCTGCTCGAACGCGTGCTCGATCCGACCGGCACCTATCGCTGGACGCCGACCGGCCCTGCCGATTCGGGTGACCGCACCGACTATATCGCCCGGCGGCGGCAGCGCGACCCGGACCTGTGGGTGGTCGAGCTCGATGCGGCCGACGCCCGTACGATCGTGGACGAGGTCACGGAATAGCGGGCGAATCGGCTTCCAACTGTTCCTATCCTGTTCTAAACTCGGGCGATGGCCACGGCTTTACCCTGCTTCGACGACGCACCTTTGATCGCGGCCGATGTCGCGCGCGGCGTGGCGCGTCTGTTCTGGCAGCATGATCTGGTGGCATTGTGCGAGGTGCCGCTGGGTAATGGCCGCCGCGCCGACATCATGGCGCTCGACGGCAAGGGATGCATCACGATCGTCGAGATCAAGGTGTCGCGCGCCGATCTGCGTGGCGATGCCAAGTGGCCGGAATACCTGGATTATTGCGACCGATTTTGCTGGGCGGTGCCCGCCGGCTTCGCCCTGGAGCCGTTCGACGAGGAGCATTTCCGCCCGGACTGCGCCGGGCTGATCGTGGCCGACCGTTATGGCGCGGAAATGTTGCGTCAGCCCACGCATCGCCCGATGCCGGGCGCGCGCCGCAAGGTGGAAACGCTTCGCTTCGGGCGCCGCGCTGCGCAGCGGCTGCTGGGTTCGCTCGATCCGGGGCTGGCGGGACTGGACTGAGGCGTCGGTCTGCCGGGGGCGAAGCGCGCTTGCTTTATCGCCGGACCGGCCCGGCAATCTCCGCCGCCGGCGCCTTGGGCTTGGCCTCGTCCATCATGCGCAGGATCGGGGCGGCGCGGCTGTCCTCGGTCGCATAATCGTGCGCGCTCTTGCCGGCGATGGTGTCGGCGATCTTCGGGTCCGCCCCCGCTGAAATCAGCAGGCGTGCGCTCGCGACGTCGCGGTGCTGCACCGCCATGATCAGCGGTGTTTCGCCGCGATTATTGACCAGGTTCACCTTCGCGCCGCTTTCCACCAGCAGCTGGGCCGATGCCGGATCGGACAGCTGCACCGCGGTCATCAGCGGGGTATTGCCGTCGCGATCGCGCACGTCGACCTGTGCGCCACGCCCGATCAGGAAGGACAGCCACGTCTGGTCGTGGCGCTTCACGATCATGTGGAGCGCGGCATCTCCGCTCGCCGGATCGCGTGCGTTCAGCACCGGCTGGCCGGGCTTGTTGAGAAATTCCATGGTCTTGGCGCCATCGGCATCCTTGACCGCCTTCAGGAACGAATAGCTGTCGGAAAATTGTGCGAATGCAGCCGTCGCCAGCGTCAATGCGGCCGCCGTGGCCAGCATGACCCTGGAAAAGTCGCGCGTCGCACCCATTTCAATCGCTCCCTTACGGCTCTCGGCAGATCGGCGCCGCTTGCCAGCGCGCGCTTAGCAAAGCATCACCCCACTCGCCATGAACAAAGCCTTGCCCGTGCTGTTCGCCGCCCTCGTCGGGCTCGCGGCGTGCCATCGCGCACCGCCGGCGGGCACGCCGCCGCTGGCAGGGGCAAAGCTGGGCGGCCATTTCGCGCTCACCGATCAGGACGGCAAGCCGTTCGACAGCGCCCGGCTGCTCGGCCATTATCCGGTGGTCTATTTCGGCTATACCTTCTGCCCGGACGTCTGCCCGACCGAGATGCAGGTGCTGGGCCGCGGCCTGCGCGCGTTCGAGCGCACCGATCCCGTCCGCGCCGCCAAGGTGCTGCCTGTGTTCATCACGGTCGACCCGGCGCGCGACACGCCGGCGGTGCTCAAGGCCTATGTCGCCGCCTTCCATCCACGCATGATCGGGCTGACGGGCAGCGACGCGGCGATCGCCGCCACCGCCAAGCAATATGCCGTCTTCTACCAGAAGGCCGAGCCGGAGAAGGGCGCGTCGGGCTATCTGATGCAGCATTCGACCGTCGCGATGCTGTTCGGGCCTGATGACAAGCCGATCGCGCTCGTCCCGGTCGACACCGACGCGGCGCAGGTCGCCGCCACGTTCGCGACGTGGGTCAAATGAGCCGCTTCTGGGAAGAGAAGCCGCTGGCGAAGCTGTCGCGCCCCGAATGGGAATCTTTGTGCGACGGCTGCGGCAAATGCTGCCTCCACAAATTGGAGGACGAGGAGACGGGCGAGGTCTTCCCGACCAACGTCGCCTGTCGCCTGCTCGATCGCAAGAATGCCCAGTGCAGCGACTATCGCAACCGTCGCACCTTCGTGCCCGATTGCGTGCGGCTGACCCCCGCCAAGCTCGAGGAGCTCGAATGGCTGCCGTCGACCTGCGCCTACCGGCTGGTGGCGGCGGGCGAGCCGTTGCCGGACTGGCATTACCTCATCAGCGGCAGCCGCGAGACGGTGCACCAGGCGGGCATGTCGACCCGCGGCTGGACGGTGTCGGAGGACGATGCCGGCGAGCTCGAATATCACCTTGTCGACCGCGAGCTCTGAGCCGGTCTTCCGCGGCGGCAGCCACGTCCGTCCGCTGACGGTGGTGCGCTCGGCGCAGGCGCGGCGGATGCGGCTGGCGGTCGACCCGCGCGACGGGCGCGTGCGGCTGACCCTGCCGCGCCGCGCCCCGCTCGCCCCCGCGCTCGCCTGGGCGGAGAGCAAGCGCGCCTGGATCGAGGCGGTCCTCGCGCGCGTGCCGGCAGCGCAACCGCTCGGGCCGGGTGCGACGATCATGTTCGAGGGCGCGCCGCTGAGGATCGACTGGCAGCCCGAAAGCACCCGCACGGTGCGGCGCAGTGGCGACCGGCTCGTGCTCGGCGGCCCCGAAGACATGGTCGGCGCGCGCGTGCTGCGCTGGCTGAAGGCGCAGGCGATCGCCGCGCTGGAGACGGAGACGCGGGCGATGGCCATGCGCGCCGGCGTCACGGTCGGCCGCGTGCGCGTGGGCGATGCGCGCACGCGCTGGGGCAGCTGCTCGTCATCGGGCGACATCGCCTACAGCTGGCGGCTGATTCTCGCGCCGGCGGCGGTGCGCCATGCGATCGTCGCGCATGAGGTCGCGCACCGGCTGCACATGCACCACGGCCCCGATTTCCACGCCGCCGCCGCGCGCCTGCTGGGGCATGACGGCAAGGCCGAGCGCGCCTGGCTGCGCGCCAACGGCGCGACGCTGCACGCGACGGGAGGTTGACCCGAACCAGAGTGGCTCGAAAGCGTGCGACGTGCGTTCCTGACGGCTTCAAATCACCGGAGCCCCGCATGACGACCGAGACGCTGACGCCAGAGAAATTCGGGAATCCCGGCATCCTTCTCTCGGGGCCGGTCGATTACGACATGTATGCGTGCTTTCGCGACCAGCTGGCGCACGCGACGCCGGTCGACGGTCTCGTCGTCGTCGAGCTGTCGACGCTGGGCGGCGATCCCGAGGTCGCGCGGATGATGGGCGAGGATATCCGCTTCCACAGCGATCTCGATCCGGCGCGCCGCTTCGTCTTCCTCGGCAAGGCGGCGATCTACTCGGCAGGCACCACCTTCATGAGCTTCTTCGCGCCCGAGAATCGCTATCTCACGCGCGGCACGCGGCTGATGGTGCACGAGCGCAAGCTGTCGAAGCAGCTCGTCATCGACGGCCCGCTCACCACCTGCATCGCCACGGTGAAGGCGACCCTGCACGAGATCGAGGCGTCGATCGCGATCCAGAATGAGGGGTTTGAGAATCTCGTGCGCGGATCGAGCGTGACGATGGCCGAGGTGCTCGAGCGCGCGCCGTCCAACTGGTATATCGAGGCGAACGAGGCGCAGCGGCTCGGCCTAGTCGCGGCGGTGCTGTGATGCGGACGGTGCGCCTGCCCGACGGCACCGCGGTGCCCGCGCTCGGCCAGGGCAGCTGGATGATGGGCGAGCGCGGCGGCGACACCAAGCGGGAGGTCGCCGCGCTGCAGGCCGGGATCGACCTCGGCATGACGCTGATCGACACCGCCGAAATGTATGCCGAGGGCGGAGCGGAACGGGTGGTAGGAGAGGCGATCGCCGGGTGCCGCGACGCCGTCTTCCTCGTCAGCAAGGCCTATCCGCAGAATGCGTCGCGCGACCGGCTGGCGCGCGCGTGCGAGGCGAGCCTGCAACGGCTCGGCACCGACCGGCTCGATCTCTATCTGCTCCATTGGCGCGGCAATGTGCCGCTGGCCGAGACGGTCGCGGCGATGGAGAGGCTGGTGGAGGCCGGCAAGATCCTGCGCTGGGGCGTCAGCAATCTCGATCTCGACGATATGGAGGAATTGGTCGCGGCAGGTGGCCAAGCCTGCGCGACCGACCAGATTCTCTACAATCTGACGCGGCGTAGACCCGAATTCGATCTCATGCCGTGGCTGCGCGACCGCAACATCCCGGTCATGGCCTATAGCCCGGTCGAGCAGGGCCGCTTGCTGTCGCATCGCGCGCTGCACTCGATCGCCGATCGCAAGGGAGCCACACCGGCGCAGGTCGCGCTCGCGTGGCTGCTCGAGCAGGAGGGCATCATCGCGATTCCCAAGGCGGGCTCGCGCGAACATGTCGAGGAGAATCGGCGCGCGGCCGATATCGTGCTGGACGACGACGATCGGGCGGCGCTCGATGCAGCGTTTCCGCCCCCGAACGGCCCAAAGCCATTGGAGATGCTGTAGGCGCTATCCGTCAGGCGCCGTGCGCGGTGAGCAGGCCGCCGATGCCGGTCACGCCGGTCACGATGATCTGGACGCCGACGCACAACAGCAGGAACGCCACCAGCCGCGACAGCACGCGCGCGCCGCCGCGCCCGAGCAAGCGGGTGACCTCGTCCGCCCAGCGGTAGCACAGCCAGATCACCGCGGTGATCGCCAGCGCCGCGGCGCTGACGCCCGCGAAAAAGCTGAACGTCCCGATTCCGCTCGCCGGCCGCTGCGAGGACAGGGCGATCGCGACCGCGATCGTGCCCGGCCCGGTCGTCAACGGCATGGTAAGCGGGAAGAAGGCGACGTCCTCCGCATCCTGCGCCGGCTCGGCCGAGCTCGCCTTGCGCTCCTCATGCTCCTCGGGCTGCATCAGCAGGCCCCATGCGCGCACCGCCACCACCAGCCCGCCGCCGATCCGCAGCGCGCTCAGGCTGACGCCGAAGAAGTTGAGCACGTAGCCGCCCAGCCACAGCGAGACGAGCAGCACGATCAGCGCATAGACCGCCACCCGCCCCGCCATGCGGTGGCGTTCGGTGCGTTCCCGGCTGCTCGTGACCCCGTGGAAGATCAGCGCGGAGCCGATCGGATTGACGATCGAGAACAGCGCGGGAAATGCGAGCAGGAAGGCGCCGACGACGCTTTCGACCGGCAGCGGGCTCAAATCCATCGATCGTTTCCCCATCGGCCGGCGGCCATGATCCCCACCGGCATGTGCCGCATGCGTCGCGTTTCGGGAAGGTCGGTGATCGGCCGATCGCCGGTCCGCTTGGCTAGGAGCGGGGGCGATCGGCATGAGTGGCGGAGACGGAGGGATTCGAACCCTCGATACGGTTTCCCGTATGACGCTTTAGCAAAGCGTTGGTTTCAGCCACTCACCCACGTCTCCGGGCTCAAACGGCGAAGGCGGGCTATAGCGAGAGGTTGCGCGGCGATCAATCGGATGCGGCGGCTTTCCGTCGCCGTTCATTGCGGCGTAAGGCGGCCCGCGCCTAAGCTCGGCTCAGGACATGGCACGAAGGACGTTTGGGGGATGATGCGGATCGGGGCAGCAGTCGCGCTGGCGGGGATGATCGCGGCGCCGGTGGGCGCGCAGGTGCGCACGATCGACCCCAACCAAGCCCCCCCGGCGGCGGCCGGCGCACAGGGCCGTCCGGTCACGCCACCGCCTGCGGAGGAGGAGCCGGTGCCGGCACAGCCCGCTCCGCAGTCCGCGGCGACCCCCGTCCAGCCCGAGGGCACGCGCGCACCGCCGCCGGCCACCAGCGCCGAGCTGCAGGCGCGCGCCGATGCCGGCAACACCTATGCCGAGCAGGACGTGCTCGGCGCGGCCGAGGGCGTGTTCGGCAAGGGCGCGGCGGGCCTCGCCGGGCTGATCGAAAAGGTCTTCAAGGATCAGGGGCGCCCGTCTGCCTATATTTCGGGGCGCGAGGCCGGCGGCGCGTTCGTCGTCGGGCTGCGCTACGGCTCGGGCACGCTCTATCACAAGGTGGAGGGACAGCGGCCGGTCTACTGGACGGGCCCCTCGCTTGGGTTCGACTTCGGCGCGAACGGTGCGAAGGAATTCGTGCTCGTCTATAATCTGTACGATGCGCAGGAGCTGTATCGACGCTTCCCGGCGGTCGAGGGCGTGGTCTACGTCATCGGCGGGTTCACCGCGAGCTACCTGCGCTCGGGCGACAAGGTGCTGATCCCGATCCGCCTCGGCGTCGGCTGGCGGCTCGGCGCCAATATCGGCTATATGAAGTTCACCGAGAAATCGAAGTGGATGCCGTTCTGACGGCTCATTCGGGCCGGGCGATCACCGCGATCTCGCGCCCGTAATCGCGCTCGCCACGGTGGGTGGCGCGGCGATAGCTGAAGAAACGGTCGGGATTGGCGTAAGTGTCGAGGCTGAGCGCCTCAACCCGCCGCACCCCGGCGGCGGCGAGCCGCGCGAGTACATAAGCCTCAATGTCGAACTGCTGATGGCCGTCGCGTGCGCTTGCACCGAAGAAGCGCTCGTTGGCGGGATCGGCTTCCTCGAAGCGGCGGGCAAAGGCGTCGTCGACCTCGTAGGACGCGCGCGCGATGCACGGGCCGATCGCGGCGGAGATGCGCTCGCGCCGCGCGCCCAATTGCTCCATCGCCGCGATCGCCGCGTCGGTGATGCCGCCGAGCGCGCCCTTCCAGCCGGCATGCGCCGCGCCGACCACACCGCCCTCGGCATCGGCGAGCAGCACCGGCACGCAATCGGCGGTGAGAATGCCGATCAGCACGCCCGGCCGGTTCGTCACCAGCGCGTCGGCGTGCGGGCGGTCGTCGCCTGCGAACGGGGCGAGCACGATCGCCGCCGACGATGAATGGATCTGGTAGGGCGTGAGCAACGGCGCGTCCGGCAGCACCGCCGCCGCTGCGCGCCGGCGATTCTCGGCGACGGCGTCGGGATCGTCACCCGAGCCCAGCCCGACGTTGAGGCTGGCGAAGATGCCGGTCGAGACGCCGCCCGGCCGCCCGAGGAAGCCGTGGGGAATGCCGGCCAGCGCGTCGGCACGGATCGGAACTGGGGCATCGTCCATCGGGTCTACCTGATGAAGCCGGCCGGCTCGGGCCAGTCCGGTGCGGCGAAGGCGATCGTCTTGAACAATTCGCCCATCTCGTCGGGATGGGTCAGCCGGCGATACGCCGCGGCGATGTCGTCGGCGCGCGACGGGCTGCCACGCGCGAGGATCGCGGCACGATCGGACAAGCCGAGCGCGATCAGCCATTGTCCCTGCTCGATCGGGCCGGAAACCGTGGCCCCGCCGGCCTGTGCCGCCTGCGCCAAGGCAGCGAAGTCGACATGCGCAGTAAGGTCGCTCGCGCCGGGCCGCGCGAACGGATCGGCATAAGCATGCGCATGCACCGCCTGCAGCGTATCGCCGTGTGCGCCGCGCATGTGGCCATAATCGAAGGCGAGCAGCGCGCCGCCCTGTCGCGCGAGGCGCTGGCCGAGCGCCTCCGCGATCGTCGCGGCGACGGGCCGGTCCTCAATGATGCTGCCGGGATCGGCGTGGCGCAGCGCCGCCGGCACCAGCCGGTCCATCGACGCCCCGCCGGGGATGGGAGCGAAGCCGTCGATGCCGTCGCCCACCATCCGTTCGTGCCAGCCGTCCACGCCGCGCACGAGCTGGCGCACCGGGAGTGCGTCGAAGAACTCATTGGCGACGATCAGCAGCGGCATGTCGTCGGGCAGCGTGTCGATCGTGTCGTGCCAGGTGGCGTCGGCGAATCGCTCGGCCTGCGCCGCGCGCAGCAACGGGCTCGTCTCGACGAAATGCGCCGGCGGCCGCAGCCCTGCCACCGCCATCGCGCGCAACGCATCGACCGCGAGGGTGCCGCGCCCGGGGCCCAGCTCGACATAGGCCGCGGCCGGTCGCCCCGCGCGCTCCCACAGATCGGCGAGCGCAAGGCCGATCAGCTCGCCGAACATCTGGCTGATCTCGGGCGCGGTGACGAAGTCGCCGGCGGCGCCGAACGGATCGCGCGTCGCATAATAATGCGCGTTGGCGAGCCCCATGAAGCGCTCGACCGGGATCGGCCCTTCCGCCGCGATCAACGCGGCGATTTCGGCGGCGATGTCAGGCGACGGGGACACTGCCCGATGTCGGCTCGATCTGCACGCGCCGCCCCTTCGAGGTCAGGATGAAATAGAGGCCGACCACCACCATCGGCGCGCTCAGCGTCTGCCCCATCGACAGCCCCCATGGCAGGATGCCGAGCTGGACGTCGGGCTCGCGGAAATATTCGACGATGAAGCGCGACAGGCCATATTCCAGCAGGAAGGCGCCCAGCAGCATGCCCGGCCGGTAGCGGGCGTCGGTCCGCCAGAACAGGAAGGACAGGACGCAGAACATCACGATCCCCTCCAGCCCCGCTTCGTAAAGCTGGCTGGGATGGCGCGGATAGGGGCCGGCATCGGGATTGGGGAAGACGATCGCCCACGGCACGTCGGTGACGCGGCCCCACAATTCGCCGTTGGCGAAGTTCGCCAGCCTCACGAAGAACAGCCCGAACGGCGCGCAGCAGGCGACATAATCGTGGATGCGCAGCGCCGACAGGCCGTTCTTCCGCGCGAGCAAAATCATCGCCACCACCGTGCCGAGCGCGCCGCCATGAAACGACATGCCGCCGTCCCACAGACGGAGAACCTGCAGCGGCTCCTTCAGCATCCACGGATCGTAGAACAGGACATAGCCGATGCGCCCGCCGAGGATGATGCCGAGCGTCGCGTAGAAGACGAAATCGTCGGCGTGGCGCCGCGCCATCGGCGCACCCGGCTGATCGATCAGCTTGGTGAGATACCACCAGCCGATCAGGATGCCGGCGATGTAGCCGAGCGAATACCAGCGGATCTGGATGATGCCGAGATCGAGCGCGATCGGCGACACGTGCAGGCTGGTGAACTGGATGGGGCCAGCGGCGGCTGCGGCGGCGAGGGCGACGAGGCTCATGCCGCGCGCATCTACCCGAGCCGGGGCGGCGCGGCAAACGGGGCGAAAGGTGTTCGACTTCTGCGTCGCTCTCTCACCGTCATCCCCGCGCAGGCGGGGATCCATTGGCCGAACGCGCAGCTTTGCGCGAATGGATTCCCGCCTGCGCGGGAATGAAGAAGGCTTGAGGACCGGCGCCGCGGATCATCCCCGCGTTGACGGCTGCGCGTCCATCCGCTTGTCTGGGCACGATGACATTATTGGAGCGCCGATGCGCCTTGCCCTTCTTCCGCTGCTCGCTGGATGCCTTGCGATGACGGCCAGTGCAGCCCCGCCCCCGGCCGACCCCTATCTGTGGCTGGAGGATATCAACGGCGCGCGCCCGCTCGCCTGGGTCGAGGCGGAGAACAGGCGCTCGCTAGGCGTGCTGGAGAGCGACCCACGCTATGCCGGCCTCTATGCCGACGCGCTGCGCATCGCCGAGGCGACCGACCGCATCCCCACGCCCAACCTGATCGGCGGCGAGGTCGCGAATTTCTGGCAGGATGCGTCTCACGTGCAGGGCGTGTGGCGGATGACTTCGCCCGCCAGCTACCGGACGCCGACGCCCGCATGGCGCACGTTGATCGATCTCGACGCGCTGTCGAAGGCCGACGGCACCACCTGGGTGTGGCACGGCGCCGATTGCGAGCCGGTGGCCGAGCGGCGCTGTTTGGTCGCGCTGTCGGCCGGCGGCGAGGACGCGACCACGGTGCGCGAATTCGATCTCGCGACCGGCCAGTTCGTCGCGGGCGGCTTCACCTTGCCGACCTCCAAGCAGGAAACGGCGTGGGAGACGCCCGACAGCCTGCTCGTGCAGCGCGACTGGGGGCCGGGCACCACCACCGCCTCGGGCTACGGCTTCGTGGTCAAAAGGGTGAAGCGCGGCCAGCCGCTCGACCAGGCCGAGGAGGTGTTTCGCGGGGCGCCGACCGACCAGCTCGGCACCTATCCGATGACCTTGGTCGACGGGCAGGGGCGGCACGCAACGATCATCTGGCGGCCGCTGACCTTCTTCGAGAGCGAGACCTATCTCGTCACCTCGACGGGCGTGAAGAAGCTGCCGCTGCCGGCCAAGATATCGCCGTCGGGCCTCGTCGATGGGCGGCTGGTGTTCGAGTGCAACCAGGATTGGAGCTTCGGCGGCGTCGCCGTGCCCTCGGGAGCGATCGTGGCCATGCCGCTCGACGCGCTCGCTGCGGGCACCGGCACGCCCGAAATCCTGTTCGCGCCGAATGCGCGCCAGTCGGTCGGCTCGGTCGGCGCGACCAAGGACCGCGTGGTCGCAGTCGTCTACGACAATGTGCGCGGCCAGGGCTGGAGCTATGCGCATGACGGCAGCGGCTGGCACGGCACGCGCTTCGCCTTACCCGACAATGCCGCCGTGTCGCTGGTGACGGCCGAGCGGACCAGCGACACCGCCTTCCTGAGCGTGCAGAGCATCACCAGCCCGCCTGCGCTGTACGAGGCGGATGCGCGCGCCGGCACCGCGACGCAGGTGAAGTCCACCCCACCGCGCTTCGACGCGTCGCAGCTTGTCACCGAGCAATATGAGGCGATCTCGAGCGACGGCACCAAGATTCCCTATTTCGTCGTGCATCGCCGCGACATCAAACTGGATGGCAGCACGCCGACCCTGATGACCGCTTATGGCGGCTTCCAGATTCCGATGACGCCGGCCTATCAGGCGATCCGCGGCAAGCTCTGGCTTGAGCGCGGGGGCGCCTATGTTCTCGCCAACATTCGCGGCGGCGGCGAGTTCGGGCCGAAATGGCACGAGGCGGGCCTCAAGACCAAGCGCCAGATCATCTACGACGATTTCGCCGCGGTCGGCGCCGATCTGATCCGGCGCAGGATCACGAGCCCGCGCCGGCTGGGAATCTATGGCGGCTCGAACGGCGGGCTGCTGATGGGGGTCGAGATGACGCAGCGGCCCGATCTGTGGCACGCGGTCGCGATCCAGATTCCTTTGCTCGACATGCTGCGCTTTGAGCATCTCTCCGCCGGCGCCTCGTGGGTCGGCGAATATGGCAGCATGAGCGTGCCGGCCGAGCGCGCTTTCTGGGAGAAGACCTCGCCCTATCAGGCACTGCGGCCCGATCGCGATTATCCCGAGCCGTTCATCTGGACGACCACCAAGGACGATCGCGTCGGCCCGGTGCAGGCGCGCAAGTTCGCCGCGCGGATGAAGGAATATCGTCGCCCCTATCTCTATTGGGAAAATACCGAGGGTGGGCATGGCGCGGGCGCCAATCTGCGCCAGTCCGCGCGCGCGCAGGCGCTGGAGATCACTTACTTCATCCGCAAGCTGATGGACCCGCAGGAGCCGCCCTCGGCGCCGATCGAGTGAGGCGGGCAGGGCGGCCTAGGAAATCCGGCCGCCCGCCCAGATCACCCGGCCGATCAGGACGAGGCTGGCGGGATCGACGTCCGACCAGTCCGGGCTGGCGCGCGGATTGTCGCTGGTGATCGCCACCCGGCCGCCGGGCTGGATCGCCAGCCGCTTGACCAGCAACGCCTCGCCGACGCGCAGCACGTAGATGCCGTCGCGCAGTCGCCCGGCGGCATCGTCGCGATCGACCATGATCGCGTCGCCCGGCGCCAGCCGCGGCAGCATCGATTCGCCCTCGACCCGGATCAGCGACAAGGCCGTGGGGCGCCCGGCGCCGAGATCGCGCAGCGCCCCCGGCGCGAAGTGCATGGCCGCCGCCGCGCGCTCGCCAGCGCCGAGCGCGCCCGGCCCGGCCGACGCGCGGACATCCAGCCAGGGGATCGCGACCAGATCGGCGTTACGTGCCGTCGCATCATCGGCAGCCGCGATACGCGGCGCGGTCGAAGGCGGGCCGCCGAACATGCTGGCATCGACCGCGAAATAATCGGCGAGCCTCTGCCGGTCGTTCGTCGACAGGCGGCGCGGGCTGCCGCGCTTCACATGCTGCTGGATGTAGGCGGGGTTGCGACCGAGCAATCGCGACAGGCCGGCATAATCCTCGCGCCGCGTGCGGATCAGCGCGTCGAGCGCGGCGCGGGCGTCCTCATCGGTCACGGTATCGTTTTATGATAGGAAAAAATCCTAGACAAGTAGGATTTGGCGGGAGATCAGATAAGAACAATACGGGAACAGGAGCTATCGAGTCGTGTCCATGCTGTCGATCGTCGAACGCCACCTCGCCCGCACGGGCATCCCCGCGACCCGCTTCGGCCTCGACGCCGCGAACGATCGCTCGCTGGTGCGGACGCTGCGTGGCGGGCGCGAATTGCGGCCGGATCTGGAGCGGCGCGTGCGCGCCTTCATTGCGGCGAGCGATCCGCACCGCGTGGTGCGCGATCCGAACCTCCGCCTCGCTCGTGCGCTGGCCGAGCGGGCGCACGCGCCGATCGCTTTGGTCGATTCGCTTAGTCGCGAATGGCTCTCGCCCACGTTCCTTGGCCATCGCCACCGTATCCGGTTCGAGGCCGGTGCAGCCGCGGCGGCGCGGATGTGTGCGGGATGGGAGGAGCACGCCTTCATGCTGATCGGCCATATCGTCGTCGATCTCGGCATCGCCGGCTGGTCGGACGGCATCGTCACGGTCGAGGCGCTGACCGTGGTGCTGGCGTGAGGCCCGCCCGAACGGAACGAAGCCCGGTCGCATCTCGTTAGCGTGCCATGGCCGTAACGAAGCTCCGCCACGTCGACGACAGCAAACCGGGCATCACCCGGCGCAAGGCCGGTCACGGCTGGGCCTATTCCACCGCCGACGGCACGCGCATCACCGATCGCGACGAGATCGACCGCCTCAACGCGGTCGCTTTGCCGCCGGCTTACTGCGATGCCTGGTATTCCCCTTGGCCGAACGGCCACATCCAGGCGACCGGAATCGATGACAAGGGGCGCAAGCAATATCGCTACCACCCCGATTTCCGCGCCCAGCAGGAGGCCGAGAAATATGAGCGCTGCGCCGAATTCGGCCGCGCTCTGCCCAAGCTGCGTGCGCGGGTGGAGCAGGATCTGGCCGGGCGCATGCTGGCGCGCGACACGGTGATCGCGGCGGTGGTGCGGCTGCTCGACCTCGGCCACATCCGCGTCGGCAACGAGGCCTATGCCAAGGAGAATAAGAGCTTCGGCGCGACCACATTGCGCAACCGCCATGCGCGTGTCGCCGGCGCGCGGCTGAAACTCGAATATGTCGGCAAGTCGGGCAAGACGCAGCGGCTGACGATCGAGGACAAGCGCCTCGCCCGCATCGTCCGGCGCACGCAGGATCTGCCGGGTCAGCGCCTGTTCGAATATCTTGACAGCGACGCGACGCCGCACCCGGTCGATTCGGTCGATGTGAACGACTATATCCGCGACGCGACCGGCGGCGATTTCACCGCCAAGCATTTCCGTACCTGGGGGGCGAGCCTGCTGGCGTTCGAACAGATTCTGGAGGCCGGCCGCGACCGCGGCAAGCTGAGCCTCAAGCCGATGCTGGAGGCGGTGGCGGCGGCGCTGGGCAACACGCCGGCGATCAGCCGCAAATCTTACGTCCATCCCGCGTTGATCGAGCTCTGCCGCACCGGCGATGCGACCGGTATCTGCGCGCTCAGGCTGCCGCGCGCGACCAAGCGGATGACGCCGACCGAGCGCGCTTTGATCGGCTTCCTCGACGAGATCGCGGCGATCGAGGCGCGTCAGGCCGCCTGATGCCCATCATGACGAACCACATGGCGGCGAAGGCGCCGCTCCACGTCTCCCGCACCCAGATGCAGGCGTTGTGGGATCAGAGCGCCGACTGGCTGATCGGCCATTACGTCCAGATCGGGATCGGCATGGGCGTCGGCGCGGTGATCGTGATGGCGATGCTCGGCGCGCGCCATTTCGGGGCCTATCTCTGCCGGCGGCGAACGACGCTCACCCATTGGCCGCAGACGGTCGGTCGCGTGCTGTCGGCGACGCGATCGTGGTTCATCCTGCTGTTCGCGGCGCGGCTGGTGGTGGGCTATGCCGATGCGCCGCCGATGCTCGCGCGGACGGTCAACACCTTCTACACGATCGCCGCCGCGCTGCAGGGCGCCTTGTGGGTGCGCGAGTTCATCCTCGGCATGATCGAGCATCGCGCCGGTGCGGACGAGCATGCCGCGCTCGGCTCGGCGATCGGCATCATCCGGCTGCTGGTGACGAGCGTGCTGTTCGCGGTCGCCGGCGTGCTGATCCTCGACAATCTCGGCGTCAACGTGACCGGGCTGGTGGCCGGCCTCGGCGTCGGCGGCATCGCCATCGGCCTCGCCGCCAAGGGCATCTTCGACGACCTGTTCTCCGCGCTGTCGATCCTGTTCGATCGCCCGTTCCAGCGCGGCGACGCGATCCAATGGGACAAGACCAACGGCACGGTCGAGGCGATCGGGCTGAAGACCACGCGCGTGCGCGCGGTGACCGGCGAGGAGGTGGTGATCTCGAACACCAACCTGCTCAACAAGGAATTGCACAACATGGCGCGGCTCGCGCGGCGCCGCATCGTGCTGTCCATCGGCGTGGCGTATTACACTCCGCCCGAGGTGTGCGCCGAGATTCCGGCCTTGGCCAAGGCGGTGGTCGAGGCGCAGGACAAATGCAGCCTCGTTCGCTGCGGCATGGTCGCGTTCGGCGATTCGAGCCTCGATTTCGAGCTGCAGTTCGACGTGCGCTCGAACATCTATGACGAGGTGTTCGGCGCGCGCCACGCGGTGTGCGTGGCGTTGCTCGGCGCCTTCGCCGAACATGGCATCGACCTGCCCTTCCCGACGCAAACGACGCTCACCGCTGGGCCGGACGGCCGGCCGCTGGGCGCGTCGTTCACCAAGCCCGAGGCGCCGGAAATCGCAGCACCCGAACCGCCGGCCGCGACCAGCCGCGAGATCGCGCCCGAATAGGAACCACGGTGCGACCGGCCGGGTTCTTGCGGGTGAAGGAGAGCCACGATGCCCACTGATACCGAGATCGAAAGCCTGTTCTGGAAAGAGCTGAAGTCCGCCCCGTTCGTGATGCTGGGGCTGGTCGGCGCCCGCGACGGCCACACCCAGCCGATGACCGCGCAGTTCGACGGCGAGAGCGGCCCGCTCTATTTCTTCCTCGCCAAGGACAATTCGCTGATCGCCGGGCTGAACGAATCCGATCGTGCGATCGCGGCTTATGCCTCGAAGGGGCATGACGTGTTCGCGGCGATCCACGGCCGGCTGGCGCAGGAGACCGATCCGGCGGTGATCGACCGGCTGTGGAACCCGCATGTCGAGGCGTGGTTCGAGGGCGGGCGAAACGACCCGAAGCTCGCATTGCTGCGGCTCGACACCGAGCGGGCCGAGCTGTGGAAGGGCGGCTCGTCGTTCGGCGCGGCAATCACGCGGCTGTTCGGGGCCGATCCGAAGGAAAGCTACAAGGACAATGTCGCCGAGGTCGCGCTCTAGGCGACTCAGCTTCTTTCCGTCACCCCGGACTTGATCCGGGGTCCCGCTGCTTCTGTCTCACCACGAAGAAGCGGGATGCCGGATCGAGTCCGGCATGACGGAGGGAATGACCCTCAGGCGACGTTCGCGCTGTCGGCCTGCTCGGGCGGGACGTCGGGCACGGTCTTCGGCGCAGGCTTCGATCGCGCGGGCTTGCGACCATCGGCCTGCGCGATCCATGCCTCGAGGATCGGCGCGGTTTCGGTGCGCCACCGGCGCCCGTTGAAGATGCCGTAATGGCCGACCGACGGCGCCATGTAATATTTCTTCAGTCGGTCGGGCAGGTTGGTCGCGATCGTCAGCGCGGCCTTGGTCTGGCCGAGACCCGAAATGTCGTCGCGCTCGCCCTCGATCGCCAGCAGCGCGACGTCGGTCAACGCCGCCGGATCGACCTTGCGCCCGCGATGCATCATCTCGCCCTTGGGCAGCAGGTGACGCTGGAACACGATGTCGATCGTCTGCAGGTAGAATTCGGCGGTCATGTCGCACACCGAGCGATATTCGTCGTAAAAGGCCTTGGTGCCCTCCGCGCTCTCCTGGTCGCCATCGACGAGGTGGCGGAACATCTGCCAGTGGCTGACGAGGTGATTGCCCCAGTTCATCGCCATGAAGCCGGTGAGCTGGAGGAAGCCCGGATAGACCTTGCGGCCCGCGCCCGGATAGAACCACGGCACGGTCGCGATCACGTTCTGCTCGAACCAAGTGAACGGACGCTGGGTGGCGACGGTGTTGACCGTCGTCGGCGCCTCACGCGTGTCGATCGGGCCGCCCATCATCGTCAGCGAGCGCGGGCGTGCCGGATTGCCGTCCGCCGACATCACGCAGGCGGCGGCATAGGCCGGCACCGCCGGCTGGCACACCGCCAGCACATGCGCGCCCGGTCCGATATGTTCGAGGAAGCCGACCAGATAATCGATATAATCGTCGAGATCGAAGCGTCCGTCCTCAAGCGACACCTGCCGCGCATCGCGCCAGTCGGTGATCCACACGTCATGGCCGGGCAGCATCCGCTCGACCGTGCCGCGCAGCAGGGTGGCGTAATGGCCCGACATCGGCGCGACGATCAGCAGCTTCGGCTGGCCCGCGGGCGCGCCGGGGCGGGTGAAGTGGCGCAGCTGGCCGAACGGCCGGCGCGCCTCGATCACCTCGACCACCGGCACGTCGCGTCCGTCGATCGTGGTGGTGGGCAGGTCGAAGTGCGGCTTGCCGTGCGGCGCCGAGGCGTGGGCGAACACGTCCAGCCCGGACGCCATCATCGTGCCGATCTGGGTATGCGCGAACGGATTGGCCGGATTGTTCATCCACTCGGAGCCGAGCCCCGCCCAGGCGCTGGCGCCCGCAAGCAGCCCGCGCTGCAATTCGTACGCCTCATACAGCACTAGATACGCCTCCGCCTGTCAGCAACATGAGCCTTCCAACGCCGCAATGCAACAAAACGGCCCCTGCCGGGCTGTGCGTCGCCCTCGATTGAGCGGGCCCGAGCCCCCTGCTACAGGGCGGCATGGCCGACCCCTCACCGCCGCCCGTGCGTCGCCGGATCGGCGATCTGCGTCTCATCTGGAGCCTCGCGCTCGCATACCCCGGCCGTATCGCGGCGGCGCTGGCGGCGTTGCTCGTTTCGTCGTCGGCGACACTGGCCATCCCCTACGGCTTCAAGCGCGTGATCGACCGCGGCTTCATCGCCGGCGGTGGTAGCACGGCGAGCGTTGGCAATTCGTTTCGCTACCTGCTGATGATCGTCGCGGTGCTGGCGATCGCGACGGCGTTCCGCTTCTACCTCGTCTCGTGGCTGGGCGAGCGGGTGGTGGCCGACCTCCGCCGTCGGGTGCAGGCGAACCTGCTCAAGCTCGCGCCGCGCTTCTTCGAGGAGAATCGCCCGTCGGAGATCGCCTCGCGCCTGACGTCGGACACCGCGATCATCGAGCAGGTGGTGGGCTCGACCGTGTCGATCGCGCTGCGCAACAGCTTCACCGGCATCGGCGGGGTGGCCTATCTGTTCGTGCTGTCGCCGAAGCTGGCCGGCACGTTGCTGCTCGCCATTCCCTGCATCATGCTGCCGGTGATGCTGCTCGGCCGGCGCATCCGCAATTTCAGCCGCGCGGCGCAGGATCGCATCGCCGATATCGGCGCGACCGTCGCCGAGACGCTCGCCGCGATGAAGATCGTCCAGGCGTTCGGCCAGGAGAAGCGCGAGGAAGCGCGCTTCGCCGCGACGGTGGAGGCCGCCTTCGCCACCGCCAAGCGCCGCATCGTCATCCGCGCGTCGATGACCGCGATCATCATCGGCCTGATCTTCGGCTCGATCACGATGGTGTTGTGGGAGGGCGCCACCGACGTCGCGCAGGGCCGGATGAGCGGCGGCGCGATCGCCGCGTTCGTGCTGACCGGCGGCCTCGTCGCCGGCGCGTTCGGCGCGCTGACCGAGGTCTATGGCGATCTGGTGCGCGGCGCCGGTGCCGCCAGCCGGCTGGGCGAATTGCTCGCCGAACAGCCCGAGATCGCCGCCCCGCCGCGGCCGCAGGCGCTGCCGATGCCGCCGCGTGGGGCGCTTTCGTTCGATCATGTCGACTTCCGCTATCCGACGCGGCCCGAGGTTGCAGCGCTCGACGATTTCAGTTTGACGATCGAGCCAGGCGAGCGCGTCGCGGTGGTCGGCCCGTCGGGCGCGGGCAAGTCGACCCTGTTCCAGCTCGCCCAGCGTTTCTACGATCCGCAGGGCGGCACGGTGCGCATCGACGGCGTGGCGCTCACCCAGTGCGATCCCGGCGAGATCCGCCGTCGCATCGCCGTGGTGCCGCAGGAGACGGTGATCTTCGCCGCGTCCGCCCGCGACAATCTGCGCTATGGCCGCTGGGAGGCGGACGACGCCGCTCTGTGGGCGGCGGCCGAGGCGGCCAATGCGGCCGAGTTCCTCGATTCGCTGCCGCAGAAGCTCGACACCTTCCTCGGCGAGGGCGGCGCGCGCCTGTCGGGCGGGCAACGCCAGCGGCTCGCGATCGCGCGCGCCTTGCTGCGCGATGCGCCGCTGCTGCTGCTCGACGAGGCAACCTCGGCGCTGGACGCGGAGAGCGAGCGGCTGGTGCAGACCGCGCTCGAACGGCTGATGCGCGACCGCACCACGATCGTCATCGCGCATCGCCTCGCGACCGTGCGCGCCTCCGACCGTATCGTCGTGCTGGAGCGCGGCCGGCTGGTCGAGCAGGGACGGCACGAGGTGCTGATGGCGCGTTCGGGCCTCTACGCCCGCCTCGCCCGGCTGCAGTTCGAGACCGAGCCCGCCTGAATCGTTGCCCGCACGCGCCGGCATCGGTAAGGCGCGCACTCCCATGGCCGATCCGATCATCTTCGCCGTCCCCAAGGGGCGCATCCTGGCCGAGGTCATGCCGCTGTTCGAGGCGGCCGGCATCGTGCCCGAGCCGGCGTTCGTCGACGAGGACAGCCGCGCGCTACGCTTCGCCACCAACCGCGCCGATATCGGCCTGATCCGCGTGCGCGCGTTCGACGTCGCGACCTTCGTCGCGCACGGCGCGGCGCAGCTCGGCATCGTCGGCTCGGACGTGCTGATGGAATTCGATTATTCGGAGCTCTACGCCCCGGTCGATCTCGGCATCGGTCATTGCCGCATCTCGGTGGCAGAGCCAGCGGCGCTGGCAGCGTCGGACGATCCGCGCGGCTGGAGCCATGTCCGCGTCGCCACCAAATATCCCAACATCACGCGTGCCCATTTCGAGGCGCGCGGCGTGCAGGCCGAATGCGTCAAGCTCAACGGCGCGATGGAGATCGCCCCGGTGCTCGGCCTGTCGAACCGCATCGTCGATCTCGTCTCCTCCGGCCGCACGCTGAAGGAGAATGGGCTGGTCGAGGTCGAGACGATCGCCGAGGTTTCGGCGCGCCTGATCGTCAACCGCGCCGCATTCAAGACGCGCGCGCGCGAAGTGCTGCCCTTGGTCGAGGCGTTCCGCGCCGCGGCGGGAGGCGCCCGTGCCGCTTAGGCTGGACGCCGGCGCGGCCGGTTTCGCCGACGCCTTCACCGCGCTCGTCAATGCGCGGCGCGAGGCGGATGCGGACGTATCGCGCGACGTCGCCGCGATCGTCGCGCGCGTTCGCGCCGAGGGTGATGCGGCGCTGGTCGATCTTACCCGGCGCTTCGATCGCCACGATCTCGAGGCGAACGGCTGGGAGATTAGCCGTGCCGAGCGGCGTGCAGCGCTCGATGGGCTCGATCCGGACTTGCGCGCGGCGCTCGAACTCGCGGCTGAGCGGATCGCCGTCTATCACGCCGCGCAGAAACCGGTCGATCGCGATGAGATCGACGCCGCCGGGGTACGGATCGGCGCGCGCTGGCGGCCGGTCGATGCGGCCGGGCTCTACGTGCCGGGCGGCCGGGCGGCCTATCCCTCGACGGTGCTGATGAACGCGCTGCCCGCGCGGGTCGCAGGCGTCGGGCGGCTGGCGATGGTGGTGCCGACGCCGAATGGCGAGGCCAACCCGCTGGTGCTGGCGGCGGCCGAGCTGGCCGGGGTGGACGAAGTGTGGCGCGTCGGCGGGGCTCAGGCGATCGCTGCGCTCGCCTACGGCACCGCGCGCATCCGGCCGGTCGACGTCGTCGTCGGGCCAGGCAACGCCTGGGTCGCCGAGGCCAAGCGCCAGCTTTACGGGGTGGTCGGCATCGACATGGTCGCCGGCCCGTCGGAGATCGTGGTCGTGGCCGATGGCGCCAACGATCCTGCATGGATCGCTGCCGATCTGCTGAGCCAGGCCGAGCATGATCCGACCAGCCAGTCGATCCTGTTCACCGACGATGATGCCTTCGCCGATGCCGTCGCCCGGCAGGTGACCGAGCAGCTTGCCACGCTCGCGACCGGCGCGACCGCCGCTACGGCGTGGGACGCCAACGGCGCGATCATCGTCGTTCCGACGCTGGAGGCGGCGCTACCTTTGGTTGATCGTCTCGCGCCCGAGCATCTCGAGCTCGCCGTGGACGATCCCGACGCTTTGTTCGCGCAGGTGCGCCATGCCGGATCGGTCTTCCTCGGCCGCCACACGCCTGAAGCCGTCGGTGATTATGTCGCGGGCCCGAACCATGTGCTGCCCACCGGGCGGCGCGCGCGCTTCGCATCCGGCCTGTCGGTGCTCGATTTCATGAAGCGCACCAGCTTCATCGCCTGCGGCCCCGCCGGGCTGGCCGCCATCGGGCCGGCCGCGGTGGCATTGGCCGATGCCGAGGGGCTGCCCGCGCACGCCCGCTCGGTCGCGATCCGTTTATGAGCAAGCATCCCAACCGTTCGCGGGCGCGCTCCGCCGCGCGCCTCGCCGCCGTCCAGGCACTGTATCAGCGCGAGATGGAAAACACCCCGCTGCCGCGCCTGCTCGACGAATTCCATCGTCACCGGCTCGGCGCCACGATCGAGGATGTCGACTATGCCGACGCCGAGGTCGATTTCTTCGACGATCTGGTGCGCGGGGTCGATGCGCGGCTTGAGGAGATCGACGCGGCGGTGACGGCGCGGCTCGGCAAGGGCTGGACGCTGGCGCGGCTCGATCGCCCGATGCGCGCGATCCTGCGCGCCGGCACCTACGAACTGATCGCCCGGCCGGACGTGCCGACGGCGAGCGTCATCAGCGAATATGTCGATGTCGCCGACGCCTTCTTCGACAAGCGCGAGACGGGCTTCGTCAACGGCCTGCTCGACGCAGTGGCGAAGGACGTGCGCACCGCCTGACGGCGGCGCATGGTCGCGCCGATCGCGCCCAGGCCCACCAGCATCAGTGCCCAGCTTGCCGGTTCGGGCACCGGGGCGGCATCGCTCGTGACGGTCAGGCTGGTGGCCGACAAGCCGGCCGCGGTGAATGCTAGATCGAAGCTGTCGCGGCCGTACGTCTCGTCGAACGTCTGGAAGACGCCGATGCTGCCCGGCGCCAGCGCGAACGTCCCGACTTCGCGGAAATCGGTGGAGGTGAACGCCGCGCTTTTCAGGTCGATCGAGAGATAATCCGCCACGACCTCGCCGCCGGTCTTGATGACCGAATAAAAACCCTCGTCCTTGAGATATTGCGCGGTGAAGGAGAGCGTGCCCGCGCTTTTCTGGACCGATCCGAGATCGCTTTCGGTAATCTCGGTTCCGATCGGATCGCCGAGGCCGCTTGTCGGTGGCGGCGTGTAGGAATCGCCGGTCCTCACGGGATAATCCCCGCTTGTCGTCACCGGCGGCACGGTGCCCGCCTGGTGGATGCCGCCGCCGATCGCGGATGAGCCACCCGCGGCATAGCTATACGCCGCGCCGGCCAGCGAATCGTCGACCGTGAAGGTCAGCGTGAAGGGTGTGCCGGGCGCGACGAAGGTGTCGCTGGTGCCGATATCGTAGATGCCAAGCGGGTCGGTTGTCGGGGCGATCGTCGTCCCGGTGACGACATAGGTATATTTCGTGGCCATGACCGGCCCGGTCGCCGCGAGTGAAGCGAGCAGGCCAAGGATACGACCCGACAATAGGATGCTGCGCATCGGCTATTCCTCCCCCAAAGAAGTACCGGCGGCGACTCTTCATCCGGTCGATTGCCGCTGCACATGGTTAAGGGGCGGACATTCCGCGTCAATGCGGTTTCGTGCCGGCCGGATCGATCCGTCAGGCGGCGAGCAGGGGCGGTTGCGGCTCCATCCGTTCGGCGCTGGCGATCGCGTCGGCGGCGCGCAGGCCGGCGAGGATGCGCATCAGATGCGCCACGTCGTGCACCTCGATCACCACGTGGAAGGTGTGGAAGCTCTGGTCGCGCTGCGACAGCGTCAGGTTGACGATGTTGGCGCCCTGCGCGCCGAGGATCCCCGCCATCACGCCGAGCGAGCCGGGCTCGTTGCGCACGATCACGTTCAGCCGCGCGGTGCCGCCCTCGCTGCCGTCGCCCCAGGCGAGATCGACCCAATCCTCTTCGGGCGCGGCCTGCAGCACCGGGCATTCGATGACGTGGACCTCGACCGGCCGGTCGGTCAGCCGCACGCCGACGATGCGGTCGCCCGGCACCGGCGTGCAGCATTGGGCGAGGGTGAAGGCGACGCCGGGGGTGAGCCCCTTCATCGACACGGCGCGCGCCGCGCGCGGCGCCGCCCCGACCTGCTTGGCCGAGCCCGGCATCAGCGCCTCCATCACCTGCTCGTCGGTGAGGATGCCGCGCGCGATCTGCTCCATCAGCCGGTCCGCGTCGGTGACCTTCAGGCGCCGGATCGCTTCGTCGAGCGCGTTGGGGCCGAGCTGCGCCGGCAGGCGCGCGACGATCGCGTCGTAGAAGCGGCGGCCGAGCGCGACCATCTCGGCCTGCTCCTTCTGGCGGACGAAGCGGCGGATCGAGGCGCGCGCCTTGCCGGTCGCGGCGAAGCTCATCCACGCCGCTTGCGGCTCCTGCGCGGCGGAACGCAGGATTTGCACCTGGTCGCCATTCTTGATCGGCGTGCGCAGCGGCACGACCCGCCCGTTGATTTTCGCGCCGACCGTCTGGTCGCCGAGATCGGTGTGGACCGCATAAGCGAAATCGACCGGGGTCGCGCCCTTCGGCAGCTGGATCAGCTCGCCCTTCGGCGTGAAGGCGAAGATGCGATCCTGATACATCGCCATCCGCGTATGCTCGAGCAGTTCCTCCGCGCTGGATGCATGGTCGAGGATCTCGACGAGGTCGCGGATCCAGCGCGATTTGACGTCGGGCTGGATCGTGCCGCCCTGCTTGTAGGCCCAGTGCGCGGCGACGCCATATTCGGCCTCGGCATGCATCTTGGCGGTGCGGATCTGGATCTCGATCCGCACGCGCTCCGAATGGATCACGGCGGTGTGGAGCGAGCGATAGCCGTTGCGCTTCGGCGTCGAGATGTAATCCTTGAAGCGGCCCGGCACCATCGGCCAGCGCCCGTGGAGCAGGCCGAGCGCGCGATAGCATTGCTCGTCATCCTCCAGCACCACGCGGAACGCCATCACGTCCGAAAGCTGCTCGAAGCTGATGTGGCGCTCGGTCATCTTGCGCCAGATCGAATAAGGATGCTTCTCGCGTCCCTCGACCTCGGCCTTGATGCCTTTCTGGCCCAGCAGCAGGCGGATGCCGGACGATATGCGCGCGACGCGATCGCCGCCGCCTTCCTTCAGCTGGTCGAGCCGGCGAACGATCGAATCATACGCCTCGGGCTCCAGCTCGCGGAAGGCGAGCGTCTGCATCTCGGTCATGAACTCGTACATGCCGATTCGCTCGGCGAGCGGCGCATAGATATCCATCGTCTCGCGCGCGATCCGGCGGCGCTTGGCCTCGGCCGGAATATATTTGAGCGTGCGCATGTTGTGCAGCCGGTCGGCCAGCTTCACCAGCAGCACGCGGATGTCGTCGGACATCGCCAGCAGGAACTTGCGCAGATTCTCCGCGGCGCGCTGGCTTTCCGACTGCGCCTCGATCTTCGACAGCTTGGTGACGCCGTCGACCAGCCGCGCAACCGCCGGGCCGAAGCTCTTCTCGACCTGCTCGGGCGTCGCCAGCGTATCCTCGATCGTGTCGTGGAGGATCGCGGTGGCGATGGTCTCGTCGTCGAGGTTGAGGTCGGTCAGGATACCGGCCACTTCGATCGGATGGCTGAAATAGGGATCGCCATTGGCGCGCTTCTGGCTGCCATGCGCCGCCATCGAGAAAACGTAGGCGCGATTGAGCAGCGCCTCGTCGGCGGTGGGATCGTAGCTAAGCACCCGATCGACCAGCTCATATTGTCGCAGCATCGCCGTCCACGATGGGCGAGCCCTTGCCGCCAACGCAACCCCTTGGACGCCGAACCCGATGCGGTTGACCGCGATTCTCTCGATCAGTGTGTGCGAATGTTTCTCAAAAGCAATTGACGTTGCGAACGACTCTCATTAGCGGCGCCTTTGAACGGACGTGGAACGACCACGCCATCATCAGACGGGGCAGCATCATCGTGTCACTTGAATGGAAGAAGCCGACGTTCCTCGCGCTGTCGTGCGTGGGATTTCTCTCCGCCGCGCAGGCTGCGGATCCTGCTGACGCGCCGGCCGAAGCGGCGCCGGATCAGGAGCATGTCATCACGGTCAACGGCCATCTCGACGACAACCCCAATCCCAAAATGGTCGCGCCGCTGCTCGACACGCCGCGCACCATCACGGTGATTCCCGAAAATCTGATCCGCGAGACCGGCTCGGCCAGCTTGGTCGATGCATTGCGCACGGTGCCGGGCATCACCTTCGGCGCGGCCGAGGGCGGCAATCCGATCGGCGACCGGCCGTTCATCCGCGGCTATGATTCGCAGGGCTCGACCTATCTCGACGGCGTGCGCGACATCGGCGCACAGACCCGCGAGGTGTTCGCGGTCGACCAGATCCAGGTCGTGCAGGGCTCGGACAGCACGCTCGGCGGGCGCGGCTCGGCGGGCGGCACGATCAACATCATCTCGAAGCTGCCGAAGCTCGGCGACTTCGCGACGCTCGACGGCAGTTACGGCAATGCCGATTACAAGCGCGTCGTCGTCGATGTGAACAAGCAGATCAGCCCCACCGCCGCGGTGCGGATCGAGGGGATGTGGCACGATCAGGATGTCGCCGGTCGCGACGCCATTTGGCAGAAGCGCTGGGGCATCGCGCCATCGGTGACGATCGGCCTCGGCACACCGACCCGGCTGACCGCGGCTTATTACCACCTGCACACCAGCGAGCTGCCCGACAGCGGCCTGCCCTACACCTACGTCTGCTCGGCGACGATCTGCAACGCGCCCGCCGGAAACTTCGTGCTGTCGGAGCCGGTGCACAACGTCAGCACGCTCGGTGGCCAGAACGTGACCGTGCCCTATTCGACCTTCTACGGATTGAAGGATCGCGATTTCCGCACATCGAACACCGATCAGGCGACGTTGCGTGCGGAGCATGATTTCGGCAGCAACGTCATGATCCGCAACACGTCGCGCTTCAGCCACACCTATCAGGGCTACATCTACACTCAGCCCGACGATTCGCAGGGCAACGTCGTCGGGACGACCGCCACCAACACCGGCACCAACTTCACCAATGGCGGCTATGTCTGGCGCCGCGCCAACACCCGCACCGGCGTGACGAACAGCCTGATCAACCAGACCGACGTCACCGCCAAGTTCGAGACCGGCATCCTCAAGCACAGCATCGCCGCGGGCATGGAGTTTAGCAGCGAGGATGCGCGCCGCGGCACCTACGTGCTGGCGACCGGCTCGACGATCAGCCCGCGCTGCTCGGTCTCCTCGGTCGCGCGCTCCAATTGCGCGCCGCTGGGCAACCCCAATCCCAATGACCCCTGGGTCAATTACACCAGCGACACCAGCACGACGGCGACGGCGATCACGCGCAGCACGACGTGGAGCGACACAATCAACACCGGCATCACCAAGGCCGGCTACCTGTTCGATTCGATCGGGATCGGCCAATATCTCATCGCCAATCTCGGCGTGCGCTACGACGATTTTACCTCGACGACGCGACTGCCGCTGACCAGCGCGACCGCGGCGCCAGTCTATCTGAAACGGCATGACGGCAACTGGAACTACCAGGCCGGGCTGGTCGGCAAGCCGGCGGGGAACATCAGCGTCTACGGATCGATCGCGACCTCCACCACGCCGCCCAACAGCCTGCTGGGCGAGGGCCTGGAGGGCAATTCACTCGGTACCGCGGTCTCGCCGCTGCTCGATCAGCTCAAGCCCGAGAAGAGCAAGAGCTACGAAGTCGGCGCCAAGGCCGACGTACTGCACGAGAAACTGTCGCTGACGCTCGCGGTGTTCCGCGTCGACACAACCAATGCGCGCGTGACGATCGACGCGAACACCGTCGCCTTCATCGGCAAGAAGCGCGTCGACGGCGCGACTCTCGGCTTCAATGGCCGCATCACCGACGCGTGGACCGTGTTCGGCGGCTATACCTATCTCGACGCCAAGGTGCGCGACGGCGGGCAGAGCGCGCTCACCGCCGCCGCGATCGGCAGCCGCGCTGCGCAGACCGTCTATGTGACGTCGGTCAACACCGGCAAGCAGTTCCCGCAGACTGCCAAGCACAGCTTCAGCGCATGGAGCGACTATACGATCGGCAAGTTCACGCTGGGCGGAGGCGCCTTCTACACCAGCCGGGTCTTTGGCGGCTATTCCGACAACCGCAAGGCGGTGCAGGATAGCGCGGGCAACGTGACGATCATCCCCGCGACCACCGTTCTGGCGCGCTCGATCCCGAGCTATTGGCGGTTCGATGCCCGCGCATCTTACGTCGTGACGCCGCGGATCACGGTCAGCATCAACGCCAACGATCTGACCGACAAGCGCTACTTCAGCCAGGCCTATGCCGCCCATTATGCGACGGTCGCGCCCGGCCGCACCGTGTTCGGAACGGTCAGCCTGAAATATTGATTGGGGGGAGGTGGGGCCGGCCGTCGCTGCGGGGGCGCGCGACGGTCGGTCCGCCGGCTTCCCACGTCTTTCCGGCGCGGCTATTGGCCCTCCCATGGCCACCCTCAAGATCGCGTCGTGGAACATCAACTCGGTGCGCGCGCGGATCGGCATCGTCGAGCGCTTCCTCGCCGAGGAACAGCCCGACATAGTGTGCCTGCAGGAAACCAAGGCCGCCGACGACGTCTTTCCGGCCGACGCATTTCGCGGCTTCGGCTATGTCCATCAGCGGCTGCACGGCCAGCGCATGCATCACGGCGTCGCCATCCTCAGCCGCGTGCCGCTGTCCGACGCCACCGACGACAGCTGGCGGTTCGACTGGCAGGACAATGGCGAGGCGCGCCACGTCGGCGTGCGGCTGGAGGCGGGCTTCCGGCTGGAGAATGTCTACGTGCCGGCGGGCGGCGACATTCCCGATCCCGCGCTCAATCCCAAGTTCAAGCAGAAGCTGGCCTTCGTCGAACGCATGACCGACTGGTCGCGCCATCTGGCGGAGCCGACTTTGCTGGTGGGCGACTTCAACATCGCGCCGCTGCCCGAAGACGTGTGGAGCCACAAGCAACTGCTCGACGTCGTCAGCCACACCCCGGTCGAGGTCGACGCGCTCGGCCGGCTGCAGGCGGCGCACGACTGGGTCGATCTCGGCCGCCATTTCCATCCGGCGCCGGCGCGCCTCCACACGTGGTGGAGCTACCGCTCGCCCGATTTCACGGTGAACGATCGCGGCCGCCGGCTCGATCATATGTGGGCAAGCCCCGCGCTGGCGGCGAAGGCGGTCGCGCACCATGTGTGCGAGCCATGCCGATCGTGGATCAAGCCATCCGATCACGTGCCGCTCGTGACCGAGTTCGCGGTGTGAGCGCACGCGATGCGGCGCGCGCGATCGACGCGATCCGGCGCGGCTGGCCGGTCGCGATCGAGGGTTCGGACGGCTGGTTGCTGCTGCTCGCGGTCGAGACCGCGGATAGCGAGCGGCTGGCGGCGTTCGATCCCGACGGCCACGCCGATCTGCTGCTGTCGGCCGAGCGCGGCGCGGTGCTGAAGCTCGCCAACCAGCGCGACGCCGCCACGCCGGGGCAGGCGGTCGCGGTGGAGCGCGCGCCGTGGCTCGATCTGCCGGCGGCATTGGCGCTGGCGGACCCGGCGGGCGACCTCGCCACGCCGCTCAAGGGCCCCTACCGCACGCGCCCGATCGTCGAGGCGGATGCCGCGGCCGCCGCGCTGACGCTGGCGCGCCTCGCCGGGCTGCTGCCGGCTTTCTTCATCGCGCGCGACGGCGGCGAGCCGGCGGCGCACGTCACCGCGCAGGAGATTGCCGAGCATGATGCCGGCGATCGCCTCGCCATCGTCGCGCGCGCGCGACTGCCGATCGCGCAGGCGGAGCAGGCCGAGATCGTCGCCTTCCGCTCGCCCGAGGATGCGGGCGAGCATGTCGCACTGCTGATCGGCGCGCCCGATGGCCGGCCGCCGCTCGTCCGCCTGCACAGCGAATGCCTCACCGGCGACGTGCTCGGCAGCCTGAAATGCGATTGCGGGCCGCAGTTGCAGGCGGCGCTGGCAGCGATCGCCGCGAGCGGCTGGGGGATATTGCTCTATCTGCGGCAGGAGGGGCGCGGGATCGGCCTCGTCAACAAATTGCGCGCTTATGCGCTGCAGGATCAGGGCTTCGACACGGTCGAGGCCAATCTGCGGCTGGGCTTCGCGATCGACGCGCGCGATTTCGGCGTCGCGGCGGCGATGCTGCGCCGGCTCGGGCAGGATCGGGTGCGGCTGCTCACCAACAACCCCGCCAAGGTCGCGGGGCTCGAGGCGGCGGGGGTCACCGTGGTCGAGCGCGTGCCGCACGCGCTGCCGCCCAATCCGCACAACGCCCATTATCTCGCGGTGAAGCGCGACCGGACCGGCCATCTGTTGTGAGGCTGGCGGTCGATTGCGCCGCGCGAACGCTGCGCGCCGGCGACGCACTCATCCCTTGCGCGATCGGCCGGGGGGAGGCGATCGATGCAGCCGCCAAGCGCGAAGGCGACGGCGCGACGCCTTACGGTCATTGGCCGGTGCGCGGCGTACTGCTTCGGCCGGATCGGTTGACGCTCCCGCCGTCGCTCGCATTGCCGTGGCGCTGGATCCGCCCCGACGACGGCTGGTCGGACGATCCGGCCGACCCCGCTTACAATCGCCCGGTGCGCCACCCATACGCCTGCTCGGCCGAGCGGCTGTGGCGCGACGACGGCCTCTACGACGTGATCGTGATACTCGGCCACAACGACGCGCCGCCCATCCCCGGCGCCGGCAGCGCGATCTTCCTCCACTGCTGGCGCGACGCCGCACCGACCGAAGGCTGTATCGCGGTGGAGAGGGAAGCGCTGCTCACATTGCTGCCGTCGCTTCGGCCCGGCGACGTTCTCGCCATCGGCTGAGCCGGAAATTGCCGATCCGCACGTGCGGATGGTGACCCCTACGGGATTCGAACCCGTATTTCAGCCGTGAAAGGGCCGCGTCCTAACCCTTAGACGAAGGGGCCATGATGGCAGGGGAAGGCGCTTAAGGGCTGGGCGCGCCGAGGTCAATCGCACCATGCGGCGTCGTCGAGGTGAAGTTCCGCCTGACTGCCGCCATTCCACAGGTCGATGCGCGCGCGACCGGCTACCCATAGCCGGCGATGCGGTCCCGCGCCGAGCAGCGCCTGGCCGAGCGCCGTCTCCGCCTGGCGGAAGGCGACGGTCTTGATCGAGCGGCCGTCGTCGCCCGCCACCACTGCACGGACGTGGCCGTTGCCGACGATATCGGCGCGCACCACGCGCACCGGGCCGGCGGCGACGCGCGGGCTCGGCCAGCCGGCGCCATAGGGGCCGCCCGCCTCCAGCGCGTCGACCAATGATGGCGCGATGCCGCCCGCGCTCAGCACCGCATCGAGCAGCAGGGCGCGATCGTCGCGCGCGCGCTCGACATCGGCTGCCAGCCGCGCGTCGAGGAAATCGGCGAAGGCTTCGATCTTGTCGGCGGCGATCGTCAGCCCCGCCGCCATCGCATGCCCGCCACCCGCGACGAGCAGACCCATATCCTTGGCGGCGAGCACCGCCGCGCCGAGATCGACGCCCGAGATCGACCGCCCGGAGCCCTTGCCGACGCCGGCCTCGTCCAATGCGATGACGATCGCCGGGCGGCCGAGTCGCTCTTTCAGCCGGCTGGCGACGATGCCGATCACGCCCGGATGCCAGCCCGCGCCGGTCACCACCGTCACCGCGCGCTCGCGCTGCGCGGCGGCCAGCGCCTCGGCGGCCTGCGTCACCTCGCCTTCGATCGCGCGCCGCTCGCCGTTCAGCCGGTCGAGTTCGGCGGCGATCGCGTCGGCTTCGGCGGGATCACGCGTCGTGAGCAAGCGAACGCCGAGATCGGCCTTGCCCACCCGGCCGCCGGCATTGATGCGCGGGCCCAACGCGAAACCGAGATCGGAACAGCTCGGCGCGGCGGTGAGCCCGGCAGCGCGTGCGAGCGCGGCGAGGCCGAGGTTGCGGCCTTGCGCCATCACCTTCAGCCCCTGCGCGACGAAGGCGCGATTGAGCCCCTTGAGCGCGGCGACATCGGCGACGGTGCCGAGTGCGACCAGATCGAGCAGGTCGATCAGCCGCGGCTCGGCCCGATCGGCGAACCAGCCCGCGGCGCGCAACGTGCGGATCAAGGCGGCGCCCAGCAGGAAGGCGACGCCGACCGCCGCGAGATGGCCGTGCGCCGCGCCTTCGCCTTCGTCGAGCCGGTTGGGGTTCACCAGCGCCAGTGCGCGCGGCAGCGTGGTCGCGCATTTGTGGTGATCGACCACGATCACGTCGAGCCCGGCGGCGGCGGCCTCGTCGAGCGCCTCGAACGCCTGCGCCCCGCAATCCACCGTCACCACCAGCTTGCAGCCGCCCTCGGCGATCCGCACCAGAGCGGCGCCGGAGGGACCATACCCCTCCATCAGCCGGTCGGGAATATAAGCGGCGGGGGCGAGGCCGAGATCGCGCAGCAGGCGGACGAGCAGGGCGGCCGAGGTCGCGCCGTCGACGTCATAGTCGCCGAAGACGGTGACGGCCTCGCCGGTCGTCACCGCCTTGGCCAGTCGCGCGGCGGCGACGTCCATGTCGCGGAAGATCGACGGATCGGGCATGAAGCCGCGAATGGTGGGCGCGCGATGGCTGTCGAGCGCCGCCCGCGACACGCCGCGCGCCAGCAGCAATTGTGTCACCAGATCGTCGGCCTGGCCCGCCTCGTCGCGCCGGTCCGCGCTCGAGCCGCGCCAGCGCCACGGCTGGCCCAGGATCGAGCGGGTCACGGAAAGCGCGGGCATCATCCGCCGATCGATACATCAGGACGGGCGGCAGGAGAATCCCCAGCGATCAGAACAGGCCGGCGAGCGCGTAGACGGCCGCCGCCATAAGCGCCGCCGCCGGCAGCGTGATGCACCACGCCGCGACGATCCCGCCGACGACGCCCCAGCGCACCGCCGACAGTCGCCGCGCCGCGCCGACACCGACGATCGCGCCGGTGATGGTGTGTGTGGTCGATACCGGGATGCCGCTGACAGTCGCGATGGCGAGCGTGATCGCGCCGCCGGTCTCGGCGCAGAAGCCCTGCGCGGGGGTCAGCCGGGTGATGCGCGATCCCACGGTGCGGACGATCCGCCACCCGCCCCCCAGCGTGCCGAGCGCCATCGCCGCCTGGCAGGCCAGCGCGACCCACAAGGGCACGTGGAAGCCGCCTCGCAGCAGCCCCTGCGAATAGAGCAGGACGGTGATGACCCCCATCGTCTTCTGCGCGTCGTTGCCGCCATGGCCCAGCGCGTAGAGCGCCGCCGACACGAGCTGGAGCCGGCGGAACAGCCGGTCAGCGCGGGCGGGCCGAGTCCATGCGAGCAGCCACGGCACCAACAGCATCAGCATGAGCGCGAGCAGCAGGCCCAGCGCGGGCGACAGGACGATGGCCGCCGCCCATTTCGACACGCCGCTCCACACGATCGCATGCAGGCCAGCCCGCGCCGTGCCCGCGCCGATGAGGCCGCCGATCAGCGCGTGGCTGGACGAGGAGGGGACGCCGATCGCCCAGGTGGCGAGGTTCCACACGATCGCGCCCGCCAGCGCGGCAAAGATCACCTGCGGCGTGACGATACCGGCGGCGACGATGCCCTGCCCGACCGTCTCGGCGACATGCACGCCGAACACCAGCACGGCGACGAAGTTGAAGAACGCCGCCCAGATGACCGCCAGCGTCGGCGGCAGGACGCGGGTCGAGACCACCGTTGCGATCGCATTGGCGGCATCGTGCACGCCGTTGAGCAGGTCGAACAGCAAGGCGACGCCGACCAGGCCGATCAGCAGGGGCAGAGCGAGATGCACCGTCGCGTCAGGCGTGATCGAGCACGAGGCCCTGGATCTCGTTCGCGACATCCTCGAACTTGTCCACGACGCGCTCGAGGTGGGTGTAGATCTCGCGACCGACGATGAAGTGCATCGCCCCGCCGCTCTCCGCCTCGCCGAACAGGATCTTCAGGCCCCGATCGTGGATCGTGTCGGCATGCCCTTCCAGCGTGACGAGCCGCTCGGTCAGTTCGAGGATGCGTTCCGAATTGATGCCGATCGCGCGCAGCAGCGGCACCGCCTCCGACGTGACCCGCGCCGCCTCGAGGATGATCGCGGCAATGTCGCGCATCGCGGGCTCGAACTCACTCAATTCGTAGAGCGTGATGGCCTTTGCCGTGTGATTCATCTGGTCGATCGCATCGTCCATCGTCGCGATCAGCCCGGAGATGGTCGAGCGATCGAACGGCGCGACCAAGGTGCGGCGCACGTCCTGCAGCACGGTGCGGGTGATGTCGTCCGCCTCATGCTCGCGGTCGGTGATCTCGCGGATGTAGAGCGGCATGTCGGGGCCGCCCTGAAGCAGCCGCGCCAGCGCGTCGGCGCCCGCGACGAGCGTCGCGGCATGATCCTCGAATAGATCGAAGAAGCGCCCCTGCCGCGGCATCAGTGCTTGGAACCAGCGCAGCATCGGCACCCTCCCGCCCAGCGCGTGCGTCCATGCCAGCAGCCGTTGCCCCGGTCCAGCAACCGGAGCGGGCGCGCGGAAGCGACCGATCAGGCGGCCGAGATCTGCCTCCTGCACAAGGGTCGCAGCCTCGGGCAGGTCGAACCAGCGCGTCTCGCGCTCGTCCTGCTCGGGCCAGTCGGCCTCCTGCTCGGTGACGGCGAGGGGAAACACCGCGACGGTCGCCCGACGCACGCTGCCATCGTTGCGCCGTTTCCAATAATTGTACGATCCCAGCGCCGTCGGGCAGGTGATGCCGCGGACACCCGCCTCCTCATAGGCTTCGTGGGCGGCGGCCTGGTGGCTGGACAGGCCGCGGATCGGATTACCCTTGGGCACGACCCAACGCCGCGTCTCACGGCTGGTGATGAGCAGCACGTTGACCGTGCCGGTATCGTCGATGCGATAGGGTAAAGCGGCGATCTGGCGGATTGTCTGGGAAACCTCCTGCTGCCCTGAAGATAGGGATTACGGTTCGTCGTACAATAACATCAGTTTGCCAGCATCTCCGCCAGCCGCAGCATGAAGCTCGCCCCGCGCGCGATCTGCGTCTTCTCGACATATTCGTCAGGTTGATGTGCCTGCTCGATCGAGCCGGGGCCGCAGATCACGGTCGAGAAGCCGCCCTGCTGGAATTGCCCCGCCTCTGCAGCGTAGGCGACGACGCGCGCCGGACCGTTGTCGCCGGCGAGGCTGCGCGCAATGCGCTCGGCCACGCTGTCGGGATCGGGCGCAAAGGCAGGCGTGGTGGAGCGGCGGACGACCGAGACGCCGGCGGCCGGAAAGCGCGCCTTGATCGTCGCGTCGCACCGCGCCGCCTCGGCCAGGAACGGGGCCAGCACCGCCTCGGGGTCCAGCCCGGGCGGGCAGCGCAGATCGAACAGGAAGGTGCAGCGCCCGGCGAGGATGTTGACCGCGGTGCCGCCGTCGACCTGGCCGATGGTGAGCGTCGCATGCGGCGGCACGAACGGCGACGCCGGATCCGCCTCGCGCTCCAGCCGCTCGGCCAGCGCGGCGAGCTGCCCCATCAGCTGCACCGCCACCATGTTGGCCGACAGGCCGAGATGGGTGAGGCTGGAATGCGCCTCGTGCCCGGTGACGGTGACGAGGTAGGAGGTGATCCCCTTGTGCCCGCGGACGACCTGCATGTTGGTCGGCTCGCCGACGATCACCGCGGCCGGCGGCGGCAGCGTCCGCGCAATCTCCGCGATCATCGCCGGTGCACCGATGCAGCCCACCTCTTCGTCATAGGAAAGGGCGAGGTGAACCGGCCGCGCGAGGCTGCCTTGCGCGAAGGCCGGTGCCGCCGCCAGCGCGAGCGCGAGGAAGCCCTTCATGTCGCAGGTGCCGCGCCCGTAAAGGCGCCCGTCGCGCGCGGCGAGGGTGAACGGATCGCTCGTCCAGCTTTGGCCGTCGACCGGCACCACGTCGGTGTGGCCCGACAGCACGATCCCGCCCGCGACCGCCGGGCCGATCGTCGCGTAGAGATTGGTCTTGCTGCCATCGGCACTCGGCACGCGCGTGGTGGCGATGCCCAGATCGGCGAGCAGGCGCTCGACATGGACGATCAGCGCGAGGTTCGAGTCGCGCGAAGTGGTGTCGAACGCGACCAGCCGCGCCAGTTCGGCGGTGGCGTCGGCGGCGAGGATGTCGGGGGAGGGGAGCATCGCGCCAGCCTAACGGCGCACCACGCGGGCGCAATGGCTCAGGCGGCGCGTGCGGCCGGCTGGTCAAGCCATTCGTAGAGCGCGAATAAATCGGCGAAATGCTCGTCCATCGTGCGGACGCTGCCGGTCGCGCGGACCGGCTGATCGACGAAACGGGTGATGGCGGCGGCAGCGCTGGCGCTCGAACTGGCGCGATAGGTGAGGCCGCCACCCGCGCGCGCCTGATCCGAGGCGCCACCCGCATCGGGAGCGATGAGCGGCAGGCCCGATGCACGCGCCTCGGCAGCGACGATGCAGAAGGTTTCGGCCTCGCAGCCATGGATCAGCGCATCGGCGCTTGCCATCATCGTCGCGAGGCGCAGGCGATCGCGGATCGGCGCGACCAGGCAGACGTGCGGGTTCGCGCCGATCTGGCGGACGATCCGCCCACGATCACGACCATCGCCGACCAGCACCAATCCCACCGGCCGGCGCGCGGCCGCCGTCATGGCGGCGTCGATCACCATCGGCCACCGTTTCTCGGGGGCGTGGCGGCCGACGGCGAGCAGCAAGGTGGCGCTCGACGGCAGCCCGCAGCGATCGAGCAGGCGCGCGCGCAGCTCCTCGTCGCGCAGGTCCGGCGAGAAGATGCCGGGATCGACCCCCATCGGATTGGTGACGACGCGGGCGAGGCCACCCTCGGTCAGGCGCTCCGACAGGCTGGCACTCGCGCTGACCACGGCGTCGTAGCGCGCGTCGAGCCGGCGCAGATGCCGCCAGAACCATGCAAAGCCGCGATCGATCGTCGCGCGATCGGCGACGCCGCCGAACCAGCGATAGGCGTAAGCGGACAGCGGATCGGCGTGCATCACCAGCACGCGTCGCGCCGGCCCCTGCCAGTCGGCGACGATCGAGGCGCTGCGCCACGGCGACGAGACCTCGACCACGTCCGGCCGAAGCCGGTCGAGCGCGGCGTGGAGTTGCCCGGCATCGGCGAAATAGCCGTAGCGCCGATCGAGCGGGAAGCGCGGGCTCGCCAGCCACTCGATCCGCGCATTCGGCCCGCGGTGCTCGATCCTGTCGGTGCGGCCGGGGGCGAGCACGATCAGTTCGTGCCCGGCGGCCGGCACCGCCTTCAGCTTGCGCTCGATATAGGTGCGCACGCCGCCGCCTTCGGGCGCGTAGAACGCACAGACATCGACGATGCGCATGCCGCGCTCAGTCCTCGCCCAGCGCGAATTCGGCCAGCACCAGCCCGGCGCCGACCAGGATGTGGGTGGCCAGGATCAGGCTTGCCATCATCGTCATCAGGCCGCCGATCGCGACGTCGGGGCCCACCAGCACCACGGCGATGCCCGCGAACACAAGATCCTTGTTGGGCAGCAACGGCAGGCGCGACAGCAGCAGGCGCAACGATGCCAGCAGCAGCCACCAGCCCAACGCGACCTGCGGCAGAACGAGGTGCCACAGCAGGGCCGGCAGCAGTGACGTCACGACGACGCGCAGCAGCTGCACGCCGCCGACGAACATCAGATCGGTCGGATCGAGCGTCAGCAGCCGGCCGCGGAAGGCGAGCAGCACCAGCGAGGTGCCGAGCGTCACCGTCACCGCCATCACGATCGTGCCGGGGGCGAGGCCGAGATGCAGCGCGCCGAGGAACGGATAGGCCGCCGCCAGCACCGCCAGCGTGACGAGGTTGCCCGCCGCGGCCGAGAGGATCGCGACGTCCTTCACCGCCGCGAACGGCGCCGCCACCATGCGCAGCCGGTTGCGCGCCCAGCTGTAGAAATGGAGCTCGCCGATATAGCCCATCAGGATTTCGTTGCCGACGAACTTGCGCGTCAGCGCGCCGAAGCCGGCGGCGGGCAGGTTCCACAGGCGGCGGAAGATCAGGAAGTCGGCGGCGGGCGTCACGAGGTAATAGCCGGCGAACACCAGCCAGAAGAGCGGCGATCGCGGCACCATGTCCACGACCTGCGCGATGTGCATAGTGCGCAATTGCCACAGCACCGCGGCAAAGATGCCGAGCGAGATGACCGGACCGAGCCAGCGTGCGGCGAGGCTGCCGCCTTCGGCGAGCAAGGGGGGATCGAATGTCTCTGCGGTCCAGGTCGCTGCAGCAGCACCTGCGTGGTGTTGGGGCGGGGAACTCACTTGGCCTCCTGGGCTACGACGCCGACGGTCTTCACCGGGGATGACGCCGCCGCAACCAAATCCCCATAATGCCCGATGCGGCGGCGCGCAAAAGTTCCCAGCGTCGCGTCGATGCTGGCGAGCAGGCTCGGCACGTGCGCGTCGCCCGGATGCACCGCCACGCGCACAACCGGCAGGGGGTGCAGCGCCGCGCGGGCGAGGCCGGCGAACAGGCGCGAGCTGGCGATCCGCCGCGGGCTGCGGCTGGCCCAGGTGATGACCGGGCCGCGCGCCAGAATCGCGCCATCCGCCGGACGCCACACGCGGAAATGGTCCTCGGCCAGCGCAAATCCTTCGTCCGCCAGCGCGGCGCGCGCGCCATCGCCGTACAGCCATGCCGGCGCGATGAAGCCGGCGACGGGCCGCCCGATCGCATCTTCCATCACCGCGCGTCCTGCGCGCATGCGGCGCACCGCCTCGGTACGATCCAGGCCGAGGAACTCGCCCTCGCCGGCCGTCATATGCTTCGCCTTGAAGCGTGCACCGGCGCCGCCATGCGCGCTGTCGTCGCGATGCGACCAGCCGTGCAGGAACATCTCGACGCCCGCATCGGCCCACGCGCGTAGTCGTTGCTGGAAAGCGGGGGCCTTGGAAAGCGGGGCCTCGCCCCAATGATCGGGAACGACCAGCATGGCGAATCGCGGGCCGCCAAGATGGCGTTCGAGGCGATCGACCAGCGCGGTCACCTCGCGTTCGAAGCGCGGTCCGACATCGTGGATCGACGCGAGCAACATGCCGCGCGCCGCCGCCTGTCCTTCGTGTTCGTCCCGCCCCGCCATAACCGCTGCTCATTGGACGCGCCGCGATGAACGCGGCCTGTCCATTGCCCCCAACGCCTTTATCGCAACTAGGCGGCCCACAACAAATTAGATCAGCGATTGCGACGATATGGGCTCGACGCGCGGCGGAGGCCGCGTACATTGGTCTCAGGCGGACGTCGGCCGCGACTCCCTAGTGTCGGCGTCCGCTCATTCCAATGCCTTCTTACGTCGCCGTTGCACGGACGAGCCGAGCCCCATCGCCTCGCGATATTTTGCGACGGTGCGGCGCGCGATGTCGAAGCCCTTGGCCTTCAGCAGATCGACCAATTTGTCATCGGACAACACGTCCTGGCCTTCGCCGGCGATCATCCGGCCGATGTGGCTCTTCACCGCCTCGGCCGACGCCGCTTCGCCGTCGCCCGACGGCACGCCGCTGGAGAAGAAATATTTGAGCTCGTAGAGGCCGCGGTCGCAGGCGAGATATTTGTTCGACGTAACCCGGCTGACGGTCGATTCGTGCATGCCGATCGCGTCGGCGACGGCGCGCAGCGTCATCGGCTTCAGGTGCGCGACGCCGTTGCGGAAGAAGCCTTCCTGCTGCTTCACCAGCTCGGTCGCGACGCGGACGATGGTGCGCTGGCGCTGGTCGAGCGCCTTGATCAGCCAGTTGGCGCTGGCGAGGCGATCCGCCAGCCACGCCTTGCCGGCCTTGTCGTCGGCGCCGGCCACCAACTCGGCGTGATAGCGTCGGTCGATCAGCAGGCGCGGCAGCGTCGCGTGGTTCAGCTCGATCGCCCAGCCGGCACGCGTGCGCGTGACGAAGAGGTCGGGCACGATCGGCGCGGCGCGCTCGCCGCCATAGCGCAGGCCGGGCTTGGGATCGTAGCCGCGCAGCTCGCGCACCATGTCGGCGAAATCCTCCTCGTCGACGTCGCACATCCGGCGGAGCTGCGCGATCTGGCCGCGCGCGAGCAGGTCGAGATGGTCGATCATGCACGCCATCGCCGGGTCGTAGCGATCCGCCTCGCGCGCCTGCAGCGCGATGCATTCGGCGAGCGAGCGTGCGCCGACGCCGGTGGGGTCAAACCCCTGAATGACGGTCAGCACGCGCTCGATCGCTGCATCCGCGACGTCCAGCCGCGCCGCCAGTTCGTCCAGCCCGACGACGTAGCCGGCATCGTCGATCAGATCGACGATGTGGCGCGCGATCATCAGGTCGCGGCCGTCCAGCATCTCGCCTGCCTGCTGCAACAGATGGTCGGCGAGGTTCGGCGCGTCGGCGGCGATGCTGTCGAAATCGGGCCGCTCGCCCGCGGCCGCGCCGTCCGACAGATCGAGCCCGCTGCCGGCGCGGTCGGCGGCGCTGTCCTGATGGAAGGTTTCGCCGTCATAATCGATGTCGAGCGGTGCGTCGGCGGCGGCATCGCCCGCGCGCACCAGCTCGTCGGCGGTGGCGGTTTCGCCCGTCGGGGCGGCGGGTGCCGCCTCGGCGACGGTGGCGTCCGATGCGGTCGCGCCGGGCTCGTCCGATCCGGTGGCGAGAAGGGGGTTCTGCTCGAGCTCCTCGGCGAGGAACCCTTCGAGCTCGAGGTTGGACAGCGCGAGCAGCTTGATCGCCTGCTGCAGCTGCGGCGTCATCACCAGCGACTGCGCCTGGCGCAGATCGAGGCGCGGCGCGAGGCTCATCGGCGGCGCTACAGCTCGAAGCTTTCGCCCAGATAGAGCCGGCGGACCTCCTCGTTCGCCACCAGATCCTCCGGGCTGCCCTGGAACAGCACGCGTCCGTCGTAGATGATGCAGGCGCGATCGACGATGTCGAGCGTCTCGCGGACATTGTGGTCGGTGATCAGCACGCCGATGTCGCGGCGCTTCAGATCCTTCACAAGATCGCGGATGTCGCTGATCGAGATGGGATCGATGCCGGCGAACGGCTCGTCGAGCAGCATGATCGAGGGATCGGCCGCTAGCGCCCGCGCGATCTCGCACCGGCGCCGCTCGCCGCCCGACAGCGCCATCGCCGCCGAATCGCGCAGCCGCTCGAGGTGGAATTCACCGAGCAGCGCGTCGAGTCGGGCGGCGCGCGCAGTGCGGTCGGGCTCGGACAATTCGAGCACCGCCATGATGTTCTGCGCGACGGTGAGCCCGCGGAAGATCGACGTCTCCTGCGGCAGATAGCCCAGGCCGAGGATCGCGCGGCGATACATTGGCAGGCCGGTCACGTCGTTGCCGTCGAGCAGGATGCGGCCTTCGTCGGGCTTCACCAGCCCCATCACCGAATAGAAGCAGGTCGTCTTGCCGGCGCCGTTGGGGCCGAGCAGGCCGACCACCTCGCCACGCGCGACGTTCAGGCTCACGTCGCGCAGCACCTGGCGCTTGTCGTAGCTCTTGGCGATCGAGACGATCGACAGGCCATCATCGCCGGCCAGACGGGCGGCGACACGGTCGGCGGAGGCAAAGGCGATATCGGTCACGAGCGCGGTTCCTGATCGCGGACGATGGTTACCGCAAGCCGGCATCGCGGCAAGCGGCAAGTTTCTTGCACGGCCTGAAGGCCGACGGCCGCTATTTCGGCGATGCGGCGGGCTTTGGCGCGGCTGGCTGCGCGCCATTGGTGGTGGTCGTCGTGCCGGCGCCGGTGGTGTTGTCGCGCTTCGGCACGGTGAAGTGGCCGGTTACGCGGCCATTGCCGTGCGTGGTCGCACCCGCACCGCCGACGACGTTGCTGTCGACGGTCGAGCGGCCGCTGTTGAGGTCCATCACCATCCGGGCGCCGTTGACCTTGTTGTCGCCGCGGATCAGCACGACGTTACCGATCAGCGTGATCACGCGCTTGTCGAGATCGTAGATGCCGTAGCTGCCGGTGGCGGTCTCGCTGGGATCGACCACCTTGACGCCGCCCGACGCATCGATGCGCTGGATCTCGGGGTCGGAATTCGGGCCGGCCGCGCGGCGATAGGCGACCGTCATCCGCGCCGCATCCATCGTCATGTCGCCCTGGACCACGTGGACGCTGCCGGTGAAGATGGCGCGATTGGCCTTGTCTTGTACCTCGATATGATCGGCGGTGACATCGGCGGGGGCATTGCTGTCATGCCCCTTGATGCTCGACTGCGCGACGGCGGGCGCAGTGCACGCCAGCGCGAGCAGGATAGTGATCGGGCCCCCACGGATCATCGCGCGCCTCTGGACCGCGCCTGAACGATATGCAAGCGGGCTCGCCCGACCAGATCGACCACATGCGTGTCGAGATTGGCGCGCAGCCGATCGGCGGAGAAATTGCCGAGCGGCATCGTGCCGGTCACCGGCCGCTGGCTGGCGAGAACCTTCTGGTCCATGTCGAGCAGCACGTTGGCGGTGGTGATGTGATAGCCGCCATTACCCTGGAAATCGACCGGCCCGTCGAGCGCGACATGCTGCGTGTCCATGTCGTAGCGGCCGCGGCCCGACGTGATCGTGGCAGGCCCGTCGGAAAGGGTGATGCGCGCGATCAGGTCGCTCAGCCGCACCAGCGGCTCGCGCGACGTCGCCTGCACGGCGGACGCGGCAGTGAGCTGGAACGGCTGCTCCTTCGAATCGCGCCCGCGATAGACCGCGCGCGTGACGCGCAGCCGCTCACGCGCCACGTCGACCCGATCCTTGGACAGCACGAAGCTGATGTCACGGCCGACGGTCAGCGGCGCGAGCGCCAGGAACGCCGCCAGCACCCCCACCGCCATCGGCAGGACGATGCGCAACGTCGCGATCAGCCGATCGTGGCTGCTGCCGGCGGCGGCCCATTCGCGCCGGCCTCGTCGTTGGCGTTCGGCAAGCTCCGACATGGTCAGATGTGCGCGAAGATGTCGATCTCGGGCCAGCCGGCCAGATCCAGCTCGGCGCGCGCCGGCAGGAAATCGAAGCAGGCCTGCGCGAGGCCGGTCCGCTGCTCGCGCGCCAGCCGCTCGTCGAGGATGTCACGCATCTGATGCAGATAGCGCACGTCGGACGCGGCATAATCCTTCTGCGCGTCGCTCAGCACCGGGCCGCCCCAGTCGGACGATTGCTGCTGCTTGGAGATATCCTGACCGAGCAGCTCGCGCACCAGCTCCTTGAGGCCATGGCGATCGGTATAGGTGCGCACCAGCCGCGACGCCGTCTTGGTGCAATAGACCGGCGCCGCCACGACGCCGAGATAATGGCGGATCGCCGCCAGATCGAATCGCGCGAAATGATAGAGCTTCAGTCGGGCCGGGTCGGCCAGCACCGCGCGCAGATTGGGCGCGGCATAGTCGCTGCCGGGCGCGAACCGCACGAGATGCTCGTCGCCGCGCCCGTCGGCGATCTGCACCAGGCACAGGCGATCGCGTGGCGTGATGAGCCCCATCGTCTCGGTATCGACCGCGACCGGCCCGGGGCCAAGCGCTTCGGCGGGAAGGTCTTCTTCGTGAAGGTAAACTGTCATCGGCTGCAGATAGGCGGGAGCGGGCTCTTGCTCAATGCCGGGCGATGCGGCGTCGGGGGATTGGCACGGGTGCGAAATCGCTCGCCGTTCGCGCCTTTGTCCTGTAAAGCTTTCGTTTGGCTGCGCATGATTCGCACGGCCGGAAGTTCGCGCGCGACCGCCCGGCGCGCCGGCTTTCACTGACAGGGGCGAAGTCGGGAAGATTTGGAAGGCATGAGTTTCGATCGAGGGCGGCGCGGTCAGCGCGGCGGCAAGGACAAGCGCGACGGCTTTGGCGAAGAAGACTTCGGCGGCGGTAGCAGCTATGGTGGCGGCGGCTTCGGCGGCGGTGATCGCTTCGGCGGTGGCGGCGGCTTCGGCGGCGGTGACCGCTTCGGCGGTGGCGGCGGCGGTTTCCGTAGCGGCGGCGGCGGTGGTTTCGGCGGCGGCGGTGGTGGCGGCGGCTTCCGCGGCGGCGCGGGCGGCGGCGGTGGTTTCGGTGGCGGCGGTAGCCGCATGCCGGCCCAGGTCGTCGGCGAGGCGACCGGCACGGTCAAGTTCTTCAACGGCCAGAAGGGTTTCGGCTTCATCGTTCGCGACGATGGCGGCGAGGACGTGTTCGTCCACATTTCGGCGGTCGAGCAGGCGGGCCTCGCAGGCCTGGCCGAGGGCCAGAAGCTGGGCTTCAGCCTCGTCGATCGTGGCGGCCGCATCTCCGCGACCGATCTCAAGATCGACGGCGAGCCGTTGCCGGTGACCGACGGCCGCAGCGCTGCGGCCCCGGCCGGCGGCGCGGGCGCAGGTGGCCCGCAGCGTCAGCTGACTGGTGAGCGCGCGAGCGGCACGGTGAAGTTCTTCAACGCGATGAAGGGCTTCGGCTTCATTCAGCGCGACGACGGCCAGCCCGATGCTTTCGTCCACATTTCGGCGGTCGAGCGCGCCGGCATGACCACCCTCAACGAGGGCGATCGGCTGGAATTCGAGCTCGAGGTCGATCGTCGCGGCAAATATGCCGCGGTGAATCTCTCGCCCGGTTCCTGATCCCCGATTTCTGAACCAAGAAGGTCCGGCCGCAGCGATGCGGCCGGGCTTTTTCGTGTGTCCGTCAGGTCACCATCCGCCGTAACGTCGCGATCAGGTCGGCCTCGCCCGCGGGCTTGTCGCGACGGATGCGGGCGATGCGCGGAAAGCGCATCCCAAGGCCCGATTTGTGTCGCTTCGATTCGTGGATCGAATCGAACGCGACCTCCAGCACGAGGCTCTTCTCGACCTCGCGCACCGGGCCGAATCGCTGCGTCGTGCGCGTGCGGACGAAATGGTCGAGCCATTTCAATTCATCGTCGGTGAAGCCCGAATAGGCCTTGCCGACCGGCAACAGCTCGCCGCCTTGGTCCGGCGGCGCGGTCCAGCAGCCGAACGTGTAATCCGAATAATAGCTCGATCGTTTGCCGTGTCCGCGCTGGGCATACATCATCACGCAATCGGCGGTCAGCGGATCGCGCTTCCATTTATACCACAGGCCGACACGGCGTCCGCCGACATAGGGCGAATCGCGTCGCTTGAGCATCACGCCCTCGATCGCGGCATCGCGCGCGCCGGCGCGAATTGTCTCCAGCGTGTCGAAGTCGGGCGCCTCGATCAGCGCCGACAGGTCGAACCGGTCGGGCGGCAGCGTCGGCACGAACCCCTCCAGCCGCGCGCGCCGAGTGCTCCAGCCGAGCGGACGCAGATCCTCCGCGCCGTCGAACAGGATATCGTAGAGGCGCACGAAGGCGGGAAAGTCGTTCTGCATCCGGGCCGAGACATTCTTGCGCCCGAGCCGCTGCTGGAGCGCGTTGAAGCTCGCCGCACCCTCATGCTCGATGCCGCCGCCCTGCGCCTCGCCGCGCACCAGCAGCTCGCCGTCGAGCACGCCCTCGCGCTCGAACGCCGCAGCCACTTCGGGGAAGCTCGCGGTGATATCGTCGCCGCCGCGGCTGTAGAGGCGGGTGTGGCCGCCGGCGCGGACAAGCTGGACGCGGATCCCGTCCCACTTCCACTCGGCGGCATAATCGGCGAGATCGACGCGTGCATCTTCCAGCGGGTGCGCCAGCATGAACGGCCGGAACACCGGCACGTCGGCGGCGGTCGGCCGCGCGCCCGCGCCGGTCGCCCATGCGAATAGCGGCAGATAGGGCGGCGAAAGGCCGTGCCACACCTCCTCCACCTGATCGACGTCGAGCGTGAATGCCTGCGCCAGCGCCGTCTTGGCGAGCCGCGCCGAGACGCCGACGCGCAGCTCGCCGGTCGCGAGCTTGAGCAGGGCGTAGCGCCCCGCCGCATCGAGCTGGTCGAGCATCCCCGCCAATGCGCGCGGCGCTTCGGCACGGCCCAGCGTCAGCAGCCGTTCGATCGCACCCGACAGGGTGATCGCGCCGCTGTCGAGCTCGGGCGGGAGGCCCGGCGGCTTCGGCCACAGCAAGGCCGCGGTCTCGGCGAGGTCGCCGACGAATTCGCGGCTCATCGCGAACAGCACCGGGTCGACGCGTTCGTCCACCAATGCCTTGATCGCCGATGCCTTGACCCCCGGCAGGTCGACTGCGCCCGTCAGCGCCGCCATCGCCCAGCCGCGATCGGGATCGGCGGTCGCCCGCAGATAATCGGCGATCAGCTTCAATTTGGCGTTACGCGACCGGGTGTAGACCAGCCCGTCGAGCAATTGGGAAAAGTCGCGCATGGCGCCCCAACGACAAAGGGCGGCACATCGTGCCGCCCCGCCACACTCTTATGCTGTCGGGTCGGTCAGGTGACCGCGCGCCCGGCGACCAGCGCCAGCACGAGGAACACCACGAACAGCAGGATCGCGATGAAGAACAGGATCTTGGCGATGCCGACGAACGCGCCGCCGATCCCGCCGAACCCCAGCGCGCCGAGCACCAGCCCGACCACCAGGAAGATGAGCGCCAGTTTGAGCATGAAAAACTCCTTCCGGCAGCTCAACGAGTTCGGCGGTGACCCGTTCCGCGTCAGGCCTTGCGGCTCGCCTCGAACAGGAACCAGGCGCGCTCTTCGGCCTGGTCGGTCCATTCGTCGACGATGCCCGACGTCGCATTGTCCTTCGCCTCGTCGGCGAGCTCCTTCACCGTGCGGAAACCCTCGACGAGCTTGAGATTGTCGTCGCGCAGCTCGGCCAGCATCGCCGCGGCATCGACAAACGCAGCGTCGTTGTCGGCGATGGTTTGATGGCGCGCGATGTCGCCGATCGAGCGCAACGTGACGTTGCCGGTCTTGCGCACGCGCTCGGCGATCGCGTCGGTCACGCCCAGGATCTGTGCCGACTGATCATCGAGCATCAGATGATAGTCGCGGAAGTGCGGGCCCGACACGTGCCAGTGGAAGTTCTTGGTCTTGAAATACAGCGCGAAGCAATCGGCCAGCGACGTATTGAGCGCGTCCGCGACGCTCGATACCGCGTTGGACGGCAGGTCGGTGGGGGTGGCAAGCTTGGGCGCGGGGGTATCCGCCATGGTGGGTCTCCCAGGGTTGAACGTTACGCAGGCGAAAATGACCGATGCCGCATTTGGTGCCGCGCGTCAGCCGGATATTGTCGATCACACCGATCGAGTGCCGCGAGGCGTACGCGCCTTGACTTTTCCCGGCTCAACGATCATGAGCGCGGGGTTCGAGCGGCGGCGACGCCGCTTTATTTTTTGGTGCCCCCGCGTGGGCCCGATTCGATAGCAGTAAGGGATTTGGGGTCATGGCCAAGCCGACCACCGTCAAGATCAAGCTCGTCAGCTCGGCCGATACCGGCTTCTTCTACGTGACGAAGAAGAATCCGCGCAACCAGACCGAGAAGCTGTCCTTCCGGAAGTATGATCCGGTCGTGCGCAAGCATGTCGACTTCAAGGAAGCCAAGATCAAGTGATGGCATGAGGCGCTCCGGCGCCTCGTGACGTCTGCCCGGCCCTGGCCGGGATCGAGAACACAGGCGGTGCGGGATGTCCTGCACCGCCTTTTTGTATTCACAGCAGTCGGTCGTCATCCCAGCGAATGCTGGGATCTCCCGAGGGAGCGCGCTTCGCGCTTCACGAGATGCCGGCCTGCGCTGGCGTGACGACGTTTTCGATTACGCCGCCGCCAGCAATCGCTGCGCCTGCGCACGCGCCTCGTCGGTGACCTCGGCGCCCGACAGCATCCGCGCGATTTCCTCGCGCCGTTCGCCCGAATCGAGCACGTGGACCCCGGTGCGCGCGACCAGCCCGTCCGAGCGCTTGGCGATCAGCCAGTGGCGGTCGGCGCGCGCCGCCACCTGTGGGCTGTGGGTGACGACCAGCAGCTGCCCGCCCGCCGCCAGCCGCGACAGCCGCTCGCCGATCGCCGCCGCCACCGCGCCGCCGACGCCGCGGTCGATCTCGTCGAAGATCATCGTCGCGCTGCCGGTTTCCTCGGCCAGCGCAACTTTCAGCGCCAGGATGAAGCGCGACAATTCGCCGCCGCTCGCAATCTTGGCGAGCGGTGCGAACGGCGCGCCGGGATTGGTGGCGATCTCGAACTCGACCCGATCGCGCCCGGCCGGGCTCCATTGTGTCTCGGCCAGCGGCGCGATGGCTGTGCGGAAGCGCGCACTGTCGAGCTTGAGCGGCGCCAACTCGCCCGCCACCGCCCGATCGAGCCGTGCCGCTGCCGCCGCGCGCGCCTCCGACAGGATGGCGGCTGCATCGAGATAGGCGGCGCGCGCGATGCTTGCCGCCTTCTCCAGCGCCGCAATCCCCTCATGCCCCGAATCAAGCCGGCCGAGACGCTCGGTCAGTTCCGCGGTCAGCGCGGCGAGCGCGTCGGGGTCGACGCGATGCTTGCGGGCCAGCGCGCGCAGATCGAACAATCGCGTCTCGATCGCCTCCAGCCGCGCCGGATCATAGGCGAAGGCGGCGCGTGCCTCGGCCAGCCGGTCTTCGGCCTCGCTCGCCTCGATCACCGCGCGGTCGACCGCTGCCAGTGCCGCCGCGAGCGTCTCGTCCTCGGGCGCAAGCCGGTCGAGCCGGCGCGCGGCCTGACGGAGCAGCGCCAGCGCGCCCTCCGATCCTTCGATCAGTTCGGCCGCGGTCGTCAGCTCGTCGGCCAGTCGCGCGCCCTTTTGCATCGAGGCGCGCTCGTCGGCCAGCGCCGCCTCCTCGCCCGGCTCGGCGGCGAAGCGGGTGAGTTCCTCCACCGCATGCGCCAGCCAGTCGCGGTCGCGCGCTGCCGCCTCCAGCTCGGTCGCGGCCTGGTCGAGCATCGCCTCGGCGGCGCGCCAGCGTTCGTGGGTTTGCGCAGCGGGGCGGGCATCGATCCGGCCGAACGTGTCGAGCAAGGCGCGATGGCCGCGCGGATTGAGCAGCCCGCGATCGTCATGCTGGCCGTGCACCTCGACCAGGCCGCTGCCCAGCGTGCGGAGAAGCCCGGCCGACGCCGCCTGATCGTTGACATAGGCGCGACTGCCGCCATCGGCGCGGACGACGCGGCGGATGACCAGCGGCTCGCCCGGATCTGCATCGATACCGCCCTCCGCCAGCGCGGCGAAGGCGGGATGGCCCGACGGCAGGTCGAAGCTGGCAGAGACGCTCGCCTGTGCGGCGCCTTGTCGCACCAGCCCGGCATCGGCGCGCACACCGAGCGCGAGGCCCAGCGAATCCAGCAGGATCGACTTGCCGGCACCCGTCTCGCCGGTCAGCGCCGCCAGACCGTGGCCGAACTCCAGGTCCAGCGCCTCGATCAGGACGACATCGCGAATGGCGAGCGCGGTGAGCATCGCCGTCTGTCTAGGCGATCATCCGCCGGAGCGGAAGCGGATGTTCAGGCCTTGTTCGCGCGCTTCTGAATCAGCTCGTAGGCGCGCTTGTAATAATCGCTGCCCGGATAGTTGGCGCCGAGCACGGCTGCGGTGCGGCGCGCCTCGTCCAGCACGCCCAGCTCCAGATAGCTCTCGACCAGCCGCTCCAGCGCCTCGGGGGTATGGCTGGTGGTCTGGTAATTGTCGGCCACGCGGCGGAAGCGGATCACCGAGGCGAGCCAATCGTGACGGCGCTGGTAGAAGCGCCCGATCGTCATCTCCTTGCCGGCGAGGTGATCGTTGATGAGATCGACCTTCAGCCGCGCATCGGCGGCATATTTGCTGTCGGGATAGCGGCGGGTCAGGTCGCCCATCGCGTCCAGCGCCTGCTGGCTGATCTTCTGGTCGCGATCGACGTCGCCGATCTGCTCGTAATAATCGACCGCGATCAGATACATCGCATAAGGCGCATCGCGATTGCCGGGGTGGATCGACAGGAAGCGCTGCGATGCCTGGATCGATTCGGGGTAGCTGTGCGCCAGATAGTAAGAGAAGGCGCTCATCAGCTCGGCGCGGCGCGCCCAGATCGAATAAGGATGCTGGCGCTCGACCTCGTCGAAGATCGCGCCGGCCGCCTTGTAGTTTCGCTTGTCGAGCTGGTCCTTGGCGGCGTTGTACAGCGTGTCGACGTCGCGCGCGACGTAGCGATTGCTGTCGCCGCCTTTCTTCTTGTTGCCCGTGGTCGAACACCCCGCCAGCGGCAGGGCGAAGGCAAGGGTGAGGAGAAGGGCGGAACGGACCGGGGAAACACGCATGGGTGACACCCCTTAGCGAAGCACGAGAAGAGCGGGAAGAGGCATGCGGCGGAGCGAGCCTCAGGCGAACGGCAGCAGGGCGGCGGCGATGTGCCGCCCTTCGCCGCGAAGCAGGCCCCAGGCGCGGGCGGCGGCGCGGCTGTCCATCACCTCGACGCCGACGCCCTTGGCCTCCAGCGCCGTCGCGAGGCTCGGCGACGGCCGGGCGAGCGTCGGTCCCGACCCGAGCAGCACGAATTCGGGCTTCGGGTCGAGCGCGAGCAAGGCGTCGAAGTCGCTCTCGGTCAGCGCGGCCAGCGACGGCGCGTCCCAGTCGATCGCGGCGTCGGGCGTCAGCATCAGCCCGCGCGGGAACAGGGTCGCCCCCACGCGGAAGCCACCCGCCGAAAGGCCGGTGACGAGCGGACCGCCCTGCGGCGCCGGGGCCTGGTCGAGCGTCGGCAGCGGATCAGCGCCCGATGCGCTCGGCGCCGGCCGCCGGGCCGGTCGCCTTCTTGGGCGTGATCGACGGCGTCAGCCCCAGCGTGATGAGCAGCGAGGAAGACACGTAGATCGAGCTGTAGGTGCCGACGACAACGCCCAGCATCATCGCGGCGGTGAAGCCGCGCAGCACCGGGCCGCCGAAGATCAAAAGTGCGGCGAGCGCCAGCAGCACGGTGAGCGAGGTCATCACGGTGCGCGGCAGCGTCTCGTTGACCGACAGATCGATCAGCGCGCGCATGTCCATGCTGCGATATTTGCGCATATTCTCGCGGATGCGGTCGTCGATCACGATCTTGTCGTTGATCGAATAGCCGATGATCGTCAGCACCGCGGCGACGATGTTCAGGTCGAACTCCAGCCGCGTCAGCGCGAAGAAGCCGAGCGCCATCAGCACGTCGTGCGCGATCGCGACGAAGGTCGAGACGCCGAACTGCCATTCGTAGCGGACCCACGAGAAGATCGCGATGCCGAGCACGGCGAGGAACACCGCCAGCAGCCCGTTGCGCACCAGTTCGCCCGACACCTTGCCCGAGACGGTCTCGGCGCGGTTGAAGGCGACGCCGGGATATTTGGCGGCAACCGCGCTCTCGACATTCTTGACGAGGCGGTTGGTCGCGCCTTCGTCGTTCGTCTGGGGCAAAGGCAGGCGGATCGAGACGACGTTGGGCGCGCCGAACGTCTGCAACTGCGCCTCGCCGACGCCGAGCCGGTCGACGTCGCCGCGTACCGCGTCGAGGCTCGGAGCCTGCTGGAAGCGCGCCTCGATCAGCACGCCGCCGACAAAGTCGACGCCGAGGTTGAGCCCGCGCAGGCCCACGATCGCGAGCGCCGCGACCGTCAGCAAGGCGGTGATGCCGAACGCCCAGTAACGCAGCCGGACGAAGCCGATATTGGTGTTGTCGGGGACGAGCTTGAGCAGGCGCATGATGACTAACTCGTCACCCCAGCGAACGCCGGGGTCTCGTGAGGGAGGGCGCGACGCATGTCGCGGGAGATGCCGACCTTCGCCGGGATGACGGTGATGGCGGAGCGGTTGGTCGTCATATCACCAGCACCGTCGGCCGGCGGCGGCGAAGCCACTGCGCGGCGAGCATGCGGGTGAAGAAGACCGCGGTGAAATAGGAGATGGCGATGCCGATCAGCAGCACCACCGCGAACCCCTTGACCGGACCCGAGCCGAGCACGAGCATGATGAGGCCGGAGATTGCGTGCACCGTGTTCGCCTCGAAGATCGTGCGGCTGGCTTCCTTATAGCCCAGCTCGATCGACTGGACGATGCCGCGCCCACGCCGACGCTCCTCGCGGATGCGCTCGTTGATCAGCACGTTGGCGTCGACCGCGGTGCCGATCGTCAGCACGAAGCCGGCGATGCCGGGCAAGGTCAGCGTGGCGTTGAGCAGGGCCATCACCGCGAGGATGACGAAGATGTTCAGCACCACCGCCAGGTTCGCATAGACGCCGAAGCGGCCGTAGGTGACGAGCATGAACACGATCACCGCGACCGAGGCGATCACCGACGCGATCACGCCGGCATGGATCGAATCGGCGCCGAGCTGCGGGCCGACGGTGCGCTCCTCGATCACCTTCAGCGCCACGGGCAGCTTGCCCGAACGCAGCGCGATCGCGAGCTGGTTCGCGCTGTCGGTGGTGAAGCTGCCCTGGATGATGGCATTACCGCCGAGGATCGGCTCGTTGATGTTCGGCGCCGAGATCACCTGATTGTCGAGGATCATCGCGAACGGCTTGCCGGTATTCTCCTGCGTCACCTGCGCGAAGCGGCGGCCGCCGGCGCCGTTGAACTTGATCGAGACCGCCGGCTGGCCGTTCTGATCCTTGTCGACGGTGGCGTTGATGAGATCGTCGCCCGAGATGATCGTGCGCCGCTGCACGGCGATCGACGGAATGCCGCCGGGATTGCCGGGATAGGGCACCAGCACCGAGCCGGGCGGGGCATGGCCCTGCGCGATGTCGGCTGGGTTGGCGGTCAGGTCGACCAGCTTGAACTCCAGCCGCGCGGTCTTGCCGAGCAACGCCTTCAGGCCCGCCGGATCCTGCAGGCCGGGCACCTGGACGAGGATGCGCGTCGCACCTTCGCGCACGATCGTCGGCTCGCGCGTGCCGAGCTCGTCGATGCGCTTGCGCACGACCTCGGTCGCGGTCTGCATCGCGCGATCGGCGCTGTCGCTTAGGCCGGCCTGCGTGGGCGTCATCACGATGCGGGTCGAATCGACCACCGCCACGTTCCAGTCGCGCTGGCCGGTGACGCCGACCGCCTGGGTCTGCGACCGCGCGCGCTCCACCGCCGCATCGAGCTGGGCCACGTCGCGCACGAAGAAGGACAGCTGGCCGTTGGCGGTCGAGATGTCGCCGATGTCGACCTTGGGCGAGCCGCGCCGCATCTCGGTGCGGATCGTCTCTTCCATCTTGGCCAGGTTCTGCTTGGCCAGATCGGCGGTATCCGCCTCCAGCAGCAGATGGCTGCCGCCCGACAGATCGAGGCCGAGATTGATGCGCGGAAAGTGGCCGAGGCCGAGCTTGCCGGCGGTGCTTTCGGGCATCAGGCTGGGGATTGCGAGCAGCACGCCGATCAGCAGCACCGCCCAGATCGTCACCACCTTCCAGCGGGGAAAGTCCAGCATCAGTCGTTGGCCGGCTTGCCGCCAGGCAGGCGCACGTCGGTCAGCGTGCTCTTGACCGCGCGGACGCGGACGTTGGGGCCCAGCTCCAGCTCGACCTCATCCTCGTCGACGCGCACGACCTTGCCGATCAGGCCGCCGCCGGTGACGACGGTGTCGCCCTTCTTGGCGGCTTGGATGCGCGCGCGATGGTCGCGCTGCGCCTTCTGCTGCGGGCGCCACAGCAGCAGGTAGAAGATGCCGAGGATGAGGACCCAGGGAACGATCAGGGTGACGATCGACCCCGCGCCGGAAGCGGCCCCGGTGGGCTGGCCAAAAAGGGAGGCGAACATCCTGGGTCTACATATCCTGAAAGAGGGCGCACGGCCGCGACCCGCGATGCGGGCGCTGGAAGGCCGGGCGCCTATCACGCAGCGTAAGGCGGAGCAATGGCTGCGCTTGCCAAGCGGGCCGGCCGCCTATAGGGGGCTCGGCCTTGGTCGGGGCGTAGCGCAGCCTGGTAGCGCATCAGACTGGGGGTCTGGGGGTCGCAGGTTCGAATCCTGTCGCCCCGACCAGTTCCAACACAGACCCCGGTGCGGTTGACACGGCCGCGATGCCCCCGGACAAGGCGGCATGGATCTCGAGCCGCCCCCCGAAGCCCGCGTGATCGTGAACGGCGAGCCGGTCGAGGGCGTCGATCCGCTGTTCGTCGGCACGTTCGAGGAAGCACGCGAGTTCATGCTGTCGCTGCCGCCCGAACAGCAGTCCGAGGTTTCGCTGTTCACGCCCGATCGGATCTACGCCGCGGCCGACCTCTGATCGTCGCGCGAAACATCCCCAAACGAAGACGCTGATCCTGTCACATGCGGGCGCTTGTGGCGCGACCGGCGCTCCCATATGCCGGCGGCCATGAGCTTCACCGATGCTCCTCCCTTCGATCCGGCGCGCCTGCTGGCGGGCCCGCGCGGCGGCCACGTCGTCGCGCTGGGAATCGGCTATCGCAGCCACGGCCCGGACTGGTGCGAGCTGGAACTCGGCTACGACCGCCGGCTGGTGTCCGATGCGACCAGCGGCATCCTCGCGTCCGGCCCGATCGTCTCGCTGATGGACATGGCGACGGGCATGGCGGTGTGGGCGCGGCGCGGGCGGTTCCTGCCGCACGTGACGCTCGACCTCCGGCTCGATTATCTGCGGCCGGCGCGCAGCGGCATGGCGGTGATCGGGCGCGGCGAATGTTATCGCCTGACGCGCCGGATCGCCTTCGTGCGCGGCATCGCCCACGACGGCGATCCGGAGGATCCGGTCGCGCACGCCGCCGGCACCTACATGCTGCTGGACGCGCCGCAGTGACGGCGGTCGGCCTGCTGCCGTATGCCGATTTCCTCGGCATCAGCCTTGAGGGCGAGCGCGACGGCGCGCCGCTGCTCGTCATGCCGTTTTCCGAAGGGCTGATCGGTGCGCCCGGCCGGCTGCACGGCGGCGCCATTGCCGGCCTGTTGGAGATCGCCGCGATCGCCGCGATCGATGCGACGCTGGAGGATGGCGAGCCCGCGCGATCGATCTTCAAGCCGATCACGGTGACGGTGGATTTCATGCGGCCCGGCCTGCTGGTCGCGACCTATGCCTGCGGCGAGGTGGTGCGCGTCGGCGGCCGCATCGCCAATGTCGGCGTGTCCGCATGGCAGGAGGATCCGGCGCGCCCGATTGCCGCCGCGCGCATGAATCTGGCGATCGCGCAGCCGCGCGCCGACTGAGGAGCGACATGCACTACTGGATCCTGCGTTCCGAGCCCGATGCCTATAGCTGGGACGATCTGATGCGCGACGGCGGCACCGAGTGGAACGGCGTGCGGAACTACACCGCGCGCAATTTCCTGAAGGAGATGGTGCCCGGCGACCAGGCGCTATTCTATCACAGCAATACCGAGAAGGCGGCGGTCGGCATCGTGGAGATCACGCGCGCGTGGCAGCCCGACGGCGACGACGGCAAATGGGCGAGCGTCGCCGTCCGCCCGTTGCGGCCGCTGGCCAAGCCGGTCACGCTCGCCACGATCAAGGCCGAGCCATCGCTCGCCCGGCTGGAGATGCTGCGCCAGTCGCGCCTGTCGGTCACGCCGGTGGGTGACGCGGAGTGGGCGGAGCTGCTGGCGCTCGGCTCCTGAGCGCGCCTTTGTGATTCTCACGACAAGCTTCTAGGCTGGGTGGCTATATCCCGGGAAGCCGAGCATAATGCCTGACGCGACGATCATCTCCACGGGCAATGCGGGCCTCGATACCGTGCTCAAGGGTGGGCTGCCCGCCAATCGACTATACCTGCTCGAAGGCTCGCCCGGCTCGGGCAAGACCACGCTCGCGCTGCAATTCCTGCTGGAGGGCGTGCGGCGGGGCGAACGCGTGCTCTACATCACGCTTTCGGAGACGCGCGAGGAGCTGGCGGTGGTCGCCGCCTCGCACGGCTGGACCCTCGACGGCTTCGATATTTTCGAGCTCGGATCGGCTGAGGAGGTGTTCGGCAGTGGACGCGAGCAATCGATCATCCACCCCTCCGAGCTCGAGCTGGGCGAAACCATCCGCCTCATCCAGGACGAGGTCGAGCGGGTGCACCCCACGCGCGTCGTGTTCGACAGCCTTTCCGAAATGCGGCTGCTGGCGCAGGATGCGTTGCGCTATCGCCGCCAGGTGCTCGGGCTGAAGCAGTTCTTCGTGGGCCGGCACAGCACCGTCCTGCTCGTGGACGATCGGACCGGCACGAACGGCGCACCCGATTCGCATCTGCACAGCCTGTGCCACGGCGTCGTCACGCTGGAACGGCTCACGCTCGATTTCGGAGCGGCGCGGCGACGGCTGCAGGTTCAGAAGCTGCGTGGGGTCGATTTCACTGCCGGATACCACGATCTCGTAATCCGCGCCGGCGGGCTCGACATCTTCCCGCGCCTGATCGCGGCCAGCCATTATCGCGATCATGCCAGCGAAGCGGTGAGCAGCGGCGTGGGCGAACTCGACGATCTGCTCGGTGGTGGCCCGTTGCGGGGAACCAGCACGTTGCTCACGGGGCCGGCGGGCGCCGGCAAGACGACCATCGCGCTGCAATATGTCGACGCGGCCTGCCGGCGCGGCGAGCATTGCACGATCTTCGAGTTCGACGAGCGCGTCGACACGCTGATGGCGCGGGCGAAGGCCTTCGGGCTTGCGCTGGCGAGCCACATCGAAGCGGGCCTGCTCGTGATCGAGCAGAACGATCCGGCCGAAATCTCGCCGGGCGAGTTCGCCGCGCGGGTCCGCCGCGAGGTGCAGGATCGCGGCACGCGGCTGATCGTGATCGACAGCCTTAATGGCTATCTGGCGGCGATGCCGCAGGAACAGCAACTGATCCTGCAGATGCACGAATTGCTTTCGTTCCTCAGCCAGCAGGGCGTGGCGACCTTCCTTGTCAACGCGCAGAGCGGGCTGGTCGGCACGATGACGAGCCATCTGAACATCTCGTATATCGCCGACATGGTCGTGCTGCTGCGCTTCTTCGAGGCGGAGGGCCGCATCCGCAAAGCGATCTCCGTCCTGAAGAACCGCGCTGGCCCGCACGAAGATGCGATCCGCGAGTTTCGGGTCGATGCGCAGGGTGTGCGCGTCGGCGCGCCGCTCACCAGCTTTCGCGGCGTGCTGACCGGGACGCCCGAATATGTCGGCGCGGAGATGCCGCTGATGGAAGATCGGGGGGTGCGTGCATAGGACCGCGCCCGAGGGCCGCCGCGTCCTCATCTGCGCGCCTTATGGCCGCGACGCGGAAAGCGTTGCCGAAATTCTGGCGCGCGATCGTTACGAAGCACGCGTCTGCCCCGATCTGGCAGCGGTCGCCCGCGCGATCGACGCGGACGTCGGCGCGATCATGCTGACCGAGGAAGCGCTGGACGACGACATCGCGCCGCTGCGCGCGGCGCTGGCGCAGCAGCCGCCGTGGTCCGACGTGCCGTTCGTCCTGCTGGCGACGCCGCGCGCGGCGGTGCAGCGCACGGCCGGTACGGCGTATCAGCGGCTGCTCGATCTGGTGACCAACGCGGTGGTGCTGGAACGGCCGCTCGGCATCGCCTCGCTGGTTAGCGCGATCGCTTCGGCGATGCGCTCGCGCCAACGACAATTCGAGATGCGCGACCGCATGGACGCGCTCGCCGCATCGGAGGCGGCGCTCCGCGAGGAAAGCCGCGCGCTGGACACGCTCAACCGCACCGGCGAGCGGGTGGCGGGCGAACTCGATCTCGACAAGCTGGTGCAGGCGGTGGTCGATGCCGGCGTCGAGCTGACGGGCGCGGCGTTTGGCGCGTTCTTCTACAATCAGGTCGACGACAGCGGCGACCATTACATGCTTTATTCGCTGTCGGGCGCGCCGCGCGAGCTGTTCGCGCATTTCCCGATGCCGCGCATCACCCCGGTGTTCGCACCCACCTTCACCGGCGCGAGCCCGGTGCGATCCGACGATATCACGCAGGATCCGCGCTATGGCGGCAGCAACAGCTTCGGCGGGATGCCGGCCGGCCATCTCGAGGTGAAGAGCTATCTCGCGACGCCGGTCGTGTCGCGTTCGGGCGACGTGATCGGTGCCTTGCTGTTCGGCCACCCCGCGCCGGCGATGTTCGACGAACGCGCCGAACGGCTGGCGCTCGGCCTTTCCGCGCAGGCGGCGATCGCGATCGACAATGCGCGGCTGATCCAGGCGGCGCAGCGGCTCAACCAGACATTGGAGGAGATGGTCGCCGCGCGCACCGAGGCGCTGGAGGCCGAGATGGCCAGTCGCGCTGCTGCCGAGGCGGCCTTGCGCCAGAGCCAGAAGATGGAGGCGGTCGGCCAGCTCACCGGCGGGATCGCGCACGATTTCAACAATATGCTGACGGGCGTGATCGGCAGCCTCGACATCATGAAGCGCCGCATCGCCGCCGGCCGCACCGACGCGCTCGATCGCTTCATGGACGCGGCGACCGTCTCGGCGCAGCGCGCGGCGGCATTGACCCAGCGCCTGCTCGCTTTCTCGCGCCGCCAGTCGCTCGATCCGCGCCCGCTCGACGTCAACGCGCTCGCCGCCTCGCTGCAGGATCTGCTGTGCCGCACGATCGGCGAGAATGTCGCGCTGCAGATCGTGCCGGGCGACCGGCTGCCGCCAGCGGTCGCCGACGCCAACCAGCTCGAAAACGCGATCCTCAACCTCGTGATCAACGCCCGTGACGCGATGCCGCAAGGCGGCCGGCTGACGATCGAGACCCATGCGGTCGATCTGGACGACGTCTATGCCGCCGCACGGCCCGGGATCGAGCCCGGTCGCTATGTCGTGGTGGCGGTGTCGGACACCGGCGTCGGCATGTCGCCCGCGGTGCTGGAACAGGTGTTCGAGCCGTTCTTCACCACTAAGCCGATCGGTCAGGGCACCGGGCTCGGCCTGTCGATGGTCTATGGCTTCGCGCGCCAGTCGGGCGGCCAGGTGCGCATTCACAGCAAGGTGGGCGAGGGCACGTCGGTCAAGCTTTACCTGCCTGCGGGCGAGGTGGCGGACGAGGCGCCGGCACCCGCGCGCACGCAGGTGCGCGAAGGCCAGGGCCAGACGGTGCTGGTGGTCGAGGACGATGAATCGGTGCGCATGCTGGTGCGCGAGGTGCTGGAAGAGCTTGGCTACCAGCCGATCGAGGCGGGCGACGCGAATGCGGCGATCCCAATCCTCGCCGAGGCGCGACCGATCCACCTGATGGTCTCGGACGTGGGCCTGCCGGGCATGACCGGCCGCGAGCTGGCCGACATCGCGCGCGAGCATCGGCCCGATCTGCCGATCCTGTTCGTAACCGGCTATGCCGAGAATGCCGCGATCCGCGCGGGCTTCCTCGGCGCGAACATGGACATGATCACCAAGCCGTTCGCGCTGCATGCGCTCGCCGCCAAGATCGACGCGATGATCGACTGAGGCGGCGCGACGGAGCCTCCCCGGCTCGCGTGGGTTGTACCGCGTACGAAACGGAGAACCGACATGCCGACCTTCAACAAGGACATGCACAAGCTCGCGACGGCCAACAGCTTCTTCCAGAAGGAGGTCTATCGCGACGGCAACATCCAGATCGTGCTGATGAGCCTGCTGCCCGGCGAGGATATCGGCGAGGAAACCCACCGCGCCGACCAGACGACCTATTTCGTCGAGGGCAACGGCAAGGCGGTGCTCGACGGACGCGGCACCAAGGTGACCGCGAACCACGTCGTCGTGATCCCGCAGGGGACCAAGCACAATATCGTCAACACCGGCACCGCGCCGCTCAAATTGTTCTCGGTCTACGCCCCGCCAGCCGAGGAGCCGGGCGTCAAGAACCGCACCAAGGCCGATGCGGAGGCCGCCGAGAAAGGCGTCATCGCGGGCGCGCTGGAGACGGTGACCGAGGTCGCCAAGGCGCTCGGCGAGAAGGTGAAGAAAGCGGGCAAGAAGAAGCGCAAGAAGGAGAAGTGAGTGCGGCGCGCCGCGCCGCCCCGCTAGCCCCCCTCGTCATGCCAGCGAACGCTGGCATCTCCCGCGGCATGCGCCGGCGCGTCAGCCGCGCGAGACCCCAGCGTGCGCTGGGGTAACAAATGAGGTGCCCTGCCTTCAGCCCTTGCCCAGCTTCGACGCGGCCAGCGCGCGCTGGTAGATGGCGTCGGGGTCGGGCGTGCCGCCCGGCACCAGCCAGCTGCCGCCGACGCATGCCACCGCCGGAAGCGCCAGCCAGTCGGGCGCGGTCGCCTCGGTGATGCCGCCGGTCGGGCAGAAGGTGCACTGGAAGAACGGGGCCGCCAGCGCCTTCAGCGCCTTGATCCCGCCCGCGGCCTCGGCCGGGAAGAATTTGAAGCGGTCGAGACCCAGATCGAGCCCGCGCATGATGTCGGCGGCGGTCGCGGTGCCGGGCAGGATCGCGACCTCCTCCTTGTGCGCCGCCTCGACCACCGTCGCGGTGAGGCCGGGCGAGACGATGAAGCGGGCGCCTGCGCCCACCGCGCGGGCGAGCTGGTCGGCATTCACCACCGTGCCGGCGCCGACCACCGCACCCTCGACCTTCGCCATCTCGGCGATCACCTGCAACGCCGCGGGCGTGCGCAGCGTCACCTCCAGCGCGCGCAGGCCGCCTGCCACCAGCGCCTCGGCGATCGGGCGCGCATGGGCGACGTCCTCGATCACCAGCACCGGCACCACCGGCGCGAGCGCCATCACTTCGTCGATTCTCATGCGTCGATGTTCCTGTCTTCCCAGTTGGAAACCACGGGTTCGTCTTCCTCGGTCGGGCCGCCGAGCGTCGCCTCCATCGCCGCCAGCATCGCCGATGCGCCCTCCTCGGCGCCCGATGCGCCGAAGCGCATGAAGGCGAACAGCTCGCGGCCGGTGCCGGCATGCGGCGGCGGGGTGGGGGCGCAATCGCGCGCCGCCCACTCGGCCGGATCGATCAATGCGTCGAGCGTGCCCGCCTCGGCCGAGAGGCGCACGATATCGCCGTCGCGCAGCCGGCCGACCGGGCCGCCGGCGATCGCCTCGGGCGAAAGGTGGATGGCGGCGGGCACCTTGCCGCTCGCGCCCGACATGCGCCCGTCGGTGACGAGCGCGACCTTGAAGCCCTTGTCCTGCAGCGAGCCGAGCGCGGGCGTGAGCTTGTGCAGCTCGGGCATGCCGTTGGCGCGCGGACCCTGGAAGCGCACCACCACGATCACGTCGCGGTGCAGCTCGCCCGCTTTGTAGGCCTTCAGCACGTCGTCCTGATCGGTGAAGACGCGCGCCGGCGCCTCGACCGTCCAGCGGACCGGATCGACCGCGCTGGTCTTGAAGGTCGCACGGCCGAGATTGCCCTGCACCAGCCGCATGCCGCCATCGGGCTGGAACGGGCTCGCGGCCGGGCGCAGCATCGTATCGTCGCGGCTCTCCGCCACCGGCGTCCAGGCGATGCCCTCGCCCACCATAGCCGGCTCCTGCCCGTAGGCGCGCATGCCGCCGCCCCACACCGTCATGATGTCGTCGTGGAGCAGGCCCGCATCCAGCAGTGTCGAGACGACGAAGGCGATGCCGCCCGCCGCGTGGAAATTGTTCACGTCGCCCGATCCGTTGGGATAGACGCGCGCCACCAGCGGCACGGCGGCCGACAGCGCGTCGAGATCCTCCCAGTCGAACACGATCCCCGCCGCGCGCGCGATGGCGGGCAGATGGATGGCGTGGTTGGTCGAGCCGCCCGTGGCGAGCAGTCCGACGGCGGCATTGACGATCGCCTTCTCGTCGACGCAGCGGCCCAGCGGGCGATAATCGTCGCCGGCCCAGCCGATCGCGGCGAGGCGGTGGACGGCGGCGCGCGTCAGTTCCTGGCGCAGCTTCGTGCCCGGATTGACGAAGGCCGATCCGGGGACGTGAAGGCCCATCACCTCCATCATCATCTGGTTGGAATTGGCGGTGCCGTAGAAGGTGCAGGTGCCGGCGGTGTGGTAGCTCGCGCTCTCCGATTCCAGCAGTTCGGCGTCGCCCACCTTGCCCTCGGCATAAAGCTGGCGGACGCGCACCTTCTCCTTGTTGGGCAGGCCCGACGGCATCGGGCCACCGGGGACGAGGATCGTCGGCAGGTGGCCGAAGCGGAGCGCGCCCATCAGCAGCCCCGGCACGATCTTGTCGCAGATGCCGAGCAACGCCGCGCCCTCGAACATGCCGTGGCTCAGCGCCACCGCGGTCGACAGCGCGATCGTGTCGCGGCTGAACAGCGACAGCTCCATGCCCGGCTGGCCCTGCGTCACGCCGTCGCACATGGCCGGCACGCCGCCGGCGACCTGCGCCGTGGCGCCGATCTCGCGCGCGAACACCTTCATCTGCTCGGGGTAGCGGCCATAAGGCTGATGCGCCGACAGCATGTCGTTATACGACGTAACGATGCCGATGTTCATCGCATGGCCGGCGATGATCGCCTTCTTGTCCTCGAACGCGGCGGCGAAACCGTGGGCGAGATTGCCGCACGACAGGCGCGGGCGATCGACGCCGTGCAGGCGCTCGCGATCGATGAGGTCGAGATAGGCGCCGCGCGTGCGGCGCGAACGCTGGATCACCCGATCGGTGACGGCGGCGATGCGGCGGTCGAGGGTCATGACAGGCTCCATATAAGCGGTCGCCCGCGCGGAACAGCCTGCATGTGGCTTGATCGAACCGCCCTGCCCGGTCAAGTCGGCCGCGACAGGGATCGTTCAGGCGGCCGGCGCTTTACAAGGTCGACCACCGCTTGCGGAGATGAGCATGACCGACCAGACCCCACCCCCCGGCCCGATCCCGCCGGCCGCGCAATCGCCATTCCCGCCGCATCCCGCGCCCAAGGCGCATGGCGAGGCACCGCTCCCGGAAAAGCCCGCGCCCGCGCCGACATTGGTACCCGGCATCGGCACGTTCGGCTTCACTTTGCTCGGCGGCGCGCTGGCGGCGGCGATCGGCGTGATCGTGGTGCGCCCGCTGCTCAAGCGCCGCGCCAAGCCCGCGGCGAAGCGCAAGGCGCCGCGGCGGAAGCCTGCGGCGAAGTAACGCAGGGTCATTCCGGCGAGGGGGCATCGCGCCCCCTCCGGCAACCACCCGGTGCTCCTGCGAAGGCAGGAGCCCAGAGCTTTAGGCGCGACATGCTTCCCCTGGGTTCCTGCGTTCGCAGGAACACTCAGTAGGGTCGCCCCTGTGCGCGCCAGCGGCGGATGATCTGGTCGAGGCGGTGGCGTTCGTCGCCGCGCTCGGTCCACGCCGCGCTGAACACCGGATCGCGCGAAGCGGGCAGCCGCTCCGGCTCCAGCGTGTCGAACGCGACGCGGATCGGCAGAGCCACGCCTTCGCCGACCACCACCGCCTCGCGGTTGCGCAGCGCTGGGATCGTCTCGATCAGCCCGCGCGCGCCCTCGGGCACGGCGGCGCGGACGAAGGCCTGGTCGCGCTCGTTGTTGAGCCGCATCGCGACGATCGTGCCGCATTGCGACAGTACGCCCTCGGCAAGGTCCGACGGCCGCTGGGTGACGAGCCCCAGCGCCACGCCATATTTACGGCCTTCCTTGGCGATCCGCTCGAGCACTGCGCGCGCCGGCGTGCGGCCCTCGGCGGGAATGTAGCGGTGCGCCTCCTCGCAGACGAGCAGCACCGGCCGTTGCACCAGCTCGCGCGACCACAAGGCATGATCGAAGATCAACCGCGCGATCAGCGACACGACCACCGCGGTGATCTCCGACGGGACAGCGGACAGATCGACGATCGAGATCGGCTTGCCTTCGCCCGGCAGGCGCAGCAGCCGCTGCAGCAGATCGGCCATGCTGTCCGCCACCAGCATGCCGGAGAACATGAAGGCGTAGCGCGGATCGGCCTTCACCTCCTCGATCCGCGCCTTCAGCCGCGAATAAGAGGCCAAGGCGCCCGCAGCCTTGTCGAGCTTGCCCATCTCGGCGTTGATGACCGCGCCCAGATCCGACAGCAGATAGGGGATCGGCGCGTCGACCGTCAGCCGCGTCATGCCCTCGGCCAGCCGGTTCTTCGCGCGCGCCGCCAGCAGGCATTTGGCGAGTATGTCGCGATCGGCCTGCCGCTCCGGCCCGCGCGCGGTAAGGAACACCTCGGCATGTTCGTCGAGGTTGAGCAGCCAATAGGGGATTGCGAGGTTGCCCGCGTCGAGGATCGCGCCACGATCCTTGAACGACGCGGCATATTCGCCGTGCGGATCGATCATCAGCACATGGCCCTCGGGTGCCACGTCGCAGATGCGGTGCAGGACGAGCGCGGTGGTGCTCGACTTGCCGGTGCCGGTCGAGCCGAGGATCGCGAAATGGCGGCCGAGCAGCGCGTCGATGCCCAGCGTCGCGGGCAGTTGGTGCTGCGGATGGACCGTGCCGATGGCAATGCGCGGGCGATCGTCCGCGGCGAAGATAGCGGCGAGATCGTCGGGCGATGCGGCGGCGAGCGCGCAGCCCGGCATCGGCATGCGGCTGACGCCCCGGCGAAAACGGACGAGCTTGCCGTTCTCCGTCTCGCCCTCGCCGACGAAATCGAGATCGGCGAGGATCGTCTCGTCGTCGGCCAGCCGCAGCGCGCGCACCTGCGCCACCAGCCGGCGCCCGGCGGCGCGCGCGACGACGTAGCTGCCGATCTCGCCGGCCGGCCCGTCGAGCCGCGCGAGCACCGCCGCGTCGAAAATCGCCTGCGCGCCCGCGCCCGACAGGTCGGTCAGCCGACCGATCTGCGTGTCGGCGGCGATGGTGAATCCGGTGAACGCGTTCATGCCGCCGGACTAGCCGACCGAAGTTAAGGAATTTACGGATAACGCCTCAGGCGCTCCGCGTCATTCCGTCGCCCGCATCAGCGGCGCGCGAAGCCGATCGCCGCCGCCCAGCCGAGCAGGAGCGACAGCGCCACTGCCACCAGCCCGTAGGCGAGGGGGTCGCGGTCGGCGCTGGTCGCGACGAACCGCTCGAAGCCCGATTTGTCGATGACGATGTCGCGCGTCGCCGCCGCCACCACCCGGCCGTCGCGGATCAGGAATGTCTCGGCGGTATAGCTGCCGACCGGCACGCGCGCCGGAATCGGCACGGTCGCGCGGTACAGCACGCCCTCGCGGATCGTGACGCTGCCGACATGCTCGGCATAGAGGCCGGCGCGGCGCTTCATCTCGACCAGCCCGGCCTCGAACCGCGCCTGCTCGGCCGCGCCGGCGCCGTTGGCGGGCGAGAGCAGGAGATTGTCGATGCCGAGCTCGTAGATTGCCGCGGTGCGCTGGCTCACCAGCCTGTCCAGCGGGCGCGAGCTGGCGACCGCGTAGAACGACGGCACCGATCGGAAGCGCTCGCTCGCATGGTTGACCCACACGCCCGCGACCTTCGCTTTCTCGCGCACCAGCAGCGGCTCGGACGGGCCCTTCACCACCACCGCGACCTCGGTGCCCGGCGCGGCGGCGCGGCCGCCGGGATAAAGCACCGCGCCGAACAGCAGCAGTTCGGCGCCGGTGAAGCTGTAGGCGATGTCGACCTGCGTCTGCGACACGTCGGGCACCAGCCGCGGCTCGCTCGCCCCCACCAGCAAGGGCGCGAGCAGCGCCAGCGCGGCGGCCCTCACAGCGGCTGCACCGTGTAGATCGCGTCCGGCTGCCACGTCAGCCCGATCGCCATGCGGAAGGCGACGAACAGCACGATCACGGCGAGCGCCATGCGCGCATATTCGGGCTTCACCGTCTGGACGAGCCGCGCGCCGATCTGCGCGCCGGTCACCGATCCCACCAGCAGCAACGCCGCCAGCACGAGATCGACCGCATGCGTCGTCAGCGCGTGGACCAGCGTGGTCGCGGCGGTGACGAACAGGCCCTGGAACAGCGATGTGCCGACCACGACGCGCGTCGACACGCCGAAGATGTAGATCATCGCCGGCACGAGGATGAAGCCGCCAGAGACGCCCATCAGCACGGTCAGCATGCCCGACACCAGCCCCAGCAGGAACGGTGCGAGTGGCGAGATGTAGAGGCCGGCGCCGTAGAAGCGCCAGCGCATCGGCAGCACCGCGATCAGGCGATGGTGCCGGCGCGTCGTGGTCGACACCGGCTTGCCGGCGCGTATCGCCAGCACCGAACGCACCGATTCGCGCGCCATTGTCAGGCCGATCCAGCCGAGCAGCGCCACATAGAGCAGCCCCACCACCAGATCGATCTGGCCGCCTTTCTGCAGCAGGCGGAAAATGAAGCCGCCGGCGAGGCTGCCGGTCGCCCCGCCCGCCACCAACACCCAGCCCATGCGGAAATCGACCCCCTTGCGCCGGCTGTGCGCCAGCACGCCCGATACGCTCGCCCCGGTGATCTGCGTGGCGGACGAAGCGACCGCCACCGCTGGCGGCACGCCGTAGAAGATCAGGAAGGGCGTGATGAGGAAGCCGCCGCCCACGCCAAACATGCCCGACAGGATGCCGACCATGCCGCCCAGCAATACGATCATGGCCGCGTTGACCGACAGCCCCGCGATCGGCAGGTAAAGGTGCATGGGGGGCGTTAGACGCCACCTGCCGCGGGCTTGCAAGCGCGGGGGCCGCCGCCCCATCTGGCACGACATGACCGATTATCTCGACCGCCCCGGCCTGCCGCGTCTCGCCGTCGATCAGCGCGACGGTGCCGGACCGACGATCGTCTTCCTGCCCGGCTACGGCTCCGACATGACCGGCAGCAAGGCGACGGCGCTGGATGCGTGGGCGGAGGCCGAGGGGCTCGCCATGCTGCGCTTCGATTATCGCGGCTGCGGCGCGAGCGAGGGCGTGTTCGGCGCCGCGACGCTCGACGACTGGCGCGACGACGTGCTCGACGCGATCGACGCGCTGACCACCGGGCCGCTGGTTCTGGTGGGATCGTCGATGGGCGGCTGGCTGATGCTGCTGGTCGCGCTGGAGCGGCGCGAGCGGGTGGCGGGGCTGGTCGGCCTCGCCGCCGCGCCCGATTTCACCGACTGGGGCTATGACGACGACACCCGCGCGGCGCTGGCGGAGGACGGGCTGTTCGCGCGCCACTCGGCTTATTCGGACGCGCCGCAGATCACCACCCAGGCCTTCTGGCAGAGCGGGCAGGCCAATCTGCTGCTGGGCGGGGAGATCGCGATCGATGGCCCGGTGCGGCTGCTGCACGGGCTGGACGATGCCGAGGTACCGCCGTCGATCGCCTTCCGGCTCGGCCGCGCGCTCCGTTCAGCCGATGTGCAGACCATCCTCGTCAAGGGCGGCGACCACCGTCTGTCGCGCCCACAGGATCTCGGCCTGCTGTGCGCGACGGTCCGCGCGCTCGTCGAGGCCCTATGATTTCGCTGTTGCTCACCGCCGCGCTGACGCTTGCCGAAATGCCCGGCGGCGACGAGGCGCGCTTCGCCGCGTGCCGGACGCTCATCAAGTCCAATCCGCAGCGCGCGCTGGACGAGGCCGATGCCTGGGCGAAGAAGACCGCCGACGTGCCTGCCCAGCAATGCCTCGGCCTCGCCTTCGTCGGGCTCGAGCGGTGGGAGCCGGCGGCGCTCACCTTCGCGACCGCGGCGCAGGATGCCGAGATCAAGCGCGACGGCCGCGCGGCCTTGCTGTGGACGCAGGCGGGCAATGCCGCGCTCGGCGGCGACGATCCGGGCAAGGCCCGCCAATATCTCGATCGCGCGGTGGCGCTGCCGACCTTGCCGGCGCAGCTGCGCGGCGAGGCCTATCTCGATCGCGCGCGCGCCGATGTCGCGCTGGGCGACATGGTGCTCGGCCGGATCGATCTCGACAAGGCGCTGGCACTGGTGCCGAAGGATCCGTTCGCGTGGCTGCTGTCCGCCACGCTGGCGCGGCGCGAGAGCGAGTTCGAGCGTGCCGGCAAGGACATCGTCGAGGCGACGCGGCTCGCGCCCGACGATCCCGCGGTCGCGCTGGAGGCGGGCAACATCGCCGCCGCGCGCGGCCAGGCCGATGCCGCGCTCGCCGCGTGGAGCCGCGCCGCACAGCTCGGCCCCAAGGATCCCGCCGGCCTAGCGGCCGCCGCCGCGCTGAAGGCGAACAAGCAGCCCTAAGGACATGCGCCGCCGCTCATTCCCATTGCGAACCGCTGGCGGCACGCTGACGGCACGCCTAAAGACCGCCGCATGAAATATCTCCACACCATGATCCGCGTGTCGGATCCCGACGCGACGATCCGCTTCCTCGGCCTGCTGGGCTTGCGCGAGGTCAAGCGGATGGAGAGCGAGTCCGGGCGCTTCACGCTCATCTACCTCGCCGCGCCGGGCGACGAGGATGCGCAGGTCGAGCTCACGCACAATTGGGACGAGACCGGCTATACCGGCGGCCGCAATTTCGGCCACATCGCCTATCAGGTCGACGACATCTACGCCGTCTGCCGGACGCTGATGGATGCCGGCGTGACGATCAATCGCCCGCCGCGCGACGGCCACATGGCGTTCGTGCGCACGCCCGACGGCATCTCGATCGAGCTACTGCAGGCGGGCCGGCTGGAGCCCGCCGAGCCGTGGCTGTCGATGCCCAACACCGGCAGCTGGTGACGCGATGATCGAGGTCGTCCGCATCGCCGCGCTGCAGGACAATTACATCTGGATGGCGCATGATGACGCCAGCGGCGCGACGGTGGTGATCGACCCGGCCGAGGCGCAGCCGGTGCTGGACGAAGCGGCGCGCCGCGGCTGGACGATCGACCAGATCTGGAACACGCACTGGCACGGCGATCACACCGGCGGCAATGCCGCGATCAAGGCGGCGACCGGCTGCACGATCACCGGGCCGGCGGCCGAAGCCGACAAGATCCCGACGCTCGACGTGCTGGTCGACGAGGGCGACACGGCGCAACTCGGCGCGATCGCGGCGCAGGTGCTGGCGGTGCCGGCGCATACGGCGGGCCACATCGCTTATCACCTGCCCGCGGCGGGGATCGCCTTCGTCGGCGACACCCTGTTCGCGATGGGCTGCGGCCGGCTGTTCGAGGGCACGGCGGCGCAGATGTGGGCCAACATGCAGCGGCTGGCGGCGCTCCCGCCGGAAACGCTGGTCTATTGCGCGCACGAATATACGCTGTCGAACGCGCGCTTCGCCATCGTCGCCGAGCCCGACAATCGGGCGGTCGCCGCGCGGTTGGCGGCGGTCGAGGCGGCGCGCTCGCGCGGCGAGGCGACCGTGCCCACCACGATTGCCGACGAGCGCGCGACCAATCCCTTCATGCGCGCCGGCAGCGCCGAGGAACTCGGCCGCCGCCGCGCCGCCAAGGATGCGTTCTAGGCGCTCTCGGGCTATGATGCGCATCCGCCGGACCGGCTTATGCGTTTCGGTGGAAAAGGAGAGAGCAAGATGCGCGCGCTGATCGCCTTGACCCTGCTGCCGCTGGCGGCCCCCGCTTTCGCCGCCGGCCGCCACGATCCGGAGGCGCGGCTCGCGCGCGTGATCGGCGATCGCCAGCCGGGCGCGCCGGTCCAGTGCATCAACATTAATCCGACGACCAACTCGACCACGATCGACGGCGTCGGCATCGTCTATGAAAGTGGGGCGACCGCCTATCTCAACCGCTTCGATCGCGGCTGCCCGCAGCTCACCAGCGATTCGATCATCATCACGCGCCAGCCGACCGGCCAGCTTTGTCGCGGCGACATTGCGGATATCCAGACGAGCTCGCCGCCCTCGCTGCCCAAGGGATCGTGCGCGTTCGATGCGTTCGTGCCCTATTCGAAGGTAAAGGCGAAATGATCCGCGCCGTCGCGCTCGGGCTCGCCGTGCTGGCCGCCCCGGTCATGGCCGCGACCCCCGACGCAGCGCTGCAGAAACTGCTCGCCGGCAAGCATGCCGAGGCGCCGCGGCGCTGCATCATGCCCGATCTTACCGCGCAACCGCGCATCATCGACGGGCGGGCGATGGTCTATTGGCGCGGCCGCACGACCTATGACGGCAGCTTCAAGGGCGGCTGTTCGCAGCTGCGCGCCGACCGCACCGTCATCACGACGATGAACAATGGCCAGCTTTGCGCCAACGATCCGGCGCGGGTGGTGCAGGCGGGCGCCAGCAGCGGCTTCGGCTTCTGCACCTTCGACGGCTTTACGCCCTACCGCAAATAGGCTCAGCGCGCGTAGAGCGCGTCGAGGCGCGCGCCGTAGCGGGCGCGCAGCACGTGGCGCCGCACCTTCAGTGACGGCGTCAGCTCGCCATTCTCGATCGCGAAGGGTTCGTCGGCCACCAGGATGCGCCGCACCCGCTCGGTGGTCGACAGGCCGGCGTTCACGCGGTCGACCGCCGCCATCAGCAGGCGCGCGGGATCGGCCCCCGGCGGCAGCGTCGCGCGCCATTCGGCATCGGGCACCACCAGCCCGACCAGATAGGGCCGGCGGTCGCCCGCCACCATCGCCTGCGCGATCTCGGGCTCGATCGTCAGCATGCCCTCGACCCGCTGCGGCGAGACATTGTCGCCCTTGTCGTTGACGATCAGATCCTTCTTGCGATCGGTGATGACGATGCGACCGGCATCGTCGACATGGCCGACGTCGCCGGTGTGCAGCCAGCCGTCGACCAGCACGCGCGCGGTCTCGGCATCGTTGCGCCAATAGCCGTGCATCACATTCTCGCCCTGGACGAGGATCTCGCCATCGGGCGCGATGCGCACGGTGACGCCGTCGAGCGGCGGCCCGACCGTGTCGAGCCGGATGCCCGCGCGCGGGCGGTTGCACGAAATGACCGGCCCCGCCTCGGTCTGGCCATAGCCCTGCAGCAGGGTCAGCCCCAGCGCGTCGAAGAAGCCGCCGACCTCGGGATTGAGCGGCGCGCCGCCCGAGACGAGCGCCTTCAGCCGCCCGCCGAAGCGCGCGCGGATCTTGCGCCGGATGGTCAGGTCGAGCAGCAGGTCGAGCGGACGATCCGCGATCCCGCGCCGTTCCTTGCGGCCCAGCGCCAGCGCGCGCTCCAGCAGGCGCTGGGCGAGGCCGCCCTGCTTCTCGATCTGTTTCAGAATGCGCGCGCGCAGCAACTCGAACAGGCGCGGCACAACGATCATGATCGTCGGCCGCACCTCCTCGATATTGGCGGCGAGCCGGTCGATGCTCTCGGCATAATAGATCTGCGCGCCCAGCGCGATCGGCAGGTGCAACCCGCCCGAATGCTCGTAGGCGTGGCTCAGCGGCAGCAGGCTCAGGAACACCTCGTCGCCATGCGCGAAATCGTCGAGGATGATCTGGCGGCAGCCGGCGACGTTGCGCAGGATCGCGCCGTGATGCTGCGGCACGCCGCGCGGAGAGCCGCCGGTGCCGCTCGTATAGATGATGCAGGCGGTGTCGCTCCGCGCGAAGCCCGCCCCTGCAGCACAGGCGGCGACGTCGCCCGGCTGCGCATCGAGCAGCGCTTGCCACTCGTACAGCCGCAGCGCGCCGATCCGCTCGCGTGGGCCCGGCTCGATCGTGATCGCGATGTCGCAGGTCGAGGAGCGCGCCAGCGCCTGCAGCAGCGGCTTCGCGAGCTTTGCGGTGGAGACGATCGCCGCGCGCGCGCCGCTATTCTCGGCGACGTGGACATGATCGGCCACGGTGTTGCTGGTATAGGCCGGCACGGTGATGCCACCCGCTGCCATGATCGCGAGATCGGCGATCGCCCATTCGGGGCGGTTCTCCGCCACCAGCATCACCCGGTCGCCGCGCTCCAGCCCCAGCGCGCGCAACGCCTCGGCCAATTTCGCGACACGGATCGCGCTCTCGCGCCAGCTCAGCGGCTGCCAGCGGTCGGCATCCTTCGCCCACAGGAAGGGCGCATCGCCCTGGTCCGCCGCCTGCCGGAAGAACAAGGCGACGAGGTTCGGCATCGTGTCGAGATCGAGCATCGGGTCTCCTGCCCGCCGCCTCTTATTCGGGCGGCGTGTTCTTCAGTCGCGTGGCGCGGGTGATCGTGCCGGACGCGCCGGTTTCGCTTAGCGCCACGCCTTCGCTGCGCGGATCGGCCGCGCCGCGCCAATGGCCGCCGACGCGTTCGATCGCATTGGCCTTGAGGCCGAGCGGGGCGACGCGCAAGGTCTCGCCCAGTTGCGCGAGCGCGGGCATCATCGGCTCGAGCTGCGTGCCCTGCTCGGCCACCCCGCCCACCGATGGCGCGTAGAGCAGGCCGAGCGCGATCGCGTCCTGCGCGCTCATATGCCAGTCGAGCACCGCGACCAGCGCCTTCGCCACCTGCGCGATGATGGTCGAGCCGCCCGCCGCGCCGAGCGCGATTCGCACGCGCCCGTCGGGGCCGTAGACGATCGTCGGCGACATCGAGCTGCGCGGCCGTTTGTGCGGGCCGACCCGGTTGGGGACGAGCGCGCCGTCGCGCACGGGCACGATGTCGAAATCGGTCAGCTCGTTGTTGAGGAACAGCCCGGCGACGGTCAGCCCCGATCCGAACGGGCTCTCGATCGTCGAGGTCACCTCGGCGACGTCGCCCTGCCGATCAACCGCGACCATGTCGGTGGTGCCATGCTCGTCGATCGGCACCGCGCGGGGCGGCGTGGGCGCGCCCGGCGGGGTGCCGGGCGTCACCTTCGCCATCGTCCGCTCGGGTGCGATCAACGCCGAGCGGCTGGCGAGATAGGCGGGATCGAGCAACCCCTTGGTCGGCACCGTCACATGATCGGTATCGCCCATCCACGCGTCGCGATCGGCATAAGCCAGCCGCTCCGATTCGGCGAGCAGGTGCCACGTGACTGCCGAATCCTTGCCCAGCTTCGCCATGTCGAAGCGTTCGAGCTGCTTCAGGATCATCAGCACGGTCGTGCCGCCCGCCGAGGGCGAGCCCATCCCGCAGACGCGATAGATGCGATAGGTGCCGCACACTGGCGGCCGATCATGCGCGGCATAGTCGGTCAGGTCGGCCGCCGTCATCTTCGACGGGTTGCGCGCGGCGCCGTTGACCGCGCGCACCAGCGCCTCGGCATTGGCGCCGGTGTAGAAGGCGCCGGGGCCTTCCTTGGCGATGCGCGCGAACAGGGCGGCCTGTTCGGGATCCTTGAGGATCGCGCCGACCGGCCATGCCTGCCCATCGGGACCGAAGAAATGGCCGCGCGCCCAGGCGTCGACATGGCCGCCATATTGGCCGAGCGAATTATGCAGGCGCGGCGTCACAGCGAAGCCGTCGCGTGCCAGCCGGATCGCCGGCTGGAACAATTGCGCCCACGGCAGGCGGCCATGCTTGGCATGCGCCAGCGCCATCATCCGCAGATTGCCGGGCACGCCGACGCTGCGGCCACCCGGGATCGCGGCGCCGTGCGACAGCGGCTGGCCGTCGCGATAGAACCAATGGTCGTCCGCCGCTGCCGGCGCCATCTCGCGCCCGTCGAACGTATCGGTCGTGCCGGCGCGCGCATCGTGGTGGACCATGAAGCCGCCGCCGCCGATGCCCGAGCTTTGCGGCTCGACGACGTTGAGCGCGAGCATCATCGCGATCACCGCATCGGCCGCGCTGCCGCCGGCGCGCAGGATCTCGGCACCGGCCGCCGCCGCGCGCGGATCGGCGGCAGAGACCATGCCCGGCTCGGTGCGCGGCGCGCGTGCGGGGAGGGACTGGGAACAGCCGAGCGCGCACGCTGCGGCGAGACAGAGCAGGCGCCGGATCATGCCGCGGTCATAAGGCCTCGTCGCCGCGCGGCAAGCGGTGGCGGCAACCGCCATGCCGAAGAAAGAATTCGCTTATTCGTCGCGGGGAATGGCGCCGCGCCGTACCGCGCCGCCGCCGGTCAGCGCGAGCAGCAGCAACGTCAGGCAGGGCATGATCGCGGCGAACGCGACGCCGGCAGCGGGCGAGCGGGTCGTGCCCTCGCCGATATTATAGCCGATCACGTAATTGGCGCCGAGGAAGACCAGCACGCTGACGATCGCGGGAACGGCTGATTGCGGCGTGCCGTCGTCCAGCATCGGCATCCTCTCCTAAACGCCCGTCGTCTAGGGTGACGGGTCGCCGATACCGATGGCCGAACGGATACTGGAGTGGCCATCCGCAACCAGTAACGCGGCCAGTTCCGTTTGGATCCGTCGCGGAAGCGATGGACCCGAAAAAATTATCGCGGAGTAGATCTGGACGAGGCTCGCCCCCGCGCAGATGCGCGCATAGGCCTCCGCGCCGCTGTCGATCCCGCCCACCGCCACCAGTGGCACCCCCCCGCCGGTCGCGCGGCGCACGTCGCGCAGCCGTGCGGCGGCAAGGCTCTGCAGTGGCTTGCCCGACAGGCCGCCGGCCTCGTCGCGATGGCGCGATGCGAGCGGCGGGCGGCTGAGCGTGGTGTTGCCGATGATGAGCGCATCGACTCGCCGGTCGATCACCACGCGCGCGATCGCGTCGATGTCGGCGGGGGCGAGATCGGGCGCGATCTTCAGGAAGATCGGCGGGCCGCCCGCCGGCCGCGCCGCCATCACCGCCTCCAGCAGCGCGTCGAGCGCCTGCGCGTCCTGCAGGCTGCGCAGCCCCGGCGTGTTGGGCGAGGAGATGTTGACCGTCAGATAATCGGCGACCGGCGCCATCGTCCGCACGCCGACGGCATAATCGGCGATCCGGTCGGCCGCATCCTTGTTCGCGCCGATATTGACGCCGACGATGCCCAGGCTGCGGTCGCGTCGTGCCAGCCGCGCAAAGGCGGCGGCGTGGCCGCGATTGTTGAAGCCCATCCGGTTGATGATGCCCTCATCCGCTTCCAGCCGGAAGAGGCGCGGGCGCGGATTGCCCGCCTGCGGCTGCGGCGTGACCGTGCCGACCTCGACCGAGCCGAAGCCGAGGCCGAGCAGGGCGTCCGCCGCCGCGGCATCCTTGTCGAGCCCGGCGGCGAGGCCCACCGGCGAGGGAAAGTCGATGCCCGCGACGGTCACGGCGAGTCCCGGATCGTAGGCAGGTCGGCGCGCGGGCATCCGCGCGAGCGCCGCGAGCGCGAAATGGTGCGCGCGCTCGGCATCCATCCGGAACAGCAGGGGGCGAAGCAGGGGATAGAGCGCCATGCCCCGCTATGGCCTCGCGTCGGCCCACTCGTCATCCCCCAACTGCGCGGGCCGGCCGGTTCGCGGCTTGACGGGCGGCGATCCGGGCCTATGTGCAATCCGACCAATTCGATCCGATTAGCAGATGCGCCTTTCAAACCTCGCCGATTATGCCGTCGTGCTCCTGTCCGCCACCGCGCGGGGCGGATCGGCGCGCGCCAACGCCACGACGCTGGCGGAGGAAACCGGCGTGCCGTTGCCGACGGTGCAGAAGCTGGTCGGGCGGCTGGCGGCGGCGGGGCTGATCGTGTCGGCACGCGGCGCCGGCGGCGGCTTCCACCTCGCACGGCCGGCGGCGAGCATCTCGCTCGCCGACATCGTCGAGGCGGTGGAGGGGCCGATTGCGCTGACCGCGTGCGTTGACGAGGGGCGCCACGAATGCGCGCTCGACCGGCAATGCGCGGTCAAGCCGCACTGGTCGGTGGTGAACGGCGCGCTGCGTGGCGCGCTGGCGAATGTTTCCTTGGAAAGCCTGGCGGGAACGATCCCTGCCGGCGAGGCGGTGAACTGATGGCGACGAAGAATGCGGAGGCCTATGCGGCCGTCGAGAAGCCCTATGAATGGGGCTTCACCAGCGACATCGAGCAGGAGTTCGCACCCAAGGGCCTGTCCGAGGATACGGTCCGCTTCATCTCCGCCAAGAAGGGCGAGCCCGAATGGATGCTCGACTGGCGGCTGAAGGCCTATCGCCACTGGCTGACGATGGAGTCGCCGGATTGGGCCAAGCTCGACATCCCGCCGATCGACTATCAGGACGCTTATTATTACGCGGCGCCCAAGGTGAAGCCGACGCTCGCCAGCCTCGACGAACTCGATCCCGAAATCCGGCGTACCTATGAGAAGCTCGGCATCCCGATCGAGGAGCAGAAGGTGCTCGCCGGGGTCGAGGGCGCGCGCAAGGTGGCGGTCGACGCGGTGTTCGACAGCGTCTCGGTCGCGACGACCTTCCGCGCCGAGCTCGATCGCGCCGGCGTCATCTTCCGCTCGATCAGCGAGGCGGTGAAGGAATTCCCCGATCTCGTCCGCAAATGGCTGGGCAAGGTCGTGCCGATCCACGACAATTATTTCGCGGCACTCAACGCGGCGGTCTTCTCCGACGGCACCTTCGTCTACGTGCCCGAAGGCGTGCGCTGCCCGATGGAGCTCAGCACCTATTTCCGCATCAACGCCGCCAATACCGGTCAGTTCGAGCGCACGTTGATCGTCGCGGACAAGGGCGCCTACGTCTCGTATCTCGAGGGCTGCACCGCGCCGATGCGCGACGAGAACCAGCTCCACGCCGCGGTGGTCGAGCTGGTCACGCTGGACGATGCCGAGATCAAATATTCGACCGTGCAGAACTGGTATCCGGGCGATGCCCAGGGCCGCGGCGGCATCTACAATTTCGTCACCAAGCGCGCGCTCTGCCAGGGCCGCAACAGCAAGGTGTCGTGGACGCAGGTCGAGACCGGCAGCGCGATCACGTGGAAATATCCGTCGTGCGTGCTGGCGGGCGAGAACAGTGTCGGCGAATTCTATTCGGTCGCGGTCACCAACAACCGCCAGCAGGCCGATACCGGGACGAAGATGATCCATCTCGGCAAGGGATCGCGCTCGACGATCGTGTCGAAGGGCATTTCGGCCGGGCGCTCGGACAATACCTATCGCGGGCTGGTGCGCGTCGGGCCGACCGCCGAGAATGTCCGCAACTTCACCCAGTGCGACAGCCTGCTGCTCGGCAGCGCATGCGGCGCGCACACCGTGCCCTATATCGAGGTGCGCAACCCCTCCGCGCAGATCGAGCATGAGGCGACCACCTCGAAGATCAGCGACGATCAGCTCTTCTACGCCATGTCTCGCGGGCTCGATCAGGAAGCGGCGGTGGCGCTGATCGTCAACGGCTTCGCCAAGGAAGTGCTGCAGCAGCTGCCGATGGAGTTTGCGGTCGAGGCGCAGAAGCTGCTGGGGGTCAGCCTCGAGGGCTCGGTCGGATGATCAGGCGATGCACTCCCTCTCCCCAGCGGGGAGAGGGTTGGGGTGAGGGCGCGACGCGCAGCGTCGTATCCTGCCTTCATCGTCGCACACCCTCACCCAACCCTCTCCCCCAGGGAGAGGGCTTCATGGAATGACAATGCTACAGATTTCCAACCTCCACGCCGAAGTCGACGGCAAGCAGATCCTCAAGGGGCTCGATCTCGCCGTGAATGCGGGCGAGGTCCATGCGATCATGGGGCCGAACGGCGCGGGCAAGTCGACGCTCGCCTACGTGCTGGCCGGCCGGCCGGGCTATGAGGTGACCGACGGAACCCTCAACTTCCTCAACTTCGACCTCGCCGAACTCGCCCCGCACGAGCGCGCCGCCAACGGCCTGTTCCTCGGCTTTCAATATCCGGTCGAGATTCCCGGCGTCTCCAACCTGCAGTTCCTGCGCGAGGCGCTGAACGCGCAGCGGCGCGGACGCGGGGAGGAGCCGCTGTCGGGCGCGGAGTTCCTGAAGCTCGCCCGCGCGCAGGCGGCAAGCCTGGGCCTCGATCCGGAAATGCTCAAGCGCCCGGTCAATGTCGGCTTTTCGGGCGGCGAGAAGAAGCGCGCCGAGATGGTACAGATGGGCATCATCGACCCGAAGCTCGCCATCCTCGACGAGACCGACAGCGGGCTCGACATCGATGCGCTCAAGGCGGTCGGCGCCGGCATCAACACGATCATGCGCCGCCCCGATAAGGCGGTCTTGCTCATCACCCACTATCAGCGCCTGCTCGATTATGTGCAGCCCGATTTCGTCCACGTGCTGGCGGGCGGCCGCATCGTCCGCTCGGGCGGCGCCGAGCTGGCGCACGAGCTCGAGCGCGAAGGCTATGGAGCGATCGCCGCGTGACCGTCGCGCTCGCCCTTCCGTCGGCGCGCGACGAGGCATGGCGCTGGTCCGATCTGTCGGCATTGCCCGCCTTTGCCGATGCGGAGCCGCGCGGCGGCGTGGTCGACGTCCATGATCTGTGGATCGGCTGCGGCGGCCCGCGCCTGCTGTTCGTCGACGGCCGCTTCGAGCCGGCCTTGAGCGATATCCGGCCGCTCGCGATCGGGCCGGTCGCGGCGGCGAGCGCGCATCCGCTCGGCAGCCTCGTCACCGGCGACGGCTGGACGCTCGAGCTGGCGATCGACCATGCGCCGGTCGGCACGATCGAGATCCTGCATGTCGGCACCGGCGGTTCCAGCCACCTGCCCGCGCGGATCGCGCTGGGCGAAGGCGCGCAGGCGAGCATCGTCGAGACCTATGCCGGCGAGGGCTGGGCCAACCGCCTGACGCGGATCGACCTCGCCCCCCATGCGCGGCTGATGCGCGCGATCCGGCTGGTGCAGCATAGCGGCTTCGTCTCGACGCGCGACGAAGCGGAGATCGCGACCGGCGCGAGCCTCGTCACCACGATCCTTGGCGCGGGCGGGGCGGACAGCCGCATCGATGCGCAACTCGAATCGGCCGGGCCGGGCGCCTTCGTGGAATTTGGCGGCGCTTTGCTCGCGCGCGGACAACAGCGGCACGAGGCCGCGGTGGCGGTGCGCCATGCGGCGCCGGGCGGATCGAGCCGCCAGCTGTGGCGCGCCGTCGCCGACGATCGCGCGACGGTCAGCCTCGCCGCGCGGGTCGAGGTGGCGCGCGATGCGCAGCAGACCGATGGCGAGCAGTCGCTGCGCGGTCTGCTGCTCAAGCGCGCGGCGACGGTGAATCTGAAGCCCGAGCTGGAGATCTTCGCTGACGACGTGAAGTGCGCGCACGGCGCGACCGTGGGCGAGCTCGACCGGCAGGCCTTGTTCTACCTCGAATCGCGCGGGCTGCTGCCGGCGCAGGCGCGCGCCTTGCTCACCCGCGCCTTCGTCGCCGACGCGCTCGACCGCATCGGCGAGGAGCGCGCGCGCGAGGTGTTCGCGGACGCGGCGGCGCAATGGTTGGATGCTTCCCCTCTCCCGACGGGAGAGGGCGGGCCCCGCCGTGAAACGGTGGGAGGGTGAGGGTGACCGACCTCGCTGGAGCCCCTCACCCTCCCGTCGCTGACGCGACGGGCCCCTCCCTCTCCCCACGGGAGAGGGCAGCCACACCCTTGGACCTTGTCGCCGATTTCCCGGCCATTCCCGCCGGCTGGGCCTATCTCGACACTGCCGCCACCGCGCAGAAGCCACAGCCCGTGATCGACGCGATCGCGCGCGCTTATGGCGAAACCTATGCGACGGTGCATCGCGGGGTCTATCAGCGCTCGGCCGACATGACGCTCGCCTACGAAGCGGCGCGCGCCGCCTGCGCGCGACTGCTGGGCGCGGCCAGCGCCGACGAGATCGTGTTCGTGCGCGGCGCGACCGAGGGCATCAACCTCGTCGCGCAGAGCTGGGGCGCCACCCACCTCAAGGCGGGCGACCGCATCCTGCTCTCGACGCTGGAGCATCACAGCAACATCGTGCCGTGGCAGCTGCTGCGCGACCGCACCGGCATCGAGATCGACGCCGCGCCGCTCACGCCCGATGGCCGGATCGATCTCGATGCCGCCGAGGCGATGCTGACGCCCGCGCACAAACTGGTCGCGCTGGCGCATGTCTCGAACGTGCTCGGCTCGGTGCTCGACGTGAAGCGCGCCGCCGAGATGGCGCATGCGGTCGGCGCGAAATTGCTGGTCGACGGCTGCCAGGCGGTGCCGCGCCTCGGCGTCGACGTGCAGGCGCTGGGCTGCGACTTCTACGTCTTTTCGGGCCACAAGCTTTACGGGCCGACGGGCATCGGCTGCCTGTGGGCGCGCGCCGAGCTGCTCGACGCGATGCCGCCCTGGCAGGGCGGCGGATCGATGATCGACCGCGTGACCTTCGCGCGCACAACCTATGCCCCCGCGCCGACGCGGTTCGAGGCGGGCACGCCGCACATCGTCGGCGCGCTCGGGCTGCATGCCGCGATCGACTATGTCGAGGGCATCGGGCTCGACGCGATCCACGCGCACGAAACGGCCCTCGTCGCCCGCGCGCGCGATGCGCTCGGTTCGATCAACAGCGTCACCGTCTTCGGGCCGGAGGATGCCGCGGGCATCGTCAGTTTCGCGGTCGAGGGGGTGCATCCTCACGATGTCGGCACCATCTTGGACGAAGCACAGGTCGCCATCCGCGCCGGCCATCATTGCGCCCAGCCGCTGATGGAGGCGCTGGGCGTACCGGCAACGGCGCGGGCGAGCTTCGGCGTCTATAACGGGCCGGCCGATGTCGACCGGCTGGTCGAGGGTATCGAGCGGGTAAGGCGGATATTCGGATGATGGATACGGACGGCAGGATCGCGATCGAGGAGGTTGAGGGCGTGCCCGCGCCGCCCAAGGCGCGCGTCGATGACGCCGCCGGCGACGGGCGCTCGCGCGACTATCTTGCCGGCTTCATGGCGCCGCAGCCGGCCGCCGCAGCGGGCGAGATCGGCGGCGACCTCTACGAGGCGGTGATCGACGCGCTCAAGGAAATCTACGATCCGGAGATTCCGGTGAACATCTACGATCTCGGGCTGGTCTACGGCGTCGACATCACCACCGACGGCCATGTCGCGGTGGCGATGACGCTGACCACGCCCAATTGCCCGGTCGCCGAATCGATGCCGGGCGAGGTTGAACTGCGCGTCGGCTCGGTGCCCGGCGTCGGCACCGCCGAGGTCAATCTCGTCTGGGATCCGCCATGGGATCCGCAGAAGATGTCGGACGAGGCCAAGCTCGAACTGGGGATGTTGTGATGGCGACCAAGCTACGCGCGCGACCGGCCGCGCTCATCCTCACGCCGTCGGCCGAGGCGCGCATCGCCGCGTTGATGGCGCAGGCGCCGGCCGATGCGGTGGGCGTCAAGCTCTCGACCCCGCGGCGCGGCTGCTCGGGTCTCGCTTATTCGGTCGACTATGTGACGTCGGTCGATCCGCTGGACGAGAAGATCGCGACGCCGGGCGGCGACTTCTACGTCGACGGCGGCTCGATCCTCTATCTGATCGGATCGACGATGAACTGGGTGGAGGACGATTTCACCGCCGGCTTCGTCTTCGTCAATCCCAATGCCAAGGGCAGCTGCGGCTGCGGCGAGAGCTTCACCGTCTGATCGTCTCGCGCTAAGAAGCGCGGCGGTGGGCCGGCCTAGCTCAGTTGGTAGAGCAACCGCCTTGTAAGCGGTAGGTCGTCGGTTCGATTCCGACGGCCGGCACCATCGGCGCTCAGCGTGGCGCGCGGGCGAGCGGCAGGATCGCCGGGCCCTCATCGGTTTCGACGATCGCCGCGCGGATGCAGTAGACCTGCGCCAGCCGTTCGGGGGTGAGCACGTCGCGCGGCGTGCCATCGGCGACGATGCGGCCGCGATCCATCAGCAGCAGCCGGTCGCAGAAACGCGCGGCGAGCGTCAGATCGTGCAGCACCGCCACCACCAGCCCGCCGCCGCGCGCCTCCTCGGCCAGCAGCGCCATGACGTCGAGCTGATGTCCCGGATCGAGCGCGGCCAGCGGCTCGTCGGCGAGCAAGGCGGGCGCGCCTACCGCCAATGCGCGCGCCAGCAGCACGCGCGCGCGCTCGCCGCCGGACAATTCGGTCGCGATGCGGTCGCGCAGCGCGAGCGCGTCGGCGCGGGCGAGCGCGGTCTCGACCGCGGCGGCATCCGCCTCGGCCAGCCGCGACAACGGCGCCAGATGCGGCAGCCGGCCGAGCGCGACCAGCCGCGCGACCGTCATCGGCCAGTGCAGCGTCTGCCCCTGCGGCAAATAAGCGAGGATGCGGGCGAGGTCACGGCGCGGCCAGTTGGGCAGCGGACGGCCGTCGATCGTCGCCTGCCCCGCCGCCGGTGCGATCAGCCCGAGCATCGCGCGCAGCAAGGTCGACTTGCCGGCGCCGTTCGGCCCGACGATGCCGATCAGCGCGCCGCCCGTCAGCGTCGCGGTCGCCCCCTCGACCACGCGCCGGCCGCCGAGCGCGACGTCGAGCCCCTCCAGCGCGATCGTCACCACAGCCGGCGCTCGCGCAGCAGGTGGACGAGGAAGACCGGCACGCCGAGGAAGGCGGTGACCACGCCCAGCTTCAGCTCGGCGGTGGTCGGGATCAGCCGCACCGCGACGTCGGCCAGCGTCAGCAAGGCCGCGCCCGCGAGCATCGACGGCAGCAGCACCGCCGATGGGCTGCGGTCGGTGAGCGGGCGCACCAGATGGGGCACGATCAGCCCGACGAAGCCGATCGCGCCCGACACCGCCACCGCGCCGCCGACGCCGATCGCGACGCCGAGCAGCAGTCGCAGCCGCGTGCGCGCCAGGTCGACGCCGAGCGCGCGCGCGCCATCCTCGCCCAGCGTCAGCGCATCGAGCGCGCGGCCGTCGAGCAGCAGCAGCGAGGTGCCGACCGCGACGCAGGGCAGCGCGATCCAGACATGCGCCACCGAGCGATTCTCGAGCGAGCCCATCAGCCAGTTCATGATCTCCATCGCCGCGAACGGATTGGGCGACAGGTTGAGCGCGAGACTGATGCCCGCGCCCGCAACCGTCCCGACCGCGATGCCGGCGAGGATCAACGTAAGCGGCCCCTCGGCGCGGCCGGACAGCAATGCCAGCAGCGCGAGCGATCCCAATGCGCCGAGGATTGCGAGCAATGGCAACAGCAACGGATGCGCGGCAGCCAGCCCGAAATAGATCGCGGCCACCGCGCCCAACGCGGCGGTGTTGGCGGTGCCGAGCACCGACGGCTCGGCCAGCGGATTGCGCAGATAGCCCTGCAGCGCCGCCCCGGCGAGCCCGAGCATCCCGCCGACCGCGAGCCCCAACACGGCGCGCGGCAGGCGCAGGCCGAGCACGATCGCGCTGGCGATGCGGTCGCCATGGCCGGTCAGCACCGCCGCCAGCCGGCCGGGCGCGATCGGCACCGGCCCGAATGCGAGCGAGGCGCAGCCCGCCGCCAGCGCAAGCGCCGCCAGTGCGGGCAGCAAAGCCGGATGGCGGGAGCGGATCATGCGCGGCATCGCCGGACGCTAGCCGATCGCCGCTGTGTGCGCTTGCCCGTTTGCGCGCCCCGGCTAAGAGCAGAGTCGTGAACAAGCGCGTCCGGCATGTTATCGCGGCGCTGGTGGCGCTGCTGGGCGGGGCCGCCGCCGTCGCCGCGCCGCCGCGGCGTATCGTCTCGCTCAACCTGTGCACCGACCAGCTTGTATTGGCGCTTGCCGATCGCGGTCAGATTGCCGCGCTCAGCCGCAACGCGACCGATCCGGCGATGTCGGCGGCCGCCGCGCAGGCGCGCGGGCTTCGCCGATTGTCCGATGCGGTCGAGCAGGTGCTGGCGATCGATCCCGATCTGGTGGTGGGCGCGTCGCCGGCGCGCGCGGCGTTGCTCGCGCAGCTCGGCGGCAGGCCGGTGCGCGCGCTCGATCTGTCCTATGCGCAAAGCTATGCCGACATCGTCGCGCAGATCCGGGCGATGGCCGAGGCGGTGGGCCACGCCGATCGCGGCGCGGCGCTGGTGGCGCGGATGGACGCGGCGCTCGCGCATCTGCCGCAAGTCGGCGCGGGCCGCATCGCCGCCGATTATCAGCGGCGCGGCTATCTCACCGGCACGGGCACTTTGGTCGACGAACTGATGGGCCGCGTCGGCCTCGTCAATCTCGCCAGACGCCTCGGCAAGCCCGCGCTCGCGCAGGTGTCGCTCGAGGCGATGGTGGCGGCGCAGCCCGATTATCTGATCGTGGCGCGCGGCAGTGCGCACGTCGCCGATCAGGGCACCGAGATGCTCCACCACCCGGCGCTGGCCGGCATCCCGCGCCTCTATCTGCCCGAGGCGTGGACGGTGTGCGGCGGTCCGGCCTATGTCGACGCGGCGTGGAGCCTCGCCCGCCAGATCGAAGGCCGCCGCACGCCGCATCAGAAGGCGACGCGCACGCCGCCATAACCCGCGCGGCCCATCGCGGCGTAGCTGTAGATCTCCTGATATTTGCGGTTGAGCAGGTTCTCGCCGCGCGCGAACAGCTCGATCTTGGGCGTGAGGCGGTAGGTGGCGGCGAGGTTCACCAGCGTGAACGAACGCAGCTTTTCCAGCAGCGGCGGGAAGTAGCCGTAGAACAAATCGTTCTGGCGGCCATTGTAGCGCACCGTCGCGGTGACGGTGAACGGTTGCTCGGGCGGCGACCAGTTGAGGCTGGCGCTGGCGATGCTCTTGGCACGCCGCACCGCCTGCGCCGAGACCGTGCCGCTGGCGAAGGTGGCGGGATCGAGCGTGACCGTCTGGTCCTGCGGCGCGTGCAGGTAGGTGTAGCTCGCGTCGAAGCGCCAGCCGCCGTCCAGCTTCGCCGCCGCCGACAATTCGACGCCGCGCTGGTGCGTCCGACCGGGCAGGTTGACCGAGCTCGCGACGAAATTGGCGTCGTAGACGGTGGTGATCTGGTCCCGCAGGCGGTTGTCGAAATAGGTCGCGTCCAGCGTGATGTGATCGCCCAGCAGCGACTGGCCGATGCCCGCCTCCCAGCCGGTCGATTTTTCTGGCTTCAGGTTCGGATTGCCGATGTAGCGGCCGACATAATAATCGAACAGCTCGCTGAAGGTCGGCGCCTTCACGCCCGATCCGCCGGCGGCGTGGATGCGCGTGCCCTCGTCGAACTTGTAGCTGCTCTGCACGTGCCAGGTGGTGCTGTCGGCGAAGCGCGAATTGAGATCGCGCCGCACCGATGCGCCGAAGCCCAGCCGGTCATTCGCGGTCAGCTCATATTCGCCGACGATGCCGGTATTGTTGGTGTGCCGCCAGCCGAGGAAGGCGCCGAACTGCGAGACGGTCGTGCGCTCGCTCTCATGCTCGTAATCGACCGCAGCGGTGACGCTCTGCTTGATCGTGTCAGTGCCGAAGCGGAACGTGCCCTGGTACGAGCCCTTGTAGCGGTGGCCGTCGTCGCCCGAGGTGCGCGCGATCGGCTTGCCCGGCGCAGGCGCCGAGCCGTCGGCGACGTCGTAGCCGTCGCGCTTGGTATCGGCGAGCTGGCCGACCACGACGTTGCTGAAGCGACCGTCGAGCAGATCCCACTGGCCGCGCAGCAGGCCATAGAATGCCTCGTTGCGATAATGCACGCCGGGCGAATCGATCGTGCGGCCATAGGTGGCGCTGGTGAAATCATTGTCGCTGTCGTCGGTGTCGGCGTCGGTATAGCTGTAGCGCGCGACGCCGGTCAGCTTCACGTTGGGCGCCGCCGTCCACGTCGCCTTGGCCGATGCGCCGACATCGTCGGAGCCGACGTCGCGGCTGCCGCCGACCGCCACCGGATAGCCGCGCGTGTGGATGTAGCTGGAGGTGAGCGCGTAATCGAGGTCGCCCGCCACGCCGGCAGCGCGCGCGCCGCCGCTGAACGTGCCGAACGATCCGCCCTCGGCGCGCAGACGGATGCCCGGCGCCTCCGCGCCCGTCGAGGTGATGTAGTTGATGACGCCGCCGATCGCGTCGGAGCCGTAGAGCGACGATTGCTGGCCGCGCAGCACCTCGATCTTGGCGCTCTCGTCGGCGATCAGCGTGCCGAAGTCGAACTCGCCGTAGAAGGGATCGCTCACCTTGATGCCGTCGACCAGCACGAGCGTGTGATTGGCCTCGCTGCCGCGCAACCGGACCTGCGTGAACCCGCCGACCGCGCCGGTGCGGCTCACCGCCACGCCGGGCACGTCGCGCAGCACGTCGGACACGACGCGCGTCTGGCGCTGGTCGAGCGCGGCGGCGTCGAGCACGGTGATCGACGAACCGAGCAGGTCGACCGGGATCGCGTCGGCCGAGCGCGTGGCGGTGACGACGATCGCGTCGCCATTGGCGTCGACCGTCGGCACGGTCGGATTGGATTGGGCGAAGGCCGGCGCGGCGAGGCCGAGCGCCAGCAACGTGGTGAGCGTGGTCTTCATGATTCTGTCCCCCGGCAACTGAGCAACGAAGGCGGGGCGTCACCGATGGCGTGCATCGGCCGGGCGCGCGCAGACAGGCGGGCACCGGACGCCCGTCAGCACGCACCCGCGCGGCCCCGCCGCATGGGTTCGTCGCTCAGACGGAACGTAACCGTGCCATGGCCATCCCCTGGACCGTGGCAAGAGCGACCGAAGCGCCGGCAGGTCTCCTGGCTCGCGGGTCATAGCGGGCTGCATGGCCTTCCCAGCCGCCGTCACCCGGCCGCCAGTGGCTGCCCCCTCGATCGAGGGCCAATGCAGTCTGCTCGCCGCTCACAGTTGCAGGGACAGCCGCGGTTTGAGACGGAAAGGCCCGTCCGTACCGCATTCCCATTTCAGCCTCTCGCGAGGCACCGGCGCGATCTGTCGGACGGCGGCAGGCCGTCGTCCGCGGCCGCCCCTAGCCGAGCGTCGGTGGCTTGCCAACGGGCGCGTCAGGGAGCCTTGTTCGCGGGATTAAAAACGCTGCCGGAAAGCCACACTGGCCGCGCCGGCGTGTCGGCCACGGTGCGGGCGAGCGCCGCGACATAATCGTCGAGCTTGATCGCCTCGTCCTTCAACACGCCCGGCTGGTTCACGTCGTCCGAAGGCGCGTGATAATGCGTGGCGCGCCAGTCATGCTCGATGCGGAACGCGTCGGTGCCAGGCGCGAAGCCGAACTTGAAGGCGAGCGCGGGGATGCCCGCCTTGACGAAGCTGAACTGGTCGGTACGCACGAAGCTGTTCCGGTTGGGCAGCGGATCGGCGATCAGCGACAGCCCGTTCTGCGCCGCCACGGTGCGCGCGGCCGCACCCAGCGAGCTTTCGGCATCGCCCTGCGCCAGCACCGTCGTCAGCGGCCACAGCGGCAGCGGCATGTCGAAATTGAGGTCGGCGACGATACTGCCCTTGGGCACGGTCGGCCGCAGCGCATAATAATGCGAGCCGAGCAGGCCCTTCTCCTCCGCCGCGACGATCACGAACAGGATCGACCGCTTCGGCCGTGGCCCCGCCTTCAGTCGGTGGGCGATGTCGAGCACACTGGCGACGCCCGAGGCATCGTCCATCGCACCGTTGTAGATGCGGTCGCCATCGATCGCCTCGCCGACGCCGACATGGTCGAGATGCGCGGACAGCGCGACATATTCGCTGCGCAGCGTGGGATCAGACCCTTCCAGCTTCGCGATCACGTTGGGGGCGGTCACCGCGCGGCGCTGCGCGGCGATGGTCGCGCGCAGGCGGAGCGGTAGCGCAAAGGTCGGCACCGGCTGCGATGCGTCGGCCAAGGCGGCCATTTCGTCGAAGCTGTGGCCCGAGCCGGCGAACAGCCGCTCGGCCTGCGCCGGATCGATCGAGCCGCTGACGAAGCCGTCGGGCATTTCGCGCAGCGCAGGATCGGCGAGATACATGCCGGTCTGCGAGGCGAGCAGTTTCTGCCGCGCCCACGGAATCTCGATCTGCTTCGGCGTGTTGAGCGTGATCATGCCGACCGCGCCCGCCGCCGCCAGAAATTCGGCGCGAGCGTTGCGATTGGCCGCCTTGACCGGCCCGGCCAGCGCGGCCGGCCCGCCCGAAATGAACACGGCGATCTTGCCGCGCAGGTCGAGCCCCTTCAGGTCGTCATGCCCCTGCGCCGGCAAATGCAGGCCATAGCCGATGAACACCAAAGGCGCATCGACGCTGGCCGGGCGCGGCGCACCGGCGGGCGACAGGATCAGCGCGTCGCCGACCGCGAGCGGTGCGGCGGTGCCGTCGGCCGCGACCAGGGCGGCGGTCGACGCATGCTGATCGACCACCTGCTCCTGGAACGCGATCGTCTGGATGTAGCCGCCATGCTCGCCGGCGGGCGCGAGGCCTTCGGCGCGGAAGCGCTGGATCACATAGTCCGCCGCGCGCTGGTAACCGGGCGTGCCGGTCAGCCGCCCCTCCATATTGTCGTCGGCGAGGACGGCGATGTCGTGCCACCACGCCTGGCCGCGCGGGGAGACGGCGGGCTCGGCGAGGGCCGAGGTGGCGGCGAGGGCGATCAGGAGGGTCAGGGCGCGCATGTCCGTGACGTATCGCGCATAATTCACGCCGTCGAGTGCGGTGGACGGCGTGCCCTTCGCTCGTTCATAGAAGCGCGGGCACGGACAAGAGGGGCAGGCATGGCACGTTTGGGATTTGCGCGGACGATGAAGCTGGCTTTGGCCGCGAGCCTGCTTGCGCCGGCGGCGGCGCAGGCGCTGGTCGCGCCGGGATCGGTCGGCAATCCGGCGCTGCAGGCGCTGTTCGTCGACTGGCGCAAGCTCGCCGCGCCGACCCTTACTTCGAACGTGGCCGATTTCGGCCCGGCGGCGCTTGCACAAAAGACGACCGGGCTCGTCGCGCTACGCGCGCGGCTGGCGGGGCTCGACCGCGCCGGCTGGACCGACACCGACCGCATCGACGCGCAACTGATCGAGGCCGAGATGAACGGCTTCGATTTCGACCTGCGCGTGCGCAAGCCGTGGGCGCAGGATCCCGATTATTACGTCACGGTGTTCGGCGAGGAGAGCGACGTTCCCGCGCACGAAGGCCCCTCGGCCGGCCACGTTGATCTGTTCGCCTACAAATATCCGCTGAGCGCCGCCGACGCGCATGCGCTGGCGCAGCAGCTGGCGGGCGTGCCGGTATTGCTTGCCCGCGCGAAGCAGACGCTCGCCGCAGGCAACGGCGCCGATCTGTGGCACTATGGCGCGCGCGCCTTCAAGGAACAGGCGGACGTGCTCGCAGGGCTGATCGCCGGCACGCTCGACATGCGCACGCATGACGGCCACCTCAAAGCCACGCTCGCGGGCACGGGACCGGACGTGCGCAAGGCGGCCGAGGCGGCGCGCACCGCCACCGCCGATTTCGCGACGTGGATCGCCGCCGAGGCGCCGAAGAAGACCGGGCCGTCGGGCGTCGGCAAGGACAATTACGACTGGTACATGAAGCACGTCCAGCTCGTGCCCTACAGCTGGGACGAGCAGGTGGCGCTGCTCAAGCGCGAGCTGGAGCGCGCCTGGGCCGGGCTCGCGCTGGAGGAGGCGCACAATCGCGCGCTGCCGCCGCTCGATCCGATCGACGACAAGGCGCGCTACGACGCCTTCGCGATCGCGCGGATGAAGCGCTACACCGATTTCGTGATGGCCCAGGGCTTCGAGCCCGACCGGCCTTATTACCGCGCGGCGCTGGCGGCGCAGACCAACGTCTATGCGCCGCTGGCCGAGCGCAACTTCTTCCTCCACGTCACCGCGCGCGATCCGGTGCCGCTCTACGCGCACGACATCCACTGGATCGAACTCGCGCGCATCCGACTTGAGCCGAACGCCGACCCGATCCGTGCGGGCGCACCGTTGTTCAACATCTACGCCGCGCGTTCGGAGGGCTTCGCCACCGCCTTCGAGGAGGTGACGATGGAGGCGGGGCTGTATGACGACGAGCCACGCGGGCGCGAACTCGTCTGGACCATGCTCGCCAATCGCGCGGCGCGCGGCCTCGCCTCGCTCTACGTGCAGGCCAACATGATCGACCTCGCGCATGCCGGCCACTTCCACGCCTCGTGGACGCCGCGCGGCTGGTCCGATCCGGCCAATCCGCTCGTCGGGTTCGAGCAACTGCTGTATCTTCGCCAGCCGGGCTATGGCTCCAGCTACGTCACCGGCAAGCTGCTGCTCGACCGGCTGATCGCGCGGCAGAAGCATGCGGCGGAGCGCGCCGGCCTGCCGTTCGACGTGCGCAAGACCTTCGCCGACATCAACGCGGTCGGCATCCTGCCATGGCCGCTGATCGAGCAGGCGACGACCGCGCCCGAGCCCGATCCGATCCCGCAGCCCTGACGCGATGGATTTCGGCGACCAGCTCCGGCGCTATTTCGGCACCGACGATCCGGGCGCGATCCCGCCCGAGGCGCTGGAGTCGGGCATCGAGCGGATGCGGGTCGATCTCGGCCTCGAAACCGATCGCGGGCGGCGCTTCGCCTTGTGGGCGCTGCTCCACATGCTCGCCGCCGCGCCCGATCTGGACGTGGCGTTCAAGCATGCGGAGGATCGCGAGGCGGCGCGCAACTTCATGGACCTCGCAGCACGGGACGATGCCGACTGAGGCCGGCGGCGCACTCAGCCGATCATCACGCCCACGACCCGCCAGCCGCCATCCTCGCGGTCGAGCGTGACCGTCTCCACGGTTTCGTCCTTCTTGGCGAAGCGCGTCCGGAATTTCACCACCTCGTAGCCGGCTGGCGGCGCGGGAAGCGTTTCCTGGCTGAGGACGGTGCGCGAAATCATCGCGCCGAGCGGCGCCCGCGCCTGTTCGGATACCGACGCCCACACCTGCGCCGTGTTCAGCTTGCGGAACGATGCGCCGGTCGCCGCATAGCTGTCGTCCCACCGCCGCTGGTCGAGCAGCGCCAGCCATTTCTGGGCCATGTCGACGACCTCCGTACTTTGCGTCGCCGCGGTGGCGGCCGGTGTCGGCGCGGGCGAGGCGGCAGGCTGGGCCAATGCGGCGAGCGCCAGCAGGCCGAGAGCGAACGTCATGACGGAACCTCCGATGATCCACGGACGGCGGTCGGCCCGCCGTGCGCCGCCGATCGGCGCGGTTTCCAGATCGATCGGCGGGCGGGGCGCGTCTTCCCCGATTGCCGTGTCCCCAAGGAAATGGGGGGAAAGCGGTGCCAGCTCGCCGCCTTCGGCCGCCAGCAGCAGACGCGCCGCCTCGCGGCTGCTCGATACCGCCATCTTGCGGCGCGCGTCGCGCAGGCGCTCGTTGATCGTATGGACCGAAAGGCCGAGGCTGCGCGCGATCGATTTTGCGTCGTGGCCGCGGACGATCAGCCGGAGCGTCTGCTTCTCGCGCTCGGTCAGCGCTGCAAAACCGTCATTCGCCCGCATGCTCATGGCGCCGGGCTAGGTGAGGCGCATCGGCGCAGCCACCCCAAAAAATTAGTGCCCGGCCCCGGCACGACATCGTCACCCGTGGCGTGATCGCGGGTCAGTCGTTGCCCATGTAGAACAGGAAGGACGCGAACAGCGAGGAGGTGACGACCGTGATGCAGAGCAGAGCCACGGTACGCCACGCCGCGCCGAACCGGCCGAGCCCATAGGCACCCTTGAGCTGCCGGTACATGTGGAGCGGCGGCACGATCACCACCGCGAAAAAGATCAAGCCCGACGGCACGCCAAGCGCGGACAGAGCGGTCAGCACCACCACGCCGAGCGACATGAAGCTGAGCGAGTAGATCGCGAAAATGGCGTGATCGTACATGCCCACGTCGCGGCGGAAGGCGAACAGCAGCCACAGGAAGGGCAGCGAGATCGGGATCAGCGCCCAGCTATATTTGTAGGCGTAGGTCTTCATTTTATAGAGGACGAGCTCGGGGTTGTCGGCCGTATGGCGCAGCATCCCGTCCAGCCGGCTCCAGCCGGTGTTGATGCGCATGCCCTGCACGATCGTCTTGCGCGCCTCCTCGCCCTGCGCGCCTTCGTCGGCGGCATGGGTTTGCTGGAGCGCCAGCAGCGAGGCGAGATCGCCCTTGCGGTCAGCGAGACGCTCGGTCGCCTTGATCCGCGCGTCGCCATCGCCTGCCTTGGCGAGGTCGGCCTGCGCGGCGGCGAGCTTCGCCCGGCTGTTGGCGATCGCGCTCGGCAAATTGTGCTTCTGCGCCAGCGCCTTGGCCGTCGGGCTGCCATGACCGGCGAGGTTCGACACCACCGCGAACATCAGGAAGACCGAGAACAGGAACAACGCCATCGGCGACACGAACCGCGCTCGCTCTCCCGCGACGTAGCGGCGGGTCAGCTCGCCCGGCTTCAGGCTGAGCAATGGCAAGGTGTGCCAGACCTTGCCCTCGAAATGAAACACGCCGTGCGCGATGTCGTGGACGAGCGCGCCGAGGTTGCGATGGACATGCCCCGCCTGGCCGCAGACGTGGCAATAGGGCCCCTGCCGCACCGTCCCGCAATTGGCGCAGGGCTCGTGCGCGTCATGGCCCAGCGCGGGGTGACCGGCATGCGCGAGCTCGATCTCGGCCGCGATCAGCGCGCCCGTGGCGATCGATCCGATCGTGTCTTCGCCCCCGCTCATGCCCGGCATTGTTGCGCATGCGAAAGCGCACGTCGAGGGGTGGTCGAGCCGATGCCGCTTTGTGCTAGAACAAGCGGACGATGACCGATCCCACGCCTCCCGATGCCGTCGCCCTGATCGGCGCGATGGCGCGCCGCGCGCGCGCTGCAGCGGCCACGCTGGCGCAGGTTCCGACCGCGGCCAAGGCGGCTGCATTGCGGGCGGCAGCCCGGGCGTTGCGCGACGATGCGACCACCGTGCTCGCCGCCAATGCGGAGGATGTAGCGCGCGCGACCGCCGCCGGCCTGTCGCCGGCTCTGCTCGATCGGCTGCGGCTCGACGCGGACCGCCTCGCCGCCACCGCCGCCGGGCTGGAGGCGATCGCCGCTCTGCCCGATCCGGTGGGACAGGAGATTGACCGGGCCGAGCGGCCCAATGGCTTTGCGCTCAGCCGCGTGCGCGTGCCGCTGGGGGTGATAGGCATCGTCTACGAAAGCCGGCCCAACGTCACCGCCGATGCGGGCGCGCTGGCGATGATGGCGGGCAATGCCGTGATCCTGCGCGGTGGATCGGAAGCGCGCGAGAGCAACCGCGCGATCCACGCCTGCCTCGTAACCGGCTTGCACGCCGCCGGCCTCCCCGAAGACGCGATCCAACTCGTGCCGATCGCCGATCGCGCGGCGGTCGGCGCGATGTTGGGAGCGACCGGGCTGATCGATCTGGTCGTGCCGCGCGGCGGCAAGAGCCTCGTCGCGCGCGTCCAGGCCGAGGCGAAGGTGCCGGTCCTTGCGCATCTCGACGGCATCAATCACCTCTATGTCGATCGTGCCGCCGATCCGGCCAAGGCCAAGGCGATTGCGCTCAATTCGAAGCTGCGCCGGACCGGCGTCTGCGGGGCGACCGAGACGCTGCTGATCGATCGCGCCTTCCCGGCCGCCGCCGACGTGCTCGGCGCGCTGGTGGACGCCGACTGCGAGGTGCGCGGCGACGACGCGATCCGCGCGATCGAGCCGCGCGCCGTGCCGGCCACGCAGGAGGATTGGGACACCGAATATCTCGACGCGATCGTCTCGGCCGCTTTGGTCGACGGCGTCGATGAGGCGATGGCGCACATCGCCGCGCACGGATCGCACCACACCGACGCGATCGTCACCGAGGATTCGGGTGTCGCCGAGCGCTTCCTCGCGCAGGTCGACAGCGCGATCGTGATGTGGAACGCCTCGACCCAGTTCGCCGACGGCGGCGAATTCGGGCTGGGCGGCGAGATCGGCATCGCCACCGGCCGGCTGCACGCGCGCGGGCCGGTCGCGCTCGAAGGGCTCACCACCTACAAATGGCTGGTGCGGGGCACGGGCCAGACGCGGCCTTGAAACGGATCGGTCTCCTCGGCGGGTCGTTCAACCCCGCCCACGCCGCCCACCGCCGCATCAGCCTCTACGCGCTGCACGCGCTGGGACTGGACGAGGTGTGGTGGCTGGTCTCCCCCGGCAATCCGCTGAAGGAGGGCGCCGGCGACATGGCGACGATGGCGCAGCGCATGGCTTCGGCGGTGCGCGTCGCCCGCCACGCCCCGATCCGCGTGACTGCGATCGAGGCGATGCTCGGCACGCGCTACACCGCCGATACGCTCCGCCGGATCGCGCGGCGCTTTCCCGAGCGGCGCTTCATCTGGCTGATGGGGGCCGACAATCTCGCCCAATTCGACCAATGGCGCGATTGGCGGCGGATTGCGCGCACCATGCCGATTGCGGTGATCGCCCGTCCGGGTTATGATGCGGCTGCCCATCGAGCTTCGGCAATGGGCTGGCTTCGGCGCTTCGTCCGGCCCCGGGACCAGGCAAGACACTGGACGAGTTGGAGTCCGCCGGCGCTCGTGCTGTTGCGCTTTCGACCCGATCCGACCTCTGCCACGCGGCTGCGTGCGTGTCTGCCCGATTGGACGACGTCCCTTGAAACCAAGGCGCCGCGCGATCATGTCACGCGGCGTTCGATCCCCTAGGAGGTTCCTTGCCTGCCATTGCCATGCAGACCGCGCACGCGGTCGAGCCCCCCGCCGATCCGGGCGACAGTATCGATGCCCTGCACCGGTTGATCCTCACCCAGCTCGACGACGATCAGGCGGTCGAGACGGTGTCGATCCCGCTGGCGGGCAAATCCTCGATCGCCGATTACATGGTGGTCGCCTCCGGCCGCTCCAGCCGCCAGGTCGGCTCGATGGCGGCAAAGCTCGCCGACCTTATCAAGGCCGAGACCGGCCGCAGCCCGCGGATCGAGGGCATGCCCGCCGCCGACTGGGTGCTGATCGACGCGGGCGACCTGATCGTCCACCTTTTCCGGCCCGAAGTGCGGTCCTTCTACAATCTCGAGCGGATGTGGGCGTTCGGCGACGCACCGCGCCCGACCGGTGAGGCGATCGGCACCGCCTGACGCGTCCGCCGGGTGCTGCTTCACATCGTCGCGCGCGGCCGGATCGGTCGCGGGCCAGAGGCCGATCTTGTCGAGCGCTATCTCGGCCGCATCGCGTGGCCGACGCGCGTGACCGAACTGCCCGATCGCGGCGGCAAGGAGCCGCTACGCGCTCCCGCCACCACCCTCATCCTGCTCGATGAAAAGGGCGCGAGCCTCGGCTCGACCGCCTTCGCCGAACGACTCGGCCGCTGGCGTGACGACGGCGTGCGCGAGGCGCGATTCATGATCGGCGCGGCCGACGGCTTCGACGATGCGGCGCGCGCGCAGGCGGATATGCTCCTCTCGTTCGGCGCGATGACGTGGCCGCACATGCTGGCACGCGCGATGTTGGCCGAGCAATTGTGGCGCGCGACCAGCATCCTTGCCGGCCATCCTTATCATCGCGAGGGCTGACGATGCTGCTCGCTTTCCTTGCGGCTGCAGCTGACCCGGCCGCGCTGGCGCCGCGCCTCGCCGCGACCGACCGTGCGCTGGCCGATGCGCGCACGAGCCTCGCCGCCACCCGCGCGCCGCTGACGCATATTCTGGCGGTCGGGAGCGAGGGCGATCCGTTTCGCGCCGGCGCCCTCTATCGTGCACTGGCGCCGGGCGTGGCGCAGCGTAGCGCATCGATCGAGCGCCAGATCGCCACGCTGACCGCCCAACGCGCGATGCTGGCCGATGCCCTCGACGCCGCCAATGCCGCCGAAGCGTCGCGTGCCGGCGCACGCGATGCGGCGGTCACGGTTCGGCTGGCACGCTTGCCGCTGCCGCCGGCTCCGCTTTACCCGGCATCGCCGCTCCCGCTTCGCCCGGTCTACACTTTGCCCGCCAATGGCAGCGTCGTCAGCGGCACGGGGGAGCGGCTGGAGACGGGGGTGCTGGCGCGCGGCCTGACGCTCGCCACCATTGCGCGCGCGCAGGTCGTCGCGCCGGCGCTCGGTCGCGTTGCTTATGCACGGCGGTTCCGGGGCTATGGCGGGGTCGTCATCCTCGATCACGGCCATGGCTGGACGACGTTGCTGGCCGGGCTCGACCGGGTCGAACCGTCGGTCGGCACGTGGGTGCCCGCGGGCGCTTCGGTCGGCACCATGGCCGCCGTCGCCCCACGGCTGACGATCGAGCTGCGCCATCATGGCCGCCCGATCGACGTGGCGGCGATGACCGAGATGGGCACCGCCCGCACACGCAGCTAAGCCCGTTCCACAGCGGTTCATATCCCGCTAGGGAAAGTGCGAAGATGAAAGATGCCGCCGATGCGTAAGACCTTGTTGCAGGCCGGGGGCCTGGTTGCCGCGATGGCGTTGCTGCCTGCCGTCACCGCTGGGATCGCCGCCAGCGATGCCGATACCTACAAGCAGCTCGACCAGTTCATGGCCGTGTTCGAGCGGGTGAAGGCCGATTACGTCGACAAGGTCGATGACAAGACGCTGATCAAGGGCGCGATCGACGGCATGCTGGCGAGCCTCGATCCGCACAGCTCGTATCTCGACGCGCGCGACTTCCAGAACATGAAGACGACGACCGAGGGCAATTATGGCGGCCTCGGTCTGACGGTGCAGATGGACGAGGGCGCGGTGAAGGTGGTCGCGGCGACCGAGGATACCCCGGCGGCGCGCGCCGGCATCAAGTCCGGCGACTATATCACCGATATCGACGGCAAGCTGATCTACGGCGAGAGCCTCGACGATTCGGTCGACAAGATGCGCGGGCCGGCAGGCTCGAAGATCCGGCTCACGATCGTGCGGCCGGGGCGGGACAAGCCGTTCGACCTGACGCTGACGCGCGAGATCATCCAGCTCAAGGCGGTGAAGTGGCAGGTCAAGGACCGTGTCGGCATCATCAACATCAACAGCTTCAGCAAGGTCACCGGCGCCGAGGTCAAGGAAGCGATCGCCGGGATCGACAAGCAGGTCGGCGGCAAGCCGCTCGGCTATGTCATCGATCTGCGCGAGGATCCGGGCGGGCTGCTCGATCAGGCGATCGAGGTCGCCGACAGCTTCCTGACGCATGGCGAGATCGTCTCGCAGCGCGGCCGCGAGAAGACCGATATCGAGCGTTATTATGCCAAGCCCGGCGACGACGCGCACGGCCTGCCGCTGGTGGTGCTGGTCGATGCCGGCTCGGCATCCGCGTCGGAGATCGTCGCCGCGGCGCTGCAGGATCAGCATCGCGCGATCGTCATGGGCGTGCGCAGCTTCGGCAAGGGCTCGGTCCAGACCTTGCTGCCGCTGACCGACGACACCGCGCTCCGCCTGACCACGGCGCGTTACTATACGCCGTCGGGCCGCTCGGTGCAGGAGGGCGGCGTCGAGCCCGATGTCGTCGTGCCGCAGCTCACCGATCCCGATTACAAGGCGCGGCCGCGGCTGCGCGAGGCCGATCTGCGTCGCCACCTGCTCAACCAGGCCAAGGTCGACAATAGCGTGCTTGAAAGTGACGTGACGCCTGATCCGCGCTTCGCTGCCACGCCCGATACGCTGAAGAAGGCAGGCGTGACCGACTTCCAGCTCGATTATGCGATCAAGACGCTGACCCGGCTGGGCGGTGCGCCGGCGCAGACCGCCGCGACCACGCCCCCCGCACCGCCGGCCAAGCCGGCCGCGAAGCAGCCCTGATGCTGGCGCCTGCCCGCGCGCTCGCGCTCGCGCTGCCGGCGTTGCTGATGGCCGGCGCGCTGGGATCGCAATATATAGGCGGCCTCGTGCCGTGCGAATTGTGCATGTGGCAGCGCTGGCCGCATTATGCGGCGATCGTGGCGGCCTTGCTCGCGATCCTGCTCGCGCGCACCGCGCTCACCCGGCCGCTGACGATCCTCGCCGGGCTGCTGATCCTCGCGAGCGGCGCGATCGGCGTCTATCATGCCGGGGTCGAATATCGCTGGTGGGCGGGTCCGTCGCACTGCACCGGGATCGCGACCGGCCATGGCGCGGATCTGATGCGCGCGATCCTGTCGGCGCCGATCGTTCAGTGCGATGTGCCGCAATGGACGCTGTTCCACGTGAGCCTCGCCGGCTTCAACGCCTTGTTCAGCCTCGCCGGCGGCCTTGCCGTGCTGGCGCTCGCTGGGGCGCGGTCGCGGTGATCCGGCCCGACGCCCGCGCCCGCGCCGCGATGGTGCGCGTCGATCAGGCCGGCGAATATGGCGCGACGCGCATCTATGCCGGGCAGCTCGCGGTGCTCGGCGGCCGCCACCCGGTCGCGCGTGAGATTGCCCGCATGGCGGCGCAGGAGGAGCGTCACCAGGCGCATTTCGACGCGATGCTGGTGGCGCGCGGCGTGCGCCCGACCCTGCTCGCGCCGATGTGGCGGGTCGCGGGGTTCGCGCTGGGCGCGGCGACCGCATTGATCGGCCCGGAGGCGGCGATGGCGTGCACCGCCGCGGTCGAGACCGAAATCGATCGCCATTACGAGGATCAACGGACGGCGCTCGGCGACAGCGATCCTCCGCTCGGCGACGCGATCGAGGAGTTTCAGGCCGAGGAGGTCGAGCATCGCGCGGCCGCAATCGCCGCAGGCGCCGAGCGCGCACCGGCCTATCCGTTGCTGTCGACGGCGATCCGGCTCGGCTGTCGCATCGCGATCGGCCTGTCGCAGCGGATATGATAATGGCGACGTGCGTTGGCCGGTTAGGATCGGATTGGTTCGATCGCCGTTCAGGCGGTCGCCGCCAAGGGCGTTCGGGTAAGCGAGGATCAGGGCGATGATGAAGTTTCTGTCGATCGCGGCGGTGGTGATCGCCGGTGCGGCTCTCCCGGCGATGCCGGCGGCGGCGCAGACCAACCCGCTGATCATCTACGGAACCGATCGCTGCCCTGCGAACACCATCTGCGTGCGGCGCGGCGAGGGCGAACGTTATCGTATCCCGTCGGGCCTGCGCGACGGCACGCTTGCGCCGAGCCAGCAGACGTGGGGCGGCCGTGCCGCCAGCACGATGAATGCCGGCGCTGCGAGCGGCATCGGCAGCTGTTCGGCCGTTGGTGGCGGCGGCTCGATCGGCTGCGGCAAATCGTACAACAACCAGTGGGCGGCGGAGAAGCGCGCGGCCAAGGCGGCGGCGCAGTCCTCGTCCACGCCCGATTACACCGCCGAATCGCAGGTCACGTCCGAAAACCCGCGGTGATCCGGCTCGGTCTCCTCGCGATCGGGCTCGCCTTCGCATCGGCGCCGGTGCAGGCCGAAGACCCGCCGGCCAAGGTTTCGACTTTGGTTGTCTTCGGCGACGATGCGTGCCCGCGCAGTGCCGCCGACGAGATCGTCGTCTGCGCACGCCAGCCGGAAAGCGAGCGCTACCGCATCCCAAAGGCGCTGCGCGGCCGCAAATATAACGCCGCGCGCGACGGATCGTGGATGGGCACCGCGCGCGTGCTCGAGAATGTGAGCCGCGACGGGCGACCCGGCAGTTGTTCGCCGGTCGGGGCTTATGGGCAGACGGGGTGCTTCCGCCAGTTCCTCGAGGCGAACCGACCCTAGATCGACGCGCGTGCGATCGGACGGATCGAGCGTTTCGCTCGTATCTTCAGAGCACCGCTTCCAGCACCGCCGCACGCAGTTCGGGCACGCCCATCCCCTTCTCGCTCGACGTCTTCAAGATTTCCGGATGTGCGGCGGCATGCTTGCGCGCCTCGGCGACGACCTCCGCGCAGACCGTCTCCAGCGCGCTCGCCTTGACCTTGTCGGCCTTGGTGAGGACGAGGCGATAGGAGACCGCCGCCTTGTCGAGCATCTCCATCACCTCGCGGTCGACATCCTTGACGCCGTGGCGGCTGTCGATCAGCACGAGCGCGCGCTTCAGCGTGGCGCGCCCGCGCAGGAAATCGTTCACGAGGAAGCGCCACTTGCGCACGATATCCTTAGGCGCCTCGGCGAAGCCATAACCGGGCATGTCGACCAGCCGCAGCAGCGGCGGTGCGCCGACCTCGAAGAAGTTGAGCTCCTGCGTCCGTCCCGGCGTGTTCGAGGTGCGCGCGAGCCCGTTGCGATTGGCGAGCGCGTTCAGCAGCGACGACTTGCCGACATTCGAGCGGCCGGCGAACGCCACCTCAGGCAGGTCCGCCGCCGGCAGAAACTCCAGCCCCGGCGCCGACTTCAGGAAAGAAATCGGCCCGGCGAACAGCTTCCGTGCCGATTCGACGAGATCGGGCTGCGCTTCGTCGCTCACGTTGTTTCCTTCAGCCCCGGCGTGCGCGCGTAGAGGAATTGCTGCTGCGCCAGGCTGAGCAGGTTGTTCATGACGTAATAGAGCTGCAGCCCGGCCGCGAGCGGCGCGAAGAACAGCATCATCATCCACGGCATGAACATCATGATCTGCTGCTGCTGCGGGTCCATCTGCGTGGGGTTCAGCTTCTGCATGCCCCACATCGTCAGCCCGAGCAGGATCGCCAGCACGCCCAGGTGCAGCATCGGCGGCGGGGTGAAGGGCAGATAGCCGAACAGGTTCACCGGCGTCAGCGGATCGGGCGCGGACAGATCCTTGATCCACAAGGTGAAGGGCTGGTGGCGCATCTCGATCGACAGCGCGAGCACCTTGTAAAGCGCGATGAAGATCGGCATCTGGATGAAGATCGGCAGGCAGCCGGCGAGCGGATTGACCTTCTCCGCCTGATACAACTTCATCATCTCCTGCTGCAGCGTCGGCTTGTCGTTCTTGTGCCGCTCCTGCAGCGCCTTCATCTTCGGCTGGACGCGGCGCATCGACGCCATCGACGAAAATTGCCGTTGCGCGACGGGGAACAGCAAGGCGCGCACGACGATCGTCAGGCAGATGATCGCCACGCCGAAATTGCCGATGTGCACGAACAGCCAGTCGAGCAGGTAGAAGATCGGCTTCTCGAACCACACGAACCAGCCCCAGTCGATCGCGCGATCGAAATGGGTGATGCCGGCCTTCTCGTAGGCGTCGAGAACGGACACTTCCTTGGCGCCCGCAAAGAAGCGCTGCTGGGTCGCGGCGACCTTGCCCGGCTGGACCATCGTCGCCGCGCCGGCGGCATCGGCCTGATAGACCTCGCCGTCACCGGCGCGGAAGCCGGCATCGACCGCGACATTCTGGTCGGGCACCAGTGCCGTCTGCCAATATTTGTCGCCGAAGCCGAGCCAGCCGCCGGTGGTGGCGAAGCGCTTGCCGGCATCGCCGGCCTTGTCGAGATCCTTGAAGCTGACCGAATAATCGGTCGAGCCGCCGAACGTGCCGATCGGGCCGGTGTGCATCGTCCAGCTCGACGGATCCTTCGACACGCCGACGCGGCTGACGAGGCCGTAGGACTTCACCGCCACCGCGCCGGGACCGGCATTGGCGACCGTCTGGCGGATCGTGAACATGTAGGACGCATCGACCGCGACCATGATCTGGAAACGCTGGCCCTTGCCATTGTCCCAGCTCAGCGTGACCGGGCGGTTGGGCGTGAGCGTGGCCGCGTCAGCGGTCCACACCGTATCCGGCCCGGGCAGCACGACATTGTCGCCGCCCCAGCCGAACTGCGCGAAATAGGCGTCGGGCGCACCGCCCGGCGAGAGCAGCCGCACCGGCGGCGAGTCCTTCGCGATCGTCTCGCGATGCCGCAGCAGCACCAGATCGTCGATGCGCGCGCCCTTGAGGTTGATCGAGCCGGCCAGCGCCGGAGTCGCGATCGCCACGCGCGGCGATTCGCGCAGCACCATCGTGCGGTCGCGGATCATCGCCGGCGCGTTGCGCGTCGAAGCGGGCGTGGGCAGCGCCACCTGCTTGCCGTCGACGACCTTGGTTGTCTGCGGGAAGTAGCGGTTCGCCACGAGCGTCCAGCCGACGAAGACGGCGAGCGAAAGCGCGATCGCCAGGATCAGGTTGCGCTGGTGTTGCACGTGTGACGGAGCCTTATCGAATCAGGGGACCGGATCCCAGCCGCATCCCCCCCAGGGATGACAGCGCAGGATCCGCTTGAGCGCCAGCCACGAGCCGGCGAGCGCCCCATAGCGCGACCATGCCTCGATCGCATAGGCCGAGCATGACGGTGAATAGCGACAGGTTGGCGGCAGGAGCCGCGATGGGCCGACCTGCCATGCGCGCGCGACCCAGATCAACGGCCGCGCGATCATCGCGCCGCCTTGGCCAAGGCCTTGCGCAACTCGGTCGCGAGCAGCGCATAATCGCGCTCGACGCCGGTGTTGCGGCCGATCAGTACATGGTCCGCGCCGGGCACGCCTGCATGCGGCAGGATCTCGCGGGCGAGCGCGCGAAAGCGGCGCTTCATGCGATTGCGCACCACCGCGCCGCCGATCTTCTTGGTGACGGTGAAGCCGATGCCGATCGCGGCATCGCCATCCCCGCGCGGACGCACGAGCAGGACGAAGCCGGGCATGGGCACGCGCCGGCCGCTATTGGCCGCGAGAAACTCGGCGCGGCGGACGAGCTGCCGCGGCGTTGGCGTCGGGTCGCTCAGGCAGACAGCTTGGAGCGGCCGCGCGCGCGGCGGGCAGCAAGCACCTTGCGGCCGCCCGGGGTCGCGCTACGCGACCGGAAGCCGTGGCGCCGCTTGCGCACGAGCCGGCTCGGCTGAAAGGTCCGCTTCATCGTCTATATCCCAATGCAAAGGGCCGTCCGTCTCACGACGGCCGATCAAGCCGCGCCCGATAGGCAAAACGCCAGCATGAGTCAATCGCGGGTGGCTGCGGCGCGCTCCAGCCGGCGGCGATGGCTCGGCCGGCGCATGATGCGATCACTGACATGGCCCAGCTTGGGCCAGCGCCGCTTCAGCCGCACATAATGCCGCTTCGCCCATTGCGAATTGCGCAGCAGCAACGCCACCCCGCCGACGAACACGAAGATGCCGCCCGGCCCCGGCAGCACGCCGACCACCGGCGCGAGCACGATCAGCACCCATCCGAGCGTAAGCCAGCACCATCGCCACGGGCTATCCATGCGCTCAACATGTAGGCGGACGTCGCCAACCGCAACCGGCGATGGCCTGCCGACTTGTCCCTGCCGCCATCGCAGGGCAATCGTTACGCCGGCGGCCCGAAACTCGGGTGCGGACGTCGGTGCATTTCCGACGGCATCCGGGTGGATCGAGCAGGGGACGGAATGGTCGCGCTGGTATCGACGGTGGCGTTTCTGGGGCTGGAGGCGCGCAGCGTCGAGGTGCAGGTCCAGATGACGCCGGGCCTGCCCGCCTTCGCCGTCGTCGGCCTTGCCGACAAGGCGGTGGCGGAAAGCCGCGAGCGAGTACGCGGGGCGCTCGCCGCGATCGGCCTCGCGCTGCCGCCCAAGCGCATCACGGTCAACCTCTCGCCCGCCGATCTGCCGAAGGAAGGATCGCATTATGATCTGCCGATCGCGCTCGGTCTGCTCGGGGCGATGGGCGTGATCGATGCCGAGACGCTGGCGTCATACCTTGTAGTGGGCGAGCTTGGCCTCGATGCGCGGATCGCGCCCGTGCCCGGCGTGCTGCTCGCCGCGATCCATGCCGCCGCGCACGATCTCGGGCTCGTCTGCCCGGCGGCGCAGGGGGCGGAGGCGGCGTGGGCGGGGTCGATCGAGCTGGTCGCAGCGCCCGATCTGATGGCGTTGCTCGACCATTTCCGCGGCGCCCGCGCACTGCCCGCGCCGCTGCCGGGTGAGGCGGAGGCCGCCACCGTCGGCCCCGATCTGGCGCAGGTAAAAGGTCAGGAGACCGCCAAGCGCGCGCTGGAGATCGCCGCCGCCGGCGGCCACAATCTGCTGATGATCGGGCCGCCGGGCTCGGGCAAATCGCTGATGGCGGCATGCCTGCCCGGCATCCTGCCCGATCTCGCCCCCGCCGAGGCACTCGAGGTCTCGATGGTGGCGAGCGTCGGCGGGATGCTCGCCAATGGCCGGCTCGCGCGCACCCGCCCGTTCCGCGCGCCGCATCATTCGGCTTCGATGGCGGCGCTGACCGGGGGCGGGCTCAAGGTGAAGCCCGGCGAGGTCAGCCTCGCCCATCTCGGCGTGCTGTTCCTCGACGAACTGCCCGAATTTCAGCGTCCCGTCCTCGATTCGCTGCGGCAGCCGCTCGAAACCGGACGGGTGTCGGTAGCGCGGGCCAATGCCCACGTCACGTTCCCGGCGCGCGTCCAGCTCGTCGCGGCGATGAATCCGTGCCGCTGCGGCCATCTCGGCGATGCCGCGCGCGCATGCAGCCGCGCGCCGCGCTGTGCGCTCGATTATCAGGCACGCGTTTCGGGCCCGCTGCTCGACCGCATCGACCTGCATGTCGAGGTGGCGGCGGTGAGCGCGGCCGATCTCGTATTGCCCCCGCCCGCCGAGGGGTCGGTGGCGGTGCGCGCCCGCGTCGCCGCCGCACGCGATATCCAGACCGCGCGCTATGCCGAGGCGGGGCTGCGCACCAATGCCGAGGCCGATGGCGCGATGCTCGACGCGGTGGCGACCCCCGATCAGGCGGGCGCGGCGCTGCTCGCGCAAGCGGCGACGCAGATGCGGCTGTCGGCACGCGGCTATACCCGCGTGCTGCGCGTCGCACGCACTGTCGCCGATCTGGCGGGCGCCGAGACGGTCGGCCGTGTGCATGTCGCCGAAGCGCTGGCCTATCGCCAGCGGGTTGCCGTCGCCTGACCCGCCGTCAGCGCGCCGCGGCCTTGGTGTAGGGCACGAACGGCCCGAGCACGACGAAGCCGCGCAGCCCGCGGGTGTAGCGATCGACCAGCCGTACCGAATCGATGCTGCAGAGCTGGGCGCCCCATTCCTCGGTGACGAGGATGTCGTCGTCGTCCAGCCGCGATGCGCCGCCCTGCGGCCGATTGACGTAGATCGTGCGGCCATCCTGATAGGTGATCGCCGTGCCCTCGATCACGCGCATCGTCGAGGCGCTGATGGTCGAAATGCAGTCGACAGGTGCCCCGGCGACCCTGTCGCCGACGAGCTTGGCGAGCGCCTTTTCCCCTGCGGGGTTCGGCGGCTCGGGCCGCGCGGCCGCAGCCGCAGTGCCGAACAAGACCGCCAGCCCCGCCATCATCGCCATCCTGAGCATCGTCGCGCCCTCCTTCCGGGCATGAATCGTCGTTCGTGGACGAACGCGCATCATAGTCGCGCGCATCGCCGCGGCGGAGTCGAAATCAGGCGGCATTGGAATCCGATGCGCTGACCGACTACAGGCGGCGCGATGGCGCTGATCCTCGGCCTCGAATCCTCGTGCGACGAAACCGCGGCGGCGCTGGTGACCAGCGACCGGCAGATCCTGGCGCACGCGCTCGCCGGGCAGGAAGCCGCGCACCGGCCGTTCGGCGGGGTGGTGCCGGAGATTGCGGCGCGCGCGCATGTCGAGGTGCTGACGCCGCTGATCGCGCGCGCGCTCGACGAGGCGGGGGTCACGCTCGGCGACGTCGATGCGATCGCGGCGACGGCGGGGCCGGGGCTGATCGGCGGCGTGATGGTCGGTCTCGTCACCGGCAAGGCGCTGGCTCTCGCCGCCGCCAAGCCGCTGGTGGCGGTCAACCATCTGGAGGGGCATGCCTTGTCGCCGCGCCTCGCCGCGCCCGATCTCGCTTTCCCCTATCTGCTGCTCTTGGTCTCGGGCGGCCATTGCCAATTGCTCGAAGTGCGCGGGCCGGGCGACTATCGCCGGCTGGCGACGACGATCGACGATGCGGCCGGCGAGGCGTTCGACAAGAGCGCGAAGGTGCTGGGCCTCGGCTTTCCCGGCGGCCCGGCGGTGGAGCGCGCGGCGGCGGCGGGCGATCCGCATCGCGTGCCGCTGCCGCGCCCGCTGGTCGGATCGGGCGAGCCGCATTTCTCGTTCGCGGGCCTCAAGAGCGCGGTGCTGCGCGCGCACGAATCGGGGCGCTGGTCGGTCGAGGATATCGCGGCGTCGTTCCAGCAGGCGGTGATCGACTGCCTGCTCGACCGGACCCGGATCGCGCTGCGCAAGGCGCAACGCCCGACCGCGCTCGTCGTGGCGGGCGGGGTGGCGGCGAACAATGGCGTGCGCGCCGCTTTGCAGGCGCTGGCGGCGGAGCATGGGCTGCCGTTCGTCGCGCCACCGCTGTGGCTGTGCACCGACAATGCGGCGATGATCGCGTGGGCCGGGGCGGAGCGCTTCGCCGCCGGGCTGACCGATCCGCTCGATGTCGCGGCGCGCGCGCGCTGGCCGCTGGATGCCGATGCCGAAGCGGCGCGCGGGGCGGGGGTGAAGGCATGAGGATCGGGGTGATCGGTGCGGGAGCGTGGGGCACCGCGCTCGCGCAGGTGGCCGCGCAGAATGGCGAGGTGCTGCTGTGGGCGCGCGATCCCGCGCTGGCGGCGGCGATCGTGCGCGACCGCGAGAATGCGCCCTATCTGCCCGGCATCGCGCTGTCGCCGCGCATGGAGACGAGCGCCGATCTGGCCGATCTGGCCAGCGCCGACGCTTTGCTGGCGGTCGCGCCGGCGCAGCATCTGCGCGGCATCCTGCGGCGGACCCCGGTCGGCGCGCGGCCGCTGCTGCTGTGCGCCAAGGGCGTCGAGGCGGGCACGATGGCTTTGATGTCCGAAATGGCGGCCGAGGAATGCCCCGTCGCCCCGATCGCGGTGCTGTCGGGCCCGACCTTCGCGGGCGAGGTCGCGGCCGGGCTGCCGACCGCCGTGACGCTCGCCGTCGCCGATCCTGCGCTGGGGAAGGCGCTGGCGGCGCGGCTCGCGCTCCCTGCCTTCCGCCCCTACCATTCGACCGACGTGATCGGCGCGGAGATTGGCGGCGCGGTCAAGAACGTGCTTGCCATCGCCTGCGGCGTGGTCGACGGCGCCGGGCTGGGGCGCAATGCGCGCGCGGCGCTGATCGCGCGCGGCTTTGCGGAGATGACGCGCTTCGGCCTTGCGCGCGGCGCGCAGGCGGAGACGTTGGCGGGCCTGTCGGGGCTCGGCGACCTCGTCCTCACCTGCTCGTCGGAGCAGTCGCGCAATTATTCGCTGGGGCTCGGTCTCGGGCGCGGCGCGAGTGCGACGAGCCTGCTGACGGGTCGCCGCACCGTGGCGGAGGGCGCCTCGACCGCGCCGGTGCTCGTCGCGGCGGCGCAGGCAGCGGGCGTCGAGATGCCGATCGCCGAGGCGGTGGCGACCCTGCTCGCGGGCACGGCAGGGATACGCGATGTGGTCGACGCGCTCTTGTCGCGCCCGATCCGGAGCGAACGGCTCTGATGCAGCCGTGGCTCGGGGTCGCCTAGAAGTCGACCGCGATCCCCTTCCGCTCCCAGTCGCCATAGCGGACGGGCGAGAGCGGACCGTCGGGATCGGCGGTCGGCTGCGGCTCGGCCGGCGCGGGCACCGGCGGGTTCGGCGAGAGATGCGCCGGCGGCGTCAGGTGGGACGGACGGCGGGAAGGGTCGTTGGTCATCGGTTGCGGCCTTGCGCTTTCGCGTCCACATGGGCCGCCATCATGGGACACGCAAGATGACAGCGGCCACGCCCCCCGGCGTGCCCACGCGCGCCGCCGCCTTGCGCCTGCTCGAGGCGGTGCTGCGGCGCGGCCTGCCGCTGGAGAGCGCGCTCGACGCCGCTGCGCGTGGGCTGGAGCGGGCCGACGATCGCGCCCACGCGCACGCCATCGCCGCTGAGGTGCTGCGGCGCCTGCCCGATCTCGACGCGTTGATCGATTCCGCCACCGCCAAGCCGCTGGCGCACGACGCCAAGGCGCGGATGGTGCTGCGGATCGCGCTCGCGCAGGCGCTGGCGCTCAATACGCCGCCGCACGCCGCGATCGCGACCGCGCTGCCGCTCGTCGATGGCGGTCCGCGCCGGCTGGTCCACGGCGTGTTCGGCGCGCTGATGCGGCGCGGGGTGCATCTGCCCGTGCCGCCGCAGCTGCTGCCTGCCGTCGCCGAACGATGGGATGCGGCATGGGGGCCGGCAATGGTCGCGGCGGCGGCCGAGGCGAGCGCGGTGCAGCCGCCGCTCGATGTGTCGCTCAAGAATCCTGCGGAAACACAAAGCTGGGCAGAGCAATTGGGCGGCGTCAGCCTCGCGCCCGGCCATGTCCGCCTCCCCGCCGGCGGGCGCGTGCCCGCGCTTCCGGGCTATGACGAGGGCGCGTGGTGGGTGCAGGATCTCTCCGCCTCGCTGCCGGCGCGGCTGATCGGTGCTGGCGAGGGGCGGACGGTGCTCGATCTGTGCGCCGCGCCCGGCGGCAAGACGATGCAGCTCGCGGCTGCCGGCTGGCAGGCGACCGCGGTCGACCTGTCCGAAGCGCGGCTGGCACGGCTCAGCGAGAATCTCGCGCGCACCGGCCTCGAAGCAAAACTAGTCGTGGGCGACGCGCTCACCTTCAGCGCGAGCACGCCGGCCGATGCGGTGCTGCTCGACGCGCCCTGCTCAGCCACCGGCATCTTCCGCCGCCATCCCGACGTGCTGCATCGCGCCCGCCCGCGAGCGATCGCCGGCATGGCCGAGCGGCAGGCGGCGATGCTCGCCCGCGCCGCCAGCTGGGTGAAGCCGGGCGGCACGCTGGTCTATGCCGTCTGCTCGCTGGAGCCGGAGGAAGGCGAGGCGGTGGCGCAGGGCTTCGCCGCCAGCCACCGCGGCTTCGTGCCGGACCCAGTTCGCGATGACGAGCTGCCGGCCGGCTTCGCGCCCGATGCGGAGGGGCGGGTGCGCGTGCTGCCGGGCACGCTGGCGGCCGAAGGCGGCGCCGACGGCTTCTTCGTCGCGCGCTTCCGTCGCGCCGACTGAGCGCCACGCGGGCGTTGCCGCGCCGGAAACGCTTGGGCTAGAGAGCGACATGGTCCACCCCGTTCGCATCGCCGCATCGATCCTGTCCGCCGACTTCGCCAAGCTGGGCGAGGAGGTGCGCGCGGTCGATGCCGCGGGCGCCGACTGGATCCATGTCGACGTGATGGATGGCCATTACGTACCCAACATCACGCTGGGGCCGGCGGTGGTGAAGGCGATCCGGCCGCACACCACCAAGCTGCTCGACGTCCACCTGATGATCTCGCCGATCGACGCCTATCTCGACGCCTTTGCGGAGGCCGGCGCCGACACGCTGACGGTCCATCCCGAGGCAGGGCCGCACATCCACCGCTCGCTTCAGCACATCAAGTCGCTCGGCAAGCGCGCGGGCGTGGTGCTCAACCCCGGCACGCCGGCCAAGACGCTCGATTATTTGCTCGACCTGGTCGATCTGGTGCTGGTGATGAGCGTCAATCCGGGGTTTGGCGGCCAGCATTTCATCGACAGCCAGCTGCGCAAGATCGAGGCGATCCGCCGCATGATCGACGCGACCGGCCGCGCGATCGACCTTGAGGTGGACGGCGGGATCGATACCGAGACCGCGCCGCGCGCCATCGCTGCCGGCGCCGACGCGCTCGTCGCCGGCACCGCCACATTCAAGGGCGGCCCCGCTTGCTACGCCGCCAACATCGCCGCGCTGCGCGGGGTCGGCTGATGCCCGATCCCTCCGGCGAGGGGCCGCGCGCATATGGACAGACGCGGGGCTCGTCGCTGGCGGAGCGGCTGAGCCACGCGCTCAACCGGCTGTCGTGGCGCACGCCGATCCACCGCCTGCGGTTGCGCGGGCGCTATCCGCTGCAATTGCTCGACGTACCGGCCGATCCGATTCCCGGCTCGCCGCGCGCCGGCCGCGCTTTGCTCGACCGGCGGTTGCTGTTCGCGGGCGAGAGCGTGTCGTTCGACGCGCTCGACCGGGGCGGTTTCTCCCCCGCCTTCGCCGATTATTTCCAGAGCTTCGCGTGGTTGCGTGATCTCGCCGCGGTCGCCGACCGGCGGCAGGGCGCGCCGATCGCCGAGGCGCTGATGCAGGGCTGGCTCACTGCGCATGCGCGCACCGTGACGATGCCGGCGTGGCGGCCCGATCTGTGGGGGCGGCGTATCCTCTTCTGGGCGGCCTATGCGCCCTACATCCTCGGCAGCCGCGACGCGGACTATCGCAAGGAGGTGCTGAACGCGATGGCGCGGGGCGCCCGCCATCTCGATCGCACCGCCGACGGCGCCACGCAGGGGCTTCCGCGCGTCGCCGCGTGGGCGGGCACGGTCGCGGCGGGATTGCTGATCCCCGGGGGCGACCTGCGCACCGCGCATGGCGAAGCGGGGCTCGCCCGCGCGCTCGGCCTTGCGATGCACGAGGATGGCGGCCTCATCTCGCGCGTGCCGGTCGACCAGCTCGGCCTGGTCGAGCTGCTGGTGCAGTTGCGCTGCGTCTACGAGGTGCGCGCGCGGCCGCCGGCAGGCGCGATATCGCGCGCGATCCAGCAGGCCGTGCCGGCGTTGATGAGCGTCACGCTGGGCGACGGCGCGCTGTCGAGCTGGAACGGTGGCGGCCCGGCCTCGCCGGCTCGGATCGCGGCGACATTGGCGGCGAGCGGCGCCCGCGCGGTGTCGCGCGACGACACGCGCGACTGGGGCTTCCAGCGGCTGGTGTGCGGCAATGCCCGGCTGGTGATGGATGCGGCCCCACCGCCGGTCGCGGCGCTGGCACAGGGCGGCGGCGCCTCGACGCTGGCGTTCGAGCTGTCGGACGGCGATCAGCGGCTGGTGGTCAATTGCGGTGCCGGCCCGGCGTTGCCGCGAGAGTTGGCTCAGGCGCTGCGCACCACCGCCGCGCACTCGACATTGACGCTGTCGGACCTCAACTCCACCGCCCTCCATCCGGATGGCGCGATGGGCAAGGGCGTCACGGCGGTGGAGCTGGCGCGGAGCGAGACCGAGGCGGGCGCGCGGATCGAGGTGGCGCATGACGGCTATGCCAAGCGTCTCGGCTTCCAGCATCGCCGCCGGCTGCTGCTCGCCGCCGATGGTCGCGCGCTGGAGGGCGAGGATCGGGTCGTCGCGGTCGGCCGGCGACGGCCGGGCAATGCGACGCCGTTCGCGCTGCGCTTCCACCTCTTCCCCGATATCGAAACGGTGCTGACCGCCGATGGGCAGGGCGCGCTGTTGCGCCCGGCGGATGGGCCACCCTGGCAGTTCCGCACCCGCGCCGGCACGCTCGCGCTGGAGGACAGCCTGTGGGTCGATGCGGTGGGGCGCCCCCGTCCGGCCAAGGCGCTGGTCGTTTCGGGCGAGGTGCCCATCGCGGGCCTTGCCATTCCATGGTCGTTCAAGCGCGCGGGCGTGTAGCCGTCGCGATGCGGCGTCGCGCAACTGTCATGGAGGCATAATAGCGCGGCATCATGCTTGCCCTCGCTTTGCTCACCGCCGCCGCGATGCTGGCGCCCGCAACCGAAGTGCGACGGATCGCCGCGCCCGATGCCAATCAGGGCGTCGCGAGCGACGGGCGCTTTGTCTACGCCGTCGGCAATCACGTACTGGCGCGGATCGAGATCGCCAGCGGCAAGACCGTCGCACGATGGGAGGGCGACGCCGCCCGCTTCCCGCATATGAATAGCTGCGTGGTCGACGGCGCCGCGCTGGTCTGTGCGGCGTCCAATTACCCTGACGTGCCGATGGCGAGCCGGATCGAGCGCTTCGATGCCAGAAGCCTGCGCCATCTCGGCACGCAGGAACTGGCGTCGGGCGACGGCTCGCTCACATGGGCGATGCGACGCGATGGGGGCTGGTACGCCTGCTTCGCCAATTATGACGGCCACGGCGGGACGCCGGGGCGCGATCACAGCTTCACCACTTTGGTCCGCTACGATCGCGAGTGGCATGCACAGGCGCAATGGCGCTTTCCCGCCAGCGTGCTGGAGCGCATGACGCCGCGCAGCGCGTCGGGGGGAAGCTGGGGCGCCGACGGCCTGCTCTACGTGAGCGGCCACGACCGCCCCGAACTCTACGTGATGCGCGTGCCCGCCGGTGGCGGCATCCTCGAGCATGTCGCGACCATCCCGATGCCGACCGGCGGTCAGGCCATCGACTGGGATCCCAGCGGCCACCGCCTGCTCTGGTCGATCGAGCGCGACGGCGCCTCGTTGGTCGAGAGCCGCATTCCGGCGGTCCGGTGATGATCGATCGCCGCGCCATGCTCGTCGGTGGGCTGGCCGCGCCGGCGCTGCTGACGTTCGGCCTCGGCGCGGCGCCTTCGGCCAACCCCTTCACGCTCGGCGTCGCCTCGGGCGACCCCGCGCCCGACGGCATGGTGCTGTGGACGCGGCTCGCCCCCGAGCCGCTCGCGGGCGATGGCGGGATGCCGCCGCGCCCCGTGCGCGTGCGCTGGGAAGTGGCCGAGGACGAGCATTTCGCGCGGGTCGTGCGCGCGGGCGAGGCGACCGCCGATCCGGCGTGGGGCCATTCGGTGCATGTCGAGCCGCGCGGGCTGCGCCCGGCCCGTGTCTACTGGTATCGCTTCATCGCCGATGGCGTGGCGAGCCCGGTCGGCCGCACGCGCACCGCGCCGGCAGCGGGCGCCGCGGTCGATCGGCTGCGCCTGTGCTTCGGATCCTGCCAGAAATACGAGGTCGGCCATTATGCCGCGTGGCGGCATGTCGTCGCCGAGGATCCCGATCTGGTCCTGTTTCTGGGCGACTATATCTACGAGAACGGGCCCGAGCCCAAGTCGCTGCGCCCGCACCCGACGCCCGAGCCGTTCGACGTCGCCGGCTATCGCGCGCGCTACGCCACCTACAAGCTCGATCCGCTGCTGCAGGCCGCGCACCACGCCGCGCCATGGCTGCTGACGTGGGACGATCACGAGGTGGCCAACGATTATCAGGACACGCTCGACGAGAAGAACAGCGATCCGGTCGCGTTCCTGCGCCGCCGCGCGGCGGCCTATCAGGTCTATTGGGAGCATCAGCCACTGCGCGCGAGCGCGCGCCCGAATGGGCCGGCGGCCCTGCTCTACCGCACGATCGACTGGGGCGGCCTCGCGCAGTTCCAGATCCTCGACGATCGGCAATTTCGCGGGCCGCGCGCGTGCCAGCCGCCCGAGCTGCTCGCGCGGCACGTCCAGTATGAGGTGCTGGTGCAGGATTGCGCCGACCTTACCCAATATCGCACGATGCTGGGGGCGACGCAGGAACGCTGGCTCGATGCCGCGCTCGGCCGCACCCGCGCGCAGTGGAATCTGCTGTCGCAGCAGACGCTGATGACGACGCTGCATCGCGTCGATCCCACGCATGCCGATCGGGGGCCGAGCACGGTCTCGACCGACACATGGTCGGGCTATCCGGCGGCACGCGACCGCATCTTCCGCCGCTGGGTCGAGGCGAAGACGCCCAACCCGCTCGCGCTGGGCGGCGACATCCACGCCTTCGCCGCCGCCGACATCCGCGATCCCGCGCACCGCGATGCGCCGCCGATCGGCACCGAACTGGTCGGCGGCTCGATCACCTCGCTGTTCCACGATACCGCGCTCAAGCAGGAGGCGAAGGCGAGCGACATCGCCTTCGCCGAGAACGAGGTGCACGGCTATGGCCGCGTCGACCTGACGCACGGCCGTGCCGATGTCGCCTTCCGTGGCCTCGCCGATGCGACGCGGGAAGACACGTCGGTTTCCGATCTGATACGCTATACGGTCGAAGCGGGCCGGCCGGGCCTGCAAAAGGCGTGACGGGAGCATGAATGGCGACTTTGGCGGTCTACAGTTCGAAGGGCGGGGTCGGTAAGACCAGCCTGTCGGTCAATCTCGCCTGGGCGGCGGCGACGCTTTCCAGCCGCAAGACATTGCTGTGGGATCTGGATGCGCAGGGCGCGGCGAGCTTCATCCTGGCGCCCGATCGCAAGGCCCGCGACGAAGCCCGCGCGGTCATCGAGCGCGATGTGGCGCCCGAAAAGGTGATCGTGCCGACCGGCATCGCCAATCTCGATCTGCTGCCGGCCGATGCCTCGCTGCGCACGCTCGACCTGCTTTTCAGCGACATCGGCGCCAACAAGCGCCTGCGCAAGATCGGCGAGACGCTGGCGCAAACCTACGATCGCATCGTGATCGATTGCCCTCCGGGGCTGGGCGTCACTGCCGAACAGGTGATCCGCGGCGCGACGCTGATCCTGGTGCCGCTGATCCCGTCCGCGCTGTCGACGCGCGCGGCTGAAGAACTGCGCCAGCATCTCGACCAGCGCGGCAAGAGCGCGCCACCGGTGCTGTCGGTGTTCAACCTCGTCGACCGCCGCCGCCTCGCGCACCGCGCCGCTTTGGCAGCCGCGCCCGACCAGCCGGCGATCCCGATGGCGAGCGTCGTCGAGCAGATGGCCGAGCGCCACGCGCCGGTCGGCGTCTATGCGCGCAATGCGCCGGTCACGAAGGCGATCACCGGGCTGTGGACGACGATCGAGCGGCGGCTGGCGAAGGGCTGAGCCTCTTCCCGCCGCCACTTACTGGCCGTCACCCGGGCGAACTGGTCGTCACCCTAGCGAAAGCTGGGGTCTCTCGAGGAGGAGCATGCAGTCCGCCTCACGAGATCCCAGCCTTCGCTGGGATGACGAGATCGGTTTAAAATGGATGGTCCGGACGATTATCCGCACGTCCCCGCCACCACGGTCAGGCACTTGCCGTCGACCTGGGTGGTCGGCACGTGGGTGATCGCGGCGAGCGTCGGGGCGATGTCGACCGTTTCGGCGGGTGCTGCGGGCTGCTCCGACGGCGCACCCTGCCACCAGAACAGGATTGGCACGCGACGATCATGGTCCCACGGGCTGCCATGGCCGGCGACGGTGTCGCCCGGGCCGCGCGGCATGCCGAAGGTCGTGCGCTCGGCATATTCGACCTGGATGTCGCCGCTGCGCTCCGGATCGTAGGATTCGTTGAAGCGCTCGGCGACCGACAGCTGGTCGACCGGTTTGCCCGGCGGCGGTGCGGCGGCGGCGATCTGGTCGGCGGTGTAGACCTGCTTCACCTCGGGCCGGGTCTTGAGCCACGCGATCGCGGCATCGCGCACCTTGGCGCGCAGGGCGTCGTCGGGCCCGACGTTGATCGACAGCTGCTGCGGGTCGTCGCCGACGATCGGCTCGAAGGCGAGGCCGAGTTGCGCTTCGACCGCCTTGTTGAGCGCGCCGACGAAGGCGCCCGAATCGAGCCGCTTGGCCGCGACGCCGGTCTCGGCCTCGCGCTCGGCGGCGTCGGTGCTGCCATGATCGGCGGTCAGCACCACGACATAGGGCACGCCGAGCCCGTCGAGCTTCTGGAAGAAGGCGCCGAGCGCGCGATCGAGCGCGGCCATCTGCACGCACATCTCGGCGCCGCCATTGCCGTAGCGGTGGCCGACATAATCGGTCGCCGACAGGCTGACCGCGAGCAGATCGGTCGCCGGGCCGTGGCCGAGATGCTCGCGATCGAGGATGTCGTCCGCGAACTGCAGCGTCAGCGCGTCGTAGAGCGGGGTCGCGTGCAGGAAATCCTGGAAGTCGGTGCGCGCCATGAAGTCACCGCTCTCGACTTCCTTCGCCATGTCGGGCGGCACATTGCCCGACAGCGCGAGCTTGCCGAACATGTGCGGCTTCGCGAGCGCGGCGCAGGTCGCCGACGGCGCCGGCCACAATTCGGGCGGGCTCGCCTTCCAGCGTGCGAACAGCGCCTTGTCGAACGCCTGCGCCGGCGCGAGCACGGCCGGCGTCGAAGGCCCGGCATAAGACGAGCTGCCGAAGCCGGCGCCGTCGTTCCACCAATAGACGCCATCGGCCTTATGGCCGCCGAGCATGATCGCGGCGCGATCCTTGCCCGAGACCGAGAAGACGCGCGCGCCGGGCTGCGCGCCCTTCAGCCAGTCGCCATAAGTGGGGACGCGTAAATTCTGCGGCCCGCGTGCGCTGGCATCGGCGGTGCCGCGCACCGACACGCAATAGATGCTGGAGCCGGTTTTGGCGTCGAACCAGGTGTTGGCGACGATGCCGGTGCCCGCCGGGTGGCGGCCGGTGAGGATGGTCGAATGGCCGGGGCAGGTCTCGGTCGCGGCGTGGCTCTGATAACCGGTGAAGACGATTCCGTCGCTCAGCCGCTTGAGCCCGCCGGTAAAGGTCGGACGATAGCGCTGGTAGAGCTCGTTCGAGAATTGATCGACCGCGATCGCCACGACCAGCTTCGGCGCTGGCGGTGCGGCCGGTGCCGAAGTCGCGGCGAGCGCCGCCGCTGCCGATAGGACCAAACGGATCATTCGCATTCCCTTGCGCTAGATCGGCCGCCGATGGCCCGGCAGCGTTACGAACTGATGACGGATGCCGCCGCCGACTGGCGAGCGGCCTTGATCTCGATTAGGCTCAGGGCATGATTCGGGGGAATGGTGCAAGGGGAATGGCGCTGCTGCTCGTCGGCAGCGCATTGGCGGCTTCGGCCGCGCCGGCATGGGGGCAGGGCGCGACCGCCAGCTCGCCGCCCGAGCTGGCGCGCGTCGCGGACACGCTCAAGCCCGGCCAGTGGGTGTGGGCGGCGAGCATCGCGCCGGCGGGGCCGATCATGGTCTATGTCGATCTCTCGCGGCAGATCGCGACGGTCTATCGCAACGGCGTGCGCATCGGCGTGTCGACCGTGTCGTCGGGGCGCGATGGCTATGCGACGCCGACCGGCGTATTCACGATCCTGCAGAAGGACGCGAACCACCATTCCAACGTCTACCACAATGCCCCGATGCTGTTTCAGCAGCGGCTGACGTGGGACGGGGTGGCGCTGCATGCCGGCGGCCTGCCCGGTTACCCCGAAAGCCACGGCTGCGTGCATCTGCCCTATGGCTTCTCGAAGGAATTGTTCGCGATCACCGGGCTCGGCGCGACGGTGGTGATCGCGGGCGACGCAGTCAATCACGTCCGCACCAGCGATAACAGCCTGCTGCTGCCGATCGACGCCAAGGGCCAGCCGGCGATGCCGGTGCTGCTCGGCAGCGGCGACTATGCCTGGACGCCCGCGCGCGCGCCGACGGGCCCGCTTACCATCATCGTGTCGAAGAGCGACCAGCGCGTCGTCGTGCTGCGCAACGGCATCGAGATCGGGCGCAGCGCGGCGCAGGTGGACGATACCGACACCGGCTCGCACGTCATCACGTTGACCAAGCAGCCCAACGGCGCGGCGCGCTGGGTCTATGTCGGGCTGCCCGGCCATGACGAGGATGCCGGCCGTCCGCTCGACGAGGCGACGCTCAACCGGCTGCGCCTGCCGCGCGCCTTCTACGCCGCGCTCAAACCGTTGCTGGTACCGGGCACGACGATCCTCGTCACCTGGTCGAGTGTCGGCGACGACGGACGGCGCGGGCGGCTCACCATCCTCGACGCGGTGGCGCCGACCCCGTGAAGCAAGCGGGGCCGCGCAGCAGGGGAGAACTGCGCGGCCCCGTCGGGGACAGGGATCAGGCGGCGTCGACCAGCACGATCTCGCTATCCTCGATCGCGGTGACGCGCAGCACCTCGACGTCGCTGATCGCCGCACCATCGCGCGCGTTGACGCGGGTGCCGTCGATCTCGACCGCGCCGGTGGCGGGGACGAGATAGCCGCGGCGATCCTTGCCGAGCGGATAGTCGGCGGTCTCGCCGGCCTTCAGCGTCGCGCCGACGACGCGCGCGTCGGTGCGGATCGGCAGGGCGTCGTTATCGTTGGCGAGGCCCGATGCGAGCACCACGAACTGGCCCGACCGCTCGCCCTTCGGGAACGGGCGTGCGCCCCAGCTCGGCTTCTCACCGGTGCGCGTGGGCAGGATCCAGATCTGGAAGATCTGCGTGGTCACGTCCTCGCGGTTATATTCGGAATGCGCGATGCCGGTGCCGGCGCTCATCACCTGCACGTCGCCCGCCTCGGTGCGGCCTTTGTTGCCCAGATTGTCCTGGTGCGTGATCGCGCCTTCGCGGACGTAGGTGATGATCTCCATGTCGCGGTGTGGGTGCGGCGGGAAGCCGGTGTTGGGCGCGATCGTGTCGTCGTTCCAGACGCGCAGATTGCCCCAGCTCGTCCGTGCCGGATCATAATAATTGGCGAACGAGAAATGATGCTTGGCATCGAGCCAGCCATGGTTCTCGCCACCGAGCGTGTTGAAGGGCCGAAGGTCGATCATGGGTCGTCTCCCGGGCGCGGGCGGTGTGAAGGGCCTGCGCGAACCGCACCCAGATAGGGTGGCTCGACATATCCCGGCAGCGGGATAAACTCGGCCGAAACGTTCGAGAAAGTTGAATGGCACAGCCCGGCACGCCGACCTTCGATCAGCTCCGCATCTTCCTGGCGGTGGTCGATTCGGGGAGTTTCGCGGGGGCCGGGCGGCGGCTCAACCGTGCCGTCTCGGTCATCAGCTACGGCATCGCCAATCTGGAGGCGCAGCTCGGCGTTCTGCTGTTCGCGCGCGAAGGGACGCGCAAGCCGGTACTGACCGAGGCGGGGCGCGCCGTGCTGGCCGAGGCGCGTGCGGTCGCCGGCGGGCTCGACGGGCTACGCGCGAAGGTGAAGGGGCTGCTCGACGGGCTGGAGGCCGAGGTGAACCTCGCGGTCGACGTCATGCTACCGACGCGGCGGCTCGGGCTCGTGTTGCGCGCCTTCGCCGAACATTATCCCACCGTCACGCTGCGGCTGCACGTCGAGGCGCTCGGCGCGGTCGCGGCTTTGGTGCTGGACGGGCGCGCGGTGATCGGGCTGTCGGGGCCGCTGGCGGCGGGGATCGAAGGGCTCGATTCGGTCGCGGCGGGGCGCGTGGCGATGGTGCCGGTGGCGGCGCCCGATCATCCGCTGGCGCGGTTCGATCCGATCCCACCCGGCGCCGCGCGCGATTGCGTGCAACTGGTGCTGTCCGATCGTTCGCCGCTGACCGAGGGGCGCGATTTCGCGGTGATGAGCCCGCGCACGTGGCGGCTCGCCGATCTCGGCGCCAAGCATGCATTGCTGCGCGAGGGGATCGGCTGGGGCAACATGCCGCTGCCGCTGGTCGAGCCCGATCTGGTCGCGGGCACGCTCCGCCGGCTGGTGATGCCCGAAGGTACCGGCGGCATGTACGGCTTTGCCGGCATCTGGCGGCGTGACCGACCACCGGGGCCGGCGGCGTCGTGGCTGCTCGACCAATTGGTGGCCCACGGCCGCGCCGATGCGGCGGAGCCTGGATTCGCGGACCTATAAGGTGGGGGCGGGGTGCCTCACGGGTAGCGCACCGGCGGCGGTGCCTCGGGCAGCGGGATGAAGTCGCGCTCGTCGGGCACGGCGGCGAAGCGGCGGGCGCGCCAATCCTCCTTCGCCTGCTCGATCCGGTCGGCGCGGCTCGACACGAAGTTCCAGAAGATGTGGCGCGTTTCGGGGAAGGGCTCGCCCCCCACCAGCATCAGCCGCGCGCCGGAATCGCTTTCCAGCACGATCTCGGCGCCGGGCTTGAAGATCACGAATTCGCCCGTTGTGAATGCGCCGGTCTGGCCGATCACGCCGACGGTGCCCTCGACCACATAGATGGCGCGTTCGACATGCTCGGCGCGCAGTTGGTAGCGCGTGCGCGCCGCCATTCGCACGTCGGCATAGACCATGTCGGAGAAGGTCGCGACCGGTGAAACCAGCCCGTCGTGCCGGCCGGCGATCACCGTCAGCGCGACGCCGTCGGCCTCGGTCTGCGGAATGGCGTCGGCGCGATGATGCGCGAAGGCCGGAGCGGTCTCCTCGTGTGCGGTCGGCAGCGCGACCCACACCTGCAACCCGTAGAGCGAGCCGCCGGTGGCACGCGTCTCCGGCCCGGTGCGCTCGGAATGGACGATGCCCGCGCCCGCCGTCATCCAGTTGACCTCGCCCGGCCGGATCGCCTGGACCGAGCCGACGCTGTCGCGGTGCAGGATTTCGCCGTCGAGCAGATAGGTGACGGTCGCCAGCCCGATATGCGGGTGCGGCCGCACGTCGAGCCCGTTGCCGGCGTGGAAGGCCGCCGGGCCCATCTGATCGAAGAAGATGAACGGCCCGACCATGCGGCGATGCGCGGAGGGAAGCGCGCGGCGCACCTGGAAGCCGTCGCCGAGATCGCGCACCGGCGGCAGGATGATCGTGTCGACGGCGTCGATGTCGCTGGAGAAGATGGTCATGGTCGCATCCTTACAGCGAGAGCAAGGCGAGCGCGTCGATCTGCGCCGCGTTGAAGCCCTGCGCTGCCAGCGAAGGCGCAAGATCGGTCGCGGTCGCGCGCCGCCGCCGACTCGCGCAGACGAAATGGCGGACCGCCTCAAGCCGGTCGTCCGCCAGCGGGTTGGCGCGGCGCAGGCCGAACAGAGCGGCGGCGCTGCGCGCGATCAGACCCGGCCGCGCCGCTTCGCTATCGCAGCCGCTCCGGCCGGCATCCTTGAGCGCGATCGCCACGGCCGACCATTCGAGCCGGGAAAGCTGCGGGGTCTCGATCATCGCGGTCACTCCTGTCTGGTGGCAGCATGGATCGCACCGCCGGGACATTTCGGGCAGTGGGATAAGATCGGCGCTTTCGTTCGAGAAAGTGGAACAGTCGCGGCGCACATTCCGCGTGCATCACGCCGCCGGCGACGGCTATGGGCCGGTCATAGCAGCGATCGGAGGCACGGACGTGACGAAGCGGAACGATGCGACGGCATTCACGGCGGTGCAGCGCTGATGCCCGGCAAGCCGCTGATCGGCCGCGACACGCGGCTGTGCATGTCGCTCTCGGCCCGACCGGGCAATTTCGGCACGCGCTTCCACAACCGGCTCTACGAGCTGACCGGGCTCGATTATCTCTACAAGAGCTTCTCGACCACCGATCTGCCAGCGGCGATCGGCGGCATCCGCGCGCTGTCGATCCGCGGCTGCGCCATATCGATGCCATTCAAGGAGGCGGTGATTCCGTTGCTCGACGGGCTTGGCCCCACCGCGGCGGCGATCGACAGCGTCAACACCATCGTCAACGATGACGGGCGGCTGACCGGGCACAATACCGATTATGCCGCGGTGGTCGCATTGATCGCCGGCATCGATCCGGCGACGCGCTTCGTGTTGCGCGGATCGGGGGGCATGGCCAAGGCGGTCGCGGCGGCGCTGCGCGACAGCGGGTTCCGCGACGGCATGATCGTCGCGCGCAACGAAGCCGCCGGCCGCGCGCTTGCAGAGCCGTACGGCTTCGATTGGAGCGCAGAACCAACCGAAACGGCGCCATTGATCGTGAACGTGACGCCGCTCGGCATGACCGGCGCCGATGCCGACGCGCTCGCTTTTCCCGTGGCCATGATCGACGCGTGCGACGTGGCGCTCGATGCGGTGCAATATCCGCCCGAGACGCCGTTGCTGCGCGAGGCGCGACTGCGAGGAAAGCGCTGCATCACCGGGACTGAGATCGCGGTCCTGCAGGCGCTCGAGCAGTTCATCCTCTATACCGGCGTTCGGCCCGATCCGGCGCAGGTCGAGGATGCCGCCGCCTTCGCGCGCGCCAACAGTTGAACGGACCCAGCATCTTTCACCGTTAAGGATCATCTTGCTCCGTTAAGGATCAATTGCCCTTTTCCCGCGACGAGCCGAGCGTATGAGTTGATCCACTTGGGGCAGGGCCCAAGATCAACAGGTTCTTGGGGGACAAGAAATGGCATCGGTTTCCGATGACCAGTCGTTCTACGGCACGGTCGACGAGCGCACGCACACCACGCTGTACGGTGTGGCAAAGGGAACGGCCGATCTCGCGGGCAAGCTTCTGATGCTGCTGCTGGCAGTCGCGCTAGTGGCGCTATCCGTCACACTTTGGACGGTTCTCGACGAGGAAAGCGTCGCGCCGCCCGCGATCACCGCCAGCCAGAACTATTAATCGCGTCGAGGTTGGTGGGTCCGATGGGATTCGAACCCATGACCTCTCGATTAAAAGTCGCTTGCTCTACCGACTGAGCTACGGACCCGACCGGTCTGGCGCTCTATGGTTCGGCAGCGGCCGGGTCAACCGCGCGCGGAGCTGACGGACGCTGGCGCCAGACGGAATCCGCCAATCCGGCGCTATCGAGACGAGCGGGTCGAGCACGAATCGCCGTTCGGCCAGCGCGGCATGGGGAATGGCGAGCGCACGCGATCGCCACGCGCCACCCGACCAGAGCAGGATATCGAGATCGAGCACGCGCGTGCCCCAACGCCGACCGCGCCGCCGGCCGAACGCCCGCTCGACCGTCTTGAGCGACGCGAGCAGGTCGGGCGGTTCCAGCGGGGTGCGTGCCAGCAGGGCGGCATTGGCGAAGCGCCGGCCGGCGGGCCCCAGCGCGGGCGTGTCGACGATCGGTGACATGCGGATCGGCGCGATGCCGTGCGCGGACAGCGCCGCCACCGCCGCGGCCAGCACCGCGCGCGGCGCGCCGTGGCGCCCGTGGCGGCGGTTCGATCCGAGCGCGATCACGTAGACGTACACGGCCCGGCCCTAGGCGCGGCCACGCTTCTCGCCTAGTCGCGGTCGATGCACGCCGCCGAGCCGCCCGTTGATTGCCCGCTCTGCCCGCGTCTCGCGGCCTTCCGCGAGGATCAGCGCGCGGCGCATCCCGATTGGTTCAACGCGCCTGTGCCCGCCTTCGGCGATCCGGAGGCATGGCTCGCGATCGTCGGCCTCGCACCGGGGATGAACGGTGCGAACCGCACCGGCCGCCCGTTCACCGGCGATTTCGCCGGCGCGCTGCTCTACGAGACGCTGCTCAAGTTCGGGCTGGCCGAGGGCACTTACGCCGCCCGGCCGGATGACGGCCTGACGCTGCGCGGCGCGATCATCGTCAATGCGGTGCGGTGTCTGCCGCCGCAGAACAAGCCGACGCCCGAGGAAGTCCGAACCTGCCGCCCCTTCCTCGAGTCAGCGCTGGCGGCGCTGCCGAACCTGAAGATCGTGGTGGCGCTCGGCCAGATCGCGCATCAATCGGCGGTCAAGGCGCTCGGCGGGCGACTGCCCAAGGCGAGGTTCGGGCATCTCGCCGAACATCGCCTGCCTTCGGGCATGCTGCTGGTCGATAGCTATCACTGCTCGCGCTACAACCAGAATACCGGGGTGCTGACCGCCGACATGTTCGAGGCGGTGTTCGCCCGCGCTCTGGCACTAGCCGGGCAGCCCGAGCAGGCGGGCTAAAGCCACGAACGCCGGCCAGTCGGGCGCGTGGCCCGCGGTCGTCTGGATGAACAGGATCGCCGCCAGCGTCAGCGGAACGGGCACAGGGAAGCGGCGGTGCGCGGCGTCCCACAGGATCAGCGCCCCCATGGCGGCGTCGACCGTCAGATAGGCCGGCTGGAGCGACGCGCGCAGGCCGTGGAAGAGCGGCCCATAGGCCCGGGCGAGAGCGGGCGGCAGCACGACGAAGACGGTGCACGCCATGAAGCGCGCGTGCAGCACCATCCGGCGGCGATAGACGATCGCGCAGATGTAGAGCGTGCTGAAGATCACCAGCGAGACGAGGTCCGCCCACGCCAGCGTCAACACCAGCGACCGCGACAGGCCCGACGGCACGCGCAGCATCTGCCGCACGACGAGCAGGGCGCTCCCCACCAGCAGCGGCGTGAGGTAACGCGACGCGCGTCCGAAACGGCCGTGCAGCCGCCAGTGGCCGTGCCCGATCAGCCAGCTCTGCACCACCAGCAGCGCCATCCACGATACCGCCAGTGCCCCATGCACGATATCGACCGGCGCGAGCGGGCCGAACCCGCCATACAGGTCCGGCGAGAAGCCATAGGCCATGATCGCGAATGCGAGCAGGAACCACAGGTACAACGTCCGCATGCCCATGCCCCCCAGCAATGGAAGGCGTCAGCGTAGCAGGACTATTCGGGAGGACTAGACGGTTGGGACACTCCGGTAAGCTCGTCACCCCGGACTTGATCCGGAGTCTCGCTTACGTCCGGCGGCCCAAGAAACAGCGTGATCCCCGATCAAGTCCGGGATGATGTCGGAGGCGTCGGGAGCGGAGCCTGGCCTACAGCGCCTGCGCCCGTGCCGCTTCGATATAGAGCGCGCGCAGGCGCCCGGCGACCGGGCCCGGCGTGCCGTCGCCGATCGGCGCGCCGTCGATGCGAACGATCGGCGTGACGAAGGTCGAGGCGCTCGTCATCATCGCCTCGCGCGCGGCCAGCGCCTCGTTCAGCGTGAAGGCGCGATGCTCGATCGCCAGCCCTTCCTCGGCCGCCAGCCGCAGCATCGCGTTGCGCGTGCAGCCGGGCAGGATGGCGTGGCTGTCGGGGCGCGTCACGAGCACGCCGTCCGCCGTCAGGATCGTCGCGCTGGACGAGGCGCCCTCGGTGACGAAGCCGTCCTCGATCAGCCACGCCTCCTGCGCGCCCGCGGCGGCGGCGGCGCGCTTCGCGAGCACCTGCGCCAGCAGCATCACGCTCTTGATGTCGCGCCGCGCCCAGCGGATGTCCGCCATCGTCGCGACCGCGATCCCGGTCTCCGCCACCTTGCTGCCGAGGATGTCCGCGACCTGGGTGAACATCAGCAGGGTGGGAACCAGATCGGGCGCGGGCAGGAAGTTGCGCTCGGCCACGCCGCGCGTCAGCTGGAGATAGACCGTGCCCTGATCGACGCCATTGCGCGCGATCAGTTCGCGCTCGATCGCCTCGATCTCCGCCAGTGACAGTGGCAGCGCGATCTCCAGCGCATCGGCCGAGCGTTGCAGCCGGGCAAGGTGCGACGCCGAATCGATCAGCCGTCCGTCGAGCACCGTCGTCACCTCGTAGAGGCCGTCGGCGAACAGGAAGCCGCGGTCCATCACCGGCACCCTGGCATCCTCGAGCGGCAGGAAGGCGCCGTCGAGCCACGCGACGCGCGCCATCAGATGTCCTGCGTCAGGCGGCCGTACAGCTCCGGCCGCCGATCGCGGAAGAAGCCGAAGGCGGCGCGGTGGCGCTTCACCCGGTCGAGATCGAGCGTCGCGGTGATGACGCCGGTTTCCTCGCGGCCGAGCTCGGCGAGGATGTCGCCGCGCTCGTCGCAGATGAAGCTGGTGCCGTAGAATGTCTGGCCATGCTCGGTGCCGACGCGGTTGGCGGCGACGATCGGCACGACGTTCGACACCGCATGCCCCACCATCGCGCGGCGCCACAGACGGGCGGTGTCGAGGCTGGTGTCGTGCGGTTCGCTGCCGATCGCGGTCGGGTAGAACAGCACCTGCGCGCCCATCAGCATCATCGCGCGCGCGGTCTCGGGATACCATTGATCCCAGCACACGCCGACGCCCAGCGTCGCGCTCTCGATGCCCTTCGGGCCCGGCCACACCTTGAAGCCGGTATTGCCGGGGCGGAAGTAGAATTTCTCTTCATAGCCCGGGCCGTCGGGGATGTGGCTCTTGCGATAGACGCCCTGCACCGCGCCGTCCGGCCCGACCATGGCGAGGCTGTTATAATGATGCGGCCCGTCCGCCTCGAAGAAGCTGGTGGGGATGGTGACGCCCAGTTCGGCCGCGAGCGCCTGCATGGCCAGCACCGCCTTGTGCTCGCCCACCGGCTTGGCGGTGGCGAACAGGCTTTCGTCCTCGACCCGGCAGAAATAGGGGCCCTCGAACAGTTCGGGCGGCAGGATCACCTGCGCGCCGCGGCCGGCCGCCTCGCGCACCAGATCGGATACGGTGGCGATGTTCGTATCGATGTCGTCGACGAAGGCCAGCTGAAGCGCTGCCACGGTGATCTCGGTCATGGCGGGGTTCCTACAGGCGGACGCCGAAACGCGCGGCGACGCCGATCGTGATGAAATAGAGCAGGATCGTCAGCGCGCAACCGGCGGCGAGCGCCGGCCAGAAGCCGACGCCGTGGCGCAACGCCGCCGGCACCACCAAGAACATCGGCAGCGACGGCAGCACGTACCAGAAGGTCGCCTCGACATGCGCCGCCAGCCGGGCGGGATCGTGCGTGTCGTGCCACAGCCAGATCATGCCGAGCAGCGACAGCAGCGGCAGCGAGGCGACCAGCGCGCCCGCCGCCGGACTACGCCGCGCGATCGTGGCGATCGCCGCCACGATCAGCCCCGAGAGGGCCGCACGGACCCAGAACTGGATCACACGCGCGGCACCTGCTGACTGATGCAGTGGAAGCTGCCCCCGCCGCTGAGAACATGATCGGATCGGACGCCCACCGCGACCCGGTCGGGGAAAAATGCACCGATCGCGGCCACCGCGGCGGCATCGTTCGGCATGCCGTGGATCGGCACCACCACCGCCGCATTGCCGATGTAGAAGTTCATGTACGAGGCCGGCACGATCTCGCCGTCACGCATCGTCAGGCCGGGCGAGGGGATCGGCACCACTTCGACGCCGAACGCCTCGGCACGCGCCTTGGCATCGGCATAGATGGCGGCATTGGGGTCGTCGGCGTCGGCTGGCACCGGGATCGCCAACCGATTCGGGCCGACGAAGCGCGCGAGATTGTCGACATGGCCGTCGGTATGATCCTCGGCGAGGCCCTCGCCCAGCCACAGCACGCGATCGAGCCCCAGATCCTCGGCCAGTCGCCGCTCGATATCGGCGCGCAGCAGGCCGGGATTGCGGTTGGGGTTGAGCAGGCATTGCTCGGTGGTGACGGCGAGGCCGGTGCCGTCGACGTCGATCGCCCCGCCCTCCAGCACCCAGTCGTGCGCGTCGATCGCGAAGCCGGCGGCCTCGGCCAGCCGCGCGCCGACCGCCTCGTCGCCGGGCAGGTGATATTTGCCGCCCCACCAGTTGAAGCCGAACCGCGCCGCGCGCAGCCCGTCTGCCCCGTCGAGCAGGATCGCGCCGGTATCGCGTAGCCACACATCGCCGAACGGCTCGACCACCACTTCGGCGGCGTCACCCATTGCGGCGCGCGCTTCCGCTGCCGCCGCGTCGTTCGCCGCGACCAGCACCACCCGCTCGCCCTTGCCCCCCGCATGGACGGCGCGCGCAAACCCCGCGACCTCGGCCTGTGCGGGGGCAAGATTCTCCTCCCACAGCTCGGGATGGCTGGGCCAGCCGATCCAGACGCTGGCATGCGGCGCCCATTCGGGGGGCTGGCGGAGAGCGGGCGCGCGGGTGCTGGACATGCGCGCGCCCTTTGCAAAGCCGGACCCGCGCCGCAAGCGCTGTTCTGTTTCAGCACGCGCACCGATCGGCGCCGAATATGGCCGCCACGGGCCAAGCTTGCGATATTGCAGGATTTGATTAACCATGTGGGCTGCCGAGTCTGGGGGGACGAATGGCGCGATCACGGTCTTTGCTGCTGCTGTGCCTCCTGGCGCTCTATGCGTGCAGCAGCCCGCTGCCTCCACCACCGCCGCCTCCCCCGCCCCCGCAACCCGTCGAGGCTCCGCCACCTGCGCCGCCGCCTCCCCCGGCAACTGCGGCGCCGTCGCGGCCGCCCTCCATCGGCGCATCATCCGGTGCGCATCATGGGCACACCGCCCCCGGCAGGCCCGCCGTCACGCCCGATTCCGAGACCGCCGGCGCTGCCGCCGGTGCGACCAGCGATCTGCCAGCTTTCCCATGGCCGGTGCCGCGCGCATCGGCGGTCGCCGTGCTCGACCGTCAGCCGTTCGCGACCGCCGCTACGCTCGGTTATGTCGATACGCTGCTGACGCGCGCGCTGGCCAGGATCGGCTTCGTCGAGAGCGGGCGGTATCGGGTGCCCGGCGGCTTCGTGCTGGTGACGCGGATGGAGCGCTTCAGGCCCGACGGCACGTCTTGGGCGCCTGACCGCTTTACCATCGACGATAGCGCGGCGGTCCATCTCGGCAGCTTCTCGCTCGGCGATTATCTGCGTGCGTTGTTCACCGCGCCGGAGGGGCAATATCGCGTGCTCGCCTTCGTCGTGACCGATCAGCCGGTGACGCAGACGGGAAGCGGCCTCTCGGCGGACGCGGCGAGCGAGCTGGTGTCGTCGGGCGCGACCGACCTGCCCGAGACCTATGCGCGGCTGCGCTTCACGCCGGCGCACCGCGTGGTCGCATTGGTCTACGAATTCCGCCGCGTCGGCAGCGCGCAGCCCAGCCTGCGCCTGCCGAGCGATCTGCAGGGCCTGACGCATCTGCAGCAGGTGGGGTTGCTCCACGCGCTCGGGGAATAGCCACGATGCAATCCTATCGCCTGCGGTTGATGCTAGCGTGGGTCGTCGGCGGCGGCCTCGTGCTGACGGTGATGATCCTGCAGACCAGCCTCGGCCATTATGGCGACGATGCCGAAGCGGCGTGGCAGTGGCTGATCCCCAATCTGGTGCCGTCGCTGACGCTCGTGCTAGGCGTCAGCGCCTTCACCAAGCCCGAGCCGGTCGACATGCCGTCGGGCATGAAGCCACTGTTCCTCGTCTGCATGGCGATGAGCATCTTCTATCTGCTGGTGCTCGCCTTGCCGATCCTGATCCAGCCGATGGTCGGCACCGCGCCGCTGCCTTTGCTCCACCAGTCGAATCTGTGGCTGGGCCCGCTGCAGGGCTTGGCCAGCTCGCTGCTGGGCGTCTTCTTCGCGCGCGAAAAGGCGAACTGACCGTGCCTCGTTGCCAAGCTCGCGACCGGGTCTTGGCAGTTGCTTGCGGCAGTGCAACAAAGATGCTCGGCGCGGAGGGAGCGCGCCGAGCGAGGGGCGATGATCGGGAAAAGCATGATGACGCTGGCGCTCGCCGGCGTAGCGACAGCGGCATGGACGCAGCCGGCGGCCACGCCGGGCGGCACCGATGCCGCACCACGGTTTGGCGTGCGGCCGAGCATTGAGCATGTCAGCCTCTCGCCAGATGGTATGCACCTCGCTTACATCGCGCCGGTGGGTGGGCAGGGCTCCGCGCTCTACACGGTCGCGCTGCCCGACGGCGAGCCGCGTCGCGCGGTCGGAACCGACGGCAAGGCACAGCGCCTGTCGAGTTGCGACTGGGTGTCGAACGCGCGATTGGTGTGCCAGGTCTACGCGACGGTAAAATCTGACATCAACGTGTTCACCGTCAACCGGCTGATCGCGATCAACGCCGATGGCAGTGACGTGAAGATGCTGTCCAACAACGAGAGCCTCTATCAGCGCCGGTGGACCCTTTACGGCGGCGAGGTGCTCGACTGGATGCCCGGCACGGCCAACACCATCCTCGTGCAGCATGATTTCGTGCCGGAGGACAAGGTCGCATCCCGTATTGCCGAGAAGCGCGACGGGCTTGGCGTGCAGCGGGTCGACACGATGTCGCTCAGCCGGACGGTGGTGCAGACCGGCGTGTTGAACGCGGTCGACTACGTCACCGACGGGATCGGCCACGTCCGGCTGATGGGAATCCAGCCTCCCGCCAATTCCAGCCAGATGATGGGTCGCAAGATCAACTATTCCTATCGCGCGGCGGGCGGGGGCGGCTGGACGCCGTTCGGAAGTTACGACGTGGTCGACGAAAGCGGGCTCAACCCGATCGCGGTCGATCCCAAGTCGGACACGGTTTACGCTTACCGCAAGATCGACGGGCGGCGCGCGCTGGTGAAGGTCGATCTGGCGAACAGCTTGCGCGAGGATCTGGTCTATTCCAACCCGCGCTTCGATGTCGGGTCGCTGCTGCGGCTGGGTCGCGCGCGGCGGATCGTCGGCGCGACGTTCGAATCGGATCGCAGCGAGGCGATCTATTTCGATCCCGATCTGAAGGCGCTGGCTGCGGCGCTCGGCCACGCGCTGCCGAAGGGCACGATGATCAACTTCGCCGGCGCTAGCGACGACGAGACGAAGCTGCTGATCTGGGCCGGAAGCGATACCGACCCCGGGCGCTATTATTGGTTCGACCGGCCGACCCGCAAACTGACCGAGCTCATGCTGGTGCGCCCGCAGCTCGAGGGGATGGCGCTCGCGCCGATGCGCGCAATCACCTATCCCGGCGCGGACGGCACGCCGATCCCCGCATATCTGACGCTGCCGCCGGGCTCATCCGGCAAGAATATTCCCGCGATCGTGCTGCCGCACGGCGGGCCGAGCGCGCGCGACAGCTGGGGTTTCGACTGGCTGGTCCAGTTCTTCGTCGCACAAGGCTATGCCGTGCTTCAGCCGCAGTTCCGCGGTTCGGCCGGCTATGGCGACGCCTGGTTCAAGAACGAAGGCTTCCGCCAGTGGAAGGTCGCGATCACCGATGTGGCCGATGCCGGTCACTGGCTGGTCAAGCAGGGCATTGCCGATCCCGCGCGCTTGGCCATCTTCGGCTGGTCCTATGGCGGCTATGCGGCGCTGCAGGCGCAGGTGCTGAAGCCCGATCTGTTCAAGGCGGTCGTCGCGGTCGCGCCGGTGACCGATCTGGCCCAGTTGAAAGAGCAATATCGCAATTTCACGAACTATAATTTCTCGGCCGATTTCATCGGCGCCGGTGCACATGTCCGTGAAGGCTCGCCCGCCCAGAATGCCGATCGCTTCAAGGCGCCGGTGCTGATCTTCCAGGGCGATACCGATCGCAACGTCTATGTGGTGCAATCGCGGATGATGGACGCCGCGCTGGCGCGGGCGGGCAAGACGCACGAATTGGTGATCTACCCGGGCCTCGACCATTATCTCGACGATTCGGCCGCGCGTACTGACATGCTCGCAAAGAGCGACGCCTTCCTGAAGAGCGCTCTCAAACGATAGCCGCAGGGCAAAGAAAAAGGGCGGCCTGTTGCCGGACCGCCCCATTCCCGCCGATATCGCGAAGGATCAGCGCGAGTAGAATTCGACGACCAGGTTCGGCTCCATCTTCACCGGATAGGGCACCTCGTCGAGCGTCGGCACGCGGATGAAGGTGACCTTCGCCGCACCGTCGGCGCCGACATAATCGGGGATCTCACGCTCGGAGAGGCCCTGCGCCTCCATCACCAGCGCCATTTCCTGCGCCTTGGTGCCCAAAGTGATCTCGTCCCCCGGCTTCACCAGGCGGCTGGCGATGTTGCACTTCACGCCGTTGACGCGAACGTGGCCGTGGCTGACGAGCTGGCGCGCCGAGAAGATGGTCGGCGTGAACTTGGCGCGATACACCACCGCGTCGAGGCGGCGCTCGAGCAGGCCGATCAGGTTCTGGCTGGTGTCGCCCTTCAGGCGGCTCGCCTCGGTATAGGCCTTCTTGAACTGCTTCTCGGTGACGTCGCCGTAATAGCCCTTCAGCTTCTGCTTCGCCTTGAGCTGGATACCGAAATCGGTCGCCTTGCCCTTGCGGCGCTGGCCGTGCTGGCCAGGGCCATATTCGCGCTTGTTCACCGGGGACTTCGGACGGCCCCAGATATTCTCGCCCATGCGACGGTCGAGCTTGTACTTGGCGCTGCTGCGCTTCGACATGATCAGTCCTTCAATTGCGTGACCCGGGCGACATGCCCTGATCCCAGCCCGGAACCGCGCCACCGCCCTTTCGGGACGAGCAGGACCGCCGCTTCACCGGAGTGCGGGGTCAATTGCGAAGCGCGGGCCTTTAGCGGATCGCGCCGCCGAGTCAAGGTTGCGGGTCGCGCGCCGCGCGCTATGCGCGGGAGATGACCACCGTCCTCCCGCCCGAACGATGCTCCGATATGGTCGAGGTCCGCGCCGGCGTCGACGCCCTCGACCGCGAAATGGTGGCGCTGCTGGCGACGCGCTTCGGCTACATGCGCGCTGCCGCCCGCATCAAGCCGTCGCGCGATCGCGTCCGCGACGAGCCGCGCAAGGCGGCGGTCATCGCCAATGCGTCCGCCGAGGCCGCGCGGCTGGGCTGGCCGCCGGCGATCGCCGAAGCGGTGTGGGAGGTGCTGGTCGAGGCGTCGATCGCCTACGAGCTGGAGGCGTTCGACGCCCGCGGCTGACCGCGCCGGCGCGGCCGATCGAGCGCGGTCAGCACGCCGCGCAGGGTGCGCACCTCGTGCGTGTTCCAGCCGGGCTTGGTGAGGAGCGTCCGCAGCATCCGCTTGGTCGTGGGCGTGCGATCGGGCGGGAAGAAAAAGCCGGCTTCCTCCAGCATCGCGTCGATCTGGTCGATCATGCCGTCGAGCTCGGCCTGCGGCGCCGGCGGATCGAGCTCGGTCGCGGGCGGCTGGGCAAGGTTCGCGCCCTTCGACCATTCGTAGGCGACGAGGATCACCGCCTGCGCGAGGTTCAGGCTGCCGAACTCGGGATTGATCGGCACGGTCAGGATGGTGCGCGCGATCGCGACGTCGTCGGTCTCCAGCCCCGACCGCTCGGGTCCGAACAGCACCGCGCTGCCGCCGGGCTCGGCACGGATCGCGACGGCGGCCTCGTCCGGCCCGATCACCGGCTTGGTGACGCCGCGCCTGCGGACGGTGGTCGCGAAGACGTGCGCGCAATCCGCGACCGCATCCGCCACGCTGTCGAACACGCGCGCGCGCTCCAGCACGATGTCCGCGCCCGAGGCGGCGGGCCCGGCGCCGGGGTTCGGCCAGCCGTCGCGTGGCGCGACGAGCCGCAGGTCGGTGAGCCCGAAATTGAGCATGGCGCGCGCCGCCTTGCCGATATTCTCGCCAAGCTGCGGGCGGACGAGGACGATTGCGGGGGGCGGGACGTTCACTCCTCCCGCTCCGCCGCCTCGGCCACCGTCCCGGCGAACGCCTCGAAATCCTTGGCCTCGCGGAAATCCTTGTAGACGCTGGCGAAGCGAATGTACGCGACCGGATCGAGGCGCTGCAGCCCGTCCATCACCATCTCGCCGACGCGCCCCGCCTGGACCTCGCTCTCGCCCGATGTCTCAAGCTGGCGCTGGATGCCCGACACCATCCGCTCGATCTGTTCGGTCTTGATCGGCCGCTTGCGCGCGGCGACCGCGATCGAGCGTTCGAGCTTCGAGCGGTCGAACGGCTGGCGGTCGCCATCCTTCTTGATGACGGTCAGCTCGCGCAGTTGCACCCGCTCGAACGTCGAGAAGCGCGCGCCGCAGCCCTCGCACTGGCGGCGGCGGCGGATCGAGGCGCCGTCCTCGGTCGGACGGCTATCCTTCACCTGGCTATCGGGATGGGCGCAGAACGGGCAGCGCAATCAAAGCTCCGGATAGATCGGGAAGCGGTCGCACAGCGCCTCGACGCGGGTCCGCACTGCCTGCTCCACCTGTGCGTCGCCCGCCTCGCCATTCTTCGACAGGCCGTCGAGCACGTCGGCGATCATGTCGGCGATCTCGCGGAACTCGGCCGGGCCGAAGCCGCGCGTGGTGCCCGCGGGCGAGCCGACGCGGATGCCGCTGGTCTTGACCGGGGGCAGCGGATCGAACGGGATGCCGTTCTTGTTGCAGGTGATGCCGGCGCGCTCCAGCGCCTCGTCGGCATCCTTGCCGGTGACGCCGAGCGGGGTGAGATCGACGAGCGCCAGGTGGGTGTCGGTGCCGCCCGAGACGATCTTCGCGCCGCGCTCCTCCAGCCGTGCCGCCAGCGCCTTGGCATTCTCGACCACAGCGCGCGCATAGCTCTTGAAGTCGGGCTGCAGCGCCTCGCCGAACGCCACCGCCTTGGCAGCGACGACGTGCATCAGCGGGCCGCCCTGCAGGCCGGGGAACACCGCCGAATTGATCTTCTTGGCGATGGCCTCGTCGTCGGTGAAGACCGCGCCGCCGCGCGGCCCGCGCAGCGTCTTGTGCGTGGTGGTGGTGACGACCTGGGCATGGCCGAACGGCGTCGGGTGGACACCGCCTGCGACGAGCCCGGCAAAATGCGCCATGTCGACCATGAACAGCGCCCCCACCTCGTCGGCGATCGCACGGAAACGCGCGAAGTCGATGTGGCGCGGATAGGCCGATCCGCCGGCGATGATGAGCCGCGGCTGGTGCTGGCGCGCCATCGCCGCGACCGCATCATAGTCGATCAGGTGGGTGTCGCGCGTCACGCCATATTGCACGGCGTTGAACCACTTGCCCGACATCGCCGCCTTGGCGCCGTGGGTCAGGTGGCCGCCGGCATCGAGGCTGAGGCCCATGATCGTGTCGCCCGGCTTGGTCAGCGCCAGCATCACCGCGCCGTTGGCCTGTGCGCCCGAATGCGGCTGGACGTTGGCGAAGCCGCAGCCGAACAATTGCTTGGCGCGGTCGATCGCCAGCTGCTCCACCTCGTCGGAGGGGTGACAGCCCTGATAGTAACGCTTGCCGGGATAGCCCTCGGCATATTTGTTGGTGAAGACCGAGCCCTGCGCCTCCAGCACCGCCTTGGAGACGATATTCTCCGACGCGATCAGCTCGATCTGCTTCTTCTCGCGCGCAATCTCGTGGGTCAGGCCGGCGAAGACGGCGGGATCGGCGGCGGCCAGCCCGCGCGTGAAGAAGCCATCGGGCTGCACCTCGGTCGACGCGCTGGGGTTGCTGCTCATGCGGGTTCCTTCTCGAAACGGGGATTAGTGAGCTTGGCGACGCGGGCCGTGTGGCGGTCGCCGGCGAATGGGGTGGACAGGAAAGCCGTGACGCACGCCTTGGCCATGTCGACGCCGATCAGGCGTGCGCCCATCGCCAGCACGTTGGCGTCGTTATGCTCGCGCGCGAGCGTCGCGGCATAGGGATCGGAGATGAGCGCGCAGCGCGCGGCGGGGTGGCGGTTGACCGCGATCGAGATGCCGATGCCCGATCCGCACAAGGCGATGCCGTATGCCGCGTCGCCGTCGGCAATCGCCTGCGCGAGGGCATAGCCGTAATCGGGATAGTCGACGCGCGCGTCGCTCGTCGGGCCGAGATCGCGCACGTCGTGGCCGAGCCCGCGCAGCCACGCGGCAAGCTCGTCCTTCAGCGCGAAGGCGGCGTGATCGGATGCGATGGCGATGCGCTCGGCCACGGCGCGGCGTCTCCGGATGGAATGGATCGGCGCCTCTTAGCTCCGCATCGGCCGCGAGGCCAGCCGGTTGCGCGGGGCGCGCCACGGGCGCATCGTCGGCGCATGGAGATCACCCCCAATTCGATCGCGATCCTGTGGCCCACCTTCGCGCTGGTGCTGCTGATCTTCGTCGTGTGGGCGACGATGGGGTTCCAGCGGATGGCGCATGTCCGCGATCATCCGCCGACCCGCTCCGACATCGCCGATCGCGCGGGGTGGGAAGCCTATTTCCGCCCGGTCGAACGCCCGGCCGCCAACCTCGCCAATCTGTTCGAGATGCCGGTGCTGTTCCTCGTGCTGGTGCCGCTGCTGATCGTCATGCGGCAGGCGAGCCATGCGCAGATCCTGCTCGCGTGGATCTTCGTCGCCTTGCGTGCAGCGCACAGCCTCGTCCATGTCCGCCGCGGCAGCGTGCGGGTGCGCTTCTACCTCTATGTCGCGTCGTGCGTGATCCTGTCGGCGATGTGGATCGGCTTCGCGGTCGATGTCGTGGCGATGGCGCAGGCGGTGCGCGCGACCCTGTAGCCCGCGATCAGCTCGGCCGCGATCTCCGCCGCCGCGCGCACCGCGCGCGCGCCGCCGACGCCGTGCCCGGCCGACCAGACGTCACGCCACGCCTTCGCTTCGGCATCCAGATCGAGCGCGCCGGCATGGCCTTGATGCGCGGCGAGGCTGGGGCCGAGGAAGTTGGCCGGAATGCCGCTGACCGTGTCGGTATAGACGATGTCGGCGGCATGCGACGCGAGCATCATCGCCTTCTGCTCGGGCGACGCCATGCTTTCGGCGGCGGTGATGAAATGCGTGCCGAGATAAGCGAGGTCGGCGCCCATCACTTCGGCGGCGGCGATGTGGCGACCCTCGCTCATCGCGCCCGACAACACGATCGTGCCGTCGAACATCGCGCGCAGCTCGGCGACCAACGCAAACGGACTCAGCGTGCCGGCATGGCCGCCCGCACCGGCCGCGACTGCGACGATGCCGTCGACCCCTGCGGCGATCGCTTTCTCGGCATGGCGCAGGTTGGTGACGTCGTGGAAGACGAGGCCGCCATAGGAGTGCACCGCCGCCACCACGTCGGGCACCGCGCCGAGCGAGGTGATGACCAGCGGCACGCGGTGCTGCACGATGCGGGCGAGATCCGCCTCGACGCGCGGATTGCTGCGGTGGACGATCAGGTTGACGCCGTAGGGAGCGGTGCCGGGCGTTTGGGTGAGCCGCGCCTCGATCGCGTCGAGCCACGCCGCGAAGCCGTAGGTGGTGCGCTGGTTGAGCGCGGGGAAGGTGCCGAGCAGCCCCGCCCGGCAGCATTCGACGACGAGGTCCGGCCCCGAGACGAGGAACATCGGCGCGACGATCGCGGGAATCGCGAGGCGGCCGGCGAGTTGCTGGGGGAGGGGCATGGGATCTTGTCCTAATCCGTTCGCCCTGAGGGGCCGCTGAGCCTGTCGAAGCGGCGTCTCGAAGGGGCTGCGCAGGTGCTTCCAGACGGCATTTCGACTTCGCTCAATGCCTCCTCAACACGAACGGGCGAAAACACAGGCTTCAAAACGCCGTCTCATCCAGCGCCATCATCGACGCCTTCCCGCTCTTGATCGCGAGGAAGCAGGCGGTCGCCTGCGGCAGGATGCGGTCGAAGAAGAATTGCGCGGTGGCGATCTTGGCGGTGTAGAAATCCGCCTCGTCGGTGCCTTCGGCCAGCTTGCCTCGCGCCACCTTGCTCGCCTGCGCGAAGCAATAGCCCAGCGCGACCAGCCCCAGCAGGCGCAGATAATCGGTCGCCGCCGCGCCCGCTTCCTCCGGATCCTTCAGCCCCTTCTGCGCGATCGTGCCGGTCGAAAGCTGGAGCGCGCCGAACGCCTGCGCCAGCGCCTGGATCATCGGCGCGAGCGCCTCGTCCTCGGCATGCGCCTCGATGAAGTTCGACACCGGGTGGAAGAAGGATCGCAGATAGCGGCCCATATGCGCACCCAGCTTGCGCCCGACGAGGTCGAGCGCCTGGATGCCGTTCGTGCCCTCGTAGATCATCGCGATCCGGGCATCGCGCGCATATTGCTCGACCCCGCTCTCGCGGATGTAGCCGTGGCCGCCATAGACCTGCACCGACAGGTTCGCCGCCTCGAACCCCATGTCGGTGAACAAGGCCTTCACTACCGGCGTCATCAGCGCGACGAAATCGCCCGCGCGCTGCTTCACCTCGGGATCGGTCGAATGCTTCTCGGCGTCCAGCGCGCGGCTGACCCAGCCGCACAGAGCGCGGCAACCTTCGTTATAGGCGCGCATCGTCATCAGCATGCGGCGCACGTCGGGGTGGACGATGATCGGGTCGGCGGCCTTGTCGGGATGCCTGGCGCCCGCGAGCGACCGGCCCTGCAGGCGATCCTTCGCATAATAGACCGCCGACTGATACGCCGCCTCGCCGATCCCCAGCCCCTGCACGCCGACCGAGACGCGCTCGGTGTTCATCATCGTGAACATGGCTTCCATGCCCTTGTGCGGCTTGCCCACCAGCCAGCCGACCGATTCGTCGAAATTGAGCTGGCACGTCGCCGACGCCTTGAGGCCCATCTTGTGCTCGATCGCGGCGCAGGCGACGCCGTTCGACGGGCCGACCGTCCCGTCCGCCTTGGGCAGATATTTGGGGACGAGGAACAGGCTGATCCCCTTCACCCCCGCCGGCGCATCGGGCAGCCGCGCAAGCACGAGGTGGATGATGTTGTCGGTCAGGTCATGTTCGCCCGCCGAGATGAAGATCTTCGAGCCCGTCAGCTTGCAGCTGCCGTCGCCCTGCGGCACCGCGCGGGTGCGCAGCAGGCCGAGATCGGTGCCGCAATGCGCTTCGGTCAGGCACATCGTGCCCGACCATTCGCCCGACACGAGGCGCGGGAGATAAAGCGCCTTCAGTTCGTCGCTGGCATAGCCCTCGATCGCGGTGGTCGCGCCGTGCGTCAGGCCCGGATAGAGGCTGAACGACACGTTGGCGGCGCAGATCATCTCCTCGGTCATCTTGTTGACCGTCTCGGGCAGGCCCTGCCCACCCCATTGCGGATCGGACGCGAGCGCGCACCAGCCGCCGTCGCGGAAGCGGGCATAAGCGTCCTTGAAGCCAGCGGGGGTGCGCACGACGCCATTCTCCAGCCGGCACCCTTCCTCGTCTCCCGAGCGGTTGAGCGGCAGCAGGATGTCGCGCGCGACGCGGCCGGCCTCCTCCAGGATCGCGGCGGTCAGGTCTGGCGTGAACTCGGCGAGCGCGTCGAGCCCGCCGAATCCGTCCTCCTGGTGCAGCTCGTTGAGCACGAACCGCATGTCGCGCAGCGGCGCTTCATAGACTTGCATGGCACCAATCCTTTCCAGCCGTTCGTGCTGAGGAGGCATTGAGCGAAGTCGAAATGCCGTCTCGAAGCACCCTTCGAGACGAGGCTTCGGCTGTGCTCAGCCTCTCCTCAGGGCGAACGGGATCACAGTCTAATTTCGAAGCGGCTTGCCGGTCTCGAGCATCTGCTCGATCCGGGCGAGCGTGCGGGGGTCGCGGACGCGCAGCATGAACGCCTCGCGCTCCAGCTTCAGCATGTCCGCCTCGCTGACCGTGTCGACCAGATCGGCCGGGCCGCCGGTCAGCACGCCCGCCAGCGCATCCGACACCACCATGTCGTAATCGGTGGCGAGCCCGCGCTTGCGGAAGCCTTCGGCCGCCATGCCGAGGCCGACCCGCCCGCTCTTGCCGGGCAGCCTGAATTCGGGCGGCTTGGGGGCCTGATAATCCTCGGCCAGCGCGAGCGCTCTGGCCTTGGCGTCGGCGAGCAGGCGGTCGCGGTTCATGGTGATGCCGTCGCCGGGCTTCAGGAACATCAATTCCTTCGCCTGCGCCGCCGACTTGGAGACGGTGGCGGTCGAGACCGTCTCGAACACCTTCGCGACCGCCGGCATCGGGCCGTGCGGCATGGCGGGCGCGTCGCGCCAGCGCGTCAGCATCTCGCCGCAGCCGCCCCAGCCGGGGATCAGCCCGACGCCGCACTCGACCAGCCCCATGTAAAGCTCGGCATGCGCCTGCACCGCGTCGCAATGGAGCAATATCTCGCAGCCGCCGCCCAGCGCCATGCCGGCGGGCGCGCCGACGACGGGGAAGGGCGCATATTTCAGTGCCTTATAGGCCTTCTGCCCACCGGCGACGAGCTTCTCCACCTCGCCATAAGCGGCGATGTTGAGCGCGAACATGGCGAGGCCGAGGTTCGCGCCCGCCGAGAAATGGCTGCCTTCGTTATAGACGACCAGCGCCTTGAAGCTTTTCTGGACGAGCGGGATCGCCTGCCCGATCAGCTTCATCACCTCGCCGTCGAGTGCGTTCATCTTGCCGGTGAATTCGAGCGCCGCGACGCCGTCGCCGACGTCCCACAAGGCGGCCGATCCGTTCTTCAGCAAGGGCTGCGACGCGAGCTTGATGTCGGCCAGCGTCACCACGCCCGCCGGTCGGACGACATCGTGATAGGCGCCGTCCAGCGCGAGATATTGGCGCTTTCCGCCCTCGACGCGGTAGAAGTTTCGCTCGCCAGCCAGCGTCAGCATCGCCGGCACCGGCGCACCTTCCCCCGCCAGCCGGCCGGCGAGCGCGCTCGCGCCGATCCGGTCGATCAGCTCGAACGGACCATATTTCCAATTGTAGCCGAGCTTCATCGCGTCATCGATCGCGACCACGTCGTCGGCGGCCTGCGGCACGAGGCTCGCGGCATAGGCCAAAGTCGACCCGAGCACCGCCCAGGCATAGGCACCCAGCTTGCCCTTCGTCGCCAGCAAGGCGGCGAGATCGCCCTTGGCGGCGGCGCCGCTGAGCCCCGCGGGCTTTTCCATCGCGCGATAATCGCCGGTGGCGAGGTCGATCGCCTCGCGGCGTTTCTCCATCGCGCGGTTGATCCGGTAGAAGCCGCCCTTGCCCTTGCGGCCGGTCAGCCCCTCGGCGATCATCCGCTCGATCAGCGGGTGGCTCTTCGCGATCGCATGATAGGCATCGTCGGCCGGCAGCGTGTCGGTCAGGCTCTTCTGCAGATGCGGCATCAGATCGATGCCGACCAGATCGACCAGCCCGAAGATGCCGGTCTTCGGCACTCCCATCGGCTTGCCCGCGACCGCATCCGCTTCCTCGACCGTCAGGCCGAGCTCGAACGCCGCGTTGAGCCCACACTGGATCCAGTAGGTGCCGATGCGATTGGCGATGAAGCCGGGCGTATCTTTGGCATGCACGATCGTCTTGCCGAGCATGTGGTCGGCGAACGCCTCCACTCGCGCCGCCAGCGCGGGATCGGTCTGCGGCCCGGTGACGATCTCCAGCAGCCGCATGTAGCGCGGCGGATTGAAGAAGTGGGTGATGAGGAAATCGCGCGCGAACGCGTCGGATCGCCCCGCGATCAGCTTCGCCAGCGGGATGGTCGAGGTGTTCGACGAGACCGCCGTGCCGGGGCGGCGATGCGCCTCGAGCTTGGCGTAGAGATCCTGCTTGATGTCGAGCCGTTCGATCACCGCCTCGACGACCCAGTCGCAGTCGGCGACGCGCGCCAGATCGTCCTCGATATTGCCGGTCTCGACCAGCTTGGCGGCCTTGGGCGTCATGAACGGCGCCGGATCGGTCTTGAGCAGTTTCGCGACCGCATCTTCGGCCACGCCGCTGCGCCGCGCGGGATCGCGCACGATGTCGAGCAACAGCACCGGCACGCCGGCATTGGCGACGTGCGCGGCGATGCCCGCACCCATGGTGCCCGCGCCGATCACGCAGACCTTCTTGATTGCGGGGGCGTCGCTCATTCGGCCGCCTCCAGCACGGTGGCGATGCCCTGGCCGCCGCCGATGCACTGGGTGGCGAGCGCGTAGCGGCCGCCGTCGCGCTTCAGGATCGCCGCAGCCTTGCCGACGATCCGCGCGCCGGTCGCGCCGAGCGGATGGCCGAGCGCGATCGCGCCGCCATCGACATTGACCTTCGCCTGATCGAGCCCGAGGTCGCGCATGCAAGCGAGCGCCTGGCTCGCGAACGCCTCGTTCAGTTCGATCACGTCGAGCGCGCCGGCGTCGACCCCGGCGCGCGCCAGCGCCTTGAGCGATGCGCCGACCGGCCCGATGCCCATCACCTCGGGCGCGCAGCCGGCAATGCCGACGGCCTTGATCCGCGCGAGGATCGGCAGGCCGTGCGCGCGGGCATAATCCTCGCTCGTCACCAGCACCGCCGACGCGCCGTCGGTGAGCGGCGAGGACGTGCCGGCGGTGACCGAACCATTCTGGTCGAATGCCGGCTTGAGCCCGGCGAGCCCCTCGGCACTGGTATCGGGGCGCAACGTGCCGTCCTCGCTGACCGTGCCCGCCTTGGTCTCGATCGGCACGATCTCGTCGGCGAGCCGGCCGCCCTGCTGCGCGGCGGCCGCTTTCCGCTGGCTCGAAACAGCGAATGCCTCCTGCTCGCCGCGCGTGATCTGGTAGCGGGTCGCGACATTCTCGGCGGTTTCGCCCATCCCCATGTAAGCGCCGGCATTCTTGCCCGCGAGCGTCGGGTTGGGCAGCGGGTTGAAGCCCATCATCGGCACCCGGCTCATCGATTCGACCCCGGCACAGACGAACGCCTCGCCCGCGCCGATCTGGATCTGGCCCATCGCGATGTGGATCGCGCTCATCGACGAGCCGCAGAAGCGGTTGACCGTCATGCCGCCCACCGAGAGCGGCAGATCGGCGAGCAGGCCGATCAGGCGCGCCACGTTGAGGCCCTGCTCGCCCTCCGGAAAGGCGCAGCCGAGGATGATGTCCTCGATGTCGGCCGGATCGATCCCGGTGCGCTCGATCAGGCCCCGGATCACCTGCGCGGCGAGGTCGTCGGGCCGGATCCGAGCCAGCGCGCCCTTGCCCGCGAGATGGAATGGGGAACGGGCATAGCCCGCGATCACGACGTCGCGCATTCGAATCAACCTCTCCATCGCGGCGGATCAGCATCCGTCGCATTCGTTCCTAAAGGTGCGCTGATTTCCCTATACGTCAACTGTTTTTTGGGGCAAGAATGTGCGGACTACGGCGGGTGATGCCGTCGACGGACCGTCCGGCAGTGACCGGACGGACGGAGGAGACGAGAGATGTTTCTGCTGATGGCGGCCGCTGCGGCCGTCGCGCCCGAGAGTGCGATCGGTCGCTGGATGACCGAGACGCGGCACGGCGTGGTCGAGATCGCACGCTGCGGATCGTCGGTGTGCGGCCGCCTGGTCGACTCGGACGGCATCCGCGCCAATCCTGGCCTGCTCGACGTCAACAATCGTGATCCGAAGCTGCGCAGCCGGCCGATCAAGGGCGTGGAGATCCTGACGGGCTTCACCCTGCGCGACGGCCAGTGGACCGGCGGCTCGGTCTACAATGGCGAGGATGGCGCCACCTATCAGGCGACTTTGATCCCGCTCGACCCCGATCATCTCAAGGTGCGCGGCTGCATCATCTGGCCGCTGTGCAAGACGCAGACGTGGACGCGCAGCCCCTGACGGCCTGAGCGGACTGCCGAATACAAAAAAAGATACGACTGGAGAGAATGATGAAAGAGCTGACCGTCCGTGCGTTCCTGCTTGCCGGTGTCCCGCTCGCCGTCGTCGGCGCGGCCGGGCCCGTTCATGCCGCCGCTTTCTATCTGCAGGAACAGTCGGTGCGCGGCGCCGGCCGGGCCTTTTCCGGCGAGGGCGCCGATCAGGGCGCGGCATCCTTGTGGTGGAACCCGGCCTCGATCGGCGGGATGAGCGGCGGCGATGCCGTGATCGGCGCGAGCGCGGTGCTGCCGCGCGGACAGGTCGACAATAAGGGCACGGTGATCGTGCGCCCCGGCCAGGCGCCGGCTGCGGTGGGCGGCAATGGCAGCGCGCACAATCCGATCAACAACGGCGTCGTGCCGTCGGGCGCGGTCGCCTATGCCTTGTCGCCCAAGTTCGCGGTCGGACTCGCGATCACCGCGCCCTATAACTTCACCACCAACTACGACAGCGACAGCTGGGCGCGCTACTCCGCCGACAAGACCAACCTGCGTACGATCGATGTCCAGCCGTCGATCGCGTGGATGCCGGCGCCGGGCATCAGCCTTGGCGCGGGGCTCAACGTCGAATATGCCAAGGCGAGCCTCTCCAATTTCCTGCCCAATCTGTCGCCGCTGCTGGCGGACGGGCATCAGACGCTGCGGGGCCACGGCGTCGACGTCGGCTGGACGGTCGGCGGCCAGTTCCGCCGCGGCCCGCTGTCGATCGGCCTGTCCTACAAGTCGGCGATCGAGCATCAGCTCAACGGCACCGTCACCACCGCCGGCCTGCTCGGGCCGCTCGCCGGTTCGAACGGGCGCGTCGTGACGCAGGCGCGGTTCACGACGCCGTGGCAGGCGATCGGCAGCGTGCGGCTGCGCGCGACCGACCGGCTGACGCTGAATGGCCAGGTCGTCCGCTTCGGCTGGAACAAGTTCGACGACATCCGCCTCGGCTATCCGCTGAATGCCGCCATTCCCGAGAATTACGGCAACACCTGGAGCTATGCCGGCGGCGTCGATTTCGCGATGACTCCGGCGTGGACGGTTCGCGCCGGCGTGCAGCGCGACCAATCGCCGACCCGCGACGGCCAGCGCGACGCGCGCGTGCCCGACAGCAGTCGCTGGAACTTCGCCACCGGCACCAGCTACACGATCGGCCACGGCATCACGCTCGATGCAGCGGTGAGCTACATCGATTTCAAGAATGCGGCGATCAATCGCACCACCGCGGCCTATGCGGGGACGGTCGTGCAGACGCCGATCCTGGTGAATGGCGAACTCGACAAGGCGCATGCGGTCGTGGCCGCGCTTGGCGCCCGGCTGGCCTTCTGATGGGCGCGGCGGCCATGATCGGCGCGACGCAGGCGGATGACGCGCTGGCGCCGCCGCCGATCGCGCCGCGCCGCCTGACCGACCTGCTCGATCGGGCGGTCGCGCAGCACGGCACGCGCGTGGCGATCGACTTCATGGGCCGCCGCTGGACCTATGGGGAACTGGGCGCCGAAGTGTCGCGCGCGACGCGCGGGCTGCAGGATATCGGCGTCACCCCCGGCACGCGCGTCGGCCTGTGCCTGCCGAGCTGCCCCTTTTTCGTGATCTTCTACTTCGCGATCCTGCGCGCCGGCGGCGTGGTGGTGAACTTCAACCCGCTCTACGTCGAGCGCGAGTTGCGCCACCAGATCACCGACAGCGGCACGCACGTGATGATCGTGCCCGATCTCAAGCTGATCCACGAAAAGGTCGTGGCGCTCGCGGCGGAGACGGGGCTCGACCATATCGTCGTCTGCCCGATGACCGGAATGCTGCCGCCGATGAAGGCGCTCGGCTTCCGCCTGTTCAAGCGCAAGGATCAAGCGCGCGTGCCCGAGGATGCGGTGCACGTGCTCTGGGCCGATCTGGTCGCGGGCGATGCCGCGCCCGATCCGGTCGTGATCCGCCCCGACGACTTGGCGGTGCTGCAATATACCGGCGGCACCACTGGCGTGCCCAAGGGGGCGATGCTCACCCACGCCAACCTCGCCGCCAACAGCGCGCAGATGGTGGTACATGTCGGCCATCCGCCCGAGACGCAGGAGCGCACTTTGGGCGTGCTGCCGCTGTTCCACGTGTTCGCGCTCACCTGCGTGCTCAATTATTCGGTCGATACGGCAGCCGAGATGATCCTGCTGCCGCGCTTCGACATGAAGAGCTTCCTCGCTACCGCGAAACGGACCCGGCCGACCCAGTTCTTCGGCGTGCCGACGCTTTACAATGCGCTGTCGCGGATGCCGCGCCCGAAGCTCGCCGCGCTCGGCAGCGTGCGCGTGTGTATTTCGGGCGGCGCGCCCTTGCCGCTTGAGATCCGCCACGCTTTCGAGACCGCGACCGGCGTGCGCGTGGTCGAGGGCTATGGCCTGTCCGAGGCGGCGCCGATCATCGCCTGCAACCCGCTGGACGGGGTGGTGAAGGACAATAGCTGCGGCCCCGCTTTCCCGGCGACGGTGCTGGAGATTCGTGACCTGACCGATCCGACGCGGCTGTTGCCGCAGGGTGAGCGCGGCGAGGTGTGCGTGCGCGGCCCGCAGGTGATGACGGGCTATTGGAACCGGCCCGAGGATACGCGCGCGGTGTTCATCGACGGCGCGCTGCGCACCGGCGACGTCGGTTACTTCGATGCGGACGGCTATCTGTTCCTGGTCGATCGCATCAAGGATCTGATCCTGTGCGGCGGCTACAACGTCTATCCGCGCATCATCGAGGATGCGCTCTACGAACATCCGGCGGTGGCCGAAGCGGTGGTGATCGGCGTGCCGGATGGCTATCGCGGGCAGGCGCCCAAGGCGTTCGTGGCGCTGAAGCCGGGGGAACAGGTGACGACCGAGACATTGTGCACGTTCCTGAAGGATCGCCTGAACAAGATCGAGATGCCGCGCGAGATCGAGCTTCGCGACAGCCTGCCCAAGACGTTGATCGGCAAGCTTTCCAAGAAGGAGCTGGTGGCGGAAGAGGCGGCGCGCGCAGCCGCGCTGCAATGACGGCGGACGGCGATACGGAGCTGCGCGGCATCCAGGATGTCGCGCGCGAGCTGGGCGTCACCCAGCGGACGTTGCGTTTCTACGAGGATCGCGGCCTGATCGACCCGCAACGCATCGGCACGATGCGCGTCTACACCCGGCGTGAGGTCGCGCGCATGCACCTGATCCTGCGCGGCAAACGGCTGGGTTTCTCGATCCGCGAGATCAAGGAGTTCCTCGACCTCTACGGCGTCGATCCGCAGCATATCGAGCAGGTGCGCCACCTGCACGGGCGCGTGGCCGAGCATCTCGCCGATCTCCACACGCAGAAGACCGCGCTCGAGCAGACCATCGTCGAGATGGAGGAGATCGAGCGGGAGGCGGTCGCCTGGCTCGCGCGGCAGGAGACCGAGCGGACGTAGGCGATGGCGGCCACGTCCGGCGGCCGCCCTGCTCGTTCTGCGCGCCACCGCGGCCCTGTTCCGGGTTTACCGTCCGATCGCGGCCGATAGCGCGCCGATCCGGCGGAGCGATGCCGGCGCACGCCCGGCATGATGCTCCGCATTTTTCGGGCGCTCACAAATTCAACGGAGAATTTCAGCAAGGCCTTGTCATCATCACACCCAAGATATATCGCAGCGCTATCAAGACCTATGGAGACACTATGTTTGGAATGAATAAAACCCATCACGGCCGCCATCACGGCATGCGCGACGCGATGCGGCGCGGCGGCGGCTGGGGCTTTGCCCGCGACTTCGGGCCCGAGGGCGAGGGCTTCGGCCAGCGCGGCGGCCGGCGGCGCATGTTCGACGGCGAGGAGCTTCGCCTCGTCCTGCTCGCTCTGCTCGAGGAGCAGCCGCGCCACGGCTACGACCTGATTCGCGAGATCGAGAAGCGCACCGGCGGCGCTTATGCGCCCAGCCCCGGCGTGGTCTATCCGACGCTGACGATGCTCGACGAGCTCGGCCACATCGACGAGCTGAAGGAAGATGGCGCGCGCAAGCGCTTCGCCATCAGCGACGCGGGCCGCGCGCTGCTCGCCGAGAAGCGCGCGCAGGTCGATGCATTGCTCGCGCGATTGTCGCAGCTCGGCGAACGGAGCGCGCGTACCGAGCGCGTCCCGGTCAAGCGGGCGATGGTCAACCTGCACATGGCGCTGCGCGGCGTGCTCGGGCAGGAAGGCGCCCCGGACCGTGCGCACGAGATTGCGGCGATCCTCGACGAGGCGACCCGCCAGATCGAACGGCTGGGATAAACGAGCCTCACGGCGGCGCCGCGTGCGCCGCCGGCCTCAGCCTTCCTGCAGGCCTGCCGCGCGCGGCGGCGTCGCCCACGCCGGCTGCACCGACGACCAGCGACTGCGCCGATAGCGGCTGAGCGCGTAGAGCAGGCTCGGCCACAGCAACGTCGCCGCCATGTCGCCGGCCGTGTCCGCCCAGCGCCACGAGCCCCAGAACAGCCGATCGGCGGTCTCGTTCAGCACCTCTGCGAGCAATACTGCCTGCAATGCCAGGCCGTTTGCACGGCGCGTGCGCAGCACGATCTGCGCCCCGACATAGATGATGAGGCCTGCATGGACATGCGCCAGCTTGTCCGACCCGCCGACGAGCCCGACGATCAACTCGGTCAGGCGATGATATGCGGCGATCCAGTCCATGCCCCGGTCATAACGGGCGCGGGTTAATGCGGCTTTATACCGGTGATTGCGCCACGCATGTTGCGGGGGACTGGTTCCGGATATACATCACGCATTCGTATATCCACGGAGATCGCGATGCAGGTCGCCAAATGGGGTAACAGCCTGGCCGTTCGATTGCCCGCCTCGGTGGTGGAGGCGCTCGGCCTTCACGAGGGCGATGATATCGAACTGCACGTCGCCGACACGCACAGCATGGGCGTGGCGCGCAAACCCGGCACCGACGAGCTGCTGGCGCGGTTGCGCGCCTATCGCGGTCGCCTCCCCGCGGACTTCAAGTTCGACCGGGACGAGGCAAATGGCCGCTAGCTTTCTCGACAGTAACGTCCTGATCTATCTCGCTTCGGGGAATCCCGCGAAAGCCGACCGGGTCGAGGCGCTGCTGGCGGCAGGTGCCTTGATCAGCGTCCAGGTCTTGAACGAGACGGCCAATGTCCTGCGGCGCAAGGCCGGATTTTCATGGCCGGAAACGCACGCTTTCCTCGCGGCCATTCGCCCGCTTGTGGATGTCGCGCCGCTGACGATCGCGACCCATGACGCGGGCTTGCGCTTGGCCGAGCTTTATCGGCTGTCGCTCTACGACGCGATGATCGTCGCCGCCGCCCGGCTCGCGGGTTGCGACATGCTGTGGTCGGAAGACATGCACGATGGGCTGGTGATCGATGACGCTTTGCGCATCCGCAACCCATTTGCGGAAAAACCCGACACTTGATCGCCGAAAGCGATGCTGTGGTGCCCAGGGACGGGATCGAACCGCCGACACCGTGATTTTCAGTCACGTGCTCTACCAACTGAGCTACCTGGGCACGGAAGCGTCGGAAGCGGGGCCTATAGGGAAGGTGGCGCTTCCCTGTCCATCCCCTCGCGATCGAAATCGGCAACCTCGTCGTCGGCGGGCGGGCCGGGGATGCGATGGCCCTCCGACAACCACTTGAGCAGGTCGCGATCGCGACAGCCTTGGCTGCAGAAGGGCATATGCGCTGCTTGTGCGGGCGCGCCGCAGGCGGGGCATGCGGCTTGGCCGCGCTGGCGGCTAGGGGAAGGCGCGGAAGGCATGTGCGGCGGATATGGCGAGGCCGGCTTCCTCCCGCAAGGCGGGCATCGCGCCGGCCTGCCGTGCGAGCTGGTCGAGCCAGTCGGGCCGCGCGGCCAGGCGCGCGATCACGCCGGGCGCGGCGCTGAGCGTCAGCGCGCCGTGGCCGCTGGCTCGCGCCGCCCGTCGCAGCAGCACGCGCGCAGCCGCTCCGACGGGATCGGCCGTCAGCCGGTCGATCAGCGAGGGCCGTACCCGGCGCCGTACGATCTGGAGGAAACCGAAGCCGTTGACCGCGGTCCGCTCGAACGGCGGCGGCAGCACCGCGTCGAGCGCGGTGGCGGCGGCCTGTCTGTCGGCCTTGCCGGTCATCGTCGGCAGGTCGATGCCGATCGAGCCGGCGAGATCGTAGAGGCGGATCGTGCGGCCCGCCAGGCGCGCGCCGGCGAGCGCGAGGTCGGCCGCCGCGCCGGCGCCGTCGACATCGATCAGCGTCATCGCTGGGGTCGGCACGATCCGCAGCAGCGCATCGGGCCGCGCGACGATGCCGCGCGCGGCTTCCTCGACCGCCTCGTCCCAGCCGGCGGCGGCGAAGCCGTCGGTGCCGGTGCGGATCGGCAGCCCTAGCGCGGCGAGTCTCGCGCGAAGGTCGGGGCCCGGTGTCTCGACCGAATCGGCCAGAGCCGGACGTGCGCGGGGCGGCTTGAACGCGCCATCTTCGGGCTGTGCGGCGCGCGTGATCTCGATCAGCAGGGTACGGCCCTCGGTGAGGCCTGCAGGCACCGGCGTGAGCTGGACCGTCTGGCCGTCCGCGGTCTCGGCCAGCCCGCGCCCCGACGCGTCGGCCTTGCGCACCAGTCGCGCGGGCAGCACGGCACCGGCGCGCAGCCCGTCATCGTCCCATTCGACCGCCATCTCGACCAGTCGGCCGCCCTCGATCAGCGCGGCGCGGCTTTCGCCGATGCCGGCGTCGAACAGCCACTCAGCCAAGCGCCAGCCCAGCCGCGATCAGCAAGGCGCGCGTCTCGAATAAAGGCAGGCCGACCACGCCCGAATGGCTGCCGGCCAGCGCGCGCACGAAGCCTTCGGCGGCGCCCTGAATGGCATAGCCGCCCGCCTTGCCGACGCCCTCGCCGGAGGCTGCATAAGTGGCGATGGTGGCGGCGGGCAGCGGCCCGAAGGTGACGATGGTGGTGGACAGACGATGGCGCGCCTTGCCTGCGGCATCGACCACCGTCAGCGCGCTCAGCACGCGGTGGCGGCGGCCGGCGAGCAGGGTGAGGCAGCGCACGACTTCGCCAGCATCCTCTGCCTTGGGCAGGATGCGGCGGCCGGCGGCGACCACGGTATCGGCGGCCAGCACGATCGCGCCAGGATGGCGCGCCGCGACCACCGCTGCCTTCGCGGCGGCGAGACGGCGGGCATGATCCGTCGGCGCCTCGCCCTTCAGCGGGGTCTCGTCGATATCGGCGGGGTCGACCGCGTCGACGCTCACGCCGATGCGCGCAAGCAGATCCAGACGGCGGGGTGAGGCGGAGGCGAGAACCAGCCGCACGGACGCCACGCGCCTGCTTACTTGAAGCGGTAGGTGATGCGGCCCTTGGTCAGGTCGTAGGGCGTGAGCTCGACCAGCACCTCGTCGCCCACCAGCACGCGGATGCGGTTCTTGCGCATCTTGCCGGCGGTATGGCCGAGAATCTCGTGATCGTTCTCGAGCTTCACGCGGAACATGGCGTTGGGCAAAAGCTCAACCACCTGGCCGCGCATCTCAAGCAGTTCTTCTTTCGCCAAGCGAAATCCTTAGGCTGATATGTCTCGAAAAGCGGGCTCCCTTAGCGGCTGGCGGCCGAAAAGGGAAGCGTCGCGCCAAGGCGATATGGGGAGCCGCCCGTCGTTTCGCCAGTGGCTGGAACGGCGCGGCCGGCTCGGCTAGGGAGGCGTACATGATCATCCCCCTGCTCCAGATCGTCGACCTGCTGCTTTCGGTCCTGTTGTGGATCATCATCATCCAGGCAATCCTCTCCTGGCTGGTGGCGTTCAACGTGGTCAACACCCACAACGATTTCGTGCGGCAGGTGCTGTTCGCGCTCAGCCGCATGACCGAGCCGCTTTATCGGCCGATCCGGCGGATCATGCCCGATTTCGGCGCGCTCGATTTCTCGCCTTTGGTGGTGCTGCTGATCATCCAGATCCTGCGCTCGATCGTCCTGCCGGCGGTGGCGCGCGCGGCGATCGGCGGCTGAGGTGACCGCCGCGATCATCGACGGCAAGGCGTTCGCCGCCACGCTGCGTGCACGATTGGCCGAGGTCGCGGCGGGCTTCGTCGCGCGGGCCGGGCGCAAGCCGGGGCTGGCGGTGGTGCTGGTGGGCGAGGATGCGGCGAGCTCGGTCTATGTCGGCGCCAAGGGCAAGGCGACCGAGGCGGCCGGCATGGCGAGCTTCACCCACCGCCTGCCCGCCGATACCGCGGAGGCCGACCTGCTGGCGCTGGTGGCGACGCTCAATGCCGATCCGGCGGTTGACGGCATCCTCGTCCAGCTGCCGCTGCCGCCGCAGATCGACAGCAATGCGGTGATCGCCGCGATCGACCCGGACAAGGATGTCGACGGCTTCCACCCGATCAATGCCGGTCGGCTCGCGAGCGGGCTGCCGGGCTTCGTTCCCTGCACGCCGCTCGGCTGCCTGATGCTGCTGAAGGATCGGCACGAGCATCTGGCGGGGCTGGAGGCGGTGGTGGTCGGCCGCTCGAACATCGTCGGCAAGCCAATGGCACATCTGCTGCTGCGCGAAAGCTGCACGGTGACGATCGCGCACAGCCGCACGCGCGATTTGTTCGGCGCCGTCCGCCGCGCCGACATCGTCGTCGCCGCGGTCGGCGTGCCCGAGCTCATCCGCGGGGACTGGATCAAGCCGGGCGCGACCGTGATCGACGTCGGCATCAACCGCATCGATGCGGACGAGGGCAAGACGCGGCTCGTCGGCGACGTCGCCTTCGCCGAGGCGCGCGAGGTCGCAGGCGCGATCACGCCGGTGCCGGGGGGCGTCGGGCCGATGACGATCGCGGTACTGCTGCGTAATACGCTGGTCGCCGCGCACCTGCACGAGGGGCTCGTCGCGCCCGACGGGCTCTAGATGCTCGCGCTTTTCCTGTCGGCGTTCGTCACCTTCTTCGTGGTGATCGATCCGCCGGGCTGCGCGCCGATCTTCGCCAGCCTGACGCGTGAGGGCAGTCCCGGCTGGCGCCGGCAGATGGCGTTCCGCTCGGTCGTCATCGCCGCGATCGTGCTGATCCTGTTCGCGCTGGCGGGCTCGCCCCTGCTCGACGCGCTCGGCATCAGCCTCGATGCGTTTCGTGTCGCGGGCGGGATCATGCTGTTCCTGATCGCGCTCGAGATGGTGTTCGAGAAGCGCACCGAGCGCCGCGAGGAACGTGCGGAGGAAATCCACCGCCGCCAGGTCGAGCAGCATCGCGCCGAGCCCGAGGACATCTCGGTCTTCCCGATGGCGATCCCGATGATCGCCGGGCCGGGCTCGATCGCGACGGCGATGCTGACGACGTCCCACAGCCACGGCACGGGGCTGCTCGTGGCGCTGGCGGCATTGATCTGCGTGCTCGTCATCATGCTGGCGATGCTGCTCGCGTCTGGCGCGATCATGCGCGTGCTTGGCGACAAGCTGGAGGCGATGATCACGCGCATCCTGGGCGTGCTGCTGGCGGCGCTCGCCGCGCAATATGTGATCGACGGCATCAAGGCGAGCTTCGGAGTCTGAGGGGCATCCGGTGCTCCTGCGGAAGCAGGAGCCCAGAGCGCCGGGCTGAGCGTGGAGCCACTGGGTTCCTGCGTGCGCAGGAATACGCGGCGCTAACGGGGAGTTCAGCCGATCAGCCGCCACAATTTGAACGGCGATCCGGCCGGCAACGTCACCGGCGCGAGCCATGTCGGCACCTGACCCTTCACCAGCTGGACGTAGAAGCCCTTGGGCGCCTCGCTGCCATAGACGGTCGATTCGGACAGGCCGGGGCAGATCAGCAGCAGGCTCGCTTTGTGGCGCAGCATCGTGCGGTGTGCCGTTTCCGGATCGGTGCTGCGGAAGGCATATTGGACGTCGAGGATCGCATCGCCCGCGCGATGATAAGGCGCTGCGATCACGTCGTGGCGCGTCACCGCGACGATGCGCGGGCCGAGATCGATGAAGGTCAGGATCGTCTGCGGCGGCAAGGCGGCGATCGGCTTCAGTGCCGGCAGCGTCGGGCAGCGGCGGTTGGCGGTATCGACCCGCTGGCGCCATTGCGGCTTCTTCTCAGGCACGTTCTTGACGATCAGCCCGGCGAAGGCGCCCGACACGAACAGGAAGGCCGTGACCGTGCCGAGCACGCGCACCGCCATCCAGCGATGGCCGAACGTCCAGCGCATCAGCGGCCAGCCGAGCGCGGTCGCGCCGATCACGCCCATCAATTGCGACGCCGGCCCGGCGCGCGTCTGCCACAGCAGCAGCAGCGCCGAGAAGATCGAGAGCAGCAGCACCAGCAGCCACGGCATCGCGCGCGGCGTCGCGCGCTCGCGCCACAGCGTGGCGGCGGCGCCGATCACCCCGATCGCCGACAGGCTGATCGTCGGGAACCAGACGCGCCAGCTATGCTGGTAGAGCGGTTTCGCCTCGCGCACGTGGCTCAGCCAGATCTTCTCAAGCTCGGGCGAGACGCGCTCGGGCCGGCCGAGACATTGCGGGAAGGCGAGCGCATAGCCCGCGCCGATCGCGGCACCCGCGACGACCAAAGCCGCGAGACGCACGCGCCGGTCGGCAATCGGCAGCGAGCCGAGCGCGACGCAGATGCCGCCAGCCGCCAGCAGCGTCGACAGATAGACCGGGGTCAGCGCGTCGCACAGCATCTGCGCATTGTCGAACGAGCCGAACAGGACATAGCCAAGCGCGGTACCGGCGGCGAGCGCCGCGCCATAGCCGCGCAGCCGCTCGCGCTGATCGACGTCGATCGCCCACCACAAGGCGATCAGCGCGCCGGTCACCGCCAGATAAGGCAGCAGCTCCAGCCCGATCGTCAGCGAGACGGCGGTCGCGAGCCCCGCGGTCAGCCCGCCGCGCAGGCGCTTCGGATCCGCCATGCCCGATACCGCGACCGCCAGCGTTGCCAGCTGCCAGCCATGATGGTCGATGCGCAGCGGCATCCACATCAGCATGGTGGTCTGCGCGCAGGCGACGATCGCCGCGGCGAGCAGGAAGGCCCACTGATCGACCAGCCGCCGCGCGGTGAGCATCGTCGCATAGAGGCCGAGGCCGAGCGGCAGCAACGGCGCCAGCGCGCACGCCCAGCGCGCCGCCTCGGCCCCGCCCGCGACCGGACGGATCAGCAGCATCAGCGCGGCGATCGGCAGGTCGACCAGCCGCGACCAGTGGATCGAGATGCCGGCCGGCGGATCGACGCGATGCTGGCGCAGATCGTACCAGCCCTGCCCGTCGATCAGCGCGCGCACCTGCGCGAAGCGCATATTGTCATCGGTATCCGACAGCGCGAACCAGTGGATCGCGTTCCATTTGTAATGGAGCAGCCACGCCGCGATCACCGCCCAGGCGAGCAGAAACCACCAGCGCCAATGCGTTCTGTCGTCAGCGCCCGTCGTCACCGCTCTTCCCTCGTCAGGCCCGGCGCTCTAGACGGCGGAAATCAAAGAACAAGGGGGTCGTGCCAGGTGACGGCAGCGGCGGCACGGCAAGAGACGTTGTGGCAGCTGGTGCGCTATGGGGTGAATGGCGGGATCGTGACGAGCGTCTACACGCTCGTCTTCGTCCTGTTCGACAGCTTCACCCATGCGCCCCTGCAGATCTGCAACGTCGCCGGCTATCTGGTCGCGGCGACGCTCGGCTACGTGCTTCACAGCCGCGTGACCTTCCGCAACCATGGCGAGCGTGACGCCGGCAGCATCCTGCGCTTCGCGCTCGCGTCGCTGCCGGGCTTCGCCATGAACGCCTTCTGGACGTGGCTGCTGGGCACGGCGCTGCGCTGGCCGCACTGGACCGTGCAGCTTCCGATCTGGTTCGTGACGCCGATCCTGATCTTTGGCATCAATCGCTGGTGGGTGTTCCGATGAGCCCGAGCTACTCCGTCGCGCCGCTTGCCATTGCGGGCCGCCCTGACCCACAAGGGTCGATCATGATGGCCGAAACGCCGCACATCTCGCTGATCGTGCCCGTGAAGGACGAGGAGGAGGCGATCGCCGGCTTCGTCGCGCGGGTCGGCGGCGTGCTCGACGGCCTGCGCGGGGCGGACGGCGGCGCGCTGCCGTGGGAGATATTGTTCGTCGACGACGGCAGCCAGGATGCGACGCTCGCCGTGATCATGGCCGCCAATGCGCGCGACCGCCGCATCGTCGGCATCTCGCTGTCGCGCAATTTCGGCAAGGAGGCGGCTCTGTCCGCCGGGCTCGACACCGTGCGCGGCCAGGCGGTGGTGCCGATCGACGTCGATCTGCAGGATCCGCCCGAGGTGATCGGCGCGATGCTCGATCAGTGGCGGCAGGGTTATGAGGTCGTCTACGGGGTGCGACGCAACCGCATGACCGACTCTCTGCCCAAGCGGCTGACGGCGGATCTCTATTATCGGGCGCACAATTGGCTGTCGGAGGACAAGATCCCCGAACATGCCGGCGATTTCCGCCTGCTCGATCGCAAGGTGGTCGACGTGATCCGGGCGATGCCCGAGCGCAACCGCTTCATGAAGGGGCTGTTCGCATGGGGCGGCTTCCGCCAGACCGCGGTCGAATATGACCGTGCCGAACGCGCGATCGGCACCACCAAGTTCAATTATATCAAGCTGTGGAAGCTTGCGATCGACGGGCTCACCTCCGCATCGACCGTGCCGCTGCGCGTGTGGAGCTATATGGGCGCGGTGATCGCGGTGGTGGCGCTGGCCTATGCCGCCTACCTGATCGGCCGCACGATCCTCTACGGCGTCGATGTCGCGGGCTATGCGTCGATGATGGTGGCGGTGCTGTTCCTCGGCGGCGTGCAATTGCTGTCGCTGGGCGTGCTCGGCGAATATGTCGGGCGCATCCTGATCGAGGCGAAGGGCCGGCCGATCTACGTCATCCGCGAGCGCATCGGCATCGAGAAGACGGATTGCGAGGCGGTCGGCGGCTGATGGAACGCCACGTCTACGACCGCATGGCCGAGATCGACCGTGATCATTGGTGGTTCGTCGGGCGGCGCCGGATCCTCACCGCGCTGCTGGAGAAGTTCCGGCCGAAACCGGGGCCGATGGCGATCCTCGAGGTGGGCGCCGGCACCGGATCGAACATCGCGATGCTGCAGCATTTCGGCACGGTCGATGCGATCGAGCCCGACGATCATGCACGCGCCTTCGCCGAGGCGCGCACCGGGCTGACGCTGAAGGGCGGCTACCTGCCCAACGTGCCGCTGGAGGACGGGCGCTACGATCTGATCGTGCTGCTCGACGTGCTGGAGCATATCCCGGACGATCTCGGCGCGCTGGAGGCGCTCAGGCCCAAGCTCGCGCCGGGTGGCCGGCTGTTCCTCGCGGTGCCAGCGATGCCCAGCCTGTGGAGCGGCCACGACGTCGCGCATCATCACCAGCGCCGCTACACCGCCAAGGCGTTGCGCGCGGTGGTGCGAAAGGCGGGCTACGCGCCGCTCCACGAATCGCACTTCAACAGCCTGCTGCTGCCCGCGATCGTCGGCGTGCGCTGGCTCAACCGATTGCGCGGGCATGAGGGCGGCGACGAGGATGCGATGCCGCCGCGCGCGGTAAACGGTGCGCTCGCGCGGCTGTTCGGGTGGGAACGTTATGCCGCGGTGCGCGGCTTGCTGCCGGTCGGCGTGTCGCTGGCGCTGGTGGCGGAGCCGGTCGGCACCACGCGGTAGAGGATGCCGCGCTTCCCGCCGGTCCAGATCGGTTCCAGCCCGGGGAAGCTGTACCAGTTGGCGCGCGGCAGATCGATCATCCAGACATAGTCGAACGCCTTGCGCGGCAGGTCGTTGACGCTCTTCGGATAGAAGCGCGTCCGGCGCGGGGCGCAGGGCGGCGGGCGCAGGATCTCGGTCGGATCCTCGGCCCAGTGGCGGGCGGGCGCGTAGCGGATGCGGACGAGCTGCGCACCGGGATCGGTCCATTGGCCGTTGGCGAAGGCGTCGCGCCGCACGATCGCCATCGCGCCGAGATGATCCATCCGCGTCGTCTCCCAGCGGCCGATGCATTGCAGCGCCACCTGCACGAACACGCGGCTGCCGGGCTTCACATGATCCAGCGCCGCAAGCTGGTGCTGGGCTGCGGCATCGTGCGCGGCGAAGCTCTGCGTGAGCCCGATGATGCGGATCAGAAAAATCGCGGTCGCGGTGCCCGCCAGGATGTGCCCGGCGCGGCGTGAAGGGCGCGGCACCGCCAGCGCGACCACCGCGATCATCACCACATAAGGCGCCAGCCGCATGTCGGCATAAGCCGAGCCGAGCAGGATGCGCGGCAGCAGCAGGTAAGCGAGGATCAGCATCAACGCGGCGACGCCGAGCGTGCGGTTCATCACCACGCCCACGCCGACCAGCCCGAACGAGACGAGCCCCCACAGCAGGTAGACGTTGGCGAGGTCGAAATTGCGCCAGTGGTTGCGCAGGATCGAGATGAAATAGACGTATTTCGCGGCCCAGTCGAAGAAGTCCTGGTTCGCGCCCTTGGCGTCGCCCGAGCGCCAGACCAGCAGCAGCAGGATTGGCGGCGCGAGGCTGAGGCAGGCGAGCCCGCCCTCCCACAAGGCAAGCAGCATCGGCCGGCCGGCATCGCGTTTCCGCACGACCTCGGCGGCGTAGGCGAGCAGGCACAGCACCGCCCAGCCGAAGATGTGCGCGGTCGTGAGCACCAGCCCGATGACGACGAACAGGCCGTTGCGCAGCCGCCAGCGCCCCTGCCGCCCCAGCCGCAGCCACAACGCATAGGCGTTGAGCGCCAGCGCCATCGACAGCAGGAAATTGACGAAGCCCCAGATGAACGGGAAGCTGTAGGCGAGCGGCAGCGCGAACAATGCCGGCGCGGGTACGCGGCCATGCGCCTCGCGCGCGATCCAGATCATGCCGGTGGTGGTGAGCGCGACGATGCCGATCACGATCAGCTTCACGCCGAGCTCCAGCCCGAACAATGCCGCCATCGGCACCACCAGCAGGTCGACGCCCAGATTGGCGATGAACGCCCAGTGGAAGCTGAAATATTCGGCCCTGAGCGGCGACGACGGATCGCTCAGCTGGATGCGATAGCGCCCCATATGCTCGGCGAGGTCGGTCAGCGGTGGGGTGACCGGCGCGAGCAGCGGCACGATCGAGACCAGCACCATCAGGGCGAGGAACCAGCCGCTGTTCCACCAGCCGGCAGGCGTATCGACCGGGGCAGGGGCTGAACGGAACATGCCGCGCCCTTATGGCGCAGCGGTGCCGCGCGACAAGGGGGACGCGATATGCGCGCGACAAAGCGGGTGCCGGCGATTAGGCCTGAGCCCGTGCAGACCAAGGCGATCCGCCCCGCCGCTCTGGCCGTTCTTTTCCTCGCGCTCGGCCTCGCGCTGCGGCTGTGGCACGTGACGCGCGAGCCTTTGTGGCTGGACGAGGCCTATAGCGCCTTCGCGGCGGACCATGACCTCGCCTTCCTGTGGCGCGTGGTGCCGCTCTACGAAACACACCCGCCTTTTTATTATACCCTGCTGCACCTCTGGGTCAGCGTGCTGGGCGACAGCCTCGCGGCGTTGCGCGGCTTCGGCCTGCTTTCCGGGATCGCGACTTTGCCGGTGATGGCGCTGGCGGCGGACGCGGCCGGCCGATGGCTCGGCTGGGATACGGAGCGGCGGCGGTGGTTGGCGGTGGCGGCGTTCGGCCTCGCCTGCCTGTCGCTGGCGATGGTCGAGATGGCGCGACAGGTGCGGCCCTATCCGCTGATGGTGCTGGTCTATGCCGCCGCGACCGCCTTGCTGCTGCGGATCGCGCGCGACGACGGGCGCCCGCCGCGCTGGTCGATCCTCGCCTACCTGCTGCTGCTGGAGGCGATGCTGTGGCTCCACAATTTGGGGCTGCTGTATGCCGTGACGCTGACGATCGCGCTGGCGCTCGCCTTGCCATGGCGCAGGCTGCGGCGCGGCGACCTGCTCCTGCTCGCCATCGGCCATTTCGCGGTGGCGCTGGCCTATCTGCCGGGCCTCGTCATTCTCCACGAGCAATCGACGGTGTGGCGGCACGCGACCTGGCTGCGCTTCGCACTCACCCCGATGCTGTTCGATCGTGTCATGACGCTTTACGGCGTGCCGGGCTGGGTCGGGGTGGCAGCGCTGTTGCTGGCAGCGGCCGGGCTCGGCGCGATCGGGCGCGAACGATGGCGGCTGGCGGCGATGCTGCTGGTGCTCGCCTTGCTGCCGGTGATGCTGGCGATCGTGATCTCGCTGACGATCACGCCGGTGTTCGTCACGCGCATCATGAGCCCCGTCGCCGCGCCGGCGTTGCTGCTGCTCGCGATCGGAACGGTCGGCACGGTGCGGCGCCCGCTGATCGGCATCGGTGCGGCATTCATACTGATGGCGTCGATGCTGGCGGGCGACGTCCAGACGCGCGCGCTGGGGGCCTTCCAGAACTGGTATGGCGCGATCGACTGGCTGGCGGCGCGCGTTTCGCCGGGCGACATGATCTATGCCTATCCCAATGAGGGCGCGCTGCCGCTGCGGCGCGCGCTTGGCGATCGGAGCCTTGCCATCCCCGTCCGCGCTATTCCTGCCGAGGTGCCGGCGCTCGAGATTCGCCATGGCTGGCACCCGACCGGCACGCGGGGGGTGAGCTCGCTGCCGCAGGCCGAGCTCGACGCGATCGCGCAGGAGCCGGCGACGCGCGCCGTGCCCACCATCTGGTTGCTGCGGCTCGGCCCCGAGACGTTCGATCCGGGCGGCGGCTTCCTGCGCGCGCTCGCCCGCGACCGCCGCATCGTCCGCCACTATCGCGACGGGCCGATCGACATCATCGGCCTCAGCCGGCGCTAGATGCCGGCATACCAGGCGTAATCGCCGACATCCTCCCAATAGCCGCCCTTGCCGGCCCCGATCGCGGCGAGCGACGCCACCGCCTCGATCGTATGGATATATTTGGCCTGCTTGTAGCCGAGCTGGCGCTCGATCCGCAGCCGCAGCGGCGCGCCGTTGGGCACCGGCAGCAGGTGGCCGTTGAGCGCGTAGGCGAGGATCGTCTGAGGGTGGAAGGCATCGACCAGATCGATGCTCTCATAATAAGGCGTGCCGCCGATCAGGTCGTAGCAGTGGAACACGATGTAGCGTGCCGCGCCCGACAGCCCTGCCGCCGCCAGCAGGGGGCCGAGCGGCGTGCCGGTCCAGCGGCCGATCGCGCTCCAGCCCTCGACGCAGTCGTGGCGCGTGGTCTGCGTCCGGCGCTGGAGCCGGCCGATCTGGTCGAGCGACAGCGACAGCGGTCGCGCGACGAGGCCGGTCACCTGTAGCCGCCAGTCGCGGAAGCGGTTGGCCAGCAACGCCGCATAATCGCCGCCGCCCGGCATCGCCGTGCCGTTCGAGCGGAAGACCGGCGAGATGTCGCCCGCGCCATATTCGGGCGCCAGTGCGTCGCGGGCGGTGAGCAGCCGGTTGGCGCGATAGGTGAGTGCCTCGGCGCCCGTGAACAGGCTGCGCGCGGTCGTGGTCTTGGCGACGCGGTCGCAGCCCGCGAGCAGGAGCCCGCCGGCACCGGCGGCGAGCCCGCCCAGCGCGCGGCGGCGCGAGACGATCTCAGTCATTGCGCCGGCGCTCCGGCGGCAAGCGGAACCAGCCGGTCAGCATCGAGCGGATCTCGCGCACCGGCCCCGCCAGCACCACCATCGTCAGGTGAACGATGGTGAAGGCGAGCAGGCCCATCGCCGACAGGAAATGCAGCGAACGCGCCGATTGCCGTCCGCCGAACAGCTCGAGCAGCCATGGGAAGGTCGCGTCGAAGGCGGGCGCCATGGTGAGCCCGGTCAGGATCATCAGCGGGATCAGGCCGAAGATCACCGCATCGTAGGCGAGCTTCTGGAGGATGTTGTAGCGGGCGGCGGCGTCGCCGGTCGGCAGGCGCAGGCGGGCATGATCCTTCACGTCCTGCCAAAGATGCCGCGGCCGCAGTTCGTCGCGCGACGGCAGCAGATCACGCCGGAAGTGGCGGTTGATGAGGCTCGCGACGACGTAGAGGAAGCCGGGCACCACCAGCAGCCACGCGAACAGGATGTGCCAGCGTCGCGCGCCGGCGAGGCTGTAGCGCGACGGGATCGTCGCCCAATAAGGGAAAGCGCGCGTCTGCACGTTGCCCTGCTTGTCGCGCCAGCGGCCGAGCACGCCGGTGGTCGGCACGTCGATGCTGCCGATCACGACATGGCCGCCGGTCGACGTCGGCCCGATCTGCAGCCACGCGCGATCGAGGTTGGCGCCATATTGCCCCCAATAGAGGCGGGGATGCGCGTTGAAGATCATCAGCCCGCTCATCAGCAGGATGATGACGGTAAGCGCGTTCAGCCAGTGCCACAGGCGCGTGGGCAGACGGTGGCGATAGCGCCAGGGGGTCGGAACGGGATCGGCCACGAGCGTGCGAGTAGCACGGCCGATCTGAACCGGCCAAATACGATGAGTGATACAATATATCATTGCTTTTTGACTGCGACGGAGGCACATGGCCGCCATGAATCGCAAGCACGACATGATCGAGGCGCTGGCGCTCGGCGCGACCTTTGCGTGCCTCGCCCACTGCATCGCGCTGCCGCTCCTCCTCGCTCTGCTCCCGGCGCTGGCCGCGATCGTGCCGGTGCCGACCGAGGTTCACCTCGTCGCGCTCGGCCTGGCGATTCCCGCGACCGGCTTTGCCCTGTGGAGTGGTTATCGCCATCATGGCGGCGCGCGCCCGCTGGCGATGGGGCTGCTCGGCCTCGCCATGCTGGCGATCGCGGTGTGGCCGTGGGGCGGCTCGGTGCTGGAAGCGCCGATCACCATCTGCGGCAGCATCGCGATCGGCGCCGCGCATCTGGGCAATTGGCGGCTGCGGCGGCAGGTCGCGCACGTGCACGCGGCCTGACCGCTCGGATATTCCACCCTGCCTCGGCGTTGACCTACGCGCAGCAGGAGACCGACGATGCCGCAGGGTGACAAGGACGCCTACACCGACAAGCAGAAGCGCAAGGCGCAGCATATCGAGGAAAGCTACGAGGCGCGCGGCACGCCCAAGGCCGAGGCGGAAAGCCGCGCCTGGGCGACCGTGAACAAGGATGACGGCGGCGGCAAGAAGTCCGGCGCGGGCCGCGGGAAGGCGACCGATCACCCCGCCGCCAAGCGCGGCGGCCGCGCGCACAAGGCCGGCTCGCCCGAGCAGCGCTCGGCTGCGGCCCGCAAGGGCTGGGACACGCGCCGCCGCAAGGCAAGCGCCTGAATCTGGCCGAGCGCGTGGTGGTGGTGCTAAGGCGGCGGCCACGCTCCCATCAGAACCGGACCCGATTGTCGAATGACCGATACCCTGTTGCATGATCGCCCGCGCGCCGCGGTGCCGCCGCTGGTCCGCGCCGACGTGGCCGCTCTGTTCGATCTGCCCTTTACCGAATTGCTGTTCCGTGCGGCGACCGTCCATCGCCAGCATCACGATCCGGTGCAGGTCGAGCGCGCGACGCTGCTGTCGATCAAGACCGGCGGCTGCCCCGAAGATTGCGGCTATTGCTCGCAGAGCACGCAGGCCGAGAGTGGGCTGGCCGCATCGAAGCTGATGGATGTCGATGCGGTGCTGGCGGCGGCGGCGGCGGCCAAGGCGGCCGGCTCGCAGCGTTTCTGCATGGGGGCCGCGTGGCGCAACCCCAAGGATCGCGACATGGATGCGCTGTGCGCGATGGTCGAGGGCGTGAACGCGCTCGGCCTCGAAAGCTGCATGACGCTCGGCATGCTGACGGGCGCGCAGGCGGAGCGGCTCGGTGAGGCGGGGCTGGATTACTACAACCACAATCTCGACACTTCGCCGGAGAATTACGGCAACGTCATCACCACCCGCACGTGGGACGACCGGCTCGACACGCTGGCGGCGGTGCGCGCGGCCGGCGTCAACGTCTGCTGCGGCGGCATCGTTGGCATGGGCGAATCGCGCGCCGACCGCGTCGGCTTCCTCCACGCGCTGGCGACCCTGCCCGAGGCGCCCGAGAGCGTTCCGATAAATGCTCTGGTGCCGGTCGCCGGCACGGTGCTGGGCGACATGCTGAAGGACGTGCCGAGCGCGCGGATCGACGATATTGAATTCGTCCGCACCGTCGCGGTTGCGCGCATCCTGATGCCGCAGTCGATGGTGCGGTTGTCGGCCGGGCGCGAGAGCATGTCCGACTCGACCCAGGCCTTGTGCTTTCTCGCCGGCGCAAATTCGATCTTCACCGGCGACAAGTTGCTGACGACCGGCAATGCCGGCGGCGATCGCGACGCGGCCCTGTTCGCCAAGCTCGGCCTCAACGGCGCCGCCAACGGCTGAGCCGCGACAATAAGGCTTGTGAACGTCAAGCCTGACGATAGTCTCTCCCCAAACCCGGCTATCACGGACACGGGAAGGTGAGAGGAATGGCCACGATGCTGCGCGAGGATGCGGTGCGCACCGAGGGTGCCGCACCGCCGAACCACCGGGCGCTGGTCGCCTGGGTCGAATCGGTCGCCGCGCACGTGCGGCCCGACGCGATCCACTGGTGCGACGGCTCCGATGCCGAATGGCACGCACTCGCCGCACGGCTGGTCGAGTGCGGCACGCTGACGCCGCTCGATCCCGCCAGGCGACCGAACAGCTTCCATGCCCGTTCCGATCCGCGCGACGTCGCGCGGGTGGAGAGTCGCACCTTCATCTGCTCCGAGCGCGCCGAGGATGCCGGCCCCACCAACAATTGGTGCGACCCGGCCGAGATGCGCGACCGCCTCGACGGCCTGTTCGCGGGGTGCATGGAGGGGCGCACGATGTATGTCGTGCCGTTCTGCATGGGCCCGCTCGATTCGCCGCAGAGCGCGATCGGGGTCGAGCTGACCGACAGCGCCTACGTCGTGCTCTCGATGCGGGTGATGACACGCATGGGCGCGGGTGCGCTGGAGATGCTGGGCGAGGACGGCTTCTTCGTCCGCTGCGTCCATTCGGTCGGCCTGCCGCTCCGCCCCGGCGTGGCCGACGTGCCGTGGCCATGCGCCGACGAGAAATGGATCGTCCATTATCCCGAGACGCGCGAAATCTGGTCCTACGGCTCGGGCTATGGCGGCAACGCCCTGCTCGGCAAGAAATGCTTCGCGCTCCGCATCGCGAGCGTGATGGCGCGCGACGCGGGCTGGCTCGCCGAGCATATGCTGATCCTGAAGCTCACCAGCCCCGAGGGTCGCGTCCACTATATGTCTGCCGCCTTCCCCAGCGCGTGCGGCAAGACCAACATGGCGATGCTCGAACCGACCCTGCCCGGCTGGAAGGCCGAGACGATCGGCGACGACATCTGCTGGATGCGCTTCGGCCAGGATGGCAGGCTGTACGCGATCAATCCTGAGGCAGGCTTCTTCGGCGTGGCGCCCGGCACCGGCATCGCCACCAATCGCAACGCGATCGAGACGCTCCACGCCAACGCCATCTACACCAACACCGCGCTGACCGACGACGGCGACGTGTGGTGGGAGGGGCTGACCGATACGCCACCCGACGGCCTGACCGACGGGCAGGGCAATCGCTGGGATCCGGCGTCGGGCAAGCCCGCCGCCCATCCGAACGCGCGCTTCACCGTGCCCGCCGCGCAATGCCCGGTGATCGCCGCCGAGTGGGACGATCCCGCCGGCGTGCCCATCTCCGCCATCCTGTTCGGCGGCCGGCGCGCGAGCGCGGTGCCGCTGGTGACCGAGGCGTTCGACTGGACGCACGGCGTCTACCTCGCCGCCAACATCGCGTCGGAGGGTACTGCAGCGGCCGAGAATGCGATCGGCGCGCTCCGCCGCGATCCGTTCGCGATGCTGCCCTTCTGCGGCTACGACATGGCCCAATATTTCGAGCATTGGCTGCGCGTCGGCGCCGCGGCCGCGTCGGATGCCGGCCAGCTGCCGCGGCTGTATCTCGTCAACTGGTTCCGCAAGGATGCCACCGGCCGCTTCATGTGGCCGGGCTTCGGCGACAATGTCCGCGTGCTCAAATGGATCGTCGACCGGATCGAAGGCAAGGTCGGCGCGGTCGATACGCCGATCGGCCTGTTGCCCGAACGCGGCGATCTCGATCTCGCCGGGCTGAGTATCGCGCCCGACCATCTTGCCGCGCTGACTTCGGTCGACGTCGCGATCTGGCGGCAGGAAGCCGCACTCAACGATGCCGATCTGCGCAAGTTGGGCGACGCGGTGCCGCCTGCTCTGTGGCGCGAACAGGCTGCATTGCAGGAGAGGCTGGGCGAGGCGCTGGCGGCAGAGTAAGCAGGCCGGATGCCTGAACGTGAATCGATGGAGTATGACGTCGTCGTCGTCGGCGCCGGCCCGGCCGGCCTCAGCGCGGCGATCCGCCTGAAGCAGCTCGCCGCCGCCCAGGATCGCGAGCTTTCGGTCTGCGTGCTGGAGAAGGGATCGGAGGTCGGCGCGCACATCTTGTCGGGCGCGGTGATCGATCCGATCGCGCTCGACGAGCTGATCCCCGACTGGCGCGAGCAGGGCTGCCCGCTCGACGTGCCGGTGACCGAGAACCACCATTGGTGGCTCACCCGCACCGGCAAGATCGCCTTCCCACACCTGCTGATGCCGTCGTTCATGTCGAACAAAGGCACCTATACCGGCTCGCTCGGCAATCTGTGCCGCTGGCTGGCGGGGCAGGCGGAGGCGCTGGGCGTCGAGATCTTCCCCGGCTTCGCCGCCGCCGAACTGCTGTTCGACGACACTGGCGCGATCCGCGGCGTCGCCACCGGCGACATGGGCGTGGCGCGCGACGGCACGCACAAGCCCGATTACCAGCCCGGCATGGAGCTGCACGCGCGCTACACGTTCTTCGCCGAGGGTGCGCGCGGCAGCCTGACCAAGGAGCTGAAGCGCATCTACGAGCTGGAGCGCGACAGCCAGCCGCAGGTCTACGGGCTCGGCATCAAGGAATTGTGGGACGTGGATCCCGCGAATCACGCGCCCGGCCGCGTGATCCACACGCAGGGCTGGCCGCTTGGCAATGATGTCGGCGGCGGCTTCCTCTACCATCAGGCCAACAACCAGGTGGCGCTCGGGTTCGTGGTCGGGCTCGGCTACCGCAATCCCTATCTCTCGCCGTTCGAGGAGTTCCAGCGCTGGAAGCAGCATCCCGCGATCCGCGCGGTGCTGGAGGGCGGCCGCCGCGTCTCATACGGCGCGCGCGCGATCAACGAGGGCGGGTGGCAGTCAGTGCCGACGCTCGCTTTCCCCGGCGGCGCGCTGATCGGCTGCTCGGCGGGCTTCGTCAATGTGCCGCGCATCAAGGGCACGCATACCGCGATGAAGAGCGGCATGCTGGCGGCGGAGGAGGCATTCGCCGCCGTCGCCGCCGATCGGCGCGGAGACCTGCTCGACGGCTATCAGCCGGCGGTAAAGGCGAGTTGGATCTCGACCGAGCTGAAGCTGGTGCGCAATGCCGAGCCGGCGGTGGCGAAGTTCGGGCCGCTGATCGGCACCGGCTGGGCATGGGCCGACATGGTGATGCGCACCGCCGGGATCGGCCTGCCCTATACGCTGCGCCATCACCCCGACAATGAAGGGTTGTGGCGCAAGGATCTGGCCAAGCCGATCGACTATCCCAAGCCCGACGGCGTCATCAGCTTCGACCGGCTCTCCTCGGTGTTCCTGTCGAACACCAATCACGAGGAGGATCAGCCGATCCACCTGACGCTGAAGGATGCCGACGTACCGATCCGCGTCAACCTGGCGGACTATGACGCGCCCGAGCAGCGTTACTGCCCGGCCGGTGTGTACGAGATCGTGGCCGAAGGGAGTGCTGGCCCGCGGCTGCAGATCAACGCGCAGAATTGCGTCCACTGCAAGACGTGCGACATCAAGGATCCCACCCAGAACATCAACTGGGTGGTGCCCGAGGGCGGCGGCGGGCCCAATTATCCGAACATGTGACGTGCCCTGCCGGGTGGGCCGCCGAGACCTGTGACCATGCCATCGTTGCTCGATCCTTTCCTCCAGCAGGCGCTCGACGCGGCGGCGGCGCGCGGCGAACGGCGCGCGTTGGTGCCCACGGCATTGGTGCCAGGCGGCCGGGTGGCGCGGGACGGCCGCACATTGCTCGATTTCTCGAGCAACGATTATCTCGGCCTCGCCACCCATCCGTTGCTGGCGGAGCGCGGCGCCGAATGGGCGCGCCGGCACGGCAGCAGCGCGGGCGCGTCGCGGCTGGTGACCGGCACGCACGAACTCCATCTCGCGGTCGAGGCGCGCGTCGCCGCGTTCAAGGGCACGCCGGCGGCCTTGCTGTTCGCGAGCGGCTGGCAGGCCAATGCCGCGATCCTGCCCGCGCTGGCGAAGGCGCTGCCCGGCCTCACCGTCTTCGCCGACCGGCTCAATCATGCCAGCCTGCATCATGGCTGCGCGGCGGCGGGGCTGCGGCAGGTGCGTTTCCGCCATAATGATCTCGACCATCTCGACGCGCTGCTGGCGGTCGCGCCGGAGGGGCCGAAGCTGGTCCTGACCGAGAGCGTGTTCAGCATGGACGGCGATCGCGTCGACCTGCCGCGGCTCACCGCGATCGCGCGCGCGCACGGCGCCTTCACCTATCTCGACGAGGCGCATGCGACCGGCGTGCTCGGCCCGCGCGGCGCCGGTCTTTCGGCGACGGTGCCGGGCGCAGTCGATCTCGTGATGGGGACGTTCAGCAAGGCGCTGGGCGGTTTCGGCGCCTATGTCGCCGGGTCCGTGGCCCTGTGCGACTATCTCGTGAATGCGTGCGGCGGCATCATCTACACCACCGCTTTGCCGCCGGGGGTGCTCGGCGCGATCGACGCCGCGCTCGATCTGGTGCCGGCGATGGATGCCGAGCGTGCCGCGCTGGCCGATATGGCGGCCCGGCTGCGCGCGCTGCTGGCGGCAGGCGGGATCGATACCGCCGAGTCGTCGACCCAGATCGTGCCGGCGATCGTTGGCGAGGCCGAGGCGGCGCTCGCCGCCGCGCGCTCGCTGGAGGCGGAGGGCATGCTCGCCATCGCAATCCGACCGCCGACCGTGCCGCGCGGGCGCAGCCGTCTGCGCATCGCGTTGCGCGCGAGCCATTCGTCCGACGCGATCGATGGCCTGGCGGCGGCGGTGCTGCGCGCGGTTGCATGATCTGGACCTTCCATCATGGCTGGGGCTTTGACGCCGATTTCTGGGCGCCCCTGATCGCCGCCCTCGGCGTGGCGGGCGCGGCGGACGATCGCGGCTATTTCGGGCCGGTCCAGCGCGTGACGCTGCCGTCCGGGCCCTGCATCCGGGTGGGTCACTCGCTTGGCGGGTTGCGGATGCTCGCCGAACCTGCTCCGCACGCCTGCGCCATGATCGTCATCAACGGCTTCGACCGCTTCACGGCAAGCTCCGGTCATCCCGGCGCCGCCCCGCGCCTGCTCGACGCGATGATCCGCCGCTGTGCGCGGGATCCCGCTGCGACCGTCGGCGACTTCCGCGCCCGCTGTGGTGAGTCCGCGCCGATTCCTGGTGAGCCGACCGCGCGCCTTGCCGACGACCTCGCCCGGCTCCGCGACATTGACATGCGCGGACACGTCCCTTCCGTGCCGCTGCTCGTCCTGCACGGTGCGCGCGATCCGATCCTGAGCGAGGCACAGCGCGCCGCGGGCTTCGGTGACGCCGCCCACGATCGGGCAACGTGCGCAGAGGCTGGCCACCTCTTGCCCGCGACCCATGCCGATTGGTGCGCCGAGCGGATCGCCGGCTTCGTCGCAGGGCTGGCGTGACGATGCTGCCGCGCCACGCCGCCGCCTTCGGCCGCGCCGATCGCTACGATGCGCATGCCCACGTCCAGGCGCGCGTCGCGGAATGGCTTGCCGGCGCGCTGCCGCCGCTCGACGGGCGGCGCGTGCTGGAGATCGGCTGCGGCACCGGCCTGCTCCGCGACCGCGCACGGCCCACTGGCGGCGACTGGCTGATGACGGACATCGCCCCGGCGATGGTGGCGCGCGCCGCCGCCCGCTTTGCGCCCCAACCGGGCGTCCGCTTCGCCTGCCTCGATGCCGAACGTCCACGATTCGAGCATCCCGAGGCGCCGTTCGACCTGATCGTCGGATCGCTGGTGGTGCAATGGTTCGACGATCTCGCGGGCGGGCTAGCTGCGCTGCGCGGGCTGCTCGCGCCGGGCGGGCGGATGCTGCTCACCACGCTCGCGCGCGGGACGTTCGCCGAATGGCGCGCGGCGCATCACGGGACGGGGAGGATCGATGGCGTGCGCGATTATCCGGATGCGGCGCAGCTTGCCGGCGCGGTGCCGGTCGGCATGGCCGCGACGGTGACGATCCGCGACTTTCGTGACGATTATGCCGATGCGCGCGGCTTCCTCGCGGGCTTGAAGGGGATCGGCGCCGCCACGCCGCGTGCGGACCACCGCCCGCTCGCGCCCGCCACGCTCCGCCGCGTCATGCGCCGGTTCGAGGCGAGCGGCAGCACCGCCACCTACGTCGTCGGCCTGCTCGACCTGCAGGAGCCGGCGGCATGACGCGCGGTTATGTCGTCACCGGCACCGATACCGGCATCGGCAAGACGGTGTTCGCCGCCGGGCTGACCCATGCCATCGGCGCGTCTTATTGGAAGCCGATCCAGGCCGGCCTCGACGAGGGCAGCGACCGCGCGACGGTCGCGACGCTGGCGGCGCTGTCGCCCGCGCGCCTGCTGCCCGAAGCCTATGCCCTGACCACCCCCTGCTCGCCGCATCGCGCCGCCGAACTCGACGCGGTCACGATCGATCCGGACCGGCTCGCGCTGCCGCCGGTCGACGGACCGCTGGTGGTGGAGGGCGCGGGCGGCGCGCTGGTGCCGGTGACGCGGTCCCTGCTGTTCGCCGATCTGTTCGCGCGTTGGAGCCTGCCGGTGATCCTCGTCGCGCGCACCGCGCTCGGCACGATCAACCACAGCCTGCTCTCGATCGAGGCACTGCGCGCGCGGGGCGTGGCGATCCACGGCGTCGCCTTCGTCGGCGATGCCGTGCCCGACAGCGAGGCGACCATCGTCGCGATCGGCGGGGTTCCGCGCCTTGGCCGGCTGCCGTTGCTCGATCCGCTCGATCACGCCGCGCTGGCGCGCGCCTTTGCCGAATCGTTCGACGTCGCGGCGCTCGCGCGATGAGCTCGCCGATCTGGCATCCCTTCACCCAGCACGGGCTGGGCGAGCCGATCCCGCTGGTGACGCATGCCGAGGGCGCGGCCCTCTTCACCGCCGACGGACGGCGCGTGATCGACGCCATCTCGTCGTGGTGGGTGACGACGCACGGCCACAATCATCCGCGCATCATGGGGGCGATCGCCGAGCAGGCGGCCCAGCTCGACCAGATCATCTTCGCCGGCTGGACGCACGAACCGGCCGAGACGGTCGCGCGCGGGCTGACCGGGATCATGCCGCCCGCGCTGACGCGCGTCTTCTTCTCCGACAGCGGCTCGACCGCGGTCGAGGTGGCGCTGAAGATGGCGCTCGGCTTCTGGCTCAACACCGGTCGCCCGCGCCAGCGTATCGTCGTGATGGAGCATAGCTATCATGGCGACACCGTCGGCACGATGTCGGTGGGGCAGCGCGGCGTCTACAACCGTGCCTATGCACCATTGCTGTTCGACGTCGACACCTTGCCCTTCCCTGCACCCGGCGCCGAAGCGCGCACGCTGGACGCGCTCCGCCACCTCGCCACCGCGCCCGAGCCGCCGGCGGCGCTGATCGTCGAGCCGCTGGTGCTCGGCGCGGGCGGAATGCTGTTCTATCCGCCGTGGGTGCTGGCCGAACTGCGCGCGATCTGCACCGCGCACGACATCCTGCTGATCGCCGACGAGGTGATGACCGGCTGGGGTCGCACCGGCACCTTGCTGGCCTGCGCGCAGGCCGATGTCGTGCCCGATATCCTCTGCTTGTCGAAGGGGCTGACCGGCGGCGCGGTGCCGCTGGCGGTGACGATGGCGACCGACGCGATCTTCGACGCGCATCGCTCGACCGATCGCGCGCAGATGCTGTTCCACTCGTCCAGCTACACCGCCAATCCGCTCGCCTGCGCCGCTGCCGCCGCCAATTTCGCCATCTGGCGCGACGAGCCGGTGCCGGCGCGGATCGAGTCGCTGGTCGAACGACAGGCGGCGGCACTCGCTGGGCTGCAGGCCGACGCACCGATCATCGGCGCGCGCCAGCAGGGCACGATCACGGCGTTCGAGGTGGGCTCGGCCGCCGGCGACTATCTTGCCGCGCTCGGGCCGCGCCTCCTCGCTTTCTTCCGCGAGCATGATGTGCTGCTTCGCCCGCTCGGCAACACGGTCTACGTCATGCCGCCTTACTGCATCGGCGACGACGATCTCGACCGGGTCTACGCGACGATCGCGGCGGCGCTTCGCACCCTGTAGCGCAGCGTCAGCAGGCGCCCGATCGGCGCAGCAGGCGCGGGACGGTCAGGCCCTGCACGAAGATCGAGAAGGCGACCACGGCGAAGGCGACGCCGATCAGCGCGTCGCGCTCGGGCAGCGCCTCCGGCGTGGCCAGCGCCAGCGCCAGCGCGAGTGCACCGCGCAGGCCGCCCCAGAACAGGATATGCTGGGTGAGCCGGCTCGTCGCCAGCGCGGTTCGCTGGAACAGAGCGGTGATCGGATAGACCGCGATCACCCGCCCCGCGAGCACGAGCGCGGTGCCGATCGCGGCCGGGCGCAGGAATTGCGCCAGCGGCTGCGCCGCCTCGCGGCTGCCGATCAGTACGAAGACGACCGAATTGGCGAGGAAGGCGGCGAAATCCCAGAAACGGATCATCGCCTCGCTGCCATAAGCGGTGATCTGGCGGCCGCGCCCCCAATTGCCGACCAGCATGCCCGCCGCCAGCGTCGCCAGCACGCCCGACGCATGCAGCTTCTCCGCCAGCAGGAACGAGCCGTAGGCGGCGAGCATGGTGAGCGTCAGCTCGACCAGATGATCGTCCGATCGCCGCGCGACGAGCAACAGGCCGCCGGCCACCACCAGCCCGCACAGCACGCCGCCGCCGACCGTGGTGACGAAGGCGAGCGCGATCGTGCCGGGGCTGCCCTCGGCGCCGCCGATCCACGCCGCAACCAGCCCGAAGATCACCGCCGCCGCGCCGTCATTGACCAGGCTTTCCGCCTCCATCAGGAAGCGCAGCCGCGGCGGGGCCTGCTGCTCCTTCATCATCGCGATGACCGATACCGGGTCGGTCGCCGCGATCAGCGCGCCGAACAGCATCGATGCGGGCCAGCCCCAGCCGGCCAGCCAGTGCATGCCCGCCGCGACCACGCTCGCCGACAGCAAAGTGCCGACGACGGCGATGCTGAGCACCAGCGGCGCCTCCCGCCGGAACTGTGCCCAGCCGAGATGGAGCGCCGCCTCGAAGATGAGCGGCGGCAGCAGGACGGTGAAGATCAGCTCGGGCGTGAGCGTGATGCGGCTGCCATGGCCGGCGACGCTGAGCGCGATCCCCGCGGCGACGAGGCCGATCGCATAAGGCAGTCCGATCCGGCGGGTGACGATCGCCACCAGGCACGCCACGAACAGGATCAGGCCGAGCGTGAGGATATCGGCGTCGTGCATGACGGGCCTTCTCCGCTGCCGGCAAGTCCCGCAGGTGAACGGGACGCCTCGCCTTGTCCAGCACAAGCGGTTCGCGGCCGAGCGCGACCGCGCAAACGAAAAGGGCCGGGATCGCTCCCGGCCCTTCCGAAATCATGTCGTTGCGACGGGCCGATCAGGCGGCGCCGACCTCCGCCACGTCGACCTTGATGCCGGGCCCCATCGAGGAGCTGACGGCGATCTTCTTCATATACTTGCCCTTGGCGCCCGACGGCTTGGCCTTGACCACCGCATCGACCAGCGCGTCGAAGTTCGCGCGCAGGTCTTCGGCGGGGAAGCTCGCCTTGCCGATGCCGGCGTGGATGATGCCGGCCTTCTCGACGCGATATTCGATCTGGCCGCCCTTGGCGTCCTTGACCGCCTGCGCGACGTTCATCGTCACGGTGCCCAGCTTCGGGTTCGGCATCAGGCCCTTCGGACCCAGGATTTTACCCAGGCGGCCGACGAGGCCCATCATGTCCGGGGTCGCGATGCAGCGGTCGAAATCGACCGTGCCGCCCTGGATCTGCTCGAGCAGATCCTCGGCGCCGACGACCTCGGCACCCGCCGCCTTGGCTTCCTCGGCCTTGGCGCCGCGTGCGAACACGCCGACGCGGACCGACTTGCCGGTGCCCTTGGGCAGGGTGACGACGCCGCGGACCATCTGGTCGGCGTGGCGCGGATCGACGCCGAGCGCGAGCGCGACCTCGATCGTCTCGTCGAACTTGGCGGTGGCGTTGGTCTTGGCCAGGCCGATGGCCTCACCGATGCCGTAGAGCTTCTCGCGGTCGACCGCGGTCGCCATGGCCTTCGCCTTCTTGGTCAGCTTTGCCATGTCGTCAGCCCTCCACAACCTGCAGGCCCATCGCGCGGGCCGAGCCTTCGATGATCTTCGTCGCCGCTTCGATGTCGTTGGCGTTCAGATCCTTCATCTTCGCGGTCGCGATCTCGGAGAGCTGCGAGCGCTTGATCGTGCCCGCCGACACCTTGCCCGGCTCCTTCGAGCCCGACTTCAGGCCGGCTGCCTTCTTGATGAGATAGGTCGCCGGCGGCGTCTTGGTCTCGAACGAGAAGCTGCGGTCGGCATAGACGGTGATCACCGTCGGCAACGGCGTGCCGATTTCCTGGCCGCCGGTCTGCGCGTTGAACGCCTTGCAGAATTCCATGATGTTGACGCCGCGCTGGCCCAGCGCGGGGCCGATCGGCGGCGACGGATTGGCCTTGCCGGCCGGCACCTGCAATTTGATGTAGCCCGTAATCTTCTTCGCCATGTTTCACTCCATTGGCTTAGCGGTGCTGACGGCCCCGAAGAACCTCCCGCGACATTCATCTGATCCCGTCATCCCAGCGAAGGCTGGGATCTCCCCGAGGCTGGCGATGCGCTCCGCCTCACGAGGCCCCAGCCTGCGCTGGGGTGACGGGATGGGGATTACTTGATGCGTTCCACCTGCTCGAACTCCAGTTCGACCGGGGTCGCGCGTCCGAAGATCGAGACCGAGACCTTGACGCGGCTGCGATCGAAATCGAGCTCCTCGACCAGGCCGTTGAAGGTCGCGAACGGGCCGTCGAGCACCTTGACCTGGTCGCCAATGTCGAAATCGACCTTGACCTTGGTCTTCGGCGCCGCGGCGGCGACCTCTTCCTTGGCATTCAGGATGCGCGCCGCCTCGGCGTCCGAGATCGGCTGCGGCTTGCCGTTGGTGCCGAGGAAGCCCGTCACCTTCGGCGTGTTCTTGACGAGGTGGTAGACGTCGTCGTTCATCGCCGCCTTGAGGAGGACGTAGCCCGGAAAGAACTTCCGGTCGCTCGTCACTTTCTTGCCGCGGCGGACCTCGGTGACCTTCTCGGTCGGAACCTCGACCGAATCGACCAGTTGCTCGAGCCCAAGGCGCGTCGCATCGGCGAGGATCGCGTCCTTCACCTTGTTCTCGAAGCCCGAATAAGCGTGGATGATGTACCAGCGCGACATGTTCGTTTCTGCGTCCTGACCTGTCGAGGGGCGGCTTAGGCGGCGAGCCGGATAAGCGCGGCGACGATGCGACTGAAGATCCAGTCCACGCCGAAGAAGAAGATGCCGAGGATCAGCGTCATGGCGACCACCATCGTGGCGGTCATCACCGTCTCGCGACGCGTCGGCCACGCGACCTTGGCGGTCTCGGCCTGAACCTGCCGGACGAACGTCGGGATGTTGGCGAACCAGCCGCCGATGCCACCCTTCTCGCGCGAAACCTCTGCCACCGCCTTCACGTCCTTCACCAACGAAAATAAGGGCCAGCCGGCGCCCCCCGGACCCGGGTGGACGCCGCAGTGGCCCGATGCTCTTCACGAACCCCGGCCCTTTGGTCCGTCACCTTGCGGTGGCAGGAGTGGAGGGACTCGAACCCACGACCCTCGGTTTTGGAGACCGATGCTCTACCAACTGAGCTACACTCCTCCGGCCCGGGAGCGGAGGGCGACATAGCTGCGCCGGGCGATCAGTACAAGCCCGCGGATTCCGGCGGCGCTCCCACACCTGATTCGCGCCTCGGCGCGACCAACGGCATCGTATCGCGGACGAATCGATCCCGTAACGACCGTTGCTGCACGGGCGAACGCACTGACGGCTCGGCTCGCCGCATGGTAACTTACTGCTTAGGATTTGCGCCCGTATCCCCAAGCCATCGACGGGGCTGGGGTTCAGGTTCAAGCATGTTCAAACAGATTAAGGCGGCGTTCGGTTCCGCCCTGTTCATCGCGGCGCTGAGCCTCCCGTCGGCCGCGAACGCGCAGACCTATTGGCAGTGCGCCCCGTTCGCCCGCATGTTCTCGGGCATCCAATTGTTCGGTGCGGCCGCCGGCTGGTGGCATCAGGCGATCGGCCGTTATGCGCAGGGTTCCGCACCGAAGCTTGGCTCGGTGCTGGTATTCAAGGCGATCGGCTCGATGCGCTCGGGCCATGTCGCGACCGTGACCAAGGTCATTTCCGACCGGATCATCAAGGTCACCCACGCAAACTGGGGCACGCATGGGGGTGTCGAGCATGACGTTACCGTCGTCGATGCTTCGGCCAATGGCGATTGGAGCGCGGTGAAGGTCTGGTACGCGCCGATCAGCGATGTCGGCACGCATGCCTATCCGACCTATGGCTTCATCTATGGCGGCGCGCGCGCGCTCGCGCAGGGGGCCGAGGCGGCGGCGCAGCGTATCGACGGCACCACCGACGGCGCTGCGAACTGATCTGAGTGCAGTTGGGAGCCTGACGGGTTCCTCGCGAAACGCGCGAGCTATCTGAACGCGCAAGCCCGGCTATCTGCTCAAGTTTGACGAAGAAGCGGCGCGCAGGCCGCTTGATTCAGGCCTGGACCTGCTGGATGGTCGCGCCAGCGTAGCGCGCCATGCTCGCGTCGAACAAGGTCATCGGCGCGAATGAGATGGCGGTCAGCCGTACTTCGCTCAGCCCGGCCAGCTTGAAAGAGCCGAGCTTCAATTCCTTGGGCGGCTTGCCGTCGCGCTCGACCACTACGCCGTCGACGAATGGCTCGTCATGCCGCGTGTAGAGGATGTGCGGCGCGATGCGGACCTGCGTCCGATTATAGGTCGCGAGCGCGCAGACGCGCATCGCGATCGCGGTTCGCAGGATGTGGCTCGCCTCGGAGGTGGCGGCGGTGGCGTCGTCTTCGCCGGCGGGGGCGCGCTTGAGGCCGAGCGTGGCACGTGGATGCTGCATTGCACAAAAACCGCTAGGGATTGGGCCGGGTTCCGTCAAGCGAGCGCGCTTCCGCGCCGCGCGATCATCCGTTCCCGACGATGATATTCTGGGCTGATGAACGATTTGGGTTGCTCTAACCTTAACAGACTGTTCATAGGTCTGTGGATAGTTCTTAGTGGTGACGCTCATTCAGGCTTCTGGTCCGCTGTGGTTCGTTCTGACTGCGCTGTCGGCAGCGCTGGTCGGCGTCTGGTTCGGCGCGCGTCTTGCCGGGCCGTGGCGGCCGGGGGTGGAGGCGTGGCGCCGACGTGCGCGGCAACGGCTGGCGACGCTTCCGGGTGGCCGCGCCCCGACCGGCGCGGCTGCGCTGGCGGACGGACTCGAGACCGCGATCGTCCGCAACGAGCTGTTCATCGTTCATCAGCCCAAGATGCGCGCGCGGACGGGTGAGATCGGCGAGGTCGAAACCCTCGTGCGCTGGCAGCATCCCACGCACGGGCTGATCGGTCCGAACGACTTCATTGGCCTCGCGGAGGAGCGTGGCGAGATCCGCCGCATCACCGAGTGGGTCATTCGTCAGGCGATCGTCGAGCAGCACGGTCTCGCGCAGTGCGGGCACACGCTCGCCTTCAACATCAACATTTCGGCGCGCCTGCTGGCGGACCGCGATTTCGCCGATTGGGCGCTGGCGACGGTGCGCGAAGCCTCGGGGGCGATCGGCTTCGAGATCACCGAGACGGCGCTGATTGCCGATCCCGAGGGCGCGCTGCGCAATATCCATCTGTTCGCCGACGCCGGCATCCGCATCGCGATCGACGATTATGGCGCCGGGCTGTCGAGCCTCGCTTACCTCAAGCAGCTGCCCGCCAACGAGCTCAAGATCGATCGGATGTTCGTATCGGGGCTGTCGAGCAGCCATCGCGATCCGTTGCTGGTGCGCTCGACGATCGATCTCGCGCATGCGCTCGAAATGGAAGTGACCGCCGAAGGCGTCGATTCGCCCGCGGCGCTGGCCTTGCTTAAGGTCATGGGCTGCGACATCATCCAGGGATTCCTGATCGCCCAACCGATGCGTCTGGGTGAACTGCGCGCCTTCTTGGACACGCGCGATAGCGGGAAGACTGAGGGGATGTCCTTGGGTTTCAACTGGCTGAGGAGGGCGACTGGACGGTAGTTCATTCCCCGGATGTGACTTTTGCGTGACAAGCTTGGACTTTAGTCCAAGGGTTAATGGTGCGTTAAACTTAACTTTACGTTAAAAGCCGGAAGGGCTATCTTCCGCTGCGATGGCGTGCGCCCCCGCGCGTCCGTCGATGCGGAGGCGTTATGATCAAGCGTTCGGCTCGTTTTGTCTGTTCGGCAGCGGCAGTTTTGGCAGCCATGGGTGCGGGCGCTCCGGTCGCAGCCTCGACGGCTCAGACGACTGCGTATGACGATATCCGCCCGGTCGTGACCGCGTATGACGACATCCGCCCGGTCGTGACCGCGTATGACGACATCCGCCCGGTTGCGACCGCGTATGACGACATCCGCCCGGTTGCGACCGCGTATGACGACATCCGCCCGGTTGCGACTGCGTATGACGACATCCGCCCGGTTGCGACTGCGTACGACGACATCCGCCCGGTTGCGACCGCGTACGACGACATCCGCCCGGTTGCGACTGCGTATGACGACATCCGCCCGGTTGCGACCGCGTATGACGACATCCGTCCGGTCGTGACTGCGTATGACGACATCCGTCCCGTCACGGCCTGACCCGACCCACTCGGCCCAGCCGCCATCTAGGCGGGCGGCCGATACATTTGCCGGTTCTGATCGAGCCCTCGCGCCTGCCAAAGCGCGAGGGCTTTTACATTTATGGGGTAGCCGAGCAAAGTGGTAACCTCCTCGCGCTACGCCCCAGACTGAACGGCAGGATTGGCATGAAGCGCGGGATATTGGCCGTCATCGGCGTCACGCTTGCAAGCGCCGCGGCGGCGCAATCGCTGCCGCCGGTATCGCCTGCCTTCGACGCGCGCGTGGCTGGCCTTCGCGCGGACATCATGCGCAACCCGCAACAGTCGCTCGATTCGGCAGCCCAGTTGCGTATCGTCGCCGATCGCATGACCCAGCCCCGGCAGCGTCTGCTTGCCGAGGCGATCGCCGATTGGCTCGGTGCCGAGGCGCTGCTCGGGCTGAACCGCCCCCGCGAGGCGCGGCGAAAGATCGAGCAGGGGCTCAGGCTTACCCGTCAGGTCGAGCCGGATTCCGCGCTTGCGGGTGAGCTGATCCTCGCGCGTGGCGGCGCATCGAATATGATGGGGCGGGTCCAAGATGCCCTGACCGATTATCAGCGCGCCTATCAGATCTTCCAACGCGCCGGCGAGGCGCGGGGGCAGTCCGTGGCGCTGCAGACGATCGGTTCGATCTACCGGAGCGCCGGCGATTACGAGAATGCGTTGCGTTATAATGCGGAGGCGATCGAGGCCTATGGCGGCGATCCGGCGCTGCTTCTTTCCGCCTATAACAACCGCGGAAATGCACTGATCGAGCTGGGCCGATCGCGTGCTGCGATTGCCGAATACAACAATGCGTTCGCGGCGGCGCTGAAGCTCGGAAGCCCGTTACTCCAGACCCGCATCCTCCAAAATCTGGCACGCGCCCAAACGGATGCGGGCGATTATACCGATGCCGACGCGACCCTCGCACGCGCGTTCCGCTTGTCGGAAACCGGCCCGGCGGCAAGCTGGCAGCCAGCGCTTTACGGGGTCGCCGCACAGCTCGCGCTGCGGCGTGGCCAACTGGATCGCGCAGCCGATCTGATCGATCGCACCTTCGCCGGCGCGAGCGCGGTCGCGGCGGCGATGCCGATGCGCGATTTTCATCGCACCGCCTACGAGATCTACAAGCGTCTCGGCCAGGACGACAAGGCGCTCGCGCATCTCGAGGCATTCAAGCAACTCGACGACGATGCGCGCGCCGTCGCCGCCTCGGCCAGCGCCGCGCTGATGACCGCGCAGTTCGATTTCGCCAACCAGGATGCCAAGATCAAGACGCTGCAGCTCGCACGCGAGCGCGTTCAGACGCGGCTGCGCACCACGATCATCGGCGGGTTGCTGGCCGCGGCGACGATCATTTCGGCCCTGCTCGCACTGGGCTTCATCTCGATCCGGCGCAGCCGCAATCAGGTGCGCGCGACCAATGCCGAGCTGACCCATAGCAACGCTGAACTTGGCAAGGCATTGGCCGCCAAGGGAGAATTCCTTGCGACCACCAGCCACGAGATCCGCACGCCGCTGAACGGCATCCTTGGCATGACCCAGGTCATTCTTGCCGACCAATCCGTCGCAGGGCCATTGCGCAACCGCATCGAACTAGTGCACGGCGCCGGCGAGACGATGCGGGCACTGGTCGACGACATCCTCGACATGGCGAAAATCGAGAATGGCGAATTGCGCATCCTGCCTGTGGAAATGAACCTTGCCCGGCTGCTCGACGATGCCGTGACGGTGTGGAGCGGTCAGGCGGAGACCAAGCGTCTCACGATCGAAACCGATCTTGGCCAATGCCCGGCCATGATCATCGCCGATGAAGTGCGCCTGCGCCAGATCGTGTTCAACTTGATGTCCAACGCCATCAAGTTCACCGATCAAGGTCATGTGCGGCTCAGCGCCGGCGCGATATCGGCGCCCGATGGCGAGCGGCTGGTGATCCGGATCGCGGATACGGGCATCGGCATCCCGGCCGATCGCCTTGCCGACATCTTCGACTCGTTCAGCCAGGTGGATAGCGGCACCACGCGGCGCCACAGCGGCACCGGGCTTGGTCTGGCAATCTGTCGCAATATCGCGCGCGCGATGGGCGGCGACGTGACGGTGTCGAGCCTGCTCGGCGCTGGATCGACCTTCATCCTCGATCTGCCGCTGGAGCGCGCCGCAGTGCCCGAAGCGAAGCCCAGCGCGGGTGCGCCGTCGAAGCTGGCCGCCGCCGACCTGCTGCTGGTGGATGCCAACCCGCTGGCACAGGGCATCATGCGCGCGTTGCTGACGCCCGCGGTGGGGTCGTTGCGGATCGTCGCGAGCCTCGATGAAGCGCTGGCGGCGATCGCGGCGGGTGGTGTCGATCATGTCGTCGCCGATGGCGGCACGCTCGGCCTCGATGCCGGTCGTGCGGGCGCGGTCGCCGATGCGGCACACGCCGCGGGTGCGCGCCTGACCCTGCTGTGGCCGCAACCCGATGCCTCGACGGCGGACGATCTGCGCGCCCGTGGCGTCACGCATTTGATCGCCAAACCAATTCAGGCGCCCGACCTTCTCGCCGCCTTGCAGATGGTCTATGATCCACAGCCCGCCAGCCGCGACATTGCGGCATGACGTGCAAGCCGGGAGCGCGCTGAGATGAACATCCTGTTCGTCGAAGATGATGCGATGAACCGACGTGTCGTTCGCGACATGCTGACGGTTGCTGGCGCAAGCATGGACGAGGCGGAGAATGCCGAGACCGGGCTCCGCATGATCGATCAGCGTGATTACGACATCGTGCTGATGGATTTGCGCATGCCGGGGATGGACGGGCTCACCGCGATCCGTCACGTCCGCGCGCGCACCGACGCCAAGGCGACGGTGCCGATCATCGTCGTCACCGCCGACACCGCGCTCGATATCTGCCGCGACTGCATCGATCAGGGCGCCGACGAGGTCATCCTGAAGCCGGTGGCGATGAACAAGCTGTTCGACGCGATCGGGCGGCTGATCGCGCGCGGCGGCGCGGTGATGCTCAACTAGCGGCGCGACGGCGGCTTCGACCCCGCCAAGATTTTCTGCCCTGCCGCCGCTGGCGTCATCTCCTATTCCCGGCGTGGGAAAAGTTGCAGCGACGGAGAAGCGACCAATGCGCCTGTTCACTCGGATGATTGCGGCAATGACGGCAGTCTCTGCTGCCATCGGGCCGACCGCCGCGGCGCCGCCGCCTCCGGCCGAGCTGCTGAACGTCTCCTACGATCCCACGCGCGAGCTTTACCGCGACATCGACGCGGCGTTCGCCGCGCAGTGGAAGGCGAAGACCGGGCAGGACGTTACGATCAAGCAGAGCCATGGCGGCTCGGGCGCGCAGGCGCGCGCGGTGATCGACGGGCTGCAGGCGGACGTGGTGACGCTGGCGCTGGCCGGCGACATCGATTCGATCGCCGCCAAGACCGAGGCGCTGCCCGCAAACTGGCAGACGCGGCTCCCGGAAAACTCGACCCCTTATTATTCGACGGTCGTGTTCCTCGTGCGCAAGGGCAATCCCAAGGGCATCAAGGATTGGGGCGACCTGATCCGGCCCGACGTGAAGGTCATCACCGCCAACCCGAAGACGAGCGGCGGTGCGCGCTGGAACTACCTCGCGGCGTGGGGCTACGCCCAGCGCAAGACCGGCACCGTCGCCGGCGCGCGCGATTACATGACCAAGCTGCTGCACAATGTGCCGGTGCTCGATTCGGGGTCGCGCGGCGCCACCACCACCTTCGTCCAGCGCGGCCAGGGCGACGTGCTGCTGGCGTGGGAGAATGAGGCGATGCTGGCGGTCGACGAATTGGGCAAGGGCCAGTTCGAGATCGTCGCGCCGTCGGTCTCGATCCTCGCCGAACCGCCCGTGGCCCTGGTCGACCGCGTCGTCGACAAGAAGGGCACGCGCGCCGTGGCCGAGGCTTATCTGCGCTTCCTCTACACCCGTCCGGGGCAGGAGATCATCGCCAAGAATTATTATCGGCCGCGCGATCCCGTCGTCGCAAAGAAATATGCCACCACCTTCCCCAAGCTGACCCTGCTGACGATCGACCGCAATTTCGGCGGCTGGGCGCGTGCGCAGGCGGCGCATTTCGACGACGGTGGCGAGTTTGATCGCCTGTTCGAGGCGGCGAAAAGGTAACGCTTCCCGTCAGCGCCGACTGGCGAAGAAGGCGCGCAGCTGACCCGCCGCCTCTTCGCCGCCGATGCCGGGATAGACGTCGGGCCGGTGATGGCAGGTTGGCTGGGTGAATAGCCGTGGCCCGTGTGCCACGGCGCCACCCTTCGGATCGTCGGCGGCGTAATAGAGGCGCGCTATCCGTGCGAGCGCGATGGCGCCGGCGCACATCGCGCACGGCTCCAGCGTCACCCACAGATCGCAATCGTCGAGCCGGCTGGTGCCCAGCGCGCTTGCGGCACGCCGAATCGCGACGATCTCGGCATGGGCGGTAGGATCGCTGTCGCTGACCATCGCATTGGCCGAGGTGGCGATCACCACGCTGCCGCGGGTCACCGCCGCCCCGACCGGCACCTCGCCGGCTTCGGCTGCGGATGCGGCGAGGTCGAGGGCAAGGCGCATCGGGTGGGGCAGCGGGAACATCGCGCCGCCCCTTACGTCAGGCGTGGCTCAGGCGCGAGCGATGGGTGCCGGGCGCAGGATCGCGACCAAGGCGAAGATGACCCCCGGCACCCACCCCAACAGGGTCAGTACCACGCCGATCCAGAATTCGGTCCCTAGGCCACGAACCAGGAAGATGCCCAGCGGCGGGAGCAGGATGGCGGCGACGATCGCGCCGATGCCGGCTTCGCGTGGCATCTTATTGCGGCTTGTTGACGGTGACGGTGGGGACGGCGACGTCCTTCTTCACCGTCTCGACCTTCGGCACGTCGACCTTGGTGGTCTTGGTGCCGACATCGACCGATCCGACGTCGGCGTTGACCGTCGGCAGCTTGCCGCCCGAGACCGCGACGCTGGGAAGCTGGCCGGAATTACCGTGCAGATTGACGAAGCCGGTAGCGACGGCGACGATCGCGATCACCACCACGATCGCGAGAATAGTCACAATGGCGCGCATCGGAGGTTCCTTCTTTCGTGTCGCCGTCGTAACGTCGGTCGCGCATTGGGGTTGCATCCGCGGCCCATCCACCTTGACGCGAATCGGTCGTGCCGCTAAGGGCGCGTCCTTTCCGGACACCAATATTGGGACTTTGAAGCGCATGGCGCGTATTTGCGAGCTGACCGGCAAGGGCCGGCAGGTGGGCCACAATGTGAGCCACGCCAACAACAAGACCAAGCGCACGTTCCTGCCCAACCTGCAGAACGTCACGCTGATTTCGGACAAGCTCGGCAAGAGCGTGAAGCTGCGCGTCTCGACGCACGGCCTGCGTTCGGTCGAGCATGTCGGCGGTCTCGACAACTGGCTGCTCAAGACGCGCGCCGAGTCGCTCTCGCTGAAGGCTCGCCGCCTGAAGCGCGAGATCGAGAAGGCCTCGATCGCCGCCTGATCCCGCAACCGTTGCCGCCGATGAACGGCGGCTAACGGGTGCATTCAGCCTCGTCTCAGTGACGATCCGGTAGATCCATTCCCGACAGCGCGTGACGCGCCGGTCGGGAGTTGGTCATGCCGGGTCGTTCTTTCGCGTTGGTGGGTGCCGCCCTGATCGGCCTGGGTGCATTGGCGCCAAGCGCGGCGCTGGCCCAATATTGGGGCGGCCCGCCGCCACCCCCGCCTCCCGTCGCTTATTATTATGACCGTGGTTATGGCTGGGATGCTCCGCCACCGCCGCCACCGCCTCCCCCGCGCGTGGTCTACGCCCGGCCTTATTATGGCGGCTATCACCGCTATCGCTGCGACCGTGGCACTGGCGGCGCCATCGTTGGCGCGATCGCGGGCGGCCTGCTCGGCAATGTCGTGGCAGGGCGTGGCGATCGTGGCATCGGCACGCTGTTCGGCGCGGGTGCCGGCGCCCTCGCCGGCCGTGCGGTCGATCGCCACTGCTGATCGTCCCCGAACGGTGGCGAAGCCTTATGCCGCCTCGAACAGCGAGGCGAGTTGTTCGACCATCGTACCGCCGAGCTGCTCGGCATCCATGATCGTCACCGCGCGCGCATAATAACGCGTTACGTCGTGGCCGATGCCGATCGCGATCAGCTCCACCGGCGAGCGGTCCTGGATCCAGCCGATCACCTGGCGCAGATGTTTCTCGAGATATGAGCCGCTGTTGACCGACAGCGTCGAATCATCGACCGGCGCGCCGTCGGAGATCACCATCAGGATACGCCGCTCCTCCGGCCGCGCAATCAGGCGCGAATGCGCCCACAGCAGCGCCTCGCCATCGATATTCTCCTTCAGCAGCCCTTCGCGCATCATCAGGCCGAGCTGCTTGCGCGCGCGCCGATAGGGCTCGTCGGCGCGCTTGTAGACGATGTGGCGCAGGTCGTTGAGCCGGCCGGGCGCAGGCGGCCGCCCGGCCTGCAGCCACGCGTCGCGCGACTGGCCGCCCTTCCATGCCCGCGTGGTGAAGCCGAGGATCTCGACCTTGACCCCGCACCGTTCCAGCGTGCGCGCGAGAATGTCGGCCGAGATTGCGGCAATCGAGATTGGCCGCCCGCGCATCGATCCCGAATTGTCGATCAGCAACGTCACCGTCGCGTCGCGAAAATCCATGTCGCGCTCGATTTTGTACGAGAGCGAGTGGCCGGGGGCGACGATCACGCGCGCGAGTCGCGCTGCGTCGAGCAGCCCTTCTTCCTGGTCGAAATCCCAGCTGCGATTCTGCTGCGCCATCAGCCGCCGCTGGAGGCGGTTGGCGAGCTTGGTCACCGCGCCCTGCAGATGAACGAGCTGCTGGTCGAGATAGGCGCGCAGCCGCGTCAGCTCATCCTCGTCGCACAGTTCGTCGGCACCGACGATCTCGTCGAAGCGGGTGGTATAGGCCTTGTAATCGAGAAAGCCGGGCGTGTCGGACGGCGGACGATTGGGCCGCGCCGGCTGGACGCCGTCCTCGCCCTCGCCGCCCTCCTCGCCGTCGCCCTCAAACTCGCCGGCTTCCTGCTCGCGCGAATCGGTCTGTTGCTCGGCGCTGTCCGATGCCTCGGCGCGTGCATCCATCTGTGCATCGCTCTGGCCGCCGGTCTCGTCGTCGCCCTCATCGGACTGCTGTTCGGCCTGATCCTGCTCGCCCTCATCCTCGCCTGCTTCCTCGGGCTCGGTCGGCTCGGGCTGGGCCTCGACCAGCTCGAGATCCTCGAGCAGGCGCGTAGCGAGCCGCGCGAAGGCGCCCTGATCGTCGAGCGCGAGGCCGAGTGCGTCGAGATCGGCGGCGGCCTTCTCCTCGATCCAGTCGCGTACCAGCGCGAGGCCAGTTTCGGCGATCGCCGGCGATGTCTCGCCGGTCAACCGCTCGCGCACGATCAGGCCGAGCGCGGAGGCGAGCGGCACCTCGGTGCGCGTGCGCGCCCGCGTCAGCGGATCGGTGCGCAGCCGCATCTCCAGCGCCGTCGCGAGATTGCGCTGCACGCCCGGCATGGCGCGCGCGCCCAATGCCTCGACCCGTGCCTGCTCGACGGCATCGAACACGGCGCGCGCGGATGGATCGGCCGGCGCGGCGCGGTTGTGGAGGGTGGCGTCGTGATGGCGCTGGCGGAGCGCGAACCCGTCGGCGACACCGCGCGCTTCGGCGATCTGCGCTGCCGGCAAAGCGCGGCTCGGCATCGGCACGCGGATCTGCTTGAGCGAGGCCGACGGCGTCTCGGTGGTGAAGGAAAGCTCGAGCTCAGGCTCGTGCGCCATCGCCCGTGCGGTGCCGGCGAGGACGGCCCGGAACGCTTCGAGAGGGCTTTGCTCGGCCACGGCGCCTGTTTGGCGCGCCCGCGATCATTGTCAATCAAGCCCCGGCAAACGTCCGGATCGGACCCGTTACCTTACGCCAAAGCAACAAAATCTTGCTCAATGGTTAATATCATGAGATTCTCAAGATGCGACTCAGGGGGCTGATTCGCGCCAACGATATAATGGTGGGGATGCTGAAATGTCGAAAAACCTATCCAAGGTTATGCTTGCGGCGGCACTTGGTCTGATCATGACCAGCACGGCGAACGCAGCGTCAGGATTTGTCGCGCTCGAGGGATCGGACTCGACAGCATACCACCAAGATCCGCAATACACGCCACAGCTCTTTTCTTACCTTCAGGGAAGTTCGTCGCTTCCCGTGCTGATCCTTGGCGGCGTGACGCTGGAACATACCGGCGCGGTCTCGACGGTCTATGCGTCGTCGCTCGCGGGCAAGACGCTGTCCAGCTACAGCGCGATCTATATCGAATCGCCCAGCGGCTGTTGCGTGGCCGACAATACGGCGCTGAACGGATATGGCGCGGCGGTGAACAGCTTCATCGCGGCGGGCGGCAACCTGTCGATCGAGAATTATATCGGCGGTGGCTATGACGGCGTCGTGGTGGGCGGTGCCGCGGCTCCGGCGGGCTCGATCCTGGGCTTCGGTACGGCGGGCGGGGGTGCCGGTTGCACCGATGGTGAGGTCGTGACCGCCTTCGGTATCTCCAAAGGCTTCACCCAGCCGCCCGTCGACGATTGCTGGGAGCATCAGGGCTACGAGATGAGCTATTGGGGCAAGCTCGGCTATCAGAGCCTGATCGCCTCGGATCCCGCGGGCTACGTGTTCGCCGACGGGACGGGCATCGGTTCGGCCTTCCTCGCGCTCGGTGGTTCGCTCGGAACGCCGACCTCGGTACCCGAGCCGGCGTCGTGGGCGCTGATGGTCGGCGGGTTCGGCCTGATCGGCGGCGGGTTGCGCCGTCGTGCGACGCGGATCGTCCACGTCTAGGGTCCGACCAGAATAAAATCGTGAGGGGGCCGCCGATCGTCCGGTCGGCGGCCTCTCCGGTACTTACGCCTTGCCGACGATGCTTTCGGGCAGATCCTTGCCGAATACGCGCTGATAATATTCGGCCACCAAGGCGCGCTCAGCCTCGTCGCACTTGTTGAGGAACGACAGGCGGAAGGCGAAGCCGACGTCGCCGAGGATCAGCGTGTTCTGCGCCCACGAGATCACGGTGCGCGGGCTCATCACGGTCGAGATGTCGCCGGCCATGAAGCCTTGGCGGGTCAGTTCCGCCACCTTGACCATCTGGTCGACGGTCTTCTTGCCGTCGGGCTTGTCATATTCGCCCGATTTGGCGAGCACGATCTGCGCCTCGATCGCCGCCGGCAGATAGTTCAGCGTCACGACGATGTTCCAGCGGTCCATCTGGCCCTGGTTGATCTGCTGCGTGCCGTGGTAGAGCCCGGTCGTGTCGCCGAGGCCGACCGTGTTGGCGGTGGCGAACAGGCGGAACCACGGATTGGGCCGGATCACGCGATTCTGGTCGAGCAGGGTGAGCTTGCCCTCGGTCTCCAGCACGCGCTGGATCACGAACATCACGTCGGGGCGGCCGGCATCATATTCGTCGAAGACGAGCGCCGACGGCGTCTGCAGCGCCCATGGCAATAGCCCCTCGCGGAATTCGGTGACCTGCTGACCCTCGCGCAGCACGATTGCGTCGCGGCCGATCAGGTCGATCCGGCTGATATGCGCGTCGAGGTTGATGCGGATCAGCGGCCAGTTGAGCCGCGCCGCCACCTGCTCGATGTGCGACGATTTGCCGGTGCCGTGATAGCCCTGGATCATCACGCGGCGATTGTGCGCGAAGCCGGCGCAGATGGCGAGCGTGGTGTCCGGATCGAACACGTAGCTGGGATCGAGATCGGGCACGCGCTCGTCCACTTCGGAGAAAGCGGGCACCGTCATGTTCGAATCGATGCCGAACAGGTCGCGCACCTTCTTCAACTGATCGGGCGCGTCGAGCACCGTGGCGGAGCGGCTGTCGGGCTGGATGTTGGGCAGGTCGGTCATGATGCGTCTCGTGAACTTCGACGGGAATGCGTGAAGGCGGTAGAGGCTCCCCGCTCCTCCGGCAACGCCGATCCTTCGCGCTGTGCCACGCCGATGCCGCCCTTCGCGCGCCTCGGGTCGCCAAACGCCGCCATGTGCGGCAGGCTGCCGTCGACGAGTCGGTAGAACCGATGGAGGAGAGAATGACCTATATCGACGGGTTCGTGGCTCCGGTTCTCGCGGGCCGGCGGGACGCATATCGACAGCTGGCCGAGGAGGCGTCGGCCGTGTTCGTCGAATGCGGCGCGCTTCACGTGGTGGAGGCGATCGGCAACGACGTGCCGCACGGCCAGGTGACCGACCTGTGGCGCGCGGTGGCGGCGGAGGAGGGCGAGGACGTCGCGTTTTCGTGGATCGTCTGGCCGTCCAAGGCCGCGCGCGATGCAGGATGGGAGAAAGCGATGGCCGATCCGCGCATGAAGCCGCCGGGCGAGATGCCGTTCGACGGCAAGCGCCTCATCTTCGGCGGCTTCGACGTGATCGTCGACATCGCCGCGCCGGTGGCGGGCTGAGCCGTGCGGACCATGCCGGAGCGCATCTGTGGAGGAGAAATAGCATGAGTGCGGCCATCGATCTGGTCGTTACCCGCACGATCGACGCGCCGGTCGACGCGGTGTGGCGGGCCTTCACCGATCATCTGAGCGAATGGTGGTGCCCCAGGCCGTGGACGACCGAGGTGGTCGCGCTCGATCTGCGCCCCGGGGGGCGATCGGCGATGGTGATGCGCGGGCCCGCCGGCGAGGAGCATGCGATGGAAGGCGTGTTCCTCGAGGTGGTGCCCGCGCGCCGGATCGTCTTCACCGACGCCTACAGGTCGGGATGGGAACCGCAGGGGCCATTCATGACTGCCATCATGGAATTCACGCCCGAGGGCGACCGCACGCTCTATCGCGGCACCGCACGCCACTGGACCGCCGAGGCGAAGGCACAGCACGAGGCGATGGGGTTCGAGGCTGGCTGGGGCACCGTCGCGATGCAGCTGGAAGAGGTTGCCCGTAGGATTACCGCGGGCGGGTGATACGCCTCGTCATGTCTCCAAACGTAAGAGGCGCCTCGATCCGAACCGAGGCGCCCCTGTCGCTGGCTGACCCGACACGGTCAGGCGAAACCGACCTTTACCGTCCTGCGCCGCATCGCGGCGCCCGCAAGGCCCATGCCACCGATGAACATCGCCCACGTCGCCGCCTCCGGCACCGCTGCGGCGGTGAACGTGACGTTACCGCCGTAGGACACCGAACCGGCTGCCCCGACCGTGCCGCCAATGGCCAACGTCTGCGGATTGGCGATCGTCGGCACCATGGAGCTGGCGACATAAACATTCGTCGAACTGTCGAACGACACCGTCAATGCGGTGCCGTTCAGCCAGACCGAATTGATGACCGAGGTGGGATCGAAGCTCACGCTGAGGACGCCGCCGAGAATGGAGCCGGCGGACGGCACCGAGAATTCGTAATAATCCGTGAACGAGCCGCTGCTCGCCACCGTGTTGCTGAAGCTTCCGGTGAGCGAGGTGGCTGAACCCGTCATCACGATCGTCACCACCGCCGAAGCTGGCGCAGTTATCGCTACGCTCGAAACCAAGCCGGAACAGAAGACCGCAGACTTGATGATAGAGGAAAGCTGCATGATCGCCCCCTTGCGATGCTTGCCAGACCCAATAATAGTCTCTCAAGATTCCATCGCAGGGTCAATGAAATCTTAAGATATTGAAATAGCTGTCTGGTTATTCTCGACGTGAGCTTGCAGGCAGTTTTGGTCCGGTTCGCCGGCGGCGACTCGGCTTAGGCCGCCGTCGTCCCGGCTTCGCCTTGACCGACGTGCGGCAAGCTCAGGCGAAGGCGGGTGCCGACTTGAGGCGGTTATAGGCCTCGATCACGTCCTGCAGTGCCTTCTCGTGGCTGCGGTCGCCACCGTTGCGATCGGGATGATAGCGGCGAACCAGTTCGGCATAGCGGGTGCGCAGCGCGCGGCGATCGGCGTCGGCGTCGAGCGCCAGCACCTTCAGCGCGCGGCGGTCGGCGTCGGACAGCAGCTTCCCGTCCTGCCGCATCGCCGGCCGGGCGGCACTGAAGCGCGCCTGGATCGCGTCGAGCGGGTCGACGAAATCGGTCCAGCGCGGGCCGCCGCTCCCCTGCGCGGCGGCGGCGAAGGCGCGCGTCTCGCGCTCCCACCCGGCATAGGGGCGCTGCTGCGCCGAAATCTCCTCGGCGGTCATGCCGTTGAAGAAATTGTAGCCGGCGTTGAACGCGCGCACGTGATCGAGGCACAGCCAGCGCCACGCCCCCGGCCCGTCGAAGCCGGCGCGCGATCCCTCGATCGGCGGCGCGCGGAACTCGCCCGCTTCGGTACAGCCCGGATGGTCGCACGACCGCTGTCCGGGGATGCGCCCATGAAATCGCGCCTGCCGTTCGTTCTTCTCGGCCAACTGATCGCGTCCTCCTGAAACCGCGCTATATGGCGGCGATGAACGAGATTCCTACCGGCCCGGTCGCCCACGAAATCGATGCGCGGCTGCGCGCCGCCCTTCATCCCGAACGGCTCGCCGTGATCGACGACAGCGCCAAGCATCGCGGCCATTCCGGCCACGATCCGCGCGGCGAAAGCCACTTCACCGTCGAGATCGTGGCAGAGGCGTTTGCAGGCGCGAGCCGCGTCCAGCGCCACCGCCTCGTCAACCAGGCGTTGGGCGAACTGCTGGCGGAGCGCGTTCACGCGCTGGCGATCAAGGCCGCCGCGCCGGGAGAGTGACGATGATCGACCTGTATTATTGGCCCGGTATTCCCGGCCGCGGCGAGTTCGTGCGCCTCGCGCTGGAGGCCAAGAACGTGTCCTATCGCGACGTGGCGATGGAGGCCGGTGACGACGGCATGGACCGGCTCGTCGCCGACATGGAGCGCCCGCGCGATACCGCCCCGTTCGCGCCACCCTATGTCGTCGCCGACGGCATGACGATCGCGCAGGTGGCCAACATCCTGCTGTGGCTGGGCGAGACGCAGGGACTGGCACCGGCGGACATGGCGGGCCGCCTGTGGGTCAACCAGTGCCAGCTCACCATCGCCGACATGGTGGCCGAGGCGCACGACGCGCATCACCCGATCTCGCCCGGCGCTTATTACGAGGAGCAGAAGGACGAGGCGAAGAGGCGCGCGGCGGATTTCCGCACGGCGCGAATGCCCAAATTCCTCGACTGGTTCGAGCAGGCGCTGGAGCGGCGCGGGCCGTGGCTCGCCGGCGCCGACTGGAGCTATGCCGACACCTCGCTGTTCCAGCTGATCGAGGGGCTGCGCTTCGCATTCCCGAAGCGGATGGCCACGCTGGAATCCGGCCTGCCCAGGCTGATCGCGCTGCACGATGCCGTCGCGGCGTTGCCCGGCATCGCCGCCTATCTGGCGAGCGACCGGCGTCAGCCGTTCGGCGAGGGCATCTTCCGCCATTATCTCGAGCTGGACGGGGCAGACTAGCAGGCGGCTTGCGCCCGCCCGGCGGGCGGGCCATCTAGCGGCCGGATTTTCAGCAGCAGAGATACAGATGGCCGACAGCTACGACCTCGTCATCATCGGTTCCGGTCCGGGCGGCTATGTCGCCGCGATTCGCGCGAGCCAGCTCGGACTCAAGACCGCGATCATCGAACGCGAGCGGCTCGGCGGCATCTGCCTCAACTGGGGTTGCATCCCGACCAAGGCGCTGCTGCGCACCAGCGAAGTCTATCATTACATGACCCACGCCGCCTCCTACGGGCTGACGGTGGAGAAGGCCGGGTTCGATCTGTCCAAGATCGTCGACCGCAGCCGCAAGGTGGCGGGCCAGCTCAATGCCGGCGTCAAGGGCCTGATGAAGAAGAACAAGGTGACGGTGGTCGAGGGCGTCGCCACCGTGCCGGTCAAGGGCAAGGTCGTCGTCAAGAATGGCGACGTCACCACCGAGCTCGTCGCCAAGAACATCATCCTCGCGACCGGCGCGCGTGCGCGCGACCTGCCCTTCGCCAAGGCCGACGGCGACCGCATCTGGACCTATCGTCACGCGATGACGCCGGCGGAGATGCCGAAGGATCTGCTGGTGATCGGCTCGGGCGCGATCGGCTGCGAGTTTGCGAGCTTCTATTCGGACATGGGCGCCAAGGTGACGATCGTCGAGATGCTCGACCGCATCCTGCCGGTCGAGGATGCCGAGGTCTCGGCCTTCGTCCAGAAGCAGTTCGAGAAGCAGGGCATGACGATTTTGGCCAAGCACGGCGTCGAGAAAATCGACGTGAAGCCCGGCCGTTCGGTCACCGCGACGATCAAGCTGCCCGACGGCAAGACCGAGGCGCGCGAATATAGCCACGTCATCGTCGCGGTCGGCATCGTGCCGAACACCGAGAATCTCGGGCTGGAGGCGCTCGGCATCGCCACCGATCGCGGCCATGTGAAGATCGATGCGATGTGCCGCACCAATGTCGAGGGCATCTGGGCGATCGGCGACATCACCGGCGCGCCGTGGCTGGCACACAAGGCGAGCCATGAGGGCATCATCGCGGTCGAGGCGATCGCCGGCGGCCATCCGCACGCGATGGACGTGCGCAACATCCCCGGCTGCACCTATTCGCGCCCGCAGGTGGCGTCGGTCGGCCTGACCGAGGCGAAGGCCAAGGAGGCCGGCTACGAGGTCAAGGTCGGCAAATTCCCGTTCATCGGCAACGGCAAGGCGATCGCGATGGGCGAGGCCGAGGGTTTCGTGAAGACGGTGTTCGACGCCAAGACCGGCGAGCTGCTCGGCGCGCACATGGCCGGCCCCGAAGTCACCGAGCTGATCGAGGGCTATACCGTCGCCAAGCAGCTCGAGACCACCGAGGGCGATCTGATGGAGACGATCTTCCCGCACCCGACCCTGTCCGAGGCGATGCACGAAAGCGTGCTCGCCGCCTATGGCCGGGTGATCCATATCTGAGTTGCGAAGTGTCATCCCGGACTTGTTCCGGGATCCACATCACGGCGTGACCCTGCGCGAGAGGATTGCGCGGTGAGCCGGGCAGAGGGGTGGACCCGGGACCAAATCCGGGGTGACGGGGATGGCCGAGCCGAGCGCCACGCACAACGCTCGCGTTCGCCGCTGCCGTGGCTGGCCGCCGCGGCCTTTCTCTGCATCGCCAGCCTCGCCGCGCGCTGGCCCGGCGTCGCGATGTACGACAGCGTGTCGCAATACGGCCAGGGCATCGACGGCGACTATACCGATTGGCACCCGCCGATCATGGCGCGGCTGTGGTCGCTGCTGCGACTGGGGTGGCCGGGCACGCAGCCGATGCTGCTGCTCCAGATGCTCGCATGGTGGGGCGGCCTCGGCCTGATCGCCGCGGCGCTCGGCCGTCGCCAGCGGCACGGCGCGGCGGCGCTGGTGCTGCTGGTCGGCGTCGCGCCGCTCGGTCTCGGCTGGGCGACCGCGATCCTCAAGGATGCGCAGATGGCGGCCGCTTTGCTCCTGGCGACGGGGCTGGTGGCGTGGTGGCGGCTCGACGACCGCGCCGTGCCGCGCTGGGCGGCGGCGCTGGCCGGCGTGCTGATCGCCTATGCGACGCTGGTGCGTGGCAATGCCTTGTTCGCAACGGTGCCGTTCTCCTTCGCTTTGGCGCATGTCGCGGGTGCGCGGCCGCTGTGGCAGCGCGCCGTGCTGGCGCTGGTCGCGATGGTGGCGGTGATCGGCCTCAGCCCGCTCATCAACCATCGGCTGTTCGGCGCCGAGCCGACACAGGTCGAGCGCGCCTTGCCGCTCTACGACATGGCTGGAACCGCGCACGAGGCCGGGCTCGCGACGTTGCCTGGCCTGAGCGCGGCGCAGTGGCGCGAGGCCGAGCGGCGCGGCTGTTATTCGCCCTATTTCTGGAACCCCTTTGGCGAACCCGCGCAGTGCGACTTCGTCGGGCAGGCGGTGGCGTTCGGCGACGATCAGCGCCCGCATCTGATGCGCGACTGGGCGGCGATTTTGCTCGCGCACCCGTTCGCTTATGCCGCGCACCGCGCCGGCCACCTCAATTCCAACCTGCGCTTCTGGGTCGGGCCGGGCGAAGGCGATGCCGCCCCGCCGCTGGTGTCGGAGCGCAACGATCTCGGGCTCGGCGCGCCGCCCGGCCCCGCCGCCGCGGCGCTGGTCGATGGCGGCAAATTGATGGCGCTGAGCCCGCTCGGTTGGCCGTTTCTGTGGCTGGCGGTGGCGCTCGGCCTGCTCTGGGCCGGCATGCGGACGACGAGCGCGCAGGGGCGGCTCGCGTTCGCGCTGGCGCTGACCGCGGCGTGCATGAGCGCGAGCTTCGCGGTGGTCAGCATCGCCAGCGACCTGCGCTATCACCTGTGGTCGATGGTCGCCGCCGCGCTGGCGCTGATCCTGATGGTCGACGCGCGCGCGCTCGACATCAGGCGTGCCCGGATCGCAGGCGCGGTGGTCGTGGCGCTGGGCGTGATCGCGGCGCTGGGGCATCTCGGGCTCGCTGCGCGGATCTACGTGCCCGTGCCGCCGCACATCCCGCCCGCGGCGCATCCCTGACGGACCTTGCTCGTTCCGTCCGGCGGAAGGAGCCGCCATGGCCGAGAGCGACGAACATAAAAAGGTCCGCGCCGATTTCGAGGAGGCGGTCAACATGACCCCCGCCGAGATCGAGCATTGGCTCGACAGCGACGACAGCAAGCGCGTCGGCTGGAAGGGCGCCGACGGCGCGGGATCGGGCGAGAGCGTCGGCCATAGATCGGGCAAGCGCATCGTCGCGATCAGGCGGACCAAGGTCGCCGACCTCGACGCCGACGATTATGCCCACATGCGCAAGGTGATCGGCTACGTCCATCGCCACGCGGCGCAGGGGCCGGAGAAGGACGCCGAAACCTCGGACTGGCGCTATTCGCTGATGAACTGGGGGCACGATCCCTGCAAAAAGGGCTGAGCGCCGTTGCACTCGCCCGCGCGACCGTTCACGCAGGGACGAGCGACGAAAAGGGGATCGGATGAAGCGGATGATGGCGCTGGCGGCGGCGTGCCTGCTGGCGGGAACGGCGCCAGTGGCGGCCGCGACGGTGGTGACGGCGGCCCACATGCTCGATCCGGTGAAGGGCGTGCTGCTCGACGCGCCGGTGGTGGTGATCGGCGACGACGGGCGCGTGGTCGCGCTGGCGACCGGCGCGGCGGCCCGGCCGGCGATCCCGCAGGGTGCGAAGCGGCTCGATCTGGGCGACGTCACGATCCTGCCCGGCCTGATCGACATGCACGTCCATCTCGACGGCGACGCGACGATCGGCGGCTATCAGGGCCTCGCTTATACCGACACCTTCTGGACCGTCGTCGGCGTCGCCAATGCGCGGAAGATGCTGGAGGCAGGCTTCACCTCCGTGCGCAATCTCGGCTCGTCCAACTATAACGACGTCGCGCTGAAGGAGGGGATCGAGCATGGCTATGTCCCCGGCCCGCGCATCGTGCCCGCCACCTTCCTGATCGGCGCGCTCGGCGGCCATTGCGACGGCACCGAGGGGCTGCCGCCCTCGATGAGCGATCTGCTGCCCCAGCCCAATACCGGCTCGGGCCCCGATGCGATGCGCCAGCTCGTGCGCAAGCTGCACAAGAATGGCGCGCAGGTCATCAAGGTGTGCGCCACCGGCGGCGTCCTGTCGAAGACCGACGCGCCCGGCGCGCAGCAGCTGAGCTTCGAGGAGATGAAGGCGATCGCCGACGAGGCGCATATGCTCGGCCTCAAGGTCGCGGCGCATGCCCACGGCACCGAGGGCATCAACGATGCGCTGCGCGCCGGCATCGACACGATCGAGCATGCCAGCCTCGCCGACGCGACCTCGTTCAAGCTGGCGAAGGAGCGCGGCGCCTGGTTCGACATGGATATCTATGACGACGATTATATTCTCGCCGAAGGCGCCAAGAACGGCACCTGGGCCGAGAGCCTCGACAAGGAGCGCCAGATCGGCCGCAAGCAGCGCGAGACGTTCCGCGCCGCGCATGCCGCCGGCGTGAAGATGATCTTCGGCACCGACAATGGCGGCGTCTTCCCCGCCGGGCAGAATGCGCTGCAGTTCGCGACGATGGTGCAATGGGGCATGACCCCGGCCGAGGCGATCCGCGCCGCGACCAGCGACGCCGCGATCGCGCTGGATCGCGCGGCCGATGTCGGCCAGCTCACGCCGGGCCATTATGGCGACCTGATCGCGGTGGCCGGCGATCCGCTGAAGGACGTGCGCCTGCTCGAGCATCCCGCCTGGGTGATCAAGGGCGGTGTCGTCGCGAAGGGCCCCGGCGCACCGTGAGCGCCAAGGCCCATGGCGAAGGCGCCGACGGCGGCAAGCTCGTCCTCTACGCCGCGCTCGCCGCCAATCTCGGCATCGCCGTCGCCAAGTTCGTCGCGGCGGCGCTGACCGGATCGTCGGCGATGCTTACCGAGGGCTTCCACTCGGTGGTCGATTCGACCAACCAGTTGCTGCTGCTCTACGGGCAGAAGAAATCGCTGAAGCCCGCCGACGCGCTCCATCCGCTGGGCTATGGGCGCGAGCTGTATTTCTGGAGCTTCGTCGTCGCGATCCTGATCTTCGCGACCGGCGCCGGCCTGTCGATCTACGAGGGCGTACTCCACATCCTTCATCCCGAGCCGATGGAACGGCCGCTGATCAATTATATCGTGCTGGGCGTGTCGCTGGCGCTGGAGGGCGGTTCGTGGCTGCTGGCGCTGCGCGAGTTCGGCCAGACCAAGGGCGAGCAGGGCTGGTGGCAGGCGGTGCGCCGCTCGAAGGATCCGGCGACCTTCATCGTATTGTTCGAGGATTCGGCCGCGATCTTCGGGCTGGTGGTGGCGGCGATCGGGGTGACGCTCAGCCAGGTCACCGGTGCATCCTATTGGGACGGCACCGCCTCGGTCGTGATCGGCGTGGCGCTGGCGATCGTCGCCTTCATGCTCGCGCGCGAATCGAAGGGGCTGTTAATCGGCGAGCGCGCCGACCCGCGCCTGATCGAGGGCGTGCGCAGCCTGCTCGCCGCCAAGCCCGAGGTGACCGCAGTGGGCGAGGTGGTGACGATCCACATCGCGCCCGAGATCATCTTCGTCGCGGCCAGCGTCGATTTCGAGGATGCGGTCGCGGTCGGCCGGATCGAACGGATGATCGCCGAGATCGAGATCGAGCTGCGCAACGGCTGGCCGTCGATCGCGTCGATCTACATCAAGCCAAAGGCGGGGGACGCTGATGACGGCGCACGACGATTGTCGGCCGGGACGGACTGAACCGCCTTTGGGCCTGCTCGATCGGCGGCCCTCCATCGCCGTCGGCATCGTGGCGATGCTTTATCTTGCGGCAGCGATCGCGTCGATCAAGCCGCACAACCTGCTTCATCTGGAGCAGGTTCACTGGGCGCATTGGTCGGATCAGAGCCTGTATCTGACCTCGGCGAAGGCGTTTGCGCGGTTCGATCTCTCGCCCGATCGCCACTGGTATCCGCTTTTCTATCCGCTCGTCGCGGCGCCGTTCACGATCCTGAGCGGACAGGTGCCATTCCTGTTCGTGGATATCGCCTGCTATCTCGTTGCATTCGCTTCCTTCTGCCGGGTCGCGCTCCTCTTCGGCGTGGCGCGCGCGATCGCGATGCCGATCTTTCTCGCGACCACTATCCTCTATCCGATCATCGGCAAGCGATGGGCCGAACCATGGACGACCACCCCCTCGGCAGCGCTGATCTGGCTCGCGCTCGCATGCGCATTGCCGCTGCTGAAAAGTCCGACACCCGCGCGCGCCTTGACCGTTCGGTCCGCGATCACGCTCGGCGCGACGCTGGCCCTGATCCCCGCCAATCGGCCGGCGGATATCGTCATCAGCCTGCTTATCATGGGCTGCTGCGCCGGTACGTTGGTGTTCGATCGGACGCGCGATCGCTTTGCGCTGGTCGCGATCGCGAGCGGGGTAAGCGTGGCCACGCTCTACGGGCTCCTCTATCTGGCGATCTACGGCCTGCGACCGACCGACTATATGCAATTGTCGGCCGCCTTCGGATTGAATCTGCGTTGGCTGGGCTGGAAGAGCTACATCCTGCTGGTCGAGCCCAAGCCCTGGTTTCCGCAGGGGCGCGGCTTGCTCGTCGTCTGCCCATGGCTGCCGCTCGGCGCGGCAGGATTGCTCGCGGCCAGTCTGCGCTACAGCCGCGCGCGGGCGTGCGCCGCCTGCCTTCTCGCCGTGGCGGCCGTCTATGCCAGCGTCATGCTGGGCTATGTCGATCTGCTGCCGAGCGGCCTGTGGTATTACCAGAACGTCCATTATTTCAAATGGCTGCTGCCGCTGTTCGGGCTCTTTGCGTGGCTGTTCCTGCGTGACGTCCGATCCGCTCCATGGCTCAGCGGGGCCATGCTCGCTGGGGTGCTGATGCTGACCTGCATCAGGCTCTACCCTGTGCCGGTGGCATCCGACGCCCCCGCCCGCGCGGTCGTGTTCGACCGCCCTGCGGCTGGCGACGAGACGATCTACATGGCGCGCTCGACGATCAGTGATCGTGGCGGGCTGCAACGCAATTTCTTCGACTATCACCAGGTCGCCGCCGGGCCGCGCGTCATCGCCATCGCCGCGCGCCGTGACTTTGCTGGCGGCGAGGCGTGGCGCGGCAATGCCGCTGCCGACGTGCCCTGGCCTCCGTCACCGCACGGTGTCGTGACGTTCGATCAGCCGCTACCGGGCCGATGGCCGCGCGGCGCGGTCGCACGCTACGCGGTCGGCTGGACGATCGGCTGGTCCTGCTGGCTTCCGCCTTATGCGTGCGGAGGCGGCGCGCTCTAGGATTGCGGGCGCCGCACCCAGATCCGATCCACGTCCATCGACGGATCGGGACGGCGATACGACCAGGCCAGCCGGTAATTGCGCGCGAGATCGGCGCGGACGAGGTGCTGGACCACGGGATTGATCTCGTCATCGGTGGTGATGCGATCGACCACCACCGGCGGTTTGGAGGCCATGATCCGGCGCGCCTCGGCGACCGGGTCGACGCCCAGCGCCGGCGCCTCGCGCGCGAGGCTCAGGTGGAACGGAAAGGCCCAGCGCGACGGCAGGCAGCTGTGCGTCAGCTGGTAGAGGATCGGCTCGCCGTAAAAGACGTAGAGGCAGCGGCCGTGCAGGTTCGGCGCGATCTGCGCCGTCATCATGGCAGCATAATCGGCGCCGCCATGGCGCCGCTCGTCCTTCGCGGCATTCAGCGGATAGGGGATGAACAGGCCAAGCAGGCTGATCGTCCCCATCACCGCGCCCGCGCGGCGATAACGGATCGCGAAGGTCGGCGCGGCGACGATCGCCAGCGGCACCAGCAGCGGCAGCGCATAATGGTTGAAGAAGGTCCCGAACGCCGCAAAGCCGATGATCGCCGCGACGAGCCAGCCGATCAGGAATGCGTGCGCGGCCGTGCCGTCGAACCGCCGCCGCCAGAAGGCGCCATGATCGCGCAGCAGCCATTCACCGAGGATGATCGGCAGCGTGAACGGCAGCATCCGCACCACGATGTGACGCAAATCCTTCGATTCATGATCGGGGGAAACGGCGCCGCGCGCGGCGATCGAACTGAAATTGGCGTACAGGAATGCCTGCATTTCGCCGATGCCGGCATAATAAGCGAGCGCGGCGACGGTCGGCAGCAGCGCCACGCCGGCCCACAAGGCGGCGTCGAGCAGCAGTTCCACCCGTCGCGGCGCACAGCGCCACGACAGCCACATCAGGGTGAGGCCGAAATAGACGCCCTCGAACACCGCCGAATATTTGATCTGCATGGCGATGCCCACCAGCAGCATCGCGGCGACGCCGTGAAGCCGAATGCGCGCGAGGCTCGCCGGACGGGCGGCGAGGTTCAGGATCAGCCATGCCGCCACGACCATCGGCAGATTGTAGAAGACTGGCGTCTGACCGCCGGCGCCCCCGTTCATCGCCAGCGCGGGAATATAAGCGAGCGCTGCCACCAGAGCCGCGCCGGGGGGGGCGATCCGCCGGGCCATGACGGCGATCATCACCGCCGTCGCCGCAGCGAAGCCCGAGGCGACGAGCTGATACTGGATGATGCCGTCGCCGCCGAGCAGGCGGATCGCGGCGTAGAGCAGGAACAAGCCGACGGGCTTGCGATCCCAGATGTCGATATAGGGCACCGCGCCATGCAGCATGCGGTCGCCGGTCAGCAGGTAGAATTGCTCGTCGACGTCGATGAACGGATTTCCGTAATAGCGCGCGCGGATGAGGAACGTCGCGACAACGAGCAGGATGAGCGCAAGCGTCCAGCCGCGTCCGGAAAGGTCCAGCCAGCTATTGCGATCGACTGTCCGCGGCACGGGGACGCGAGACGTCCATCCGTCGGAGCGCATCGACCACGGGGGAAGGCGGCGCTCGGCTGCGGACTTCAAACTGATGCTGCTCATCCTCTGGTCTCCGGCGATCAAGCCGGCGCGCTATCCTGCGCTTGTGTAACCGCGATATTTCGCTTTTGCAGCAGCCCGGTGGCGGCGTGTGCTCTCCTTGACTCGTTCTTGTCCCACGCGTAGGAGCGCGCGTCCGCTCGGCCGGTTCCGGTTGCGCGCGGACGATTTGAACATTGCCGCGGCTTGGGCAGGTGCCCGGCGGGTCATCATGACCGCCGGGTTTTCGTGCTTCTCGTCCGGTAAAGTAACCTAAGGAAGGTGAAGGCTTCAATGCCTACGATCAACCAATTGATCCGCAAGGGTCGCGAACCGCAGATCGCCAAGTCCAAGGTGCCTGCGATGGAGAAGAACCCGCAGAAGCGCGGCGTGTGCACGCGCGTCTACACCACCACGCCGAAGAAGCCGAACTCGGCGCTTCGCAAGGTGGCCAAGGTGCGCCTGACGAACCAGCGCGAGGTGATCTCGTACATCCCTGGCGAGGGGCACAACCTGCAGGAGCACTCGGTGGTGCTGATCCGCGGCGGCCGCGTGCGCGACCTTCCGGGCGTGCGCTATCACGTGCTGCGCGGCGTGCTCGACACGCAGGGCGTGAAGAATCGCAAGCAGTCCCGCTCCAAGTACGGCGCCAAGCGTCCGAAGTGAGCCAGCGGGCGCGGAGCGTCCGCGCGGACTCATCCTGGCGCCAAGAAAGTTTGGTGGGGCCGGGATCCAGGGCTGCAAGCGGCCCGGTTGATTAGAAGGAAATATCGATGGCCCGTCGTCGTCGTCCCGAGAAGCGCGAAATTCTGCCCGATCCGAAGTTCGGGGATATCGTGCTCACCAAGTTCATGAATTCCGTCATGCTCGACGGCAAGAAGTCCGTCGCCGAGGGCATCGTCTACACCGCGTTCGATACGGTCGAGACGCGCGCCAAGCGCGATCCGCTCGGCGTGTTCCACGACGCGCTCAACAATGTCCGTCCGGGCATCGAGGTGCGCAGCCGTCGCGTCGGTGGCGCCACCTATCAGGTTCCGGTCGAGGTGCGTCCCGAGCGCAGCCAGGCGCTCGCCATCCGCTGGCTCATCACCGCGGCGCGCGGCCGTTCGGAGCACACCATGTCGGCCCGCCTGTCGGGCGAGCTGATGGACGCCGCGAACAATCGCGGCAACGCCGTCAAGAAGCGCGAAGACACGCACCGCATGGCTGAAGCGAACCGCGCGTTCAGCCACTACCGCTGGTAAGCGGCTGACAAGCGCAGCAACGTCACCTATATCGTGGGGAGCCGGACCGTCCGGCTCCCCACATCCTTAAGGAAGCCCGACCCATGGCCCGCAGCCATCCGCTCGACCGCTATCGTAACATCGGCATCATGGCGCACATCGACGCCGGCAAGACGACGACGACCGAGCGCATCCTCTATTACACCGGCAAGTCCTACAAGATCGGCGAAGTGCACGAAGGCACTGCGACGATGGATTGGATGGAGCAGGAGCAAGAGCGCGGCATCACGATCACGTCGGCCGCGACGACCTGCTTCTGGAAGGCCGAGGAGGGCGAGGGCCCCGAGCATCGTATCAACATCATCGACACGCCCGGCCACGTCGACTTCACGATCGAAGTCGAGCGTTCGCTGCGCGTGCTGGACGGCGCGGTCGCCTGTTTCGACGGCGTCGCGGGTGTCGAGCCGCAGTCGGAGACGGTGTGGCGTCAGGCCGAGAAGTATCGCGTGCCGCGCATGTGCTTCGTCAACAAGCTCGACCGCACCGGCGCCAATTTCGAGCGTTGCGTCGATATGATCAAGGATCGCCTCGGTGCGCGTCCGCTGGTCCTGTATCTCCCGATCGGCATCGAGGGCGGCTTCAAGGGCCTGGTCGATCTGGTCAACAACCGGGCGATCATCTGGCTCGACGAATCGCTCGGCGCGAAGTTCGAATATCGCGACATTCCGGACGACCTGAAGGATGCGGCCGAGGCCGCGCGCCAGGAGCTGATCGAAGCCGCCGTCGAGCAGGACGATGCGGTGATGGAGAAGTTCTTCGAGGGCGAGGAGCCCGATGCGGCGACGCTCAAGAAACTGATCCGCAAGGGCACGCTCAACTTCTCGTTCGTGCCGGTGCTGTGCGGCTCGGCGTTCAAGAACAAGGGCGTGCAGCCTTTGCTCGACGCCGTGGTCGATTATCTGCCGAGCCCGCTCGACATTCCGCCCGTCGAGGGCGTCAAGCTGGACGGCGAGACCAAGGATTCGCGTCCGGCCGACGACAGCGCGCCGATGTCGGCGCTGGCGTTCAAGATCATGAACGATCCCTTCGTCGGCACGCTGACCTTCGCCCGCATCTATTCGGGCAAGCTCGACGCCGCCTCGACCGTCCAGAATTCGGTCAAGGACAAGAAGGAAAAGGTCGGCCGCATGCTGCTGATGCATGCCAACAGCCGTGAGGACATCCAGGAGGCCTATGCGGGCGACATCGTCGCGCTGGCGGGCCTGAAGGACACCACGACCGGTGACACGCTCTGCGCGCAGAACGCCCCGATCATACTCGAGCGGATGGAGTTTCCGGACCCCGTCATCGAGCTGTCGGTCGAGCCGAAGACCAAGCAGGACCAGGAGAAGATGGGCATCGCGCTCAATCGCCTCGCCCGCGAGGATCCGTCGTTCCGCGTGTCGTCGGACGCCGAGAGCGGCCAGACGATCATCAAGGGCATGGGCGAGCTTCACCTCGAGATCCTCGTCGATCGCATGAAGCGCGAGTTCAAGGTCGAGGCGAATGTCGGCGCCCCGCAGGTCGCCTATCGCGAATATCTGAAGAAGCCGGTCGAGCTGACCTACACCCACAAGAAGCAGTCGGGCGGCTCCGGCCAGTTCGCCGAGGTCAAGGTGCAGGTGAAGCCGGGCGAGCGCGGCACGGGCTTCGTCTTCAAGGACGAGGTCAAGGGCGGCAACGTCCCGCGCGAATACATCCCCTCGGTCGAGAAGGGCATGCGCGAGACGGCGCTGACCGGCGCGCTGATCGGCTTCCCGATCGTCGACGTCGAAGTGCATCTGATCGACGGCAAGTATCACGACGTCGACTCGTCGGCGCTCGCCTTCGAAATCTGTGCGCGCGGCGCGATGCGCGAAGCGGCGCAGAAGGCCGGCATCACGATCCTCGAGCCGATCATGAAGGTCGAGGTCGTCACTCCCGAGGATTATCTCGGCGACGTGATCGGCGATCTCAACAGCCGTCGTGGCCAGATCCAGGGCACCGACACGCGCGGCAACGCGCAGGCGGTCGAGGCGCAGGTGCCGCTCGCGAACATGTTCGGCTACGTGAACTCGCTGCGTTCCTTCACCCAGGGCCGCGCGCAGTACACGATGCAGTTCTCGCATTATGACGAAGTGCCGCAGAACGTTGCGGACGAGGTGAAGGCGAAGCTGGCCTAATCGGCTCCGATCCTCGCTCGCTCGGCCTGCCCGCGCAGGCGGCGGCCCTGAGAGCGAGAAGGCTGGCGTAGCTTAAAAAAGCTGCTATGGGCGCCCGCTGCGATGGCGGGCGTCCGCTGTTCCTGAGATTCGAAAGCAAGGTAGGATATAATGGCCAAGGCTAAATTCGAGCGCACGAAGCCGCACTGCAACATCGGCACCATCGGGCACGTCGATCACGGCAAGACGTCGCTCACGGCCGCCATCACGAAGGTGCTCGCCGAGACCGGCGGCGCGACCTTCACCAGCTATGCCAACATCGACAAGGCTCCCGAGGAGCGCGAGCGCGGCATCACCATCTCGACCGCGCACGTCGAGTATGAGACCGAAGCGCGCCACTATGCGCACGTCGATTGCCCGGGCCACGCCGATTATGTGAAGAACATGATCACCGGCGCCGCGCAGATGGACGGCGGCATCCTCGTCGTGTCCGCGACCGACGGCCCGATGCCGCAGACCCGCGAGCACATCCTGCTCGCCCGTCAGGTCGGCGTGCCGGCCCTGGTCGTGTTCATGAACAAGGTCGATCTGGTCGACGATGCCGAGATCCTCGAGCTCGTCGAGCTCGAGATTCGCGAGCTGCTCTCGTCTTACGACTTCCCGGGCGACGACATCCCCGTCATTCCGGGCTCGGCCGTGTGCGCGCTCGAGGACAAGCAGCCCGAGATCGGCCATGACGCCGTGCTCAAGCTGATGCAGGCCGTCGACAGCTACATCCCGCAGCCGGAGCGTCCGCTGGACCGTCCGTTCCTGATGCCGATCGAGGACGTGTTCTCGATCTCGGGTCGTGGCACGGTCGTCACCGGCCGCGTCGAGACCGGCATCGTCAAGGTGGGCGAGGAAGTCGAGATCGTCGGGCTCAAGGACACCCGCAAGACCACCGTCACGGGCGTCGAGATGTTCCGCAAGCTGCTCGACTCGGGCCAGGCTGGCGACAATATCGGCGCGCTGATCCGCGGCGTCGGCCGTGAAGAGGTTGAGCGCGGCCAGGTGCTGTGCAAGCCCGGCTCGATCAAGCCGCACACCGAGTTCTCCTCCGAGGTCTACGTGCTGTCGAAGGAAGAGGGTGGCCGTCACACGCCGTTCTTCGCCAACTACCGTCCGCAGTTCTACTTCCGCACGACCGACGTGACGGGCGAAGTGAAGCTGCCGGAAGGCACCGAGATGGTGATGCCCGGCGACAACGTGCAGCTCGGTGTCAAGCTGATCGCGCCGATCGCAATGGAAGAGGGGCTCCGCTTCTCGATCCGCGAAGGCGGCCGCACCGTCGGCGCAGGGGTTGTCAGCGCGATCTCCGCGTAATATAGCCGCCACCAACAACGAGCCGGCCGGCTCTCCTCGGAGAGTCGGCCGGTTTGCTTTTTATGAGAGGTGCCCCCGCCCTCTCGTCATGCCGGCGGAAGCTGGCATCTCCCGAAGCAGGGCATGCCCCGGCCTCACGAGACCCCAGCCTTCGCTGGGATGACGAGCGGATCGGTGGCGCCCCGCTCATCGCTCTTTCGCATCGGTAGGAATCATGGACAGCAATATCCGCATCCGCCTCAAGGCGTTCGATCATCGCGTGCTCGATCAGGCGACCGGCGAGATCGCCGACACCGCCCGCCGCACCGGCGCGCTGACCCGTGGTCCCATTCCGTTGCCGACGCGCATCGAGAAGTTCACGGTCAACCGTGGCCCCCACATCGACAAGAAGAGCCGCGAGCAGTTCGAGGTGCGCACCTACAAGCGCCTGCTCGACATCGTGCAGCCGACCCCGCAGACCGTTGACGCGCTGATGAAGCTCGATCTCGCGGCGGGTGTTGATGTCGAGATCAAACTCGCGTAAAGCGCCGGCTTCCGTAGCGGTGGTGTGATTCCCTGCTACGCCGCTCCGGTTCAGGTCGGGGTCCAGCCGTGAAACGCTGAGGACTGGATACCGGCTTCGGTCGGTATGACGGCATACGAGGATACCGGTCAGCTCTGCTGGCGCCTGCGTCCCCGCCGCTCGCTTCAACAGGCGAGCAACCGAGCCCGGGCGGGGGCAATGCAGTTTCGTTGGGCTGGGGCTTCGGGCGACCGAGGCCTTTTTCGTTGGCAAGCTCCGTGGGACGACCTTGGAGCCTCTGTTGTGGAAGGAATTGGATCATGCGCACTGGCGTGATCGCGAAGAAGGTTGGGATGACCCGGCTGTTTCAGGAGGATGGCCGGCATGTGCCCGTCACCGTTCTGCAGCTCGACGGTCTCCAGGTTATCGCGCGCAAGGAAATGGACCGCGACGGCTATGTCGCAGTCCAGCTCGGCGCGGGTGTCGCCAAGTCCAAGAATGTCGCCAAGCCGCAGCGCGGCCACTTCGGCAAGGCCGAGGTCGAGCCGAAGGCGATCGTGCACGAGTTCCGCGTGACCGAGGATAACCTCCTCGACGTCGGCGCCGAGATCTCGGCCGAGCATTTCGTTGCCGGCCAGTATGTCGACATTGCCGGGCGCACGCAGGGCAAGGGTTTCCAGGGCGGCATGAAGCGCTGGGGCTTCGGCGGTCTGCGCGCCACCCACGGCGTCTCGGTCTCGCACCGCTCGCTCGGTTCGACCGGCCAGCGTCAGGATCCGGGCAAGGTCTTCAAGAACAAGAAGATGGCCGGCCACATGGGCGACAAGCAGCGCACCCAGCAGAACCTCGAGATCGTCCGTACGGACGCCGAGCGCGGTCTGCTGTTCGTGCGCGGCTCGGTGCCGGGCTCGAAGGGCGCGTGGCTGTTCGTCAAGGACGCGGTCAAGCTGCCGGGCCATGCCGATGCGCCGAAGCCGGCCGGCCTGAAGGTCGCCGCCAACACCAACAATGCCGCTCCGGTCGAAACGCCCGAAGCCGCCGAAGGCCAGGAGGGCTGACAATGAAGATTGAGGTCAAGAACCTCGATGCGTCGGCCGCCGGCGACCTCGAGCTCAACGACGCGGTGTTCGGCATCGAGCCGCGCGCCGACATCCTGCACCGTGTGGTGACCTGGCAGCTGGAAAAGCGCCGCGGCACCGCTCGTGGCACGCGCGAGCGTGCCGACGTGGCGCGATCGGGCAAGAAGCTCGGCAACCAGAAGGGTGGCGGCGCCGCCCGTCACGGTGATCGCCGCGCTCCGGTGTTCATCGGCGGCGGCAAGGCGCACGGCGCCCGCGTCCGCGACTTCAACCCAGGCCTGAACAAGAAGGTTCGTGCGCTCGGCTTGAAGATGGCGCTCTCGGCGAAGGTCAAGAGCGGCAGCCTGATCGTGCTCGAAGGCCTCGACGTGGCCGACGGCAAGACCAAGGCGCTGGTCGGCCAGCTCGCCGGTCTGGGCTTCGGCAACAAGGCGCTGGTGATCGACGGCGACGCGCTGAACGTCAGCTTCGCGAATGCGTCGGGCAACCTGCGCGGCGTGAACCTGCTGCCGGCCGTGGGCGCGAACGTCTACGACATCCTCAAACACGACACGCTGGTGCTGACGCGCGCCGCCGTGGAGAAGCTGGAGGCGCGCCTCAATGGCTAAGAAGCAGACAGCGGCGGTCGATAACCGCCACTATGACGTGGTGCTCGCGCCCCACATCACCGAGAAGTCGACCTTGCTCTCCGAGCATAATGCGGTCGTCTTCAAGGTGGCCAACGACGCATCGAAGCCCGAGATCAAGGCGGCGGTCGAGGCTCTGTTCGGCGTGACCGTGACGGGCGTCAACACGATCGTCCAGAAGGGCAAGTCGAAGAAGTGGAAGGGCGCTCCCTACAAGCGCTCCGACACGAAGAAGGCAATCGTGACGCTGGCCGACGGTCAGTCGATCGACGTCACGACGGGAATCTGACGCGATGGCGCTCAAGCATTATAACCCGACGAGCCCGGCCCGCCGCGGCCTGATCCTCGTCGACCGCTCGCAGCTGCACAAGGGCAAGCCCGTCAAGGCGCTGACCGAAGGCCTGAGCAAGTCGGGCGGCCGCAACAACCAGGGCCACGCCACCGCGCGTGGCATCGGTGGCGGTCACAAGCAGAAGTATCGCTTCGTCGACTTCAAGCGTCGTCGCTGGGACGATCCCGCGACGGTTGAGCGGCTGGAATATGATCCTAACCGTTCGGCGTTCATCGCGCTGGTGAAGTATGCCGATGGCGAGCTGTCGTACATTCTCGCGCCGCAGCGCCTCGCCGCCGGCGATGTCGTCGTCGCGTCGAAGAAGGCCGACGTGAAGCCGGGCAACGCGATGGAGATCGGCCAGGCGCCGGTCGGCACGATCGTCCACAATGTCGAGATGAAGCCCAGCAAGGGTGGTCAGATCGCGCGTGCCGCAGGCACCTATGCGCAGATCGTCGGCCGTGATCGCGGCATGGTGATGGTCCGTCTTAACTCGGGCGAGCAGCGCTACATCCGTTCGGATTGCATGTGCACGGTGGGCGCGGTGTCGAACCCCGACAACGCCAACACCTATCTCGCCAAGGCAGGCCGCAATCGCTGGCTCGGCCAGCGTCCGCTCACCCGCGGCGTCGCGAAGAACCCGGTGGATCACCCCCATGGCGGCGGCGAAGGCCGTACCTCGGGCGGTCGTCACCCGGTGACTCCGTGGGGCAAGCCCACCAAGGGCCATCGCACTCGCAAGAACAAGTCGACGGACAAGATGATCATCCGGTCACGTCACGCAAAGAAGAAGGGCTGATAGATGGCTCGTTCTGTATGGAAGGGCCCGTTCGTCGAACTGAGCCTGCTCAAGAAGGCTGAAACGGCGCAGGAAGGCGGCACGCGCGGGGCGATCAAGACCTGGTCGCGTCGTTCGACGATCCTGCCCCAGTTCGTCGGCCTGACGTTCAACGTCTACAACGGCCGCAAGTTCGTGCCGGTGTCGGTCAACGAAGACATGGTCGGCATGAAGCTCGGCGAGTTCGCGCCCACGCGCTACTTCCCGGGCCACGCCGCCGACAAGAAGGGCAAGCGCTGATGAGCAAGCCTGCATCCCCCCGCAAGGTGGGCGACAAGGAAGCCCTTGCCGTCAACACCTCGGTGCGCGGTTCGCCGTACAAGCTCAATCTCGTCGCGGGCCTGATCCGCGGCAAGAAGGCCGGCGACGCGCTCAACATCCTCGCTTTCTCCAAGAAGGCGATGGCGATCGACGTGCGGAAGTGCCTGGCCTCGGCCATTGCGAATGCCGAGAACAATCACAATCTCGATGTCGACGCGCTGGTCGTCCAGGAAGCGTCGGTTGGCAAGGGCCTCGTGATGAAGCGTTTCGCGACCCGCGCCCGCGGCCGCAGCGCGCGCATCGTCAAGCCGTTCAGCCGGATCCGTGTGGTCGTCCGCGAGCAGGAAGAAGCATAATGGGTCACAAGTCGAACCCGATCGGCATGCGGTTGCAGATCAACCGCACGTGGGACAGCCGCTGGTATGCGGAAGGCGCCGACTATGCCCGGCTGCTGCTGGAGGATCTCAAGATCCGCCAGTACATCTTCAAGCATCACCCGCAGGCCGCGATCAGCAAGGTCGTGATCGAGCGGCCGGCGAAGCTCGCCCGCATCTCCATCTATGCCGCACGCCCGGGCGTGATCATCGGCAAGAAGGGCGCGGACATCGAGAAGCTGCGCCGGACGCTGGGCAAGATGACCTCGTCGGAGGTGAGCCTCAACATCGTCGAGATCCGCAAGCCGGAGATCGACTCGAAGCTCGTCGCGCAGGGCGTCGCCGATCAGCTCGAGCGTCGTATCGCCTTCCGTCGCGCGATGAAGCGCGCGGTGCAGTCGGCGCTGCGCCTCGGTGCCGAGGGCATCCGCATCACCTGCGCCGGCCGTCTGGGCGGCGCGGAGATCGCGCGGACCGAATGGTATCGCGAGGGTCGGGTGCCACTGCACACGCTGCGCGCCAACGTCGACTATGCCGAGGCGGAAGCCCACACCGCTTACGGTGTGTGCGGCGTCAAGGTCTGGATCTTCAAGGGTGAGATCCTGGGCCATGACCCGCTCGCGCAGGACCGTCTGATGATGGAAGCGCAGACTTCCGGAGTTCGTCCGGCGCGCTGAGGCTTTAGCCCTCCGCCCGCCTTATCGGCCGCGTCTTGATCGCGGTGTTTGAAGGTTAGAGAACATGCTGCAACCGAAGCGCACCAAGTTCCGCAAGGCCCACAAGGGCCGCATCCACGGCGATGCCAAAGGCGGCACTGCGCTCAATTTCGGGGCTTTCGGCCTCAAGGCGCTGGAGCCGGATCGCATCACCGCCCGCCAGATCGAGGCGGCGCGCCGTGCGATCACGCGCCATATCAAGCGCCAGGGCCGCTTGTGGATCCGCATCTTCCCGGACGTTCCGGTGTCGAGCAAGCCTGCCGAAGTCCGCATGGGCTCGGGTAAGGGTGCGCCCGAATTCTGGGCGGCACGCGTGAAGCCGGGCCGTATCCTGTTCGAGCTCGACGGCGTCCCCGGCCCGATCGCCCGCGTCGCCTTCGAGCGCGCGATGGAAAAGCTGCCGATCAAGACCAAGGTCGTCGCCCGTCTGGGCGAGTCCGTGCACGAGGCTGTGTGACAATGGCGAAGATTGCCGATCTCAAGGTCGCGACCGACGACCAGCTGTCCACCCAGCTCTCCGAGCTGAAGCGTGAGCAGTTCAACCTGCGCTTTCAGGCCGCCACCAACCAGCTCGAAAAGCCGAGCCGGGTGAAGGAAGTGCGCCGCACCATCGCGCAGATCAAGACGCTGCAGACCGAGCGCACGCGCTCGGCTGCCAAGTAAGGAGCCACTTCAGATGCCGAAGCGCGTGCTGACGGGCACTGTGGTGTCCGACAAGACCGACAAGACGGTGGTTGTGCTGGTGGAGCGCCGGGTGAAGCACCCGCTCTACAGCAAGATCATCCGTCGTTCGAAGAAGTATCATGCCCATGACGAGGGCAACGTCTTCAAGGAAGGCCAGACGGTCCGCATCGAGGAATGCGCACCGATCTCCAAGCTGAAGACGTGGCGGGTGATCGAGGCGCTCGATACCCACCGTACCCCCGAAGCCCACACGGCGTAAGCAGGAGGACTGAACCATGATCCAGATGCAGTCCACCCTCGACGTGGCCGACAATTCGGGCGCCAAGCGCGTCCAGTGCATCAAGGTGCTCGGCGGCTCGAAGCGTCGCTTCGCGAGCGTCGGCGACGTCATCGTCGTCTCCATCAAGGAGGCGGCACCGCGCGCCAAGGTCAAGAAGGGCGACGTTCACCGCGCCGTGATCGTCCGCACCGCCAAGGACATCAATCGTGCGGACGGCTCGACCATCCGTTTCGACGGTAACGCCGCGGTGCTGATCAACAAGAATAACGGGGAGCCGATCGGCACCCGTATCTTCGGGCCGGTGGTGCGCGAGCTGCGCGCCGCAGGGCACATGAAGATCATTTCGCTCGCGCCCGAGGTGCTGTGATGTCGGCTGCCAAGATCAAGAAGGGTGACCCCGTCATCGTCCTGTCCGGCAAGGACAAGGGCAAGACCGGCACCGTCACCAAGGCGATGCCCAAGGACGGCAAGGTGATCGTGTCCGGCGTGAACGTCGCGACCCGCCACCGCAAGCCGAGCCAGTCCAACCCGCAGGGCGGGCTGGAGAAGGTCGAAGCGCCGATGCACATTTCCAAGGTCGCGCTGGCGACCGCGGACGGCAAGCCGACGCGCGTTCGGTTTGAAACCCAGGACGGCAAGAAGGTTCGCGTCGCCGTCAAGACCGGGGAGAAGATCGATGGCTGATGGCTACACGCCCCGCCTCAAGAAGCTGTACGACGACAGCATCGCCAAGGCGATGACGGAGAAGTTCGGCTACACCAACCCGATGCAGATCCCGAAGCTCGAGAAGATCGTGCTGAACATGGGCGTCGGCGAGGCCACGCAGGACAAGAAGAAGGTCGAGCAGGCCGCCACCGAGATGACGGCGATCGCCGGTCAGAAGGCGGTGGTCACCAAGGCCAAGAAGTCGATCGCGCAGTTCAAGCTGCGTGAAGGCATGCCGATCGGCTGCAAGGTGACGCTGCGTCGCGAGCGGATGTACGAGTTTCTCGACCGCTTCGTGACGATCGCGCTGCCGCGCGTCCGCGATTTCCGCGGCCTGTCGGACAAGTCGTTCGACGGCCGTGGCAATTATGCGACCGGCCTCAAGGAGCAGCTGATCTTCCCCGAGATCAGCTACGACCAGGTCAGCACGGTTCGCGGCATGGACGTGATCGTCCAGACGAGCGCGAAGACCGACGAGGAAGCGCGCGAGCTGCTCCGTCTGTTCGGTTTCCCGTTCCCGCAGCCGGCCGCCGAGCAGAAGCAGGCCGCCTAACCATTTCTCCCCGCGCCGGATGGCCGGCGCGGCAAAGGACTTAAGTCGATGGCGAAACTGAGTTCGATCAACAAGAACGAGCATCGCAAGAAGCTCGTTAAGAAGTATGCCGGCAAATATGCCCGGCTCAAGGCGATCGCGGACGACCAGTCCGTGGACGAGACCGAGCGCCTGATCGCGCGGCTGAAGCTGGCCGAGATCCCGCGCAACGGCAATCCGACGCGCGTGCGCAACCGTTGCGAGCTCACCGGCCGTCCGCGTGGCGTCTATCGCAAGTTCGGTCTGGGCCGCGTCATGCTGCGGCAGCTTGCCACGCGGGGCATGATCCCCGGCGTCGTCAAGTCGAGCTGGTAAGGGTTTAGATATGGCGATCAACGATCCCCTGGGCGATCTGCTCACCCGCATCCGCAACGGTCAGCGCGCCCGCAAGGACAGCGTGCTGAGCCCGGCGTCGAAGCTGCGCGCCCGCGTGCTCGACGTGCTGCAGCGCGAGGGTTACATCCGTGGCTATTCCGAGGAGCAGCTCGGCGAGCATCCTGGCCTGCGCATCGAGCTGAAGTATTTCGAGGGTCAGCCCGCGATCCAGCACGTCGCACGCGTCTCGAAGCCGGGCCGCCGCGTCTATTCGGGCTCCAAGGAGCTGCCGCGCGTCCGCAACGGCCTCGGCATGACCATCGTCTCGACGCCGCGTGGCGTGCTTTCGGATGCCGAAGCACGCGACCAGAATGTCGGCGGCGAAGTGCTCGCGGAGGTGTTCTGATGAGCCGCATCGGTAAAAGGCCGGTTCCCGTTCCGACGGGCGTGACCGCGAACATCGACGGCCGCGTGCTGTCGGTGAAGGGCCCGAAGGGCACGCTCACGCTCGATCTCGCGGACGAGGTGACCTACGCCGTCGAGGAAGGCGCGATCAGCGTCCAGCCGGCGAACGACACCCGCCGCGCCCGTGCCTTCTGGGGCATGCAGCGTACGTTGGTGCAGAACCTGATCGTCGGCGTGACGGAGGGCTTCACCCGCCAGCTCCTGATCACCGGCGTCGGCTATCGCGCCAACGTCCAGGGCAAGAACCTGAAGCTGCAGCTCGGCTACAGCCATGATGTCGACTTCGCGATCCCCGAGGGGATCACGATCGCGACGCCGGACCAGACCACGGTCAACATTTCCGGCATCGACAAGCAGCAGGTCGGCCAGGTGGCCGCGGAGATCCGTCGCTGGCGCAAGCCGGAGCCTTACAAGGGCAAGGGCATCAAGTATGCCGGCGAGTTCATCTTCCGCAAGGAAGGGAAGAAGAAGTAATGACCAAGGGTCTCTCCCTGTTCGAGAAGCGTCGCCGCCGCGTGCGGACCGCGCTCAAGTCGAAGGGCGGTCTCCGCCCGCGTCTTTCCGTCCATCGTTCGGGCCGGCACATCTATGTGCAGGTGATCGACGATGCGGCCGGTCGCACGGTCGCCTCGGCATCGACGCTCGAGAAGGACGTCCGCAGCCAGTCGGGCGCGAACATCGATGCGGCGACCTCGGTCGGCCAGCGGATCGCCGAGCGCGCTTCGGCGGCCGGCGTCACTTCGGTGGTGTTCGATCGTGGCGGCTTTCTGTTCCACGGGCGCGTGAAGGCGCTCGCCGAAGCCGCCCGCGCCGGCGGATTGGAGTTCTAAATGGCTGACGAAGTTCAGAACGAAACGCCGGGTTCGGAGCAGGCGACTGCGGCCGCCGGTGGCGAAGGCGCACAGCCGCAGCGCGAGGCCCGTGGCCCGCGCGGTGGTCGTGGCCGGGGCGGCAACGACAATCGCGGCCGCGGTGGGCGTGACGGCAATCGCCGCCGCGACGACCGCAATCGCGACGAGGGCGGCGAGGAACTGGTCGAGAAGCTGGTTCACATCAACCGCGTCTCGAAGACGGTGAAGGGCGGCAAGCGCTTCGGCTTTGCGGCACTCGTCGTCGTCGGCGATGCGTCGGGCCGGGTCGGTTTCGGCCACGGTAAGGCGCGCGAGGTGCCGGAGGCGATCTCGAAGGCGACCGCCGCTGCCAAGAAGGCGATGATCCGCGTGCCGCTGCGCGACGGTCGTACGCTGCATCATGACGGCGTCGGCCACTTCGGCGCGGGCCGGGTCTATCTCCGTGCGGCTCCGGCCGGCACGGGAATCATCGCGGGTGGCCCGATGCGCGCCATCTTCGAGAGCCTGGGCGTGCACGACGTGGTGACCAAGTCGGTCGGCACCAACAATCCCTACAACATGATCCGTGCGACCTTCGAGGCGCTCGGCGAGCAGACGAGCCCGCGCTCGGTCGCGCAGCGCCGTGGCAAGAAGATCGCCGATCTGCTGCGTCGTGGCGGAGCCTCGGTCGAGGTTGCCGATGCCGACGCCGCGATGGTGACGGAGTAATCTGATGGCGACCATCAAGGTGACCCAGACCGGATCGCCGATCCGTCGTACCGCCGACCAGCGGGCGACCCTGATCGGGCTCGGCCTGAACAAGATGCACAAGACGCGCGAGCTCGAGGATAGCCCCGAGGTCCGCGGCATGATCCGCAAGGTTCAGCACATGGTGAAGGTCGACGGCTAAGCCGTACGCGACCTGATCGAAACAGAGGGGGCCGTCCGCAATCGCGGGCGGCCCCTTTTTCGCATCTGCACCATCGCCGCTGGACGTTGGCCCGCGCGGCAGCCTAAACGGTCAGGCTCAGGGGGTGTGGCATGATCTACAACATCCAGGCGCTGCGTGCGCTGGCCGCCTTTCTGGTTCTCTTCGTCCACGCCGATTCGCTCATTGCGCCGCTTGGATTGCACGCCTCCGATGTGCGGTTCGGCCATGTCGGGGTCGACCTGTTCTTCGTGATCAGCGGCTTCGTGATGGTGCATACCTGCCTGCGGCGCCCCACCACGCCGGGTGGGTTCCTGCTCAACCGCGTCATCCGGGTGGTGCCGATCTACTGGATCCTCACCTTCTGCATCTTCGGCGTCGCGCTGGTGGCGCCGTCGCTGGTGCAGGCGACGCGCGCCGCCCCGTTCGATCTCGTCAGGTCGCTGCTGTTCATCCCGTTCCGCAAGGTCAACGGCCTCGTCCAGCCGGTGCTGTTCGTCGGCTGGACGCTCAATTACGAGATGTTCTTTTACCTGCTGTTCGCGGCCGCCTTGTGGCTGACGCGCGGTGCGTTGCCGCGCACCGTTGCGGCGGCGAGTGGCGCGCTGCTGGCGATCGTGCTGGCGGGCGCGACGGTGCGGCCGACCGACCTGTTCGCGGCGTTCTACAGCGACGGTATCGTGCTGGAATTCGGCTTTGGCATGGTGATCGCGCTGCTTGCGTCGCGCGAGTGGCTGCCGGGGCGCGTGGGCGGGGCATTGATAGCCGCGCTCGGCACGATGCTGCTGCTCGGCAATCCGTTCATGGTGACGATGGAGCCGCGCTGGCTGTTTGCCGGCCTGCCGGCGTCAGCCGTGTTGATCGGCGCGCTGGCGCTCGAGCGTTCGGGGTTGCGCGCGAAGCAGCCGCTGCTGCAGCTGCTGGGTGCGGCGAGCTATGCGCTCTATCTGACCCACCCGTTCGTGCTGCGCGGCATCGCCAAGCTGGCCGGCGGGCATGGCGGCCCTTTGCTTGCGGCAGTGCTGATCCCGGTCGCGTTCCTGATCGCGCATCTCGTCGCGGTCGCGCTCCATTGGTGGCTGGAGCTGCCTCTCGGCCGGCGGCTGCGTGCGCTTACGGGGCATCGCCCGTCGGTCGTCACGCGCGAAGAGGCGCGGGCCGGCGTGGTGCCCGCGCGAAACGCGCAGGAATCGGGTGACAAAGCGCACGTAACTCCGTAAGGGCCCCGCTTTCCCCGCGCGACCATAGCGAAAGCGAGTGCATCAGATGAAGCTCAACGAAATCCTCGACAATCCCGGCGCCCGCAAGAGCCGCATGCGCGTCGGACGCGGCATCGGCTCGGGCAAGGGCAAGACCGCCGGCCGTGGCCAGAAGGGCCAGAAGAGCCGTGAGGGTGTCTCGATCAACGGGTTCGAGGGCGGCCAGATGCCGCTCCACATGCGTATTCCGAAGCGTGGCTTCAACAACATCTTCGCCAAGGATTATGCCGAAGTGAACCTCGGCCAGCTGCAGAAGCTGGTCGATGCGGGCACGCTCGCGACTGACGGCACGATCGACCATGCCGCGCTGAAGGCGGCGGGCGTTGCGCGCGGTGGCAAGGACGGCGTCCGTCTGCTCGCCAAGGGCACCTTCTCGGCCAAGCTCGCCTTCCGCGTCGCCGGCGTGTCGAAGTCGGCGCGCGAGGCGGTCGAGGCCGCCGGCGGTTCGGTCGAGGTGATCGAAGTCGTCCCCGCGCAGGAGAAGGCCGCCGCCAAGAAGGGCAGCACGCTGGCCGCCAAGAAGGCTGCGCGCGCCTAAATCATAGCCGTCGTGCCGGGCTTGTCCCGGCATCCACCCCGCCGCTCGCGCCGCGCCTGCGGCAGGGTGGACCCCGGAACAAGTCCGGGGTGACGGATGGCATCAGGTCACTATATGAGGCGGCGGGCGCATATGCGTTTCGTCGCCTTTTCTTCGGGGTAGATACAGACAGATGGCATCCGCAGCCGAACAGATGGCGGCTAACGCAAGCCTGTCGCAGTTCACCAAGGCGACCGATCTCAAGAAGCGCCTGTGGTTCACCCTCGGCGCGCTGATCGTGTTCCGCCTGCTGTCCTACGTACCGCTGCCGGGCATCGACCCGCGCGTGCTGGCGTCGCTCTTCGACACGACGAAGGGCGGGGTGATGGATTTCTTCAACACCTTCACCGGCGGCGCGCTCACCCGCATGTCGATCGTCGCGTTGGGCGTGATGCCGTACATCACCGCGTCGATCGTGGTGCAGCTCTCCACCTCGCTGTCGCCGGCGCTCGCCGCGATCAAGAAGGAAGGCGAGAGCGGACGCAAGAAGCTCAACCAATATACCCGCTACGGCACGGTCGGGCTGACCGCGGTCCAGGCCTATTTCATCGCGGTCGGGCTCGAGGCGTGGGGTTCCAGCGCCGGCGCGCAGGCGGTGGTGGTCGATCCCTTGCTGTTCCGCGCGACGACGGTCATCACGCTCGTCGGCGGCACGATGTTCCTGATGTGGCTGGGTGAGCAGATCACCAGCCGCGGCATCGGCAACGGCGTCAGCCTCATCATCATGTCGGGCATCGTCGCCAGCCTGCCGACCACGATCGCCGGCGCGCTGGAAAGCGCGCGCACCGGCGCCACCTCGCCGCTGATGGTGATCGGCGGCTTCATCCTGGTGATCGGGCTGATCCTGTTCATCTGCTTCATGGAGCGCGCGCAGCGCCGGGTGCTGATCCAGTATCCCAAGCGCCAGACCCAGCGCGGCATGATGCAGGCCGACAAGAGCCACCTGCCGCTCAAGATCAACACCGCCAACGTGATCCCGCCGATCTTCGCCTCGTCGCTGCTGGCGCTGCCGCTGACGATCACGCAGTTCGCCGGCAAGCATATCAGCGGCGAGAGCCGGTTCGGCGATTTCGTCATCACGCTGAACCAGTGGATCGGCCAGGATACCGCGCTCTATTTCGTGCTGTATGCCGCGGGTATCATCTTCTTCTCGTTCTTCTACACGGCGGTCGTGTTCAATCCCGAGGAGACGGCCGACAATCTGAAGCGCTACGGCGGCTTCATCCCCGGCATCCGTCCCGGCAAGAATACCGAGACCTATCTCGATTATGTGCTGACGCGCATCACCGTGCTCGGCGCGGCCTACCTGACCTTGATCTGCGTGGTGCCGGAGATCTTCATTCCGCGGCACCTTGTCGGCTTCGGCGGCACCAGCCTGCTGATCGTCGTCAACGTGACGATCGATACCGTCACGCAGATCCAGAGCCATCTGCTCGCCCACCAATATGGCGACCTGATCAAGAAGGCGAAGCTCAAGGGGGGTATGCGTCGGTGAAGATCCTGATCCTGCTGGGCCCGCCGGGGGCGGGAAAGGGCACGCAGGCGCAATTGTTGATGAGCCGCTACGGGCTGGTGCAATTGTCCACGGGCGACATGCTGCGCGCGGCGGTGAAGGTCGGCAGCGAGATCGGGCGCAAGGCCGACGCGATCATGAAGGCCGGCCAGCTCGTCCCCGACGAGGTCGTGACCCAACTGATCGCCAACCGCCTCGATTTCGAGGCGCACGCGCCGGGCTTCATCTTCGACGGCTATCCGCGCACCCAGGCGCAGGCCGAATCGCTCGACGCGCTGCTCGCCGAGCGCGGGCTCAAGCTCCAGCACGTGATCGAGCTGGCGGTGGACGAGGATGCGCTGGTCGAGCGCATCTCGGGCCGCTTCACCTGCGCCAAGTGCAATGAAGGCTATCACGACGTCTTCAAACTGCCGAAGGTGGCGGGCGTCTGCGACGTCTGCCACTCGACCGAATTCCGCCGCCGTCCCGACGACAATGAAGAGACGGTGCGCGCCCGGCTAGCCGAATATCGCGCCAAGACCGCGCCGATCCTGCCTTATTACGAGGCGAAGGGGCTGGTCGCGCGCGTGGACGGCATGGCGGACATCAATACCGTCGCCGCCGCGATCGAGGCGGTGCTGGCGGACAGTCCGGCTGCCAGGATGGTTTGAGGCCGTGGATTTGCAGTCCTGAATTAAACGATTGGATCATAGCCTGTTCTGCGCGAGCAACGACCCAGCTTCGCTATCTGCGCGCAGTTTTAATTGGACGTGCTGCCTGATCTCTCGGCCGGGGCAAAAGTTAAGTTGGAAAACTTGAACTGGCCGGTCGAGCAAAATGCTGCCACTTTTCCTGATGAAAAAGCTGTGAAGTCTGCTTGAAAGCTACGGCTACCGACGAGGAGTGATACCTTACCGGTGTCGGATAAGCTAAGAATGAATGAGATCGGGCCGTCGGTCCCGACTTGTCCAAGCGTATTCCGTTTGGCTTCGTCTCCCCGCCTTGTGTTCAGTACGATATCAAACTGCTTGGCGTGAGATGAAGCAGCTACGAGCTGAAGCCCGAAGCTTGTTTTGCCATCGGCGCTAGCAATTCGGGCGCCTGCTACTGGTAAGTTGTTCCCGGCTCGCAGCTCCACCGCTTCTATCGTGCCACTAACGGCCATCGTGCCGCTCGCCTCTTCGGAAACCGAAGAATAATGGTCGGATGGCACATCGCAGTCGAAACTCAGCGGAGCAGCGCCCGCAAACGCCGGTTGCGCGAGCGCGATGAGGATCAGCATCTTCGAACATGTCGAGCTTCCGAAATTCCGCATTCTATTCCCCTCGATGCGACCAAAGTGTCGGCGGTTGGCACGATCGACGCAAGAGCGGTGCCGCTGAGATCGAAGCGGTGCTGCCGGATCCGGTAGCTGCCGAAGGCTGAAGCCGGTCGACGATTCCTGCCCGACGATCGGTGGCGCAGGAATCAGCCGCCATCCTCCGACGTCATCCCGGACCTGATCCGGGATCCAGCTTCTTGTTTCTTTGTCGGCGTAGAAAAGCGTCACCCCGGATCAGGTCCGGGGTGACGGAGAATTATAATGCCGTTCTGGGACAAAAGCCGGTCAGGGCGGCTCGCCCGAGCGAGCCGCCCTCGTCCCTTAGCCCAACGTCGCGGTGTCGATGACGAAGCGATACTTCACGTCGCCCTTCAGCATGCGATCATAGGCCGTATCGATCTCGTCCATGCGGATCATCTCGATGTCGGCGACGATGCCCTTCTCGGCGCAGAAATCGAGCATCTCCTGCGTCTCGGCGATGCCGCCGATCAGCGAGCCGGCGATCGCCTTGCGCCCGAACACCAGCGGGAACACCGCTGGCGACGGGTGCGGATGCTCGGGGACGCCGACGAGGGTCAGCGTGCCGTCGCGCTTCAGCAGCGCCGTGAACGGATCGAGATTGTGGCTGGCCGCGACCGTGTTGAGGATGAAGTCGAAGCTACCGGCATGCGCCGCCATCTCGTCCTCGTTGCGCGAATTGACGACCTCGTCGGCGCCGAGCTCGAGCGCTGCCTGCTTCTTGCTCTCCGACGTCGTGAAGGCCACGACGTGCGCGCCCAGCGCATGCGCGATCTTCACGCCCATGTGGCCAAGCCCGCCGATGCCGACGATGCCGACCTTCTTGCCGGGGCCGGCGCCCCAATGCTTGAGCGGCGAGTAGGTGGTGATGCCCGCGCACAGCAACGGCGCGACCGCGGCGAGATCCTTCTCGTCATGGCCGATCTTCAGCACGAACTTGTCGGAGACGACGATCCGCTGCGAATAGCCGCCGAGCGTATGGCCGGGCGCGTCGGGGGTCGGGCCGTTATAGGTGCCGACGAAGCCGCCGCCGGTGCAATATTGCTCCAGCCCCTCGCCGCACGACGGGCAATGCTGGCAGCTGTCGACCATGCAGCCGACGCCGACGATCTCGCCGACGGCGAACGCCGCGACATGATCGCCCACCGCCGACACGCGGCCGACGATTTCGTGGCCGGGGACGCAGGGAAACTGGGTGCCGTCCCATTCGGACCGCGCCGTGTGCAGGTCGGAATGGCAGACGCCACAGAAGAGGATGTCGATCTGGACGTCGTGCGGGCCGGCCGCGCGGCGCTCGATGTCGATCGGGCCGAGCGGGGTCGTCGCCGATTGGGCGGCAAAGGCTTTGGTGGTCATGGGATCCCCTTTGGAGCAAGGCGCCTACGTCGGGCATGGCGCTGGGCGCAGTGTCGAGGTAGGTCGCGACCGTGACGATTCAACGGGTGCGCGTGGCGGGAACCCGCCGTTACGTCGCGCTTTACGCGCGCTTGACAGCGTCCGACTCACTCTCTAGCTAGCGCTCCTCCCACGAACCCGGTTTCCGGCGGCGCTTGCGCGTGCGCTGCATTTCCGTTCGGCTGGGATGAAGCGTCGAGATGGACTGGTGGCCAGCCAATCCGTGGAGCAGGAGATTAAAAGACCATGGCACGTATCGCGGGGGTCAACATCCCTGACAACAAGCGCGTCGAGATCGCGCTGACCTACATCCACGGCATTGGCCCGGCCAAGGCCAAGCAGATCACCGCCAAGCTGGGCATCGAGCCTGCGCGCCGCGTCAACACGCTGAGCGATCAGGAAGTGCTCCAGATCCGCGAGACGATCGACGCCGGCTATCAGGTCGAAGGCGACCTGCGCCGCCAGGTGGCGATGAACATCAAGCGCCTCATGGATCTCGCCTGCTATCGCGGGCTGCGTCACCGCAAGGGCCTGCCGGTCCGCGGCCAGCGCACGCATACCAATGCGCGCACCCGCAAGGGCAAGGCCAAGCCGATCGCCGGCAAGAAGAAGTAAGCCAGGCGGCGTCGTCCCGGGGGACGATGCCACGGCTTACTCCGCCCGAACGCGCAGGCGAGCGGGCGTAGCGCAACAGATTAGGTCAGGAAGATTTCGAAATGGCACGCGAACCCCAGCGCATCAAGCGCCGCGAGAGGAAGAACATCACTGCCGGCGTGGCCCACGTCAACGCCAGCTTCAACAACACCATGATCACGATCACCGACGCGCAGGGCAATGCGATCTCGTGGTCGTCGGCCGGCATGATGGGCTTCAAGGGCTCGCGCAAGTCGACGCCTTACGCCGCCCAGGTTGCCGCCGAGGATGCCGGCAAGAAGGCAGCCGAGCACGGCGTGCGCACGCTCGAGGTCGAGGTCAAGGGCCCCGGTTCGGGCCGCGAGTCGGCGCTGCGCGCGCTGCAGGCAGTCGGGTTCCACATCACGTCGATCCGCGACGTGACGGCGATCCCGCACAATGGCGTTCGTCCCTCCAAGCGCCGTCGCGTCTGATCCTGCTTATCTGGGGGGCCTCGTCCAGCCCTTTGTCCGATCTTGTTTCCAGCCGCAGCGGACGCGCCGCGGCTCCAGCCCCGAGGGGACCATGATGGCGATCAATGCCAAGAACTGGCAGGAACTTAAGAAGCCTGTCGCGCTCGAGAAGAAATCGGGCGGCGACGGCAAGCGGCGCGCGACCTTCGTCGCCGAGCCGCTGGAGCGGGGCTTCGGCCTGACGCTCGGCAACGCGCTGCGTCGCGTGCTGCTCTCCTCGCTGCAGGGTGCGGCGGTGACGTCGATCCGCATCGAGAACGTGCTGCACGAATTCTCGAGCCTCGCCGGCGTGCGCGAGGACGTGACCGACATCGTCCTGAACGTGAAGCAGATCGCGCTGCGCATGCAGGGCGAGGGTGCGAAGCGCCTCCAGCTCGCCGCGACCGGCCCGGCCGAGGTGACCGCGGGCGACATCGCCACCACCGGCGACATCGAGGTGATGAACCCCGAGCTCGTGATCTGCCACCTGGACGAGGGCGCGACGCTCAACATGGAGCTGACCGCGCAGGCCGGTAAGGGCTATGTCCCCGCCGCCTCCAACCGGCCGATCGACGCGCCGATCGGCCTCGTGCCGGTCGATGCGCTCTACTCGCCGGTCCGCCAGGTCGCGTACAAGGTCGAGAATACCCGCGTCGGGCAGGAGCTCGATTACGACAAGCTCACGATCACGGTCGAGACCGACGGCACGCTGACGCCCGAGGACGCGCTCGCTTATTCGGCGCGCATCCTGCAGGATCAGCTCCAGCTGTTCGTCCACTTCGACGATGGCATGGCGGTCGCCGCTCCCTCGCAGAGCGTGGCGATGGCCCCGATCGGCGGCGGCGTGACCGAACCGGAAGTCGGCTCGAACCAGCTCAACCGCTTCCTGCTCAAGAAGGTTGACGAGCTCGAACTGTCGGTGCGTTCGGCCAACTGCCTGAAGAACGACAACATCATCTATATCGGCGATCTGGTTCAGAAGACTGAGGCCGAGATGCTGCGCACCCCGAATTTCGGACGCAAGTCGCTGAACGAGATCAAGGAAGTGCTGTCCTCGATGGGGCTGCGGCTGGGCATGGAAATCCCCGGCTGGCCGCCCGAGAATATCGAGGAAATGGCCAAGAAGCTCGAACAGGAGTTCTGATGCGGGGCGTGCCAAGCGCACGCACCGCGTCATCCTGACGCAAGTCAGGATCTCCCACGGCGGCGAACAACCTCGACGCGGTGTCGCTGCCATAGGAGGCCCCGCTTCTTGACGGGGCATCGATTACGGGCTGGGCGGACGAACAGGTCCGCCCGACCCTCAACTTCCTCAACTTCGGTTGGGGCTCGGGTTTCGGGCGGTGGCCCTCATTCACCGCCTGGCCGGCGCTACCTGATCCGGGTGCCGGACGAACGTGAAGGACAAGACCCATGCGTCATCGTGTCGGCGGCCGTAAGCTGCAGCGTACCTCCAGCCACCGTACTGCCCTGTTCCGCAACCAGTCGGCCGCGCTCATCAAGCACGAGCAGATCATCACCACCCTCGCCAAGGCGAAGGAACTCCGCCCCTACGTCGAGAAGCTGGTGACGCTCGCCAAGAAGGGCGGTCTGTCGAACCGTCGTCTCGCTTATTCGCGCCTGATGGACGAAGCACAGCTCGTGAAGCTGTTCGACGTGCTGGCAGCGCGCTACGCGGATCGCAACGGCGGCTACACCCGCATCATCAAGGCCGGCATCCGCGGGTCGGATGCGGCGTCGATGGCGGTGATCGAGTTCGTCGACCGCGACGAATCGGCCAAGGGCCAGGATTCGGGCCCGGTGTTCGACGACGAGGCCGAAGCCGCCTGATCGACCAGACATAATCGGTCATCGAAGCGCCGCTCTGGTTCGTCCGGGGCGGCGTTTTCGTGTGCGGATCAGGCGAGCTTGCGCTCGGGGCGGTCACTTTCGCGCCGCGCAGGCGGCAGGATGGCGGCGGCGATCTCCGCCTCGCTCGCCATTTTCTGCTCGATCAGGCAGCGCAGGCCGAGCACGTCGAAATCGCCGATCGCCCGCGCGGCGGCGAAGGCCACGACGGCATCGGCGCGCGTCTCGGTGCCGCTATGCGTGCCGGGCGGCAGCGCGACGGGCGTGCCGAACGGGGTCGAGCCGGACGTGCCGATGACGCGATTGTCGGCATCGACGATGCTGATGACGGTCTCGCGCCGTTCGTCGCTGGCGTCGCGCGGCGGGTGCAGCACCTCGCGCATCAGCAGTTCCCAGTCGAATTCGAGGTACAGCACGCCAAGCGGCGGTGCGTCGGGCCGGCTGCGGATCGCCTTCACGAACACCAAAACGGCATGATTGTCGGACCAGGGATTGAGCCACACCTCGTCGGTGAACCATGCGTCGCCGCTTTGGCTCTGCATCGCGCGGTTGAACTGCGGTGCCGTGCGGAAATCGTGCATCGCGACGCTGGCATTGGGATTGGTCGAAGTGAGCATCCGCCCGCTGGCGGCGACGATGAACGCGCAGAGATATTCGCCAGAGGTGCGATGCAGCAGGCGAAGCCGGGCGTTAGCCAGCGCCACCGATTGGCTGCCCGGCTCCTCGAGCGCCGCGACCACGGCGGGGTCGGATGCGAGCATGACGAGGTGGCTCGCCCGCGCGTGGAGCGCACGGCCGATCTCGCGCGCGATCGTCTCGGCCAGCTTCACCAGCCGGTCCCCTTCGATCTCGCTCAGCATCTCGTCGGCGAAGCCTGCGCCGAGCGCCAGCCGGTCGAGCACGCCGACGCGGAACGCCTCGGCCGAGCCGCGCGCCTGGTTGGCGAGCGCCTTCACCTCCTGTGCCACGATCGAAAAGCCGCGGCCCGCTTCGCCCGAGCGCGCCGCCTCGATCGTCGCGTTGAGCGCGAGCAGGTTGGTGCGCCCCGCAATGCGTTCGCTCTCCGCGACGAAATGCTGCACGTCCTCGCGCAGGATCGACAGCAATGTGCGGATTCGACGCGGCATGTTTACCTCCTGCGGATCGATCGATTGTTAACGACAGAAGGTTAACGGGTCGTTTCCCATGACCGCTGGACAGGCGCGCGACGCCTCCTTAACTGCCTGCCATGACCGCTACCCCGACCGACTGCATCCTGATCGTCGATTTCGGCAGCCAGGTGACCCAGCTGATCGCCCGCCGCGTGCGCGAGGCAGGCGTCTATTGCGAGATCGCGCCGTTCCAGTCCGCCGAGGCGGCATTCGATCGGCTGGCACCCAGCGGGTTGATCTTCTCGGGCGGCCCCGCCTCGATCATGGACGACGGCAGCCCGCGCGCGCCGCAGCGTTTCCTCGAGGCCGGCCTGCCGATCATGGCGATCTGCTACGGCCAGCAGACGCTCGCGCATCAGCTCGGCGGCATCGTCGCGCCGTCGACCAGCCGCGAGTTCGGCCGTGCCTTCATCGATGTCGTCGCCGATTCGGCGTTGTTCGACGGGCTGTGGAAGATCGGCGACACGCATCAGGTGTGGATGAGCCACGGCGACCGGGTCGAGGCGCTGCCCGACGGGTTCAGCATCGTCGCCCGATCGGAAGGCGCGCCGTTCGCGATCGCCACCGACGAGGCGCGCCGCTTCTATTCGATGATGTTCCACCCGGAGGTGGTCCACACCCCCGATGGCGGCAAATTGATCGCCAATTTTGTCCGCCACGTGTGCGGGCTCGGCGGCGACTGGACGATGGGGGCGTTTCGCGCCGCCAAGATCAACGAGATCCGCGCACAGGTCGGCACCGGCAAGGTGATTTGCGGTCTGTCCGGCGGGGTCGATTCGTCGGTCGCGGCGGTGCTGATCCACGAGGCGATCGGCGACCAGCTCACCTGCGTCTATGTCGACCACGGGCTGATGCGCGCCGGCGAGAGCGAGCAGGTCGTCTCGCTGTTCCGCAACCATTACAATATCCCGCTCGTCCATGTGAACGCCGAGGCGCTGTTCCTGGGCGGCCTCGCCGGGGTCACCGACCCCGAGGCCAAGCGCAAGTTCATCGGCAAGACCTTCATCGAGGTGTTCGAAGAAGAGGCCAGGAAGATCGGCGGCGCCGATTTCCTCGCGCAGGGCACGCTCTATCCCGACGTGATCGAGAGCGTCTCGTTCACCGGCGGCCCGTCGGTGACGATCAAGAGCCACCACAATGTCGGTGGCCTGCCCGAGCGGATGAACATGAAGCTCGTCGAGCCGCTGCGCGAGCTGTTCAAGGACGAGGTCCGCGTGCTCGGTCGCGAACTGGGGCTGACCGAGGCGTTCGTCGGCCGCCATCCCTTTCCGGGGCCGGGCCTCGCCATCCGCATCCCCGGCGAGGTCACCAAGGAGCGCTGCGACATCCTCCGCAAGGCCGACGCGATCTATCTCGAGGAGATCCGCAATGCCGGGCTCTACGACGCGATCTGGCAGGCGTTCGCGGTACTGCTGCCGGTGCGCACCGTCGGCGTGATGGGCGACCACCGTACCTACGATTCGGTGTGCGGCCTGCGCGCGGTGACCTCGGTCGACGGCATGACCGCTGACGTCTACCCGTTCGACGGCGCCTTCCTCGCGCGCGTCGCGACCCGCATCGTCAACGAAGTCGCTGGCATCAACCGCGTCGTCTACGATTATACGAGCAAGCCGCCCGGCACGATCGAGTGGGAGTGAGGCGGAGAGGCGGGCATTCGGGGGATGCTCGCTGCTGCGTCAGTCGGCGCCGCGACGGCATTACGAGTGCGGAGTTGGCGTCACCGAGCCGCTGACCGAATGCATCGGTGGACATCAGTAACGCTCACTGTCTCGCATCATCCGCACCAGATCGGCGGCGCCTTGAGGGCGGAACTGCATGGTCGCGGTCAGCGATCGGAGTCGTGTAATATCGATCGGTCCGCTGGCCACGGCCCGATCGGCCAGTTCATTCAGACGTGCTTTGGCGTTCGCTTGATCGACCGTGTCCACGCCGCGCTCCTGCCCATGTAGAACGCGACGTAAAAGCATCGCGTCGAATGATTCCACACGAACTGCTGGCGCTCACCCCAGTCGCGCGGCGTGCCAGTGCAGATGGTCGGCCAGGAAGGTCGAGATGAAGAAATAGCTGTGATCGTAGCCGGGCTGGCGGCGAAGCGTGAGGTCGATGCCGGCATCGCGGCAGGCGATTTCGAGCAGTTCGGGCCGGAGCTGCTCGGCGAAGAACGGGTCGGCGTCGCCCTGATCGACGAGCAGGCCGGGCAGACGCGCGCCATCCTCGATCAGCGTCACCGCATCGTGCGCGCGCCAGCAAGTGGCGTCGACGCCGAGATAGCCGGTCAGCGCCTTGCGCCCCCACGGCACCTGGCTCGGTGCGACGATCGGCGCGAAGGCGGAGACCGCCTTGTAGCGATCGGGATGGCGCAGGCCGATGGTGAGCGCGCCATGTCCGCCCATCGAATGGCCCATGATCGACTGGCGCGCCATATCGGCGGGGAAATGCGCGGCGACCAGCGCCGGCAGCTCCTCCGTGACGTAGGACCACATGCGATATTGCGCGGCGTAGGGTGCCTGCGTCGCGTCGACGTAGAAGCCGGCGCCGAGGCCGAAATCATAACCGCCGGCGGGATCGTCGGGCACGTCGGGGCCGCGTGGGCTGGTGTCGGGCGCGACGAGGATCAGCCCCAGTTCGGCGCAGGCGCGGCGATATTCGCCTTTCTCCATCACGTTGGCGTGGGTGCAGGTGAGGCCCGACAGATACCACACCACCGGCAGCCGCGTGTCCTCGGCATGCGACGGCACGTAGACCGCGAAGGTCATGTCGGTGCCGGTCGCGGTCGAGCCGTGGCGATAGACGCCCTGCACGCCGTCGAATGCGCGTGCGGTGGAGAGCGTCTCCACGATCAGTAGACCACGACCGAGCGGATGCTTTCGCCGGCATGCATCAGGTCGAAGCCCTTGTTGATCTCGTCGAGGCTGAGGACGTGGGTGATCATCGGATCGATCGCGATCTTGCCGTCCATGTACCAGTCGACGATCTTGGGTACGTCGGTGCGGCCCTTGGCGCCGCCGAAGGCGGTGCCGCGCCAGTTGCGCCCGGTGACGAGCTGGAACGGCCGCGTACTGATCTCCTTGCCCGCCTCGGCGACGCCGATGACGATCGAGGTGCCCCAGCCGCGATGGCATGCCTCCAGCGCGGTGCGCATCACCTCGGTATTGCCGGTGCAGTCGAACGTATAGTCGGCACCGCCGTCGGTCAGCGCCAGCACCTCGGCGACGATCGCGGCGCGATCCTTGCCGCGCGCGTCGATGAAGTCGGTCATGCCGAACTGGCGGCCCCACGCCTCGCGGTCGGGATTGAGGTCGACGCCGACGATCCGGTTGGCACCAGCCAGTCGCGCGCCCTGCAGCACGTTCAGCCCGATGCCGCCGAGGCCGAACACCACGACATTGTCGCCGACCTGCACTTTGGCGGTGTTGACCACCGCGCCGACGCCGGTGGTGACGCCGCAGCCGATATAGCAGCTCGTCTTGAACGGCGCGTCGTCGCGGATCTTCGCCACCGCGATCTCGGGCAGCACGGTGAAGTTCGCGAAGGTCGAACAGCCCATATAATGGAAGATCGGCTGGCCCTTGTAGCTGAAGCGCGTCGTGCCGTCGGGCATCAGCCCCTTGCCCTGCGTCGCGCGGATCGCGGTGCACAGGTTGGTCTTGCCGCTGAGGCACGATTTACACTGGCGGCATTCGGGCGTGTAGAGCGGGATGACATGGTCGCCCGGCGCGACGCTGGTCACGCCCGCGCCGACCTCGCGCACGATGCCCGCGCCTTCATGGCCGAGGATCGAGGGGAAGATGCCCTCGCTGTCCAGCCCGTCGAGCGTATAGGCGTCGGTGTGGCAGATGCCGGTCGCCATGATCTCGACCAGCACCTCGCCAGCCCTGGGGCCGTCGAGATCGAGCTCGACGATCTCCAGCGGGCGCTTGGCTTCGAAGGCGACGGCGGCACGGGTCTTCACGGCTTTCTCCTCGAACGCGGCGACGCGTGCCCCGCTCCTGTCGCCACAAGCGCGGCAGATCAATCCCTGGCGGCCATGCCCGATCTGATCCGATTCGGGTGGCTTTCACGGGCAATGTTAACGGGGGTACATCAAAAACCGGCGCATTCCACTGGCCGGTGAATGTCCGGTCGCGATCGCTGCAGGGGCGCTAAGATGCTGACTTGGTTTGGAAAGAATGCTCCCATCCGCGTAAAGTTCAAGGCGCTGACCGGCCTGCACGTGGTGCTGGGTGGTATCGCCACCGCTGCCATATTTTCGGCTGGTGACGGTCTGGTGCACCTCTCCCCGATCGCGTTGACGACGATCGTCGCGCTGGCGTCGCTCGCATTGGCCGGCTCGACCTGGCTTGCCGGTCGCCTGATCTGCGGGCCCTATGTCGATACGGTCGTGCGGATGGAAGCGCTGGCGGCGGGCGATCTCGCCAGCCCGATCCTCTATACCGAAAATCGCGACTGCGTCGGCCGCATGACCAAGGCGATGGCGATCTTCCGCCGCAACAGCGAGGAGGCCGATCAAGCCGAGCGGCAGCGGGCGATGGCGGAAGCGCTGGGCACGGGGCTCGGTCGATTGGCGCAGGGCGATCTCGTCCACCGCATCGATACGACCTTTCCCGAAGAGTATGAGTCGCTCCGTCACGACTTCAATCGCGCGATGACCGCGATGCTGGAGGCGGTGGTCGCGGTGTCGAGCGCCGCATCCAGCATCGACGCGGGCGCGCACGGTATCGGTCAGGCGTCGGACCAGCTGTCGCTGCGCACCGAGCAGCAGGCGGCCAGCCTCGAAGAGACGGCGGCGGCAATGGCGGAGATCACCTCCACCGTCCGCCAGACCGCCGATGGCGCCGCACGCGCCGCCTCCGCGGTCGACAGCGTTCGCGCCGAGGCCGAGCAATCGGGCGACGTGGTGCGCCGCGCGGTCGAGGCGATGAGCGGGATCGAGCGTTCGTCGAACGAGATTTCCGAGATCATCGCCGTCATCGACGCGATCGCGTTCCAGACCAACCTGCTGGCGCTGAATGCCGGGGTCGAGGCTGCCCGCGCGGGCGACGCCGGGCGCGGCTTCGCAGTGGTCGCGTCCGAGGTGCGCGCGCTGGCGCAGCGTTCGGCCGACGCCGCCAAGGACGTCAAGACGCGCATCACCGCATCCTCGCGCCAAGTCGGCGTCGGCGTCGACCTGGTCGCGCAGACCGGCCAGGCGCTGCAGCGCATGATCGGCCGCATCGGCGAGATCAACGCTTTGGTGTCGACCATCGCGAGCGCCGTCGAGCAGCAGGCGGGCGGCCTCCAGCAGGTCAATGTCGCGGTCAACGAGATGGACGGCGTGACCCAGCAGAATGCCGCGATGGTCGAGGAATCGACCGCCGCCGCGCGCACGCTGACCGACGAGGCAGCGATGCTGATGAACGAGGTCGGCCGATTCGAGATCGGCGCCGCCACGTCGGCGCCCGAACGGCCGGTCGTCCATCAGCTTCAGGATCGTGCCGCTCGCGCCGGGCGCCGGATGGCCCCGCAGCGCCGTGCTGCCGGCGGAGCGGCGGTGGCGATCGACGAGGATTGGTCGAGCTTCTGAGGCCTCAGTCGCGGGCGGCGCGCAGCGCGGCGCCCGCGGCGAAGGGCGCGCCGGCCAGCAACAGCAGCGAGGTCGCCGCGAGCAGCTTGAGCGCGCTTCCTCCATCCGGGGCGAGCGCGCCGGCGCCGAAGATCAATAGCGGCACCGCGAGCGGCAGCATCACCAGCCCGGCCAGCGCGCCGGCACCGCGCAACGCCGCCGTGAGCGCCGCCGTGCCGAGCGCGAGCGCCGCCAGACCCGGCGTGCCGAGCGCCAGCCCCAGCTCCAGCCGCGCCAGCGCGGACCCGTCGAGCCCGAGCAGGGCCGCGCCAGGCAGCGCCGCCACCATCAGCGGCGGCCCGAATCCCAGCCAATGCGCGATCAGCCGCGCGGCCGCGATCGTCTCTTCGCCGATGCCGCGCACGACCAATTGATCGATCGTGCCCGACGCAAGGTCTGGCGCGATCAGCCGCTCGACCGGCAGCAGCGCCGCCAGCAATGCGGCGGTCCACAACGCGCCGCCGCCGACCTTCGCCAGCACGGCCGCATCCGGCCCGACCGCGAACGGAAACAGGGTCGCCACCAGCAGGAAGAAGACCAGCGGCAGCACCACGCCGCCTCCGCCATAGGCCATCGCCAGATCGCGGCGGACGAGTTGCGCCAGCACGCTCACAGCTGCAGCTCCTGCACGTCGGCAAGCCCGAGCGGCTGGTGGCTCGCGGCAAGGACGATGCCGCCTCGGGCACGATGCGCCGCCATCGCCGCCGCCAGCCGGTCGAGGGCGGCCGTGTCGAGGCCGTTGCCGGGCTCGTCAAGCAGCCAGATGTCGGCATTGCCCGCAATCACCCGCGCGAGCGTCGCGCGGCGGCGTTGCCCGGTCGAGAGCAGCCGCACGGGCACGTCGGCCAGCGCGTCGAGCCCCATCGCGTCGAGCCCGCGCGCGACCTCGCCTGCCCCGCCGCCGTCGAGCCGCGCCCAGAACAGCAGCTTGGCTGCGAGCGGACGCTGCTCATCCAGCGCAGCCGTCTCGGCAGCAAGCGCGATCGAGCCCTCGCGCGCAATCGTACCTGCGGCGGGAGCGAGCAGACCGGCGATGATCCGAAGCAGGCTCGATTTTCCTGCGCCGTTGGGGCCGCGCACCATCGCCGCGCCGCCGGGCGCGAGCGCCAGGTCGACATGCTCGAACAGCAGCCGATCGCCGCGCACGCAGGCAACGCGATCGAGCGTGAGGTGCGGGTTCGGCATTCAGATTGTTTCGCGCACGTATCGTTCCCGATCAAGCATTTGACGCGCGCTCCTCTGCGCGCGACATAGGCGCCGGCGCAGGGGGGCGCCACCGGGAGACGAAGTCAATGCCGATCGAGGCGTTGAGTGATGCGGAGCGCGCCGACGCGCTCGATGTGCTCGCCGACTGGGATTATGACGAGGCGCGCGACGCCGTCACGCGTCGCTTCGTCTTCATCGACTTTTCGGAGGCGTTCGCCTTCATGACGCGTGTCGCCTTGCTGGCGGAGAAAGCTGACCATCACCCCGAATGGTCGAACGTATGGAACCGCGTCGACATCCTGCTGACGACGCACGAATGCGGCGGATTGTCGGCGCGCGATCTGGCGCTCGCGCAGGCGATCGACGCGCTTGTCGACTGAATTGGACGCGGCCGCGCCTTCGCTCGCCTTCGAGCAGGTGACGCGCCGCTATGACGGGCTGTCGGTGGTCGACGCGTTGTCGCTGACGGTCGACGGCGGCACGTTCGTGGCTTTGGTCGGCGCATCCGGCTCGGGCAAGTCGACCACGCTGCGGATGATCAACCGCCTCGATAAACCCTGCGAGGGGCGCGTGCTGATCGACGGGCGCGACGTCGCCGGGATGGATCCCATCGCGCTCCGCCGCGGCATCGCTTATGTCTTCCAGAGCATCGGCCTGTTCCCGCACATGACGGTGGCGGAGAATGTCGCGCTCATCCCCCGCCTTGCAGGCCGACCGCCGGTCGATGTCGCCGCCGCTCTCGAGCAAGTGGGGCTGCCGCCGGCCTATGCCGGTCGCTTGCCGGCGATGTTGTCGGGCGGCGAGCAGCAGCGCGTCGGCATCGCCCGCGCGCTGGCCGGGGATGGCCGCATCCTGCTGATGGACGAGCCGTTCGGCGCGCTCGATCCGGTGACGCGCGACCTGCTCGGCCGCACGGTGCGCGCGCTGCACGATCGCCTCGGCCTCACCACCATCCTCGTGACGCACGACATGGCCGAGGCGTTGCTGCTCGCCGATCGCGTGATCGTGATGGCGCAAGGGCGGATCGTCGGCGACGCGACCCCGCGCCAGATGCTCGCGGGCGGTGTCGGCGTGGCCGCCGACGCTCTGGTGCGGGTGCCACGCGAGCAGGCGGCGCGGCTGGCCGAGCTCACGCGATGATCGAGGCGCTGGAGCAGTTGCCGCCGCTCGTGGCGCATCATGTGCTGCTGGCCGCCGCCGCGCTGGCGCTGGCGTTGGCGATCGGCCTGCCGCTGGGCGTCGCTGCCGCGCGGCGGCCGCGGCTGGCGGCGGTGGCGCTCGGCCTCGCCGGTCTGGTGCAGACCATCCCCGGCCTCGCATTGCTGGCCTTGTTCTATCCGTTGCTGCTCGCGTTCTCGGCGCTGGTCGGCGGTCGCATCCCGGCGCTCGGCTTCCTGCCGGCGTGGCTGGCGCTCGCGCTTTATGCCCTGCTGCCGATTCTGCGGAACGTGGTGGCGGGCCTGCGCGGCATCGATCCGGCGGTGATGCAGGCCGCCGACGGCGTCGGCATGACGCCGCGCCAGCGCCTGCGGCTGGTCGAGCTGCCGCTGGCTGCGCCGGTGGCGATGGCGGGGATCCGCACCGCGACGGTGTGGACGATCGGCGCGGCGACGCTGGCGACGACGATCGGCTATCCCAGCCTCGGCAACCCGATCTTCGCCGGGCTGCAGACCGAGAATTGGACCCTGGTGCTGGCGGGCTGTGTCGGCGCAGCCGCGCTGGCGATCGTCGCCGATGCTCTGCTCGGGCAGATCGAGCAGGGGCTGGCGCGTCGCCGCCCGCGCCGTGTCGCGGGCGCGGCGGCCCTGCTGCTGGCGGGGCTGATCGCCTCGGTCGCGCCGCTGTTCGGCGGCGGCACTCCGACCGTCATCGTCGGCGCCAAGAATTTCTCCGAGCAGTTCATCCTCGCCCGGTTGATCGGCGACCGGCTGGAGCGCGCGGGCTATCGCGTCACCTATCGCGAGGGGCTCGGCTCGGCGGTGGCGTTCCAGGCGCTCTCCCATGGCGATATCGACGTCTATGTCGATTATGCCGGCACGCTGTGGACCGGCGCGATGGGGCGTCACGATATCCAGCCGCGCGCCGCCATGCTCGCCACGATCGGCGATTGGATGAAAAGCGGGCCGCATGTCGGGCTGGTGGGTCCGCTCGGCTTCGAGAATGCCTATGCGCTGGCGACCCGCCCCGGCCGCGGCCTGACGACGATCGCCGATCTCGCGCCGCGCGCGCCGGGGCTTACGCTGGGCGCCGATCTCGAATTTCTGGACCGGCCCGAATGGCGCGCGATCCGCGATGCCTACGGGCTGCGTTTCGCGGCGACGCGCGCTTATAGCCCGACCTTCATGTATCGCGCGCTGGCCTCGGGGCAGGCCGATGTGATCTCGGCTTTCTCGTCGGACGGACGCATCGCCGCCGATCATCTGACGGTGCTGGCCGATCCGCGCGGCGCGATCCCGCGCTACGATGCGCTGCTGCTGGTCGCACCGGCGCGCGCCAGCGATCCTGCCTTCGTCCGCGCGCTGCAGCCGCTGATCGGCGCCATTCCGGTCGAACGGATGCGCACGGCCAATTACATGGTCGATCGCGACGCCGACAAGGCAACCCCCGTGCAGGCGGCCCGCTGGCTCGCTTCACCGCGCTAAACGGGTGCTTTAACGACTTGCTTCATCCGCCGTTCATCTCGCAATTGCGAACGATGATACATCATATCAAAGGGTGGGTGACGGATGAAGTTTCGTGGGGTGATGACGGCGGTGAGCGGCGCGGCGATGGCGGCAGGAAGCGCGCACGCCCAGAATGCGGCGCCAGCGCCTGAGCCGACCACGGTCGACACGCCCGCCGCGACGACCGCCTCGAGCAAGAACCGCGACATCGTCGTCACGGCGCGCCGGCTGGACGAGGCGCGCGCGGCGATCCAGCCGAGCCTCGGTGCCACTTCCTACGGCGTCACCAACGAGACGATCCAGGCGCTGCCCGGCGGCGACAACCAGCAGTTCAACCAGATCGTGCTGCAGCTGCCCGGCGTGGTGCAGGACGGGTTCGGCCAGTTCCATGTCCGCGACGACCACAACGGCCTGCAATATCGCATCAACGGCACGATCCTGCCCGAGGGCATCGCCGTCTTCGGCCAGACGCTGAGCCCGCGCCTGATCGAGAAGTTCGACCTGCTGACCGGTGCGCTGCCGGCGCAATATGGCCTGCGCACCGCCGGCATCATCGACATCACCACCAAGAGCGGCTTCGCCAATGGCGGCCAGGTGAGCCTCTATGGCGGCAGCCAGGGCATGATCGAGCCGAGCGTGGAATATGGCGGCTCGACCGGCTCGACCAACTATTTCGTCAGCGGCGACTATCGCCACAGCGATCGCGGGATCGAGAGCGTCGACGGATCGGCCACGCCGCTGCACGACAAGACCAATCAGGGGCAGGCGTTCGTCTATGTCGACCACATCCTGAGCGACAATGATCGGGTGTCGTTCGTCGGCGGTTATTCGGATCAATATTTCCAGATCCCGAACCCGCGCGGGTTGCAGCCCGATCTGGGCTATAGCGTGAACGGCCAGACCGATTATCTGAGCAACGATCTGGACGAGCGGCAGCACGAGCGCACTGCGTTCGGCCAGCTCGCCTTCCTCCACCACGCCGATCGGCTGACGCTGCAGGCGTCGCTGTTCGCGCGCTATTCGTCGCTGCGCTACACGCCCGACATCACCGGCGAGCTCTTGTTCAACGGCCAGGCGCAGAGCGCGCTCAAGCGCGACGTCAATGTCGGCGGCCAGGTGGAGGGCGCCTATCGCCTTTCCGACACGCATACGCTGCGCGGCGGCGTCGTCATCCAGCGCGACCGCAGCACCAGCGACACCAGCAGCTATGTCTTCCCGCTGGACGATAGCGGCGCGCAGGTGGGCGAGCCGTTCGCCATCGGCGACGCGCAGGGCAAGACCGAGATGATCTATTCGGCCTATCTGCAGGACGAATGGAAGATCCTGCCGCGCGTCACCTTCAACTTCGGCGGCCGCTTCGACGCCTATGACGGCTATCGCGCGGAGCATCAGTTCAGCCCGCGCGCCAACATCGTCTGGCAGCCGACCGGCATGACGACGTTGCACGTCGGCTATGCCCGCTATTTCTCGCCGCCGCCGTTCAGCAACATCGCCACCACCAGCGTGGCGCGGCTGGCCGGCACCAGCGGCGCGGCGCCGTCGACCGAGAACACGGCTGCTTTCGCCGAGCGGCAGAATTATTTCGACGTCGGCCTTTCGCAGAAGCTCGGCGGTGGCTTCACGGCGACGATCGACGGCTATTATCGCCGTTCGCACAACCTGATCGACGAGGGCCAGTTCGGCGCGCCGATCATCCTGACGCCGTTCAACTATCGCGTCGGCACGATCCGGGGCGCCGAGTTCAACCTGACCTATCAGCGCGGGCCGTGGCTCGCCTACGGCAACTTTGCGGCGGCCAAGGCGAAGGGCAAGGATATCGTCAGCAGCCAGTTCTCGTTCGACCCGGCCGACCTCGCCTACATCCGCAACCACTATATCTATCTGGATCACGACCAGACCTACACCGCGTCGGCGGGCATTTCCTATGCGTTCCGCGACGGCGCGCTGGCGGGGACGAAGCTCGGCGGCGACATGATCTACGGATCGGGCCTGCGCAAGGACGGCGACGTGCCGAACGGCGGCTCGCTGCCTGCCTATGCCGAGTTCAACCTGTCGCTGAGCCACAAGTTCGCCAACCCCGGCATCGGCGTGCGGCTCGACGTCGTGAATGTCACCGACAAGACCTATCTGATCCGCGACGGCAGCGGCATCGGCGTGGGTGCGCCGCAATATGGCCAGCGCCGCGGCGTCTTCGTCGGCGTGACCAAGGACATCTGAACCAGCGGCTTAAGCACGAATTGTAAGCGCGGCGCTTTCGCTGCGGTGCGGCTTGCGGCATGAGGGCGCGCCATCGCAACGGAGCGCCAGCATGCCGGATCAGCCCAAGCCCTTCACCGTGCTCGTGACGGGGGGTGCCGGCTATATCGGCAGCCACGCGGTGCTGGCCCTGCTCGACGCGGGCTGGCGCGTGGTGGTGCTCGACAATCTCGTCACCGGCTTCCGTTGGGCGGTGCCGGCCGAGGTGGCGTTCGTCCAGGGCGACATCGCCGACATGGATCTGGTCGGCCGCACGCTGGCGGAGCATGAAATCGGCGCGATCCTGCATTTCGCCGGATCGATCGTCGTGCCCGAATCGGTCACCGATCCGCTCAAATATTACCGCAACAACACCGCCGCGAGCCGCGCCTTGATCGAGGCGGCGGTGACGGCGGGCGTGCGCCACTTCATCTTCTCGTCGACCGCCGCCACCTACGGCATCCCCGACGAGGTGCCGATCCGCGAGGACATGCCCACCCGCCCGATCAACCCCTATGGCATGTCGAAGCTGATGACCGAGCTGATGCTGGGTGACGTCGCCGCGGCGCATCCGCTCAATTATTGCGCGCTGCGTTACTTCAACGTCGCCGGCGCCGATCCGCAGGGCCGCTCGGGCCAGTCGACCGCGGGCGCCACCCACCTCATCAAGATCGCGGTCGAGGCGGCGATCGGCAAGCGCGGCCATGTCGGCGTGTTCGGCACCGATTATGCCACGCCCGACGGCACCGGCGTGCGCGACTATATCCACGTCTCCGATCTCGCCGACGCGCATGTCCACGCGCTCGACCACCTCGTCGCCCATCCGCGCGAGAGCCTGGTGATGAACTGCGGCTATTCGCGCGGCTTCTCGGTGCTGGAGGTGCTCGACACGGTCGACCGCGTCACCAACCTGACGATCGAGCGCCGGATCGAGCCGCGCCGCGCGGGCGACCCCGACCGTCTGGTCGCCGACAATAGCCGCATCCTCGCGACCCTGCCGTGGCGCCCCAGGCATGCCGAGCTGGAGGGGATCGTCCGCGATGCGCTGGCGTGGGAGCGCAAGCTCGCCGAGCGCAGCGCCTGAGCGGCTATTTCCGCTCGAACAGCCCCGAGGCGAGGCCGCCGAGCATCCCGCCGAGGCCGCCTTCGGGCTGCTCGCCGAGCAACGCCGCGAACCGGCCGAGCGCGCCCTCGCCGCCGATATGCGCGACGATCTGCTGCAGCGTATCGGCGGGCAGGCCGGTCTGCGCCGCGGCGGCGTCGACCGTGTCGCCCGGCTGCGGGTGCGCCTGCCCCAGCGCCTGCACTGCCTGCTCGACCTGTTCGGGCGAGAGGCCGACCTTCTCCGCGAGGTTGCCGATATCCACGTTGCCGGCGACCTGGCCCAGCAATCCGTCGAACATGCTCATCGCGACTCTCCCATCGAACGAGCGGTCAGCCTATCAGACGCGGACGATGAAACGAGCGGGAAACGACCGTGCCGCTTGCAGCCCATCGCGGAAAGGACGTCGGAATGGCTGAACCCCCGCGGCCGCCGAAGCTCGACCCGAGCTGGGCGCAACCGCTCGCCGAGCAGTTCGCCAGCCCGTACATGCAGGCGCTGCGCAGCTTCCTGGTGGCGGAGAAAGCGGCGGGCAGGCGCATCTTCCCCAGGGGCGGCGACTGGTTCCGCGCGCTCGATCTGACGCCGCTGGACACGGTGCGCGTCGTGATCCTCGGGCAGGATCCCTATCATGGCGAGGGGCAGGCGCACGGCCTGTGCTTCTCGGTCCAGCCGGGGGTGCGCACGCCGCCGAGCCTCGTCAACATCTACAAGGAACTGAAGAGCGATCTCGGCATCGATCCGCCCGGCCATGGCCATCTGGCGCATTGGGCGGAGCAGGGCGTGCTGCTGCTCAACAGCGTGCTGACGGTGGAGATGGGCCGCGCCGCCGCGCATCAGGGGCGGGGATGGGAGACGTTCACCGATGCGGTGATCCGGCTGGTCGCGGCGAAAGACGATCCGGTCGTGTTCATGCTGTGGGGCGCCTATGCCCAGAAGAAGGCGTCGTTCGTGCCGAGCGCGCAGCAGGGTGGCCGCCATCTGGTGCTGAAGGCGGTGCACCCCTCGCCGCTGTCGGCGCATGGCGGCTTTTTCGGCTGCCGTCATTTCTCGCAGGCCAATGCGTTTCTGGAAGCGCACGGGCAGGCGCCGATCGACTGGGCGCTGCCCCGCTTAGTCGAATAAGCCGGGCTGGCGTCGAAGCGGCCATCGGCCGAGTTCTTCGTGTCGGCCGATACCGACCAGGCTCTCGATCAGCCGAATGTCCCTCACTTCCCAATGGATCGCATCGAGCGGCACGGAGCCCTTGCCGTCGGGACGATAGGCAATGGTCACGTGCGGATTGAAACCATAATCCGGCAGCGGCCATCGACCGAACGCACAGCATATTGCTCGCTGCAGCGCTTTGGCACCCGCGGCGACGCCACGGCCGCGCAGTCCGATCGTCCGCGCCGACTCCACGGTTCGGTCGAACGAGATCGAAAACGGCTCTCCCTCTACCGCACCACAACGTGTGATCGCCCTGTCGCGCACGTGTGCTCGCAATTCTCGCGGGATTGCCATCAGGTCGAGGATCGGCTGGACGGTCATGTGCAACAGCCCCGCCGACCGGGTGCGATCACAGCGCGGATGCGCGGCGATGCGATCTGCGACGTCGTGCGGGGGTTTTGTCATAACATACAGGATGCGCGCCGTTACCGTCCCGGCCATCGCCAACCTCCGACTCAATGAGGTTGTTCATTATATGTTCCCATAGGTCGAGAGTCGAATCGCGGTCTGCAGCCATGCCGACCAATCGGCGCCGCCACTTATTTCCCGATCAACACGTCGCTTGCCTTCACCACCACCGTCACGGCGTCGCCGACCTTCAGGCCGAGATCGACGATCGCTTCCTCTGTGATGCTGGAGGTGACGATGTTGCCCGCACCGATATCGACCTTGATCACGCCGTTGACTGCGCCGGGCGCGATTTCGATGACGGTGCCGGTGAACTGGTTGCGGGCGCTGAGCTTCATCGTCTTTCTCCTGGTATCATACGCGTGATGCAGCGCCCACGAAGGTCGGTCACCACACCTCGATCGTCGGCGCGAACACGCCCTTCTTGGTCGAATGCCACGCCTTCATGTGGATGCGTGCCGGGACGCGACTGTCGCCCTTAAATTCCAGATTGACCGACATCTGGTCGAGCGAGCCCTCGGCGATCATGCGCGAGATCGTGCCGATCAGAGCGCCGCGTATCTCGGCAGCGGCGGGCGTGACGTAGGCGCGGTTGGCGGCGTTGTTGGGGCCACCAAATTCTGCGGGGAAAACAAGGATCGGGACCAGCTCGCCCTTGGCGACGAGCGCTTTTGCGGCGGCGACCGTGTGCACCGCCGAGAAATCGGGCGCCACGGCATGTGCTCCCACGGCAGGGACGATCGCCGCCGCGATCAGGGAGATCGGGGCGACGATCGCGCGCATGGGCCTACTCCGCCGCCGGCAGGTAAATCTCCCCGCCCTTCGCCCGGAACACCTCGCTCATCTCCGCCATCCCCGCCTCGGCCTGATCGGCCTCGAGCTGGGGGTTGGCGGCGAGGAAGCCGCCCGCCTCCTGGTTCTGCTTCGCCGCGAAGTCCCGAACTTCCTGCGTGATCTTCATCGAGCAGAACTTTGGCCCGCACATCGAGCAGAAATGCGCGCTCTTGGCGCCCTCGGCGGGCAGGGTCTGGTCGTGGAACTGCTCGGCGGTGTCGGGGTCGAGCGACAGGTTGAACTGGTCGCGCCAGCGGAAGTCGAAGCGCGCGCGGCTGAGCGCGTCGTCGCGCAGCTTCGCGGCGGGGTGCCCCTTGGCGAGATCGGCGGCGTGCGCGGCGAGCTTGTAGGTGACCACGCCCACCTTCACGTCGTCGCGGTCGGGCAGGCCGAGATGCTCCTTCGGCGTGACGTAGCAGAGCATCGCCGTGCCGAACCAGCCGATCATCGCCGCGCCGATCGCGCTGGTGATATGGTCGTAGCCCGGCGCGATATCGGTGGTGAGCGGCCCGAGCGTGTAGAAGGGGGCCTCGCCGCACGCCTCGAGCTGCTTGTCCATATTGGCCTTGATCTTGTGCATCGGCACGTGGCCGGGGCCCTCGATCATCACCTGCACGTCCTGCGCCCACGCCTTTTGCGTGAGCTCGCCGAGCGTCGCGAGCTCGCTGAACTGCGCCTCGTCGTTGGCGTCGGCGATCGAGCCGGGGCGCAGGCCGTCGCCGAGGCTGTAGGCCACGTCATAGGCCTTCATGATCTCGGTGATCTCGTCGAAGCGCTCGTAGAGGAAGCTCTCCTTGTGGTGCGCGAGGCACCATTTCGCCATGATCGAGCCGCCGCGCGACACGATGCCGGTGACGCGCTTGGCGGTCATCGGAATGTAGGGCAGGCGCACGCCGGCGTGGATCGTGAAATAGTCGACGCCCTGCTCGGCCTGCTCGATCAGCGTGTCGCGGAAGATCTCCCACGTCAACTCCTCGGCGATGCCGCCGACCTTCTCCAGCGCCTGGTAGATCGGCACGGTGCCGATCGGCACGGGGCTGTTGCGCATGATCCATTCGCGCGTGTCGTGGATGTTGCGGCCGGTGGACAGGTCCATCACCGTGTCCGCGCCCCAGCGGATCGACCACACCATCTTGTCGACCTCGGCCGCGACGTTCGAGGCGACCGCGCTGTTGCCGATATTGGCGTTGATCTTGACGAGGAAGTTGCGGCCGATCGCCATCGGCTCGGATTCGGGGTGGTTGACGTTGTTGGGGATGATCGCGCGGCCGCGCGCCACCTCGTCGCGGACGAATTCCGGCGTCACGAAATCGGGGATCGACGCGCCGAAATCCTGCCCGTCGCGGACGAGCTGTTCCTTCAGCGCGGCGCGCCCGGCATTTTCGCGGATCGCGACATATTCCATCTCGGCGGTGACGATGCCGCGACGGGCATAATGCATCTGGCTGAGGTTGGCGCCGGGCTTGGCGCGCAGCACGGTGCGGCGCACGTTGGGAAAGGGCTGGACGCCGCCCGAGCGATCGGGGCCGAGCTGGCCGTTATCCTCGGGCTTCACCTGGCGCTGCGTCACCTCCTCGACATCGCCGCGTGCGCGGATCCAGTCGCGCCGGATTTCGGGCAGGCCGGCCATGATGTCGATGCGCGCATCGGGATCGGTATAGGGGCCCGACGTGTCGTAGACGCGGAGCGGCGCCTCGTTGGCCGACGGCTCCAGCGCGATCTCGCGCATCGCGACGCGCAGCGGGCCGACGTGGATCTTGCGGCTGCCGCGGATCGGGCCGGTCGTGACGGCAAGCTCGGTGCGGGCGGGAATGTCGGCCATGGGTCGCGTCTCCAATAAGCGGAGCGAGGAGCGGCGACATTGGCCTCCCTCCCTCCGCCGGCAATCAACCGGATCAGGTTCGACGGGTCGCGGCCAGGAAGCCGCCTCTCAGCCGCTGCGATCGCGGCCCCCCGGGGAATGGGCTCACGTTTGAGCGCGCGGGCGCGGTTCGTCAACCGGCGAAGGGCGCGGGCTTCTGCGGCGGCTTGAGCAAAGCGTCGGTCTCGATCCGGTCGAGCGCGTTGCGCGCGGTGACGTAGCGGCGCGCGGCGGCGAGCCAGTCGGCGGCGCGCGCGGCGCCGGGGGTGCGGGCGACTTCGGTCGCGGCGATCTCGACCTCGCCCTGCTCCAGCGCGTGGCTGGCGCGGGCGAGCCGGTCGACCGGCAGCAGCGAGGGGCCGTCGGTGCGGCGGACGACCACGAGGCTCGCCAGTTCGCGGCGGAAGGCGGTCCACCACGTCTCGCGCGGGTCGGTGGTGGTGAGCGTAGGGGCGAGCACCGCCAGCCCGTCCTGCAGTTGCGCCAGCATCACCGGCTTCTGCGCGGCGGCGATGATCAGCGCGACCGAGGCGGCATCGTCGCCGCCGAAGCGATCGCGCAGCATCCCCTCGAGATAGCCGAGCGGCTGGCCGCGATCGAGCGCGCGCCGCGCGGCGAAGGCGACCAGCAGTCGCTCGGCCCGGTCGGCATCGCCGCTCGCCTCGGCGGCACGCTGGTCGATCGCGTCGACCTTGTCCTCGATCGCGTCGACGCGTTCGGTCAAAGCGGGCACGGCCGGGGCGGCGGGCGCGGGCACCGTGACGGTGCGCGTCACGATCACCGGCGCGGGGGGCGCCACCGGGTGCAGCCATTGCGCGACCCGGTCCCAGCGATGCACCGCATAAGCGGTGCCGCCGCCGCCGATCAGGAAGGCGAGCAGCACGCCCAGCAGCACGCCGGTGATGCTGCGGCGCGCGCGAGGGGGCTCGAGGCTGGCGGTGCCGTAGAGATTGCGTTCGTCCATGCCTGCCCCTGGCGGTTTTCCGCTCCTTAGCCCCGCGCCGCGTCGGCGGATAGGCGCGATGCTGCGTCGAGCAAGGCGGCGTCGGTCGGCACGGCCGCGGTCGCCAGCGCGCGCCAGCCGCCGCCCGCCGCCGTTGCCGCCGCCGGGCTGATCGCGGCGAGGCGCACCCGCGCGCGATCGGCGCAATGTTCGGCGAAGCAGGCGGCGGCGCGCGGCGAGTGCAGCAGCACGATCGCGTCGCGGCGCAGCGCATCGGCGATCGCCGGCCATGCTGCCGGGCGCAGCTCGGCCGAATAGACGATGCGCGTCTCGATCGTGACGCCCGGATGGACCACGGCCCGATGCTCGCGGCCGGTGGGATGGAGCAGGCGGCGCGCGCCCTCGGCCGCCGCGCGCGCGACGATCGCGGTGGCATCGCCGTCGCCCGCCGTCACGTCGGTGAAGCCCGCCGCGCGCGCCGCCGCGGCGGTCGCCGCCCCGACCGCATAAGCGCGGCGCCCGGCCAGCGCCGCCGTTTGCGCACCCAGTGCGCGCACGGCATTGGCGCTGGTGAGCAGCACCGCGTCCCAGCCGTCGGCGGGCAGTTCCGTTGCGACCGGCACGATCTCGAACAGGGGAACGACGTCCACGCTGAAGCCGGCCGCCTCGGCGCGCGCACGCGTCGCGCCGGCGCCGGGCTCGGGCCGTAGCACCAGCAGCAATGTCACGGCGTGAACAAGGCGCGCAACGGCGGCGCGGCGTCGCGCAGCAGATCGGCGGCGAGGCGCGCCGGGGCGTCGGCATCGCCCGCGGCGAAGCGCGTCTCGCCCGCCTGCCACAGCGCGCCGTCCTCGCTCAAAATCTCGGCGCGCAGGTGGATGCCGCCGTCCGCGACGGTCGCGACCGCGGCGACCGGTGACCGGCAGTCTGCGCCCAGGGCGGCGAGCAAGTCGCGCTCGGCGCGGACGCACATGCTGGTGGCGGCATCGTCGATCGCGGCGAGCAACGCCAGCATCGCATGATCGTCGGCGCGCGCCTCGACGCCGACCGCGCCCTGCGCCGGGGCGGGCAGCATCGTGTCGATCGGGAGCGCATGGCCGATGTCGGTCTTGTCGAGCCGGTCGAGCCCGGCGGCGGCGAGCAATGTCGCGTCGGCCTCGCCCGCCGCCAGCTTGGCGAGGCGCGTGTCGACATTGCCGCGGAACAGCAGGATCGTCGCATCGGGCCGCGCGCGGCGGACCTGCGCGGCGCGGCGCGGCGACGAGGTGCCGACGCGCGCGCCGGGTGGCAGAGCGGCGAGGCTGTCGGCGCCGATCAGCCGGTCGCGCACGTCGGCGCGCGGCGGCATCGCCGCGATCACGATCTCCGCCGGCCGGATCGTCTCGACATCCTTCATCGAATGGACCGCGCAATCGATCTCGCCCGCCAGCAGCGCGCGATCGAGCTCCTTGGTCCACAGCGCCTTGCCGCCGATCTCGGCGAGCGCGCGATCCTGCACGCGATCGCCGGTGGTGCGGATCGGCACGATCGCCACCGCGTCCTCGGGCAGGCCGTGCGCGGCGCGCAGCCGGGCTGCGACCATATGCGCCTGCCAGAGCGCGAGCGGCGAGCCGCGTGTGCCGAGACGGAGCGTGCGCATCGCCGCGCCATGCCCCGTCCGACGATGACGTTCAAGCAGTGCACGGCGGCCGCGCGATCGGGCAATTGCACCCGCGCGCACGGCGTGCATGATTGATATTGCAACGAATAGGGATCGTTAACGCGGGCGGGGTAGCGCAGGCCCGGCAAGCGAGGGTGGCGTGAATGGCGTCGAGCGTGATCAGAGCCGGGAAGGATCGCGAGCCGCCGCAGGATCCGTTGCGCGGCGGCGCGGAGCTGCTCCGGCGCGCGACGGCATTGGCCGGCATCGGCGCATGGTCGTGCGAGCTGGTCGACAACCGGCTGACCTGGACCGACGGCACCTACGACATTTTCGGTATCCCGCTCGGCGCGACGATCGACCGCCGCGACACCGTGGCGATGTACCAGGACGAATCGCGCGCGTTGATGGAATTGGTGCGGCGCGAGGCGATCGCGCGGCGCGGCGCGTTCACGATCGATGCGGAGATCATGCGGCTCGACGGCGAACGCCGCTGGATGCGGTTGAGCGGCGACGTCGTCACGCGCGGCGGACGCGTGGTCCAGCTCTACGGCCTCAAACAGGACATTACGGAGCAACGACGGCAGCTCGACGCGCTTAAGCTGCTCGCCGAATCCGACGCGCTGACGGGCCTCGCCAACCGGCGCGCCTTTCAGGAACGCCTGCTCGACATGTCGGGCGCGCGGCTGCGGCTGGCGGGGGTGGGTGCGCTGATCCTGATCGACGTCGACGGCTTCAAGATGATCAACGACCGCTATGGCCACGGCGCGGGCGACGCCTGCCTGCGCAGCTTCGCGGCGCGGCTGGCGAACGCCTTCGCCCGTTCGGCGATGGTCGCGCGGATCGGCGGCGACGAGTTCGCGATCGTCGCGCTGGACGACGGCGATCCGGGCCGATTGCTGCGCCGGACGCGCGGGCTGCTGCGCGATCTGTCCGCGCCGATCGTGTGGCAGGATCGGTTGCTCGCCGTTTCGGCCTCGGCGGGGCTGGCGTGGCTCAGCGACAGCGCCGGGCTCGATGGCGAGGCGCTGTTCGCCGATGCCGACCGCGCTTTGTACGCCGCCAAGCGCGGCGGCCGGAATTGTATGCGGGTCGGGCGTCCGGTGCATCGCTCGCGGATAACGCGCTGAGCCCGCCCGCCCGGAACGCCGCCGCGCGCCCTTCCTGAAAAACTGCAGCTCTCGCGACGAGCATGCTTTTCATTGCGTTTCGATCTGTATACAGATGTACGCAAGACGAGAAGAATTGCATCGGGAGAGACGGATGGGGAAGGCGCGCATATCGCTCGTCGCGGGGTTGCTCGTGGCATCGTGTCATTCGCCCGCCCATTATCCGCATGCCGGCGGCCCGGTCGACGGCTGGGGCAAATGGGGCGGCGACGATGGCGGCCTGCATTATTCCGCCAACACGCAGATCACCCCCGCCAACGTCCACGATCTGAAGGTCGCATGGACCTATCGCACCGGCGATCTGGTCACCCATGGCGAGAAGCTCGGCCTCGCGGTCGAGGCGACGCCGATCCTCGTCGGCGATACATTGTTCATGTGTTCGCCGCGCGCGCGGATCAGCGCGGTCGATGCCGCGACCGGCCGCCAGAAATGGATGTACGACGCGCATCCCGACACCAACGGCGCCACCGTCGTCACCTGCCGCGGCGTCTCCTACTGGGAAGACAAACGGCCGGGCGCGTCCAGCCTCGCCTGCGGGCAGCGCATCTTCGCCGGCACGATCGACGGCAAGCTGCTGGCGCTCGACGCGCGCACCGGGCGGCCATGCGCCGATTTCGGCAAGAGCGGACAGGTCAATCTGCACGACCGGTTGGGGACGATCGAGCAGCCCGGCCTGTACGGCGTGTCGTCCGCGCCGACCATCTACGGCGATCTGGTCATCACCGGCTCCAAGATCATCGACTTCCACAATACCGACATGCCGGGCGGCGTGGTGCGTGCCTTCGACGCGCGCACCGGCGCCGAGCGCTGGGCGTGGACAGGTGCCCCGCCGGGCACCGCCGCGACCGAGACGGGCAAGGATTATCCGCGCAGCACGCCCAACGTGTGGGGGCCGATGTCAGTCGACGTGCAGCACAAATTGCTGTTCCTGCCCACCGGCACGCCGCAGATAGACATGGTGATGGGTGCCAAGGATTGGGACCATTTCGGCAGCGCGCTGATCGCGCTCGACATCGAGACCGGCGCGCTGCGCTGGAGCTACCAGTTCGTCCACAAGGACGTGTGGGATTACGACACGCCGTCGCAGCCGTTGCTGTTCGACTATAAGGCGCCGGGCGGGCGGATCGTGCCCGCGGTCGCGCAGGCGACCAAGATGGGCTATATCTTCGTGCTCGACCGGATGACCGGCAAGCCGCTGATGCCGGTGCGCGAAATGCCGGTGCCGCAGGGCGGCGTGCAGGCCGACCAGATCGCGCCGACCCAGCCGATCCCGCTGCTGCCCGAACATCCGCTGCAGAAGATGCGGCTGACCGAGGACGATATGTGGGGCTTCACCCCGATCGACCGCCACGCCTGCGTTAAGAAATTCCGCACCTTACGCAACGAAGGCCTGTTCACCCCGATCGGCGCGCAGTCGACCCTCGTCTATCCCACCAGCCTCGGCGGGATGGATTGGGGCGGCCTGTCCTACGATCCGCAGCGCAACCTGCTGCTGGTCAACTCGACCAGCGTGCCGGGCATCCTCAAGCTGGTGCCGCATGCCGGCAGCGACGGCTATTCGCCGCTCAACGGCACGCCGTTCCGGCTGGTGCACGAGCCGTTCTTGTCGCCGTTCGGCGCGCCGTGCGTGCGGCCGCCATGGGGCCGGCTGACCGCGATCGACATGGGCACCGGCCGCCGCAAGTGGGACGTGCCGCTCGGCACCTCGCGCGACATGGCGCCGTGGCCATTGTGGTTCAAGACGGGCACGCCGAACCAGGGCGGCACCACCGTCACCGCGGGCGGCCTCGTCTTCGTCGGAGCGACCACCGACCAGTTCATCCGCGCCTTCAGCACCGAAACGGGCAAGGAAGTGTGGCGCGCGCGGCTGCCGGTCACCGCGCAGGCGACGCCGATGACCTATCGGCTGGGGCCGAACGGCCGGCAATATGTGGTGATCTCGGCCGGTGGCCACACCTCGTTCAAGAACAAGCAGGGCGATTACGTGATCGCCTATGCCCTACCGGAGTGATGCGGACGGGATGAAGCGGTGAGCGGCCATCACCCCCCCTCCCTGGAAGGGAGGGGCCGAGGGTGGGTGGACCCTCGCGCAACGGCCGCGAGGATCGTCTCCGCGACACCAGCGACGCTCTCACGCACATCGTTGTTCCAGAAACGCAAGACCGTCCACCCATGCCGTTCGAGATGGGCGGTTCGCGCCGCATCCTCCGCGCTGCGCACGGCATGCTGCCCGCCGTCCAGCTCGATCGCGATCCGGGCGGAGCGGCAGGCAAAGTCCACGATATAGCGGTCGATCACCAATTGGCGCGTGAAGCGTGGTCGTTGCTCGCGTAAGGCCGACCAGAGCAACCGTTCCTCGACGGTGGCGTCCCGGCGCAAACGGCGCGCGCTTTGGGTCAGTTCGGGCGGGATGCGTTGCACCGGCTGCTTGTATCATCTGCACCGCGTGCCTCTACCCACCCCCAACCCCTCCCTTGCAGGGAGGGGAGCGGAAGGCCCGAACCTGAGGTCGATGCCGACCGCCAGATCCAATCTGTCCTCGGAACAGCAGTTTGATTGGATGATCATGTAACTCCCGCTGCGCGGAATTACTGGCCAAAAGATGCTGCGCCAGACATAGTCGCGCGCGAGCGGCGTTATTGTCAGTGATTCATTAGCGTCACTCACCGAATCTCTTTGGGTGGGGGAGATTATCTTGACCGCGACGAGTATCGCACGCCAGCCGCGGCGCAGCCGCGACGTGAGCCAGTCTTTCTATCTGTGGATATCGCTCGCGATGGCGGCGGTGATCGTCGGCGGCTTCTCGACGACCGTGCCGGGCGACTTTACCGACACGCCGGCCCTGCCGCTGCTGCTGCATATCCACGGCATGGTCTTCACCTTGTGGGTCTTGCTGTTCGTGGCGCAGCCGGCGTTCATCGCGCGCGGCTCGCTGCGGCTGCATCGGCGCCTCGGCTGGGTCGGCGCGGGTCTGGCGGCGGCGATGGTGGTGATGGGGGTTGCGGCGACGTTGTTCGCGATCGGCCACCATGCCGTGCCGAGCTTCTTCCCGCCGGGCATCTTCCTGGTGATGAACCTGATCGGCATCGCGGTGTTCGGCGGGCTGGTCGCGTCGGGCATCCTGCTGCGACGCCGGCGCGAATGGCACAAGCGACTGATGCTGTGCGCGACCATCTCGATCCTCGGGCCGGGGCTCGGCCGGCTGCTGCCGATGGGGTCGTTCGGTGCGGCGGCGCCATTGGTGATGTTCGCGGCGATCCTGTCGTTCGGCGCGGCGGGGATGATCGCCGATCGTGTCGTGCGCGGCCGGGTCCATCCGGCCTATCTGTGGGGGCTGGGCGTGATCGTGCTGAGCGACGTCGCGATCGGCCCGCTCGGCTTCGCGCCGCCGACCACGGCGCTGGTGCGGCTGATCCAGTCGGCCTGAGCCGCCTATTTGCGGACCCAGGCGCGCACGCCGCCGATCCACGTCTCCATCACCTTGGTCTCGCGCAGCGCGCGCGGATCGACCATGAACGGATCGCGATCGAGCAGGATGAAGTCGGCGAGACGGCCGGGGGCGAGGCTGCCGATCCGATCCTCGGCGCGCTCGGCGAAGGCGGCGCCGGTGGTGAAGGCGGCGAGCGCCTGCGTCAGCGTGATGCGCTGCTGCGGCGTGAAGCCGCCGGGCGGATCGCCCGCCGCATCCTCGCGCGTCACCGCATCGGCCATGCCGGGGAAAGGGTTCGGATCCTCGACCGGATAATCCGAGCCGAAGGCGAGCGGCACGCCTTCGTCGAGCATCGTCTTCCACGCATAGGCGCCGGCGAGCCGCGCCGTGCCCAGCCGCGCCGCCGCCATGCGATGATCGGACGTGGCATGGGTCGGCTGCATCGACGCGACGATGCCGTGCTTCGCGAAGCGCGGCAGATCGGCCGGGTCGACGATCTGGGCATGCTCGATCCGCCAGCGGCGGTCGCCCTTGTAGGTGTCGGACAATTCGTCGATCGCGTCGAGCACCTGCGCGTTGGCGGCGTCGCCGATGGCGTGCACCGCCACCTGGAAATCGTCCATCGCCGCGCGGCTCATCAGGTTGCGCAGCTTGGCATCGTCGAGGAATTGCAGCCCGCGCGTGCCCGGCTGATCGGCATAAGGCTGCTTGAGCCACGCCCCGCGCGAGCCGAGCGCGCCGTCGGCGAACAGTTTGACGCCGACCATCCGCAGGTGGCCGTCATACAGCCACGCGGTCGGCCCCGATCCGGCGACGGTCAGCAGCGCGTCGATGCCGTCGGCATAAGCGGTGATGCGCACGCGCAGCCGGCCGCCGTCGCCCATGCGGCGCAGCGCCTCCCAATCCTCGACCGTCTCGGCCATGTCGCTGGTGGCGGTGACGCCGTCGGCGAGCAAAATCTCCTGCGCCTTGGCGAGCGCCGTCTCGCGCTCGCGCGGCAGCGGCGGGGGCGCGGCCTTGGCGATCAGAGCCTTGGCGGCATCGACGAACAGGCCGGTGGGATTGCCCTTGGCGTCGCGTTCGATCCGCCCGCCCTTGGGATCGGGCGTCTTGGCGGTGATCCCCGCCGCCGCCATCGCCGCCGTATTGGCGAGCAGAGCGTGGCCGTCGACGCGCTCCAGCAGCACCGGCCGATCCTTCACCGCCGCGTCGAGGTCGGCGGCGGTCGGGAAGCGGGCGAGGCTCCACGCCTCCTGATTCCAGCCGCCGCCGCGGATCCAGCTGGGCGTGCCATGCTCGGCGGCGTAGCGGGCGAGCGCCGCCTGCGCCTGCGCGAGCGAGGTGGTGCCGCGCAGATCGAGCCCGAGCGCCTCGAAGCCGAGGCCGGACAGGTGGCCGTGCGCATCGTTGAGGCCGGGCAGCATCGTGCGGCCGCCGGCATTCAGGCGGAAGTCGGGCCGCTCGGGTCGCGCCTGCCCCTCGTGCAGCAGCTTCACGACATGGCCGGTGCGATCGATCAGCAGGCCGTCGAACCGCTCGAGCGCGCCATGCGCGTCGATCGTGTAGCCGTTGACATTGTCGATCAGCCCCTGCTCGGCGAGCGGGATTTCGGGCGGCGGCGGTGGCGCCTTGCGCGCGACGGCGGGGGTCGCGACCAATGCGAGGAGGCAGGGTGCGACCACCCCGCGAAGAAGCCCGATACCGCGGATCTTTGTCATCGCCGCTGCGCATAGAGCGGGCATGACGACGACGCTACCGCCGAGGGTTCAAAAACGGGCGCGGCAGGCCTAGGGCTGTTCCCCTATGGCCACCCTCACCAAGCAAGCGGCAGAAGCGCCGCCCGTGTCGCTCGACGACGTCCGTGCCGCGCATGCCCGTATCGGGGCATCGATCATTCGCACGCCGACGCTGATCAGCCGCACACTGTCGGCGCTGACCGGGGCCACCGCCTATCTGAAGTTCGAGAATCTGCAGTTCACCGCCGCGTATAAGGAGCGCGGCGCGCTCAACACGCTGCTGCAATTGCCCGACGCGACGCGCGGCGTGATCGCCGCCTCGGCAGGCAATCACGCGCAGGGCGTGGCCTATCATGCCAGCCGGCTCGGCATCCCGGCGACGATCGTGATGCCGGTGCTGACGCCGCAGGTGAAGGTGACGCAGACGGAGGGGCATGGCGCGACCGTGATCCTGCACGGCGAGACGTTCGACGCCGCCTACGCCCATGCCCGCCTGCTGGAGGCGGAGCGCGGCTACACCTTCGTCCACCCGTTCGACGATCCGCGCGTGATCGCGGGGCAGGGCACGGTCGCGCTCGAGATGCTGGAGGACGTGCCGGCGATCGACACGTTCGTGATCCCGATCGGCGGCGGCGGGCTCGTCTCGGGCATGGGCACCGTCGCCAAGGCGGCGGACCGGCCGATCGAGGTGATCGGCGTGCAGGCCGAGCTGTTCCCGTCGATGTACAATCGCATCAACGGCACCGAACTGCCCTGCGCCGGCGACACTTTGGCCGAGGGCATTGCGGTACGGGAGCCGGGGGCGATCACCGCGCGCATGGTCGAGCGGCTGGTCGACGACATCCTGCTCGTGTCCGAACGCCATCTGGAACAGGCGGTGGCGCTGTTGCTGCAGATCGAGAAGACCGTGGTCGAGGGCGCGGGCGCCGCCGGCCTCGCCGCCTTGCTCGCTTATCCCGAGCGCTTCGCCGGCAAGACGGTAGGCATCGTGCTGTGCGGGGGCAATATCGACACGCGGCTGCTGGCGAACGTGCTGATGCGCGACCTCGTCCGATCCGGCCGACTCGCCCGCCTGCGCATCCGCCTGACCGACCGGCCGGGCGCGCTGTTCCAGGTTAGCCGCATCTTCAACCAGGAATCGGTCAACATCATCGAAGTCTATCACCAGCGCGTCTTCTCGACTCTGCCGGCCAAGGGGCTCATCACCGATATCGAATGCGAGACGCGCGACGCCGCGCATCTGCAACGGTTGATAGCCGCGCTCGAACGGGACGGCTATGATGTCCAGCCCGTAGAACTGGCCTGAGTCGACCGTTTGCCGCACTGCAATACGCATTTACCACCTTTCTTGGTAAAGCAGCTTTTCAGGGCGCCGTGCGATGGGCATAGACGGTGTCGGGGCAAGTTGAGCGAGGCGGGACCGCGGTGAGCGCGCAGTTTAAATTTCCGCGTTTCTTCGTGACGACGCCGGCGCCGTGTCCGTATCTGCCCGGCCGGACCGAGCGGAAGGTGTTCACCGAGCTTTCGGGCAGCCACGCCGCCGAACTGAACGAGGCGCTGGGCCGGATCGGTTTCCGCCGCAGCCAGGGCGTCGCCTATCGGCCGAGCTGCATCGACTGCCAGGCGTGCGTGTCGGTGCGCGTCGTCGCGGGCGAGTTCACCCCCAATTCCACTCAGCGCAAGCTGGCGCGCCGCCATGCCGATCTCGAGATCAGCGCCTGCTCGCCATGGACGACCGAGGAGCAGTTCGCGCTGCTGCGCCGCTACCTCGCCGCGCGTCATCCCGGCGGCGGCATGGCGGAAATGGACGAGCTCGATTTCGCCGACATGGTCGAGCAGACGCCCGTCACCACCTACCTGATCGAATATCGCGAGCCGTCGGTCGACGGCCGGCCGGGGCGGCTGATCGGCGCGTGCCTGACCGACCAGCAATCCGACGGCCTGTCGATGGTCTACAGCTTCTTCGAGCCCGATCTGCCGGGGCGGCCGGGGCTCGGCACCTTCATCATCCTCGATCACATCGCGCGCGCCTGCGCCAGCCGGCTGGCCTACATCTATCTCGGCTATTGGGTGAAGGGCTCGGCGCGGATGCAGTACAAGGTACGCTTCCAGCCGCTCGAGCGACTCGGCCCAAGCGGCTGGCGCCGGCTCGAGGCGGCCGAGATCGAGCCGGCCGTGGCGCCGGTCAGCGGCGGGACGAAGTTCCCGCGGCTTTAGGGCGCGGCCACCAGCTTACTCTACGTCCGTTCGCCTTGAGGAGAGGCTGAGCCTGTCGAAGCCTCGTCTCGAAGGACTTGTGCAGCTGCTTCGAGACGGCATTTCGACTGCGCTCAATGCCTCTTCAGCACAGACCGACGGTTAAGCTAGTCCCTCGCACCCGATCGCCTCACACGCCCGCGCTCAGCGCGGCGGCGGCGCCTGCGCGGGCTGGCGCTGGTCGCGCAGCACGTCGTCCAGCCAGCGCTGGTCGATCCGCGGCGGCGTGCCCGGCTGGCGCTGTACCGCGACGCGCGGGGGAACCTCGTCGGCCGGCGGCTGGGCGACGCTCTCGTCGAGCGGGACGGTCGGCTGCGGCGGCGTCTCGGGCTGGTCGGCGGCGGGCGCGGTGTCGCCCTCGTCGTTCGAGAATTGCTGGTTGGGGTCGCCGTAATAGGCCTCGTCGTCGGGCTCGAGCTGCCATTCGGGCAATGTCACCTGCGTGTCGAACTGCTGCACCGGCCGCGTGTTGAGCGCTACCTGCATGTAGGCCGAGAAGGCCTGTGCCGGATTGCGGCCGCCCTGCAGGCCGGGGATCGGCTTGGCATCGTCGCGGCCCATCCACACGCCGGTGGTCAGCCCGCTGGAGAAGCCGAGGAACCAGCCATCCTTGTTGGACGAGGTGGTGCCGGTCTTGCCCGCGACCGGGCGGCCGATCTGCGCGGCGCGCGCGGTGCCGGTGTTGACCGCGGTCTGCAGCAGGTCGGTCATCTCGGCGGCGACGAACGGCGCCACCAGCACGCGCGGCTCGCCCGCCTGATGCTGGTAGAGAACGGTGCCGTCGGGGGTCGAGACCTTGAGGATGCCGTAGGGCTGCACCGCGACGCCGTTGGCCGAGATCGAGGCGAAGGCGCGCGTCATGTCGAGCAGGCGCACGTCCGACGTGCCGAGCACCATCGACGGATGCGTGTTGATCGGCGTCGAGATGCCGAAGCGATGCGCCATGTCGGCGATCGACGCGAAGCCGACCTTCTGCCCGATCTGCGCCGCGACCGTGTTGATCGAGAAGGCGAAGGCGTTGCGCACGTCGATCTGGCCGAGATATTTGCGCGAGCTGTTGCGCGGGCTCCAGCCGTCGATCGTCACCGGCTGGTCGACCACCGGATCGCCCGGCTTCACCCCGCCCTCGAGCGCGGTCAGGTAGACGAACAGCTTGAACGCCGAACCCGGCTGGCGCACCGACTGGGTCGCGCGATTGTAGATCGAGCTGACATAATCGGTGCCGCCGACCATCGCGCGCACCGCGCCGTCATTCTCCATCGAGACGAGCGCCGCCTGCAGCCCCGCAGGCGTGGTGCGATGGATCGCGTCGTCGGCCGCCTTCTGCATCCGCAGGTCGAGCGTGGTCCATACGTCGAGCGGCGCATTCTGGTCGTCGACCAATGTATCGAGCTGTGCCAGCGCCCAATCGGTGAAATAGCGCACGCTGTTCTGCTTGGGCTCGGGCGCGAAGGTCACCGCCTCGGGGTGCGCGCGCTCGGCCTGCGCCGGGGTGATTGCGCCGGCATCCTGCATCACGTCGAGCACGACGCGCGCACGGTCGACCGCCGCCTGCGGATCGGCCGAGGGCGAATAATGCGACGGCGCCTTGACGAGGCCGGCGATGATCGACGCCTCGGCGAGGCTCAGATGATCGCCGGGGTGGCCGAAGAACTTGCGCGCCGCAGCGTCGATGCCATAGGCGCCGCCGCCGAAATAGACGCGGTTGAGATAGAGTTCGAGGATCTGCTGCTTGGAGAATTTCCGCTCCAGCGCCAGCGCCAGCAGCGCCTCGCGGATCTTGCGGCCATAGGTGTAGTTGCTCGACAGGAACAGGTTGCGCGCGAGCTGCTGGGTGATGGTCGAGCCGCCCTGCAGGCGCCGACCCTCGTCGTGCAGCCGCTTGGCGACGTAGAACATGCGCGCGATGCCGATCGGGTCGATGCCGAAATGGCTGTAGAAACGGCGATCCTCGACCGCCACCATCGCGTCGCGCATCACCGGCGCGATGCGATCATAAGGCAGCCAGTCGCCATAGCTCGGCCCGAGGCTGACGATCAGCGTGCCGTCGGCGGCGTGGACGCGCACCGTCTGGCCGTTCGGCTTCTGCATCATCGCCGGGAAGGACGGCAGCGAGGCCATCGTCACGCCGACCGCGATCACCAGCGCCACCACGGCGGCGGCGAAGGCGATCAGCCCGATGCGAAACAGGTTGCGCAGCCAGCGACCGGCGCGGCGAGGGGACGGGGATTTGGGGGCGGGCATGGATCCACGCCGCGATACTCCGTTCCGCCCCTCGCTCACAAGCGCCCTTACAGTCGATCGCACATGAGCGGCAGCTTAACCCCGCCCATTCGGGCGCGGCAGCGGATCATTCGGGCAGCGGCGCCTCTTCGAGGGTGATGTGCATCACGAACGGCTTGGTCGCACCGGGCGCGATCTCGACCACGCCGGGCTTGTCGCGAAACTCGCCGGCATAACCCTCCGGATCGGCGACGCCCTGCCACGGCTCGATGCACAGATAGCCCGCGCCCGGCTTGGTCCAGATGCCGAGCAGTGGCATGATCGGAAAGTCGATGTAGAGCGCCTGCGTGCCCGGCGCGCCGAAGCGCAGGCTGCGCGAGGTGATCGCGTCGAAGATCAGCGCATCGTCTTCGAACAGCGCGTCGCGCACGGCGAAGCTCGCACCCTCGACCGGGGTCGGTTCGGGCTCGGGCCGCAGCAGCCCGTCGCCGTCGATGCGGCGGATCGGACGCGGCTCGTTCTGCGCGAAGCGGACGATATGATCCTCGCGCGCGCCGCCGTAAGGCAGCGGCCAGCGCAGCGCGGGGTGGAAGCCGAAGCTGGCGGGCAGCGGCACGTCGCCAACATTCTTCAGCTCGGCCAGCATCTGCAGCCGGTTGCGCGCGCAGGTGAAGTCGATGTCGAGCTGGAACTCGAACGGATAGGCCGCGCGGGTTTCCTCGCTCGCCTCCAGCCGGAAGACGACGCGATCGGACTGCTGCACCACCACCTCGAACAGGCTGTGGCGGGCGAAGCCGTGCTTCGGCATCGGATAGGCCTGCCCGTCGACATGGATCACGCCCGCATTGACCACGCCGACCACGGGGAAGAGGATCGGCGCGCGGCCCGTCCAGAATGCGGGGTCGCCGTCCCACAGCAGATCGCGGCCTTCCGCATCCTGCAGGCGTTGCAGCTCCGCGCCATAGGGGCTGATCTCGGCGCTGATCGGGCCGGACGCGATGCGGATGGGGGCGGGCTGGGACATGGGCCCGGTCTAGCGCCCGCGACCGCCAGCCGCTAGCGGTTCGTGGCCGCATCGTTGCCCGTGCCCGGTGCGGTCCCGATCGGAGGATTTGTGACCCAGCCCACGCTCTTCGTGCTCAACGGCCCGAATCTCGACCTGCTCGGCCAGCGCGAGCCCGACATATACGGGCACCAGACGCTCGCCGACGTGGAGGTATCGTGCCGCGCCGAGGCCGACGCCGCCGGGCTGGCGCTGCGCTTCCACCAGACCAATGCCGAGCACGAGATGATCGGCTGGCTGCACGAGGCGCGGGTCGGCGCGGCCGGCATCGTCATCAATCCGGCGGCGTTCAGCTATGCCGGCTATCCGATCCTCGACGCGCTCAAGATGTGCGACTGTCCGATCGTCGAGGTGCACATCTCGAACATCCACCGCCGCGACGAGGCGTGGCGCAAGGATTCGCTGATGACCGCGGCGGCGACCGGGATCATCAGCGGGCTCGGCATCCACGGCTATGCGCTCGCGGTGCGGCACATCGCGCACCTGCGCGCGGGGCGGGGCGGAGCCGAACTGTAAAACTCCGTTCGATTCGAGCAGCGTCGAGCACAGCCGAGACGCGTCCGTCGAGAACTTCTCGACTTCGTTCTCGACAGGCTCGAACTCCGCTCGAAGCGAACGGATCGTCTAGGCGTCAGCGCGGATCGGCATAGGCCTTGACCAGCTCCTGCAGCAGGTCGCGCCCGGTATAGACCGACGCCACCGCCGCACGCTCGTTCAGCCCGTGCGCGCCGTTGCCGTCGGGATCGCCGAACGTGCCGGGCGGGCCGTAGACCGGGATGCCGATCGCTTCGAGGAAGATGCCGTCGGTGCCGCCCGTCGACATGGTCGGCACCAGCGGTACGCCCGGATAATATTTGGCGACCAGCTTCTCCGCCGGGCCGACGATCTTCGCGTCGAGGGGCGGCGTCACCGGCACCGGCCGGATCGGCGGCACGAGCGTGACCGCCACCTTGGGGTCGCCGATCGCGGTGGCGAGGCTCTGCTGGATGCTCTCTACCGAATTGCCGGGGAAGATGCGGCAGTTGACGTTGGCCGCCGCGCGCTGCGGCAGCGCATTGTTGGCGTGGCCGCCCTCCAGCAACGTGGCGACGCAGGTGGTGCGCAGCATTGAATGGTAGCTGCGATCCTGGTTGAGCACCGCCTCGGCCGCCTTGTCGCCGGGGTTCTTCGCGATCGCGACCATCGCCTGGCCGATCGCATCGCCGCGCACTGCGCCCGCCTTCGCGAAATAAGCGCGCGTGGTGTCGTTGAGCTGGAGCGGGAATTCGTAATGCGCGACCTTCTGCAGCGCATCGGCCAGCTCGTAGATCGCATTGTCGGGCACCGGCACCGAGCTGTGGCCGCCGGGATTGGTCGTCTCGATCTTGTAATTCTGCACCAGTTTCTCGCCGACGTGCAGGTTCATCACGACGACCTTGCCATGGCCGTCGCTGCGGCCGCCGCCGCCCTCGTTCAGCGCGAATTCGGCCGCGATCAGATCGGGCTTGTTCTTGGCGAGCCACTGCGCGCCGTTGAACGCCCACGTGGTTTCCTCGCCGCAGGTCAGCGCCAGCTTGATCGTGCGCTTGGGGTGAAAGCCCTCCTTCTTGAAGCGCATCATCGCGTCGATCCAGATCGCGTCCATCGCCTTCATGTCGGAGGTGCCGCGGCCGTAGAAATAGCCATTCTCCTCGACCATCTTGAACGGGTCGCGCGTCCAGTCCTCGCGCTTGGCGGTGACGACGTCGAGATGGCCGAGCAGCAGCATCGGCTTCAGCGTCTTCGACGTGCCGGGCAGGATCGCGACCAGCCCGCCTTCCTTGGGATGATCGGGCGTCGAGAACAACGTGATCTGGTCGTCGGCATAGCCCGCCGCTTTCAGGTGCGCCGCCACCTTGTCGGCCAGCACGGTGCAGCTGCCGCTGCTGACGCTGGTGTCGGTTTCGACCAGCTCCTGATACAGCGCGCGGAAGGCCTGCTGGTCGGGCCGGGGCGCGGGCGCCTGCGCCGCCGCCCCCTGCACCGCCAGACCCTGCGCCAGCGCCACGGCGCCCACGGCCACGCGACCAATCCCCTTCATTCCCGCCCCTTTCGTATACGAAGCACCAGATTGAGCATGATCGGGGGGCGGAGGGAAGGCCATTTCGCTTGGGTTTCGATGCCCGAATCCCTATATGCTCGGCATGGCAGATACCCCTGAGACCAACGAATATGGCGCCTCCTCGATCAAGGTGCTGAAGGGCCTGGACGCGGTGCGCAAGCGGCCCGGCATGTATATCGGCGATACCGACGACGGGTCGGGCCTTCACCACATGGTGTTCGAGGTCAGCGACAATGCGATCGACGAGGCGCTGGCCGGCCATTGCGACCGGGTGCTGATCCAGCTCAATCCCGACGGTTCGGTGTCGGTCGAGGACAATGGCCGCGGCATCCCGACCGGCATCCACCCCGAGGAGGGCGTGTCGGCCGCCGAGGTCATCATGACCCAGCTCCACGCCGGCGGTAAGTTCGACAATGCCGACGACGGCAACGCCTACAAGGTGTCGGGCGGCCTGCACGGCGTCGGCGTGTCGGTGGTCAACGCGCTCAGCGACTATCTCGAGCTCAACATCTGGCGCGACGGCGAGGAGCATCACATGCGCTTCGAGCGCGGCGATGCGGTGGCGCCGCTCCGGCTGGTCGGACCGTCGAACGGCAAGAAGGGCACGCGCGTGACCTTCCTGCCCTCGGCCGAGACGTTCAAGATCACCGAGTTCAATTTCGAGAGCCTCGAGCATCGCTATCGCGAGCTGGCGTTCCTCAATTCGGGCGTGCGGCTGTTCCTGATCGATGCGCGCCACGCCGAGAAGAAGGAGGTCGAACTGTTCTACGAGGGCGGGATCGCCGCCTTCGTGAAATATCTCGATCGCGCCAAGACCCCGCTGATGCCCGAGCCGGTGGCGATCAACGGCCAGCGCGACGATGTCGGCATCGACGTCGCGCTGGAGTGGAACGACAGCTATTACGAGCAGGTCCTCTGCTTCACCAACAACATCCCGCAGCGCGACGGCGGCACGCACCTCGCCGCGTTCCGCGCGGCGCTGACCCGCACGATCAACAATTATGCGGAGAAATCGGGCGCGCTGAAGAAGGAGAAGATCTCCCTCACCGGCGACGACATGCGCGAGGGGCTGACCGCGATCGTCTCGGTCAAGCTGCCCGATCCCAAGTTCAGCAGCCAGACCAAGGACAAGCTCGTCTCGTCCGAGGTGCGCGCGCCGCTCGAAAGCCTGATGGCCGACAAACTGGCCGAGTGGCTGGAGGAGAATCCCGGCCACGCCAAGTCGATCGTCCACAAGGTGATCGACGCCGCCGCCGCGCGCGAGGCCGCCAAGAAGGCGCGCGAGCTGACGCGGCGCAAGGGCGTGATGGACATTGCCAGCCTGCCCGGCAAGCTCGCCGACTGTCAGGAGCGCGATCCGGCCAAGTGCGAGCTGTTCCTGGTCGAGGGTGATTCGGCCGGCGGCTCCGCCAAGCAGGGGCGCGACCGCAACATCCAGGCGATCCTGCCGCTCAAGGGCAAGATCCTCAACGTCGAGCGCGCGCGCTTCGATCGGATGCTGTCGTCGCGCGAGGTCGGCACTTTGATCCAGGCGATGGGCACCGGCATCGGCCGCGACGACTTCAACATCGAGAAACTGCGCTACCACAAGATCGTCATCATGACGGACGCCGACGTGGACGGCGCGCACATCCGCACCCTGCTGCTGACCTTCTTCTACCGGCACATGCCGGAGATCATCACCCGCGGGCATCTGTTCATCGCCCAGCCGCCCTTGTTCAAGGTGACGAAGAGCCGGCAGGACCATTATCTCAAGGATCAGGCCGCGCTCGACGACTATCTGCTGCGCGGCGGGCTCTCGACAGTGATGCTGGAGACGGCGGGCGGGGCGCGATCGGGCAACGATCTGCGCGCCTTGGTCGATCATGCGCAGCGCATGGCGCGGCTGATGGCCTATGTGCCGCGCCGCTACGACTGGCAGGTGGTCGAGGCGCTGGCCCTGGTCGGGGCGCTCGACCCGGCGCTGGCCGATCGCGCCGCCAAGGCCGAGCAGGTCGCCGGCTGGCTCGGCCGCGCCGACAGCGAGGCGCGCTGGACCGTCGCCGCGACCGAGGAGGGCGGCTATCATGCCCGCCGGCTGTGGCGCGGCGTGACCGATCATCATGTGATCGACGCGGCGTTCATCCACTCGGCCGAGGCGCGCAAGCTGCACACGCTCGCGACCGAAGAGGCCGAGAGCTATGCCGCCGTGGCGCGGCTGGTGCCGATCGGCCGCCCCGAGCCGACCGAAGAGGGCGATGACGAGCCCGCGACCGACGCCAAGAGCGTCAAGCGCATCGCACGCCCGTCCGAGCTGCTGGAGGCGGTGCTCACCGCCGGGCGCAAGGGCACGGCGATCGCGCGCTACAAGGGCCTCGGCGAAATGAATGCCGAGCAATTGTGGGAGACGACGCTCGATCCGCTCGCGCGCTCGATGCTGCAGGTCGAGGTGGCGCAGGCCGACGTGGCCGACGAGATCTTCACCCGCCTGATGGGCGACGTGGTCGAACCGCGCCGCGAGTTCATCCAGGACAATGCGCTGTCGGTGGCGAACCTCGACGTCTGAGGCGGGGCGGGCGGGCTTGGCTGGCCGGCCGTCACGGCGTCATCCCGGCGAAGGCCGGGATCCAGGTGGCGGGACGCTGACGGGGTAGCGCGCCGTTTCTCCCGTTGCGCGTCCTGGACCCCGGCCCTCGCCGGGGTGACAGTCGGGGCATCCGTGATGCGGGCTTAGCCCTCTTCCGTCACCCCAGCGAAGGCTGGGGTCTCGATGGGGCTGGGCGTCGCTCTCCGCCGCGGGAGATGCCAGCCTGCGCTGGCATGACGTGGTGGTTGGGTGGGGCGGCCGCGCCGCCCCGCCCCCTTTGGCTCAGGCCGCCTTGGAGCGGCTCATGCGCTTGCGCTCGTTCGGGTCGAGGTAGCGCTTGCGCAGGCGGATGTTCTTCGGCGTCACTTCGACCAGCTCGTCATCGTCGATATAGGCGATCGCCTGCTCCAGCGTCATCCGCTTCGGCGGGGTCAGCCGGATCGCATCGTCCTTGCCGCCCGAGGCGCGGAAGTTGGTCAGCTGCTTGGCCTTCATCGGATTGACCTCGAGGTCATCCGTCTTGGCATTCTCGCCGATGATCATGCCCTCATACAGGGCCTCGCCATGCGCCACGAACAGGATACCGCGCTCCTCGAGCGGGCCGAGCGCGTAGGACTGGGCCTCGCCGGCGCCGTTCGAGATCAGCACGCCGTTCTTGCGGCCCTCGATCGTGCCCTTGTGCGGGCCGTACTTCTCGAACAGCCGGTTCATGATGCCGGTGCCGCGCGTGTCGGACAGGAATTCGCCATGATAGCCGATCAGGCCGCGCGACGGTGCCGAGAAGGTGATGCGGGTCTTGCCGCCGCCCGACGGGCGCATGTCGGTCATCTCGGCCTTGCGCAGGTTCATCTTCTCGACGACCGTGCCCGAATATTCCTCGTCGACGTCGATCACGACGGTCTCGTACGGCTCGGTCTTCTTGCCGTCCTCGTCCTCGCCGAACAGCACGCGCGGGCGGCTGATCGACAGCTCGAAGCCCTCGCGGCGCATCGTCTCGATCAGCACGCCGAGCTGGAGTTCGCCGCGGCCGGCCACTTCGAAGCTGTCCTTGTCGGCGCTCTCGGTCACCTTCACGGCGACGTTCGATTCGGCCTCGCGGGCGAGACGGTCGCGGATCATGCGGCTCGTCACCTTGGTGCCCTCGCGGCCCGCCATCGGTGAATCGTTGACGGCGAAGCGCATCGACAGCGTCGGCGGATCGATCGGCTGCGCGTGCAGCGGCTCGGTCACGGTCGGGTCGCAGATCGTGTTGGACACGGTCGCGGTGGTCAGGCCCGCGATCGAGATGATGTCGCCGGCATTGGCCTCCTCGGTCGGCACCCGCTCGAGGCCGCGGAAGGTCAGGATCTTGGAGGCGCGGCCGGTCTCGACGATGTTGCCGTCATTATCCAGCGCGTGGATCTGCTGGTTGGTCTTGACCGAACCCGAGAAGACCAGCCCGGTCAGGATGCGGCCGAGGAAATTGTCGCGATCCAGCAGGGTCACGAGGAACTTGAACGGGCCGTCCGGGTCCGCGCTCGGCGCCGGCACATGATCGACGATCTTCTGGAACAGCGGGATCAGCGTGCCTTCGCGCAGCGTCGGATCCTCGTTCGCATAGCCGTTGCGCCCCGATGCGTAGAGGACCGGGAAGTCGAGCTGCTCGTCGGTCGCCTCGAGGCTGACGAACAGGTCGAACACCTCGTCCAGCACTTCCTGGATGCGCTCGTCGGGGCGATCGACCTTGTTGACCACCACGATCGGACGCAGGCCCAGCTTCAGCGCCTTGCCGGTCACGAACTTGGTCTGCGGCATCGCGCCTTCGGACGAATCGACCAGCAGGATCACGCCATCGACCATCGAGAGGATGCGCTCCACCTCGCCGCCGAAATCGGCGTGGCCGGGCGTGTCGACGATGTTGATGCGGGTCTTCACGCCATCCGGCGCTTCCCACTCGACCGAGGTCGGCTTGGCGAGGATCGTGATGCCACGCTCCTTCTCCAGGTCGTTCGAGTCCATCGCCCGCTCTTCGATGCGCTGGTTGTCGCGGAACGTGCCGGACTGGCGGAAGAGTTGGTCGACGAGCGTCGTCTTGCCATGATCGACGTGCGCGATGATGGCCACATTGCGGAGGCGCATGGGTTTCCGTTTATACTGGAGCGATGGATCGCGGCGCCTTAGCCGATCCCCCGCAGCGCAGCAACCACACGCGCCAAAAAGGCCGGCGGGGTGGTCCCGCCGGCCTTTCGCAGCCCGTTATCGGGGCTTGGTTCAGGCGAAGGCGACGACCGTCTTGCGGCGACGCACGCTGCCGCCGACCATGCCGAACGCGACCACGAACATCGCCCAGGTGGCGACTTCGGGCACGGCACCGGTCGAGAGGTGGAGGCCGCCATCGTACGTCGCCGAATTGGCTGCGCTCGCCGCGGTGACGTTGTAGGCGATCGAGAGCGTGTACAGGCCGGCCGCGGCGAGAACGCTGGTCGGCAGCGCGACCGTCTCGTCGGGGCTGGCGCCCGGAATGGCGTAAGACGTGCTCGTGCCCGACGGGTTGGTCAGGGTGACCGAGGTGAAATCGAGGTTCGAGAGGACCATCGACGAGGGATCGTCGGCATCTGCGCGCAGCAGATGGGTCGAGATCGTGCCCGAAAACACGCTTCCGGCGGTCGCATCGAACGTGAAGACGTCGGTCTGCGAAACCGGTGCATAGATGGAGGAACCGTTGATGCTGGCCGAACCGCTGGTGAATGCGATCGTGTCACCATTGGTATAGCTGATGGAGCTGGCCTGCGCCGTGCCGGCGAGGGTGGCGGCGGTAGCGAGGGCGGCGAGGTACATGGAACGCGTCATCAAGTGTCCTTCTCTGACAGCAAGGCACATCCATCGACCGTGCTGGGGGTGCACGGATTAATGAATGTTAACCTGCGCTCACGCTAACTCCCTCCTGTTCCTTATGGTTTCTCGGTTCGTCGCATCGCAGTGTAAATTTGCCGCAGCGCGGAATCGGTTAACCACGTTTGTGCGGCGGACTGTCTCGCTTGAATAAGACAGCGGTTCGCGCCATCTTTGCCGGCGACCGCTGGAGACGAGACTTGGCCACGACCACGACCGACACTCAGTCCGATCTGGTGCTCACCCCGCCGGCGCCGGTGGCTCCGGTCGCGACATCGCGGGCGGCCGGGCTGGTGCCGCTGAAGGAGGAGCAGCAGAGCGCGCTCGATGCCAAGGCCGACGCCTTCGTCGAGGAGCTGGCCGCGCTCGACGCCAACAGCCCCGAATTCGGCAAGAAGGTCGACCAGATCGGCAATATGGGCCGACGCGAGATCGCCGAGGCCGCCGGACAGTCCAACCGCTTCCTCGATCGGCCGGTGCGGGCGATGGACAGCGAGACCGGCGTCGGCGCCGATTTGGCCGCGCTGCGCCGCACGATCGAGGATCTCGATCCCGGCAAGCGCGGCGGCCTGACCGCGCCGAAGAAATTGTTCGGCATGATCCCGTTCGGCAACAAAATGCGCAACTATTTCGACAGCTACAAGTCGGCGCAGACCCACATCGCCTCGATCCTGTCGAGCCTCGCCAACGGCAAGGACGAGCTCATCAAGGACAATGCCGCGATCGACGTCGAGCGGCAGACTTTGTGGGCGGCGATGGGCCGGCTGGAGCAGATGATCCACGTCTCCAAGGCGCTCGACGCGCGGCTGGAGGGCAAGGCGCTGGAGCTGGAAGGGAGCGATCCCGCCAAGGCCAAGGCGATCCGCGAGAGCGCTTTGTTCTACATCCGCCAGCGCAGCCAGGATCTGCTGACGCAGATGGCGGTGTCGGTGCAGGGCTATCTCGCGCTCGATCTGGTCAAGAAGAACAATGTCGAGCTGGTGAAGGGGGTCGATCGCGCATCGACCACCACCGTCGCGGCGTTGCGCACCGCCGTGACGGTCGCGCAGGCGCTGACCAACCAGAAACTGGTGCTGCAGCAGATCACCGCGCTCAACACGACGACCGCCAACATCATCGATTCGACCGGCAACCTGCTGCGCACCCAGACCGCGCAGATTCACGAGCAAGCGGCCGCCTCGACCATTCCGCTGGAGACGCTGCGCCGTGCGTTCCAGAACATCTACGACACGATGGACGCGGTCGACACGTTCAAGCTGAAGGCGCTCGATTCGATGAAGCAGACGGTCGACAGCCTTTCGAGCGAGGTCGAGAAGTCGCGCGGCTACATCGCCCGCGCCGAGGGGGCGGCGCAGGCGCGCCTCGCCGGCGGGACGAGCGCGCCCGAAGATCCGTTCAAGCCGGTCTGATGGCCGACCCCTCCCGGATCGTGGCCGATGCCGAGGCCCTGCTGCAACGCGTCTCGCCCGAGGGGCGGCGGCTGGCGGCCCGCGCGCGCCAGCGCCGCTTCACCGCGCGCATGAAGACGGCGCGGCGGCTGGCGGCGGCGATGGCAGCGGTGATCGCGGTGGCGATCCTGTGGGGGCTGCTGGTGGGCCCGATCGGCCAGTTCGGTTTCCTCGCTGCGTTAGTGGCGATGGCGGTGGCGTGGGTGGCGATCCTGCTGCTGTCGCGCACGCCCGCCGAAACGCCGCAGACGCTGGCGCAGAGCGACCTGCCGTTGCTGCCGCAGCGGACCGAGGCGTGGCTGCAGGACCAGCGCGCGGCTTTGCCCGCACCGGCGGCGCGGCTGGTCGACGGCATCGGCGTGCGACTGGAGGCGCTGGCGCCGCAGCTCGTCGCGCTCGATGCGCGCGAACCCGTCGCCGCCGAGGTGCGCAAGCTGCTGAGCATCGAACTGCCCGAACTGATCGAGGGCTATCGGCGCGTGCCGACCGCGCTGCGCGGCGGTGCGCGCGACGGGCCGCCGCCCGACCGCCAGCTTGCCGACGGGCTCGGCGTGGTCGACGAGCAACTCGCGCGGATCAGCGCCGATCTGGCGGCGGGCGATCTGCAGAAGCTGGCCACCCAGGGGCGCTATCTCGAACTGAAATATGGCGGCGAGGAGCCGGGTTAACCTTTTCGCACATGCGGCAGCGGCTTGCGCGGCCATGTCGGACATTATATCGAGGCGGCATGAACATCGAACTCGTGCCGGTCGGCAAGAATCCGCCCTTCGACCTCAATGTCGTCATCGAGGTTCCGGTCGGTGGAGAGCCGGTCAAATATGAGTTCGACAAGGCGTCGGGCGCATTGTTCGTCGATCGCATCCTGCACACGCCGATGCGCTACCCCGCCAATTACGGCTTCGTGCCGCACACGCTCTCGCCCGACGGCGATCCGCTCGACGCGCTGGTGATCGCCCGCTCGCCGTTCATTCCGGGCTGCGTCGTGCGCGCCCGCCCGATCGCGGTGCTGAAGCTGGAAGACGAGGCCGGCGGCGACGAGAAACTGGTCTGCGTGCCGGTCGACACCACCTTCCCTTATTATGCCGATGTCGGCGAGCGCACCGATCTGCCGTCGATCGTGATGGCGCAGATCGAGCATTTCTTCACCCACTATAAGGATCTCGAATCCGAGAAGTGGGTGCGCATCGGCAATTGGGGCGATGCGGAAGAGGCCCGCCAGATCGTGCTGGAAGCGATCGACGCGCACAACCGCAAGAAGGCCGAGGGCCAGCCCCTCCCGGCCTGAGGGCCTCGCCCACTTATAGCTTCGTCATTCCCGCGAAGGCGGGAATCTATTCGTGCCAGCTTTCACGATCCAGGCGCCGCCGCGCTCAATGGATTCCCGTCTGCGCGGGAATGACGATCGTTGTGTGGCCTCCGCAGCGCGCGCGCCCATAGCCCGGTCACCCCGGACTTGTTCCGGGGTCCACGTCGCCGCAGATGCCGCGCGTGCAGATGGGTGGATGCCGGAACATGTCGGGCATGACGAAAAGGGACGCGCTCTGTCGCCGCGCCATAGTCGCATGATCGAGGAAAGTGGGGAGCTTCTGTTGCTCGGTGCTCCCCGTACCGCCGGAATCCGCTTCTGTTGCCCGGTGCGGCCCGAACCGCGTTCAAGCCTTGTAATCTAAGCCGTTAGGCCTTGATTACGCGGCAATCGCGAGCGCCTCGTTGTCGTTGGCACTTGTGGTTTTGAGCCTTGAACGGGTTACTCAGCCCGGGCGAAAACAAGAAGCCCGTACACACGTCGATCCTAGTTCGGCCCCGTCAAAGCCCGCCCCGAAGAGCGGGTTTTGGTGGAGCCGCCGGGTACCGCCCCCGGGTCCGCTGCGCCAAACATCATGCACTTTATCGCCATATCCGGGCCAACCCGGCAGGGCCGATATAGGTGCTTGGTTCAGGGAAGGGAAGGGTCGCGCGCAGCGTGTCGGGGGTGGAGCGGGTAGCGGGAATCGAACCCGCGTATGAAGCTTGGAAGGCTACCGCTCTACCATTGAGCTATACCCGCATTTCCAATGACTTAGCGGAGAGGCCGCTGCGTCATTTTACAGTCCATTTTACAAGATCTGCTTCAAGGCCAAACTGCCACCTTGCATAGGGAGTCGTCAACCTCGCGCTGCGTCTCCAGAGGTTGAGCGCTTTCAGGCGATGCTGCACCTCGTGCAGGAAGGGTGGCGGCTGATCCCTGATCACGCTACGGATCGCCAATGACGGCGCCAAATTCAACTATCAATCCCTCGCCGACGCCCGCGCCGGAACGGGTCTCAAGCATGATCACGTTGACTGGGCTGGACCTCGATCCGAGCAACCCGCGGTTTGGGGGACGTTCCGGCTCGGACGCTACTCAGCGGGACATTTTGAACCGAATCGTGCAGATCTTCGGTGTTGGAGATGTGCTCAGCTCTCTGGCAGTGAACGGCTTCTTCCAAGCTGAGCCCTTGGTCGGTCGCCGCCAGGCCAGCGGGCGGATCACGATCATGGAAGGCAACCGACGACTGGCGGCTTGCCTAGTACTGGCTGGAGATGCGCGTGCCGTCGATCAGTCGCTGCTCGGCGAGCAAGCGAGAGGCACTTGGCTGGCGCACGGAAAAAAACCGATCGATCCGATACCGGTTATTGTTTTCGAAGAGCATGAGCAGACGAGAGAGCTGCTTTCGTATCTCGGTGTGCGGCACATTTCCGCTTCTTCGCCTTGGGATAGCTATGCCAAGGCCGCTTGGGTAGCTGAAGTAGTACGCACGGCCTCGCTTTCGGTGTCCGAGGTCTCACAGATGGTGGGAGACCGTAATCAGACCGTATCCCGTCTCCTGGAAGGCTACTATTTTATAAATCAGGTAGAGCGAGCAGGAAAGTTCAGTCCAAAAAACAGTGTCCGCTCGGGCCGAGGCAGTGTGACTGCGTATCCATTTTCTTGGGTGTACACCATACTAGGTTACCTAACCACTCGGGTCTTTCTTTCGCTTCCGGAAGGTGCGCCAGTACCTGATCCAGTACCCGCGGAACGGCTTGATAACGCCGGGCTTTTGTGCAGAGCGATGTTCGGAGACAATAGTAGGGGCCAGAATTCCGCCGTCTCCGACTCGCGGCAACTCGGCGATTTGGCTGCCGTGCTAGCTAGCCCAGACAAGGTTGCCTTGCTTGAGCAGGGCATGTCCGTTGAAGCAATTACCAGGGTGTCGCGTCCAATTGACGAACGCTTGCGACAGGGTTTTGCTGAGATCCGCCGGATCCAAGGCGAGATACTTTCTGGCTTATCAGAGCAGCCGGTAGCGGAAGACGTTGCCATTTCACATACCCCGGCCGCTGTCGCAGCGCGGCGAACTGCACAAGCCATAGAAAATCAGCTCCGCACAATAGTGAATCCTGCGGATGACTAACGACATCTTTAGTGTGCGCCATGAACTTCAGCGCGTAATGACAAATGCGGATCAGACGGAATCGCAAGCGATCTTGACCGGCTCGGCTGTAGCCGACGCTGGGGTTTACGACGAGGTGCTTTCCGGTGAACTGGAAGATTTGGAGACTGGCGACGAAGGAGGCCAACATTGGAGCGCGCAGGATGTAGCGCTCGATGATGAGGTTGGTGCCGTCACGAATGAATTGCAGAGACGTGCGCTCCTGCTAAAAGGGGCTTATCCCTTTAGTCTAACCGGCGGTACGTTGACGTACACGCCGACAAATAACAAGTTTTATGAATATCTTTTGTCGATCTGTATGACGCCCAGCTTGACGAAAAAACCATTTGTTCAATTGCCTAGGTCATTCGAGCGTGTCGTTGCATTGCTGATCCAGCTGCATCTCGGCGATAACTGGCAGCATTTGCACACCGGGCATCCGCGCGAGAAAGCGAATGGAACGACGTTCAGACAGTGCATATTGAAGCTCAGCGAGATATCGGCCGGCGGTCGGGAATGGCGTTGGGATCCTGACCCGCGGTATCCACCGAAACCGGGCATCGGTGGAGACGGCGGGTTGGACTTTGTCATCTGGAGGCCATCTGTCGATAATCGCATTGGCCAACTATACGTGGTTGGTCAATGTGCGTGTGGGAACGACTGGCCGACCAAATTCAATGATCTACGCGTTGAACCGCTGGAAGGATGGATGCGCCCCGTGACGGAGGTGCCGTTCATCCGATGCTTTTCGACCCCGTTTATGATGTCCGACGGTAATTTTATGGCTGCGCATAAAGAGGCGGGTTGGACCTTGGACCGCGCCCGGCTCGCCCTGTTTGCTCATGAAGCAAGCCTCGATCCGCGGGTGGTGGCGCTTCAGCCGTTGTTCGAAACGATGGCACTGCTCGTCACATCGGCTGCCGCTTAGATCATTGGCTTATGCCACCGGTTCTATAAGGAGAGCCTTGAGGGGTAAAAATGCCAACAGCTGTATCATTATTTTCAGGATGTGGCGGTTCCGATGACGGTTTGCGCGCCGCCGGCTTTGACGTCCTAATGGCGAATGACGTACTCGCCTATGCTCGGGATCTCTACACGGAGAATTTTGGTGGAACCGAGTACGTTCTCAAAGACATCCGGCAAATTAAGCATTTTCCATCGGCAGATCTATTGATCGGTTGCTATCCATGCCAAGGCTTTAGCCAGGCGGGGGTGCGCCAACCTGACCGAAATATAAATTTCCTTTATCGGGAATTTGTGCGGGCCTTGCGACTAATAAAGCCGAAAGCTTTTGTCGTAGAGAATGTGTCGGGCATGGTGCGCGAGGACAATTTCCATTTGTTCCAGAACCAAGTCGTCAGATTTAGAACAAGCGGATATCGTGTTCGCTCGGCAATCCTCGATGCACGCCACTTTGGGGTGGCGCAGGAGCGACGGCGACTATTTTTTGTTGGAATCCGTAGCGACCTCGGAGAAACATATGAGTTTCCCCATCCAACTCATCGACTTCCTGGGGAAGAACCATCAAGTCTGCCTCAGTGCCCGACTATAAAAGATGCGATTGGGGATCTTCCGGCGTGGCCCGAGGGCGAGATAGATGTACAGCCTTTCCACTGGTATTATCTTTCGCGAAATCGATATCGTGGCTGGGACGAGCAAAGCAAAACGATAGTCGCGAGTAGCCGACACGCGCCGCTTCACCCGTCTAGCCCAAAGCTTTTGCGGGTGCATACAGACAAGTGGATCTTTGAAAGCGATGCTCCTGCTCGGCGGATTTCCTATCGTGAGGCGGCCCGCCTACAGGGTTTCGGGGATCTCCGTTTCCCTGAAACACAAGGAATTGCTTCGCGTTACCGAGTAATAGGGAATGCTGTTCCGCCGCCGGTTTTTAAAGCTGTTGCAGCGGCGCTACCCGACGTCTGGTGATTTGGTGCGCCGCTCTAGTCAAAGGACTCGTCGCATCCGCTTACTGAGCGCCACGACCACGGCCGCGTCGTCAACGTAGAATTTGCGGATCGTGGCAACGGACTGCGGCGACCAGGCTGCGGCATCCGCTATCTCGCGGTCGGTAAGGCCGGCCCGACATAGCTTCGTTACGAACGTGCCGCGGCAGTCGTGAAGGTGCTTCGGCCGATCGGGCACGCCCAGCTCAGCGCTGCCCGGCTGGAAGATCTTGGCCTCGTTGCGGATCTGGTCGACGGCGGCGCCGAGGCTGCCGGGCGTCCACGATCGCCCCCGGCTGTTGACGAGCAGCGTGTTTACGCCCGGATTGCGGGGCAGGGCGCGCAGCTCCTCGATCAGCTTCGCCAGTTCGGGGATCATCGGGATCACGGCTCGACGGCGCCGGCCGCGGCTCTTCTTCAGCGCGACGCGGATGATCGCGTGGTCGCTCACCTCGTCGAACGTGACAGCGGCAAGGTCGGCCCGGCGGAAGCCCGTGAGCGTCGCTAGGCGGATCGCGTCGTAGACGCGCGGTCGGTTCTCCTTGTCGGCTGCCGCCTTGAACCGCGCCAGATCGTCGTCGGTCCAGATGATCTCGGCGCGGTCGGCACCGGCGTAGAGGGTCGGAATGTCGGCGGCCACGTTGATCGTGACCTTCGCCCGCAACCTGCACCACTGGAGCAGCTGGGCCAGCACGGTGATGCCGATGTCGGCCGCGCGCGGGGTCTTGGCGCGCGCGTCGCGCCAGCCGACCACGTCGGCAACCATCCGCGGATCGTTCCACAGCTTGATCGGGTGCTTGCCCCACTTCGCGTCGATCTGGTCGAGCGCGAGCCCCCATACGCGCTTCGTATTCTCGGCGAGCTTCTTCCATTCGGGGCTGGCCGAATCGGGCTCGCCCGCCCGGCCGCGCCAGCCGATGATCGCAGCGGTGAGCGTGTCGCCCTTGGCCTTGGTCGCGCCCTCGGTCGCGGCGGCGTAGGCGGCCAGTGCATCTTTCGTCAGCTTCGGCTTCACCGGCCCGTCCCACGTCATGATCCTCGGGCCGCCGCGCCAGGCATAGACGTACCAGCGAATCGGCCTGCTGGCCGTCGCCGCAACGCGCACGAAGTGCAGCCCCTCGATCACAGCTGACCGGCGGCTTTCAGCTGATCGTACAGCGAGTCGGCAGGCTTCGGCACGGCGCGCGCCTCCATAATGCGGATCGTGCCGTCAGGTGAGATCTCGATGCCGGCCACGTCAATCCCCAGCGAGCGAGCCGCCTCGATCGCATGCTTGATCGCGACCTTGCCGGGATAGGCGGTCTTGCCGAGGCGCGCGGGTGCGTTCACGGCCGGTCGAACCCAAGGCGGTAGCGGAGGGCGAGGTAGGCGGCGGGTGTCATCCGCTTCTTGGTGGCGTCTTCGTCCTTCCAGCGCTCGCGCAGCTGGTCCGCATCCTTGCTCGCCCGGCTGCCGGTCGATCGGTCACCGCGCGTGCCTTCCCGCGTGGCGCGGGCGACAATGGCGAACGGATAGAGCTGATAGCCACGTCGGCGCGTCCGCGCCTTCCATGCCTTCTGATGCGCGTCGCTACAGAAGATTTGCCGAGGATGCGCGAGCGGGAAGCCTGCGCCGCATTCGGGGCAATCATGCCCGCTTTGACGGCTCGACGGCCCAGCGGGCGATTGCGCGGGTGCGGTGGCACCGGACATTAAGCCGCCTCGCTCGCACGTCGACCGGCGCGCCATTCGGCGTTCAATTCGGCATAGAACATCGCGCTCGGCGTGAGATCAATATGCCAGAGCATGGCGTCGGCTGCCCATGCGCGCTGCTCAGCGGCCAGGAACAGGCCGATCTCGCCCAGATCATAGCCCGGCCACCGCCGCTTCCACGCTTCGTGGAGGGCCTCGCGGGTCATCACGTCCGCCTCGATCGCTCGCAGGCAATCGTCGTTCAGCGCGCGGTGGAGGGCATCGCGCGTCGCCTGCAGCTTGCGCTGGCAGCGGCCAGCCACATGCACCAGCACGGCGCGCTTCTCCTCGCGGGTGGCGCTGTTATCGAGCGGCTCGGCGGCGCGACCGGCGCCGAGATCGACGATGCGCTGCCAATCGGCCGCAATTGCCCTCGCCGCGCGGATCCCGTCCGCAGCCGCCTGCTCGGTCAGCTTCCCCTCGGTGACGAGTTGCGGATATCCCGCCTCGCGCTCGGCGACCACGCGCGCGGCCGCCTTCAGCAGCCGGTCGTGATCGAAAGCGTACAAGGGCGCGTCGCCGATCATGGTTCAGTCGACCGTCGCCACGTCGTTGCGAGCGAGCCACTGACCGCGATCGTCGCCAAGGCGGCTGTCCAGCTGCTCCTCGGTCTCGGGCCAGAGGTGCATGTCGTGGACGAGGCGCTCGTAGGTTTGGCGCCACCAGCCGCGAATGCGGCGATCGGGGTGCTTGTATCCTACGATCTCGGCGGCGTGTATGAGATGCAGCTGGAAGTGATGTGGAATCGCATCGAGCTCGCGCAGGTATTCCCCGGCGATCTCGTGCATAAGCGGCTCCCAGCCGTCCTCGTCTTCCTGATCCAGCGCGGCGCGTTCGACCGACCATTCACAGATCGCGTTCCGCTCAGCCGTCAGCTTCTCATATTCGGCACCGACGACCTCGTCGGCCCAATAGTTGGTCTGCGCATCGAACCGCTGGGTCGCCTTCATGATCAAGACCGACCTCGGGATACTCGGCCCGGTGAAGGATCCGCCGCAATCTTCCATCGGATCCGCCAGCACGCGCTGATCCATGGCCGAGAGAAGGATGCATCGCCGATACCAGCGAAGCAGCATCTTCGGTGAGCCATACTTCGGCAGGTCATCGGGGCCGCGGATGGCAGTCAACAGCACGGTCTGCTGCATGAGTGAGAGGTTGCCCACCCAAGGCTGTAGGACGCCGCTCACGCAAACCACGCATGGAACAGGCCGATCACGATCAGCGCGCTGAGCAGGGCAAGGCCGGCTCCACGGCCGAGGCCGGGGCGATCGGCGGGATGGCGGCACTTGGTGCAGTCGCACGTTGCGGCGTGGATCTGCGGCGGGAAGGGGAGCGGCGGCATCACGCTGCCACCCGCACGGGCTCGGCCAGCGTGAGGCTGGCACAGTTGGCGTTGCCCGGCCGCTGGAAGGCTTCGCGCACGCGGAGATATTCGACCTTGATGAGCGGCTTCGGCGCTTCATTTAGCGCGCGGATGAAGGCCGCTTCCTCGGCGACGTAATCAGGGCCGATCTCATGCGATGCCCACGTGCAAAAGTCGTCATAGAGGCGAGCGACCGGCGTATAGCCGACCACCGACGCCGCATTGTGAGTGCGCGCGGCGCGCCAGCGATCGAAATGCTCGTCGTCGATCTGCTTGAGCGGCTGGACGGCGGGTGCGAGCTTGGTGCGTGGCATCGGTGCCTCCGTTGTGAACGGGGCACAAAATATGCGGGCAATTGCCCGTGTCAAGAGAGAATGCGGGCAATTGCCCGCGTTATCTGCCCGCCAGCTCTCGCGGCGTCAGAACGCGATGAATGCGTGCGACCCGATTCCGCTCCAGCCGAAACCGCAGAGGCGGATTGAATTGCTCAAGCTCAAGATGGGTCGACGAGCGGCCAACCAGCTTCTTCACCAGCGCTGAGACAACCTCGTCTGATGCACCATTCTTGACCTGTACGACGACGTAATCGCCGATGGCGGCCTGCCGGCGCGTCGAAATATAAATCGGGTCGCCATCATCGTATCGCGGCGACATGGAGTTACCGACGACGGTCAGGCTGTACGCATCCTTATCTCCGGCAATACCCGGAAGTCGTCGCACGCGGTCGATAATCTCCGTGAGTTCAATAATCGTCTGCTCGATCTCGAACACTTCTTCGCCGTCCCGCACAGATAGGTCGGCACCTAATGCTGTTCCATAGACGGGAACGTCAAGCGGGAGCCGTTCGAGATCAGGCGTCGTGTCGGCGCCGTTGGCAGGCAGAGACGATGTTGTTGTTCCCATGAGGAAATCGACGGTCGTTCCAAGCGTCGCGGCGAGCGCGCTAAGCCGATCGCTGCTGGGCATGCGACCGCGCCTCATGTCGCGAATGAGATCCGGCTTGCCGCTCGCATCGATCGACGCTTCGCGCTCGGTAAGCCTGCGCTGGATGGCCAGCTCTGCCGCGCGCGTAGCGATATCTCTTGGATCGACCTTCATGCGGGCATTATCCCGCAGATCGCAAGAAGCCGGTTGCGGGAAATTTCCCGTTGACAGGTGAGGGCAATTGCCCGCATTTCTGCCCGCGACACGGCGGAGATGGCTTTGACCCTCATCGATAAATTGATGCAGCTGGCGACGGTGTGGGCGACGGCAACTGGCCGTAGCACTTCGCGGCTGGCTACGGTCGTCGCGAATGACGGCAAGCTGTTCGACCGTCTCGCCGCCGGCGCAACGTGCACGGTCGCGACACTGGAGCGCTTCACCGTTCACCTGTCCAACGAGGTGAATTGGCCGAACTGCACGATCCCATCGGAGGCCCGCGCTCTTCTGATCGGCTTGGGCGAGGCCGACTCCCGGCAGGAGGCCGCGTAGATGGCGACCATAGCTCGCTCGCTGGCGGCAGATACGCGCGGATCATGCGGACCGATCATTTCGGGAGTGCTACCCCGCAATGACCGGTAACGTATTCCCCCGGCTGGGTCGTCCGACCCCAAAGGCTTACCGGGCAGCCACAAAGTGCATCGTCCTGGGCATCCAGTCCGTGCACTTACTGAACGATCGCGAGCTGGCCGACCGGATCAGCTGCGCATCCGAGACGGTGAAAAACGTGCGGACGGAGCGTGGCTGCCTCAACCCCGTAACGCTGGCGAACATCGAATATGAGTTCGGGCCGGGATCGATCGACCCGTTCTACGCGCTCGGCGGCACGCGCGGCATCCCGCGCGAGATCTGCAGCCTGACGTCATTGAATGCCCCGCTGAAGCTGTCCGAAACGCTGCACCACATCATCGCGACCCAGCATCCGGCCAGCGATGGCGGCGTGGAAACGACCGACGCCGAGCTGCGCGCGATCCTCCCGTTCCTGCGCGATGCGCGCCGGTCGCTCGATCAGCTGATCGCACGGGCGGAGACGGCATGACGATGATGGGGGGAACGGCGCCGATGATCGCGGGGGCGATGCCGGCATATGAGAGCTTCACGCTGGACGCTTCGGCAATCCGCGATTGGTGCGGGACCGCCAAGGCGGGCGAGCAGCTGGTCTATTCGGTCGGCTGGCATTTGCCGCCGCGATCGTCGGGCGCGGCCCGTGCCCGCAAGCTGCAAGCCCTTGGCTATGTCGCCCTGGCTCAGAAGCGCTTGCCCAACGGCATGATCGAATATCGGATGCAGCGGCTTCGCCCCGCCCGTGCCGCGGTCGGCCGCGATCCACGCCAGACCCGTATGCGTCTCGATGGCGACATGGCGCGCGTGATGAGCGTCATCCGACGTTGCGCCCGAACCCGGCAGCCGTGCCCGCAGAACCGAGTGCTGGCACGCTTGGCCGGGGTCATCAACGCCAGCTACCAGCTGCAGAAGCTGGTCGATGCGGGCTTTATCGAGAGCCGCATCGTCGATGCAGCCTCGGGCGCGCGCATCATCACGGTCAAGGAAACGGGCGCCAGCACCGCGGTGCCCCCGGTCGGTGCCCGCTGATGGGCCGCCCGCGCAAATACGACTTCGGGCAACTCGAGGTCGGCGATCGCTTGGTCGTCGCGCTTAACGGGCGTCAGCCCTACCTGGCGCAGGCCAGCGTCAGCAACGCCGCAGCGCATTATGCGCGCACCAAGGCTTCTGACTTCGCCTTCACCACCAGCACGTCGCTGATCCGCGGGTTCGTCGTGTTGGAGCGGGTCGCTTTTCCCGGCGACCAGCCGCTTCATCTGGCGGCCGATCGCAATCGCGTGGCGCAGATCGAGCAGTCGTCGCGCCAGCGCGAGTTGACCTCGACTGAGATCGATCGGTTCAAGCGCCAGCTTTCCCGCATCGAGCGGAGGGCGGCATGAGCGCGCCCTCAGCGGCCGCCGGCAAGGCGTTCGCGCGCGGGCAGCGGGACGATCCCGCCAACCGCGAGACGCATGACTTCTATCCGACGTGGCCTGCCGCAACGACGGCACTCCTGGCGGTCGAGCGATTCGACGGGCCGATATGGGAGCCGGCATGCGGTGACGGCGCCATGTCGCGCGTGCTGGAGGCTGCCGGCCACACGGTGATCAGCACCGACCTGATCGACCGTGGTTATGGCGAAGGCGGGCGCGATTTCCTGATGGAGTGGGCGCCGCGAGCGCCGAACATCGTCACCAACCCGCCGTTCCGCTGGGCCAGCCAGTTCGTGGATCGCGCGCTGCAGCTGACCACGGGAAAGGTCGCGCTCTTCCTGCGATTGGCCTTCCTCGAAGGGCAAGATCGCGGCCGCTGGTTTCCGACGACGCCGCTTGCTCGAGTCTGGATCATGTCGCGCCGCGTGCCAATCGCGCGCGGCCGGCTCGCCGGTCCCGACGAACAGGGTGGCGGCGTGATCGCCTTCGCATGGTTCGTTTGGGAGCGCGGCCATTCCGGCGCACCTGCTCTGGGCTGGCTTGATTGGAAAGCGGCATGCTGACGATCGAGCGGCCTGTGTTGCGCTGGTTGGGCGGCAAGTACCGCCTTGCGGAATGGATAATCGGGCATTTCCGAGCCCACGAAATCTATGTCGAGCCGTTCGGCGGCGCAGCGTCGGTGCTGCTGCGGAAGCCGCGCGCCTATAACGAGGTTTATAATGATCTAGACGGCGAGCTGGTGAACCTGTTTTCAGTTCTCCGCTCGGCCGACGCGACCGAGCTTTTGCGCCAACTGCGGCTCACTCCCTATGCGCGAGCCGAATATCTGCCGGCGTTTGAACCGACCTGCGATCCGATCGAGCGCGCACGTCGCACGATCGTTCGATCGCATTTGGCGCACGGCACCGGCGGCGCGCGGATGGACCGTCCGACGGGTTTCCGCACGAACGGGATTATGGCCAGCACCAACGTGGCCGGCGAGTGGGCGGATCTGCCCGATGCGTTGGCGGCCGTCGTGGACCGACTGCGCGGCGTTGTCATCGAGCAGCTGCCGGCGCTGGATCTTATCGCGCGCTACGATGATCCCAAGGCGCTCATCTACCTCGATCCGCCATATCTGCCCGACACGTGGTCCACCAAATCGCGGAAGTCCGGAGAGCGGTATCATACTTATCAGTATGAACTGACCGCCGAGGATCACCGGACATTATGCGACGCATGCAACGCATCTTCGGCAATGATCGTCATCTCAGGGTATCCGCACCCGCTCTATGACGAGCTGCTGCCCGAATGGCGCTGCGAGCAGGTCGCCGCCCGCGCACACCGTAACTCGCCTCGTACAGAGGGGCTATGGATCAATCGGGCAGCCGCCGATCAATTGGATCGCCAGCAGCTCTCATTGGAGCTGCGCGTCGCATGAGCTTCTCGATGTACGATCGCCGCGTGCTGGTCGGCTGGCTGCGCGATTGCGAAGACGAAGGCCAGCCTGCGCCCGGCGATTATGCGATCTCGGTGCGGCTCGCGCTTTCGCTTGAAGATGTCAGCGGGCTCCTCGCCGAGCTGCAGCGTGACGCGATGATCTCGATCAACGGCGAAGGCAGGGATCGCAGGATCCGCGTCCTTGTCGCACCAGGTATCCAGCTCAGCGCTGGCAAACAAATACCCCCAGGGGCGTCTGGTACGGCTCGCAAGGCCCCCAGCGCGTCGGTATCGGCCGGCGCCTCGCGGAGCATAGCTCGCGCCCCGATCAGCACGCCGGCACCGGACATGCCGGCGTCCCCGCCCGAACCGGTGCCGCAGGTTGCTCCCTTGCCTGCGGCACCGGCGAAGGCAGAGACGGTGCGCGCCAACGCGCCTTCGCAGCGGGTGGAAGCCCCGCGCCCCACCTTCGAGCGTGGGCGCAAGCCGTTCATCTCGGCGCCGATCATCCGCGCCGCCGCCGATCGCGGCCAGCCGCTCCACGTGTTCGTCACCGCCCTCATCAACATCGGCTTCGCCGAATGGCGAGCGGCCAATCAGGAAAAGAGCGCGTGACCGACCGTCCGATCATCTTCTCGGCCCCGATGGTGCGCGCGCTGCTCGACGGGCGAAAGACGCAAACGAGGCGGCTAATCCCCGGCGCGCCTACGACTGCTGGGTGGCAGTGCGACCCCGACCATACAGCGCCTTCCCGCTGCCGCTTCGTTGCCGACGGTGGAACGCCATCGTTGCCCTGCATCGTGCGTTACGCCGTCGGGGATCGGCTCTACGTGCGCGAGAATATCGAGCGGGCCAACGGTGAGGCCGTAGGGTTTCGAGCTGACGGATCGTGGCTCCCAAATACGCCTTGGCGGTGGGAGCGAGCCATGCTGCCGTCGATCCATATGCCGCGTGAGTTTTCGCGTCTGACGCTGATCGTCGAGGACGTGAAGGTCGAGCGGCTACAGGTGATCAGCGAGCATGACGCTCGTGCCGAGGGTGCAAAGCGAGAGCCGATCGGTGTCCCGCCCGGCTGCACGGAAGCGTTCCAGTGGGATCACGGTCAGGACACGGCGCCCGATTACGTCGGCTTCGGCTCCGCCCAGTCCAGCTTCCGCCACCTATGGCGTTCGCTCCACGGCACCGCCAGCTGGGATGCCAATCCGTTCGTCGTCGCGCTCACTTTTCGCGTCGTCCGCAAAAACATCGACGAGGTTAGCGAGGCACAATGAGCGGTAGCGTCAACAAGGTCATCATCGTCGGCAACCTCGGCCGAGATCCGGAGAGCCGGTCGTTTCAGAACGGCGGCAAGGTCGTGAATCTGCGCGTCGCCACGTCCGAGACGTGGAAGGATCGTGGTTCCGGCGAGCGCCGCGAAAAGGTCGAGTGGCACCAGGTCGCCATCTTCAACGAAGGCCTCGGCGACGTCGCGGCGCGCTACCTGCGGAAGGGTAGCAAGGTCTATATCGAGGGCCAGCTGCAGACCCGCAAATGGCAGGATCAGAGCGGCGCCGACCGCTATACGACCGAGATCGTCGTGCAGGGCTATCACGCGCAGCTCGTCATGCTCGATGGCGCCAACGGTGGTGGCGATCGGGGCGGTGACGATCGTCGCCGATCCGATCAGGGCCAGCCGCCGGCCGGCGGCCAGACGAGCAGCTTCGACAGCGACTTGGATGATGACGTGCCCTTCTGACGGCGCCGCCGTCTAGCGCACTGCATCCTCGGGGGAAAATTTGGAAAACGTGACGCCCCTCCCGTCGCCGATGTGTTCGGCGGCGCTTAGATATGCTCGTCGTGGCTGGCGCGTCTTCCCGTGCCGGGAGCGCGACGACAGCTATGTGAACGGCAAGGGCGTGCTCGTCCTGCTGAAGGCTAAGGCGCCCTACATCGGCACTGGCGTAAAGGGCGCGACCACCGACGAGCGGCAGATCCGTGAGTGGTGGAAGAAGTGGCCGAAGGCAATGATCGGCTTCGCGGTCGGCGACGACGGCCTGTTCGTGGTCGACTTCGACCCGCGCCACGATGCGGAGACGGGCGAAGAGTTCACGCTCGAAGCGTTGAAGGATGAGCTGGAGCTGCGCGTCGGCGCGGCCGTGCCCGCGAGTCTGGCGGTTCGGACGCCGTCGAGCGGCGTCCATGTCTACCTGCAGCAGCCGAACGACGGCCGCCAACGCCTCCGCAACCGTGTCGGCACGAAGAAGAGCAGGCACCTGCCCCAGCACGTCGACGTGCGTGCCGCTGGCGGATACGTCATTCTCCCGCCGAGCAAATGCGAGGGCGGCGCGTCGGCCGCCGCCGGCGAATATCGCTGGCTGCGCGGCAAGGCCGATGAGCCGGTCGTCGCAGCGCCCTCGGCGCTGCTCGACCTGCTGCTGAAGCGGAACACCGAGAGTGATGCTGACGATGCCGGCCCGACCGACGCCGCGCCGGCGCGGCCGAGGGCGCGATCGGACGCCGAGGCCGCGGTGGTCGAGGCGATCGAGCGGTACGGCCTGCGCGCGCTGCAGGAGGAATGCCGCTCGATCCGCACCGCCGGGTCGGGCGCTCGCAATGCCCAACTCAACGAAAGCGCGCTGAAGGTCGCGTCGCTCACCGTATCGAAGCCGTTCGCCGCGATCGACGCTGCCATGGCGAAGGCAATGGTGCAGGCCGCCGCGCGCAACAATCCCGGCCGTGACGACGATAGTCAGCTCCTCGCCACGATCGAGAGCGGCTGGTCCGCCGGTCTAAGAAACGCCCGCGATCTCGCAGAGATCGCGGCTTCCGCTCGATCACGCCACGACCGCTTCGCCGATCGCGCCGATGGGCGCCGGGAGCGTGCCGCCGGCGCCTTTCCCGCCGCCGCGCCCCCCGCCCCGCATTCGACGGATAATGGCAAGCCATCCTCCCAACCGGGAAGCAAAGCGGATGCCGGCTGGAAAATAGGGGCCGGGGGCGGCGAGGAGGATACGCTCACGCGCGAATGCGCCTTCCTGCCACAGACTGACCTGGGCAATCTCGAACGCTTCCTGAAGCGCTACGGCGAAGATTTCACGTTCGTCGAGGCGTGGGGCTGGCTCGCATGGGACGGCCGGCGCTGGAACCGCGACATGGCCACGGCGATGCTCGGCCGCGCCGTGCAGGACACGATGCGGGCGATACAGGATGAGGCCGATTTGATCCGCGACAGCGGCATTCCGGAGGAGCCGCTCGAACTATGGAGCGAAGAGCAGAAGGCCGAGCATGCACGCGCCCAGCGCGGCAAGTTCGACCGCATCGTTATGGCCAAACGCAATGCCGTGACGCTATTTTCCGATACAATCGCCAAGTGGGGTCGCACCTCCGAAGGCGCCGGCCATATCAAATGCATCGGCAGCATGGCGGAGGCGCGTCTATCGGCGCGGCCGGAAGATTTCGACGCGGCGCCGCTGCTCGTCAATCTGGCGAACGGCACGCTTGTGTTCGCGCGCCCCGATCGCGGCCGACCGGCGAGCGTGCGCCTGGTGCCGCATAATCGGCGCGATCGGATCACGAAGATGGCTACGGCCGGATACGATCCGGCGGCGGCCAGTCCCGCCTACGATGCCTTTCTCGCCCGTGTGCAGCCCGATGCCGACATGCGGTCGTTCCTCGACGCGTGGGGCGGCTACAACATGCTCGGCGACGCCTCGGCACAGAAGATGGCGATCTTCTACGGCGAGGGTGCCAACGGCAAAGGCGTCTGGATCAACACCAAGCGCGCGCTGCTCGGCGACTATGCCTGGGCGGCTTCGATCAACACATTCATGTCGGGCGATCGACAGCGGCGCGGATCGGAGGCGTCGCCGGATCTGGCCGCGCTCGCCGGCCGCCGGATGGTCTACGCGAACGAGGCGCAGGAAGGGTCGAAATTCGACGATGCGCTGGTGAAGGAACTGACGAGCGACGAGCCGAAGGGCGGCGTGCGCGAGCTGCTGAAGCCACCGTTCGAGCTGCAGATCACGTTCAAGAATACGATCATCTGCAACAACACGCCGCGCATCGGCACCGATCACGGCATCCGCCGGCGTATCCAGATCGTGCCGTGGGGCATCATCATCCCTGACGAAGAGCAGGATCTCCAGCTCAAGTCCAAGCTGGTCGAGGAAGCCGCCGGCATCCTCAACCGGCTCGTTCGGGGCGCGCTCGCCTTCCTCGATCACGGTCTGCCCATGCCGGAGGCGGTTCGCGAGGCGACCGAGCAATATCTCGACGAAAACGACATCCTCGGCAAATTCCTCTCGCTCTGCACGGAGAAGGTAGACGGCGCCACGATCGGCGCCACCGCGCTGCATGAGCTGTTCGCGGCATGGCAGACGTGGGCGCAGCTCCTGCAGGCGAGCGGCAAGCCTTGGTCGCCGAAATACCTCGCCGGGCAGCTGGAGAAGAAGGGCTATCGCAAGCGCAAGTCCAGCTCGATGATCTGGGACAATCTGTCGGCCTGCTACGATCCGCAGGACTTCATCGACAGCGCCGGTAAGCCGGTCGTGCGCGAGCTGCCGGCGCCGCGTCGCTCAGGCGCCTCCCCCGCGCCCCCGTCCATCCCCTCCGACAGCTGGGCGCCCTATGACGACGATATTCCCTGATCCTCCCGCTCTCCCGAGCATGGGAGGATCGGCAGGCATCATATTCCGCAGTTTTCCGCCGCGCAGGGAGGTTGTGGGAGTTTGGGAGCCAAAATGCCGGTCGCCCACGTAGTGCGGGCGCAGGCGCACGCGCGAAACAACCCACGTCCACGCTCCCATCTTCCCAAACAGGTGCTAAGTGACTGACAATCCTTCTATCTATCCTCCCATTGATCCTCCCATTTCAAACAGTGGTGGGAGCTTTTGGACCTTTGCCCTTGTAGAGGAGCGCATGATCGAGGCGGTCGGGTTCCTCGACCGCTGCACCCGCGGCGGGGGATCGCCGTTCGCAGGCGACGGGCCGTGGTCGCAGATTATACGTGACCGCAACGCGGCCGCGCAGGTCGGCGGCGAAGTGGCCGACTGGATCGAGAGCGACATGGATGGCGCGGCCAAAGCGCGCGGCGGATTGCGGGCGGCCGAGGTCGACCGCATGGAACAGGCGCTGGAGTGGATCCGCTATGTGAAGGATCGTGCGCGGCTGCGCCCGCTGGTCGGCATCGTGCTGCAGCAGAAGCTCCATTACGGCCGAGATGCGCGGGTGGACTGGGCTGAGGTGAAGCGGCGGCTGCGATCCGGCGACACGCACGACGTGCTGCGCATGGGCTATTCGCGATCGATAGCGACCATATGCATGCAGCTGAACCGCGCCCATGTCGCGGTAAGCTAATGACTTTCGACCCTAAAATCCCGCAACCCCTAAAATCTGCATGGTGCGAAATATTCCCTGTTCGTTTTAGGGGTCTGGAGCAGCTATTTCTTGTCAGGCTGGGGCAGAGCTTCGGCTTCCCGGCATCCTCTCCAGACCTTCCGCGCCCCGCCTCGCATCAGCGGTCGGGGCGCGGTCGTTTGGTGAGCCCGATGCCGATGCCAGCCCCGATCCTCGCGACCCTTGGAGATCTCCATGCGCACGATCGTCATCGCATCCATCAGTATCGCCTCGGCCCTGCTGCTCGCCGCCTGCTCGACCACGTCGATGCCGCCGGTCGACCAGGTCAACCTGATCGACAACGCGCCCTGTCCGACGCCCGACGGCTCGGTCTGCAAGTAGGGGGCCGCCCCTGCCGCCGGCCCTCGCGCCGGCGGCAGGCCCACCCCCCTTTGGGTCCTTCGCCGGCATCTGAGCCGTATGCGGGGTGCAAAGGCGCTGGGAAGGCGACTACGTCGTTTTTTCTGGCGGTTTTCTCTTGTTCTTTCGGTTTCGGTTATGCTCGGTAAGCTTGCCGACCTCGCCGCGATTGCGGGCATGCCGTCGGAGCCGACGCTCCGGAAGCTGATCGCGAGCGATCCCGATTTCGCCGGGATCGTGAAGCGCGGGAAGAATGGCGACGCCTACGAGATCGAGATCGAGACCGCGGTCCGGTACGTCCTGAGTATCGAAGAGCGGAAGCGTGATGCAGAACGGGCGCGGCTCGCCGGCCTTGCCCAGCTCGGCCTGGATCTCGGCCTATCGGCAGGCCCGACCGAGCCCGGCCTGACGCTCGCCGATCGGAAGGCGCTGCTCGAAGAGGAAGTCCTCGCGATCAAGCTTGCGCGCCAGCGCGGCGAGCTGGTGCCGAAGGGCAGCGTCGAAGCGGCTATCGGCCAAGTGCTGGTCTGGCACCAGCAGCAGCAACTGAGCTTCTCGGCGCGGCTCGCAAAGCGTGCGGACGTGTCGCGACAGCTGCAAATTGAGATCGACGCGATGGTCGCGGCCGATCTCGCCGAGTTCGCGCGCCGGATCGGCGCGCTGGGAGACATCGAGGCAACCGAAGATGGCGACGGCAGCACAATTGCCCGCGCCGCGGTGGTCGATCCCGCCATTTGAGACCGGCGCGCAGATATTTGCCCGACTGGCGCACCTCGTCGCGCCGCGCGAGAAGCTGACGGTCAGCCAGTGGGCGCGCAGGAACACCAGTTTCGACCTCGATGCCTTGCCTTGGCATGCCGAAGTGATGGACGCGCTGTCCGATCCGGACACGGCCGAGGTCGGCCTGCTCGGCCCGGCGCAGGCAGGCAAGTCCACGATCGGGCTCAGCTGGCTCGGCTGGGTCGTCGATCAGGCGCCCGATAACTTCTTTTTGTGCCAACCGGATCGATCGGCGACGTCCAAATTCGTCGTTTCTCGCGTCGATCCGTTCATAAAAGAGACGTCCAGCGTCAAAACGAAGCTGCTGGACCTCTCCAACGCCAACAATATGTTCCTGAAGCAATTTCAGGGCATGTTCCTCTATTCGGTCTGGCCGGTGCCCGGCCAGTTCATCCAGGTGCCGGCCCGCTACGGCTGGCTCGATGACTTCGACCAGATGGACGACGACATCGGTGGCACCGAGGAGAAGGCCGGCCAAGGCTCGGCGATCAAGCTGGTCGAGGGACGTCTCACGACCCGCAAGGGCCGCGACACGAAGTTCGTATCGTCATCCCCGGCCGACGAAACCGGCGGCAAGACCGAGGCTTTCGTCGAGGGCGGGACGGACGAGCGACTGCACCCGGAATGCCCGACGTGCGGCGACCGTTGGGCGATCGACATTCGACGCGACCTGCGCTTCGACGACACCGGCGACGAGGACCTGGCGGAGCGCACCGCCCACGTGATCTGCGGCGCCAACGGCTGCCTGCTCGATCCGGCCGACCGTCGTGCCTTGCTGAACAGTCTGGCGCGGCTGCCTCGAAAAGGGTTCGTGCCGGCGCGGCCGGGGGCGAGCAACCGACGCCGCAGCTTCCGGGTCGACGGCCTGCTGGCTTTCACGACCTGGCCGGACCTCGCGCGCGAATGGCGCGAGGCGCAACGCACCTGGGCGACCCGGCAGGACGAGGCGCCGCTGCGCACGTTCATGAACACCAAGGCCGGCGTGAACTACCGCTCGATCCTGTCGGGCGAGAAGCCGCTTGAGACCGAGAGCCTGCTCGACCGGCGCGAGAAGGGCTGGAAAGCCGGCACCGTCCCGGCCGGCGTGAAGGTCGTCGTCACTACCGTCGACGTGCAGCAGAAGAGCTTCCAGTGCGCGACGATCGGCATCGGCGAAAAGCGCGAGCTGTGGCTGATCGATCGCTGGTCGATCGATACCCTTTCGGACGGTCTGACAACGGTGCAGCCGCTGCGCTACCGGGAGCATTGGTCTGCGCTGCTCCCGCTGTTCAGCCGCGAATGGAAACTGGCGGACGGATCGGGTCGCTCGGTTCGTGCGCTGACCGTCGCGATCGACGCGCGCGGCGGCGAAAGCGACCTGGCGATTGGCTTCTGGCATATGGCGGCGGCTGCCGGCATCCACCCGACGCGCGTCACGCTTCTGCAGGGCGGCAACAATCCGAAGGCCGCACTGATCAGCCCCGCCCGCCGGTCGGATCAGCGCTCGAACGGCGGCCAGAAGCGCAATTCGCCGGGCATCTGGACGATCAACGTCCATTGGCTGAAGAACATCCTCGACGCGATGCTGCGCCGGGACAAGCCTGGCCCCGGATATGTCCATCTCGCGGGCAATCTCGCCGAAGTGCATGTCGACGAGATCACCGCCGAACAGCTCGACAAGGGCAAGTGGAAGAAGATCCGTCCGCGCAACGAGACATGGGATCTGCTCGTCTACGCTTTGGCTGCCATCCTGCGCCGTCCGTTCGCACAATCGCGGCTCGACATGCGTTGGGTGCCCCCGGATTTCCGGGTGCCTGATCCCATCGGGCCGGCAGCGGCCGAGATCGAGCCGGACGAGGTAGCGGCAACCGTCGCCGCGGCCCGACCCGCCCCGGTCAAAGCAAAGACCGACAGTCGCAAACAACTTATTCGCACCAGGCCCAGCCCGAACTGGCTCAACCGACGAGGACGCTGATGGCTTACAATCAGGGCGACCTCGACGCGCTCAGTACGGCAATGCTGAACGGCATTCAGGAGGTGACCTATGCCGATGGCCGCAAGGTTCGTTACCAGACGCTCGCCGACATGCGCGCGCTGCGCAACGACATGAAGGCCGAGATAGCCGCCGCTGCGGCAAAGGTGACGCCCGCCCTTCGAACGACGATCGGCCGGATTTGCCGTCGATGAACATGATCGATCGCGCGATCCGCGCTGTCTCGCCGGTATGGGGCGTCAAACGCGCTGCAGCGCGTCGCGCCCTTACCGTGATAGACCGCGCCGATCAGCGCGTCAGCCAGCGGTTTGTCGGCAAGCCGGCCGACTGGGACCGGAACACAGGCAACCCGGATGACGCCCGCCTCGGCCGCGTCGTCGACCGTCGCCGCGTCCTCGAACTGGTCGCACAGGACCCGTTCGCCCGGAAGGCGCTGGCCGCGCTGGTCAACAATACCGTCGGCTGGGGCATCACCGGCGCGCCCAAGAAGGCCCCGGCTACTTTCCGCAACCTGTGGAACGACTGGCTGAAGATCTGCGACTGGAACGGCCGCCTCAACTTCTATGGGCTGCAGGAACTGGCGGTCCGCACGATGTTCCGCGAGGGCGAGTGCTTTATCGTGCTGCAGCAGCTTTCGCTGCAGGACGCTGCCGGCACCGTCCCGTTGCGGCTCCAGCTGCTCGATGCGGGCATGCTGGCCACTGGCCTCACCAGTTTCCAAGGCAATAGCGTCGTCCACGGCGTCGAATATGACGCCCGTGGCCGCCCCGTCGCCTATCACTTCTATCAGGGCCGCCCGAACCAGCTGTGGGTCAGCTATCAGACGGTCCGCATCCTCGCCGCCGACGTCATCCACCTGTTCGTTCAGGAGTATGTCGGCCAGCGCCACGGCGTCAGCGTCTTCAACACGGTCGTCAAACGGCTGGGCGACATCGACGAAGGCGTCGAGGCGGAACTGGTCCGCAAGAACATCGAAGCATGTTTCGCGGCCTTCATCACGCAGGGCGTTGACGACGAGGGCCGCCTGTTTGGTGCCCTCGATGCCGATGCCCCGACGCCGGTCGAAGGGCTGCAAGCCGAAACGCTGACTCCCGGCATGATCAACCGGCTCGCACCCGGTGAGGGCGTCAGGTTCGGCGATCCGAAGGCGTCGGGCGGGCTAGCCGAAATTTTGCGGCTGGCATTGCTATCGTCGGCGGCTGGCACGGGCATCACCTACGAGCATTTCGGCGACCTCTCGAACGTCAACTTCTCCAGCTACAAGGCCGGAAACCTTGAATTTCAGCGCTCCACCGGCCGGATCCAGTTCAACACGATCATTCCCGTGTTTCTCGACCGCGTGGCGGCTCGCTTTCAGGAGGCGGCCTTCACCGCCGGCATGATGGCGAACCGGACCTACGAGATGAACTGGGCGCCGCCGCCGTTCGAGAGCATCGACCGAATGGGCGACGTGCAGGCGGACATTCTTGAGATGGCCGCAGGCGTCGAGAGCCGACAAAATCTCGTCGTCGCGCGCGGCCATGACCCTGACCAATTGCGCGCGGACATCGCCACCGATCGCGCCGCCAACAAGCTGGCCGGGCTCGTGTTCGCCGGCGACTTCCCGCCAACCCAATACGCCGCGGCGAAAGATCCGGCCGCCGCAACGGCCGCACCGGCCAACTAGGAGCCACCATGGAAAAGCCCGACACGCCGCAGGAGGCTGCGGCGGAACCCACGCGCGCGCCCGAGCCGCGCACTGCGAACGGCCCGCTGCCACCGCCAGCGAAGGGGCGCACTGTGGCGATCGTTGGTGCCGGCGCCATCGCCGGCGCCGCTCTTGCCGGCATGCTGACCCGCGACGATCCCGGCCAGCGTCCGCAGCCTGACGCGGAGGAGCGGCGCCAACCGCAGGCAGGCGGCCGCGGGACGCGCAACCTCGATCTCACCCCCGGCAGCTACGATGCCGCCGCCCATACCGTCGAGGCGGTGCTTTCGGTCGGCTCGCCGGTCACGCGCTATTATTTCATCGAGGAGCTGGAGATCAGCTCCACCGCAATCGACCTCACGCGGGTCACCGGCGGCGTTTGTCCGATCCTCGACTCTCACAATCAGGGCGACACCGGCGCTCAGGTCGGCCGGCTGGTCGAGGCTCGTATCGAGGGCGGCCAGCTCGTCGGTCTGATCCAGTTCGACCAGACCGATGCGGGGCAGGCGCTGGAAGCGCGCGTCGCGCGCGGCGAGTTGCGCGCCATCTCTATCGGATACCAGGTCACCACCTGGCAGATCACGTCCACCCCCACGTCCGCCGATCTCGAAACGTGGCGCGCTGTCTCGTGGCAGCTGCTCGAAGCCAGTTTTGTCACCGTTCCCGCCGATCCGAACGCCGTGGTTCGATCAGCACCGGGCAATGCACACGGCACCACCCACCAGGAGAATGATATGTACCGGAACGCTCCGGGCGGCGGTGTCGCCCACCCAAATGCCAACCGCGGCGCAGCGCCGGAGACCCCGGCGGCCGATACGACCGTCGTCGTCGAGCCGAATGGCGAGACCCGTACCGAGCCGCACGGTCACGCGCCGGTCACGCCGCTGGCTGCCCCCGCGCCTGCGGTCACCGCTTCGCGCATCAGCGACCTGTGCGGTCGATCGACGGCGCTGGGTAGCGACTTCGCGCTGGAGCTGATCCGCGCGAACGAGACGACCCCGATGAACGAGGCGCAGCTGCTGGCGCGCGTCAACGAGCGTCTGCTCGATCCCTCGCGGCATACGATCGATGCGCGGGCCGGCGCCGCCGGACACGAGAGCGAAGGTTTTCGGCAGGCGATGGAGGATGCGGTCACCCTCCGCGCGAACCCTTCGCTGCGGCTGGAGGACGTCGCCGGCCGCACCCACGACCAGCGCGTCGCCGACGCCCGTGAGTTCCGCGGCATGACGATGATGGAGATGGCGCGTGACTATTGCGGCCGCACCAACGTCACCATCCGCGGCCTCGGCCGGATGGAGATTGCGGGCGCCGCACTCGGCATGCAGCGTTATGGCGCGCTGACCACCAGCGACTTCGCCAATGCGCTCTCCACCGCGTCGAACAAGCGCGTGCGCGCCGCCTTCACCGCGGCACCGCAGACGTTCCGACCGATCATCAGCACCGACACCCTGCCCGACTTCAAGCCGACGCAGCTCGTCGGTCTCGGCGACGCGCCGTCGCTGCTGGTCGTTCCCGAGAATGCCGAGTTCAAGCGCGGCGGCCTGACGGACACCGGGCTGTTCTACAACCTGACGACCTATGGTCGCATCATCGCGATCACCCGGCAGGCGATCGTCAACGACGACCAATCGCTGTTCAGCCGCATCCCGACCATGTTCGGACGCAAGGCGGCGGACCTCGAAAGCGACCTGGTGTGGGGCATCGTCATCAGCAATCCGACGATGTCGGACGGCTATGCGTTGTTTTCGACCCAGCACGGCAACCTGATGACGGGTTCGGCGATCACGATCGACTCGATCGGGCTCGCGACGCAGGCGATGCGCCAGCAGACGAGCGCCGAGGGCGGCTATCTCAGCATCCAGCCGTCTTTCCTGATCGTCGGGCCGGCGAAGGAGGCCGAGGCCCGCAAGCTGTTCTTCGTCGATCCGCAGCTGAACGGGAATTACTTCTCGTCCACGCTGACGCTGATCGTCGAGCCGCGCATCACTGGCAACCAGTGGTTCCTGGCATCTGACCCGGCGGCGTTCGACACGATCGTGCTGGCGCATCTGCTCGGCCAGGAGGAGCTGTTCACCGATACGCGCGTCGGCTTCGACGTCGACGGCATCGAGAACAAGGCCCGCCTCGATGTCGGCGCGGCCGCGATCGACTGGCGCGGCCTCGTCAAGAACCCCGGCAACTAAGCCGCGGCGCAACCTCAAGTGGTGGCGCCGGGTGATCCCGCGCCACCGGGAGACAGAACATGCAGGAAGTCACTCTCAAGGGCCCGCGCGTCATCGACGGCGTGGTCCGCTACCCGGTCGAAGGGCCGATCCCCGTCAGCGATGACGAATATGATCGGCTGCTCGAGGCGGGCGTCATCGACACCGACGACGATCACGATGGCGAGGACGATGACGGCCTCGAAGCCATGACGCTCGTCGACCTCGGCCTGATCGTCACCAAGGAGGGCGTGCCTCTCAACGGCGCGACCAAGAAGGCCGACATCATCGCGGCCATCCGCGCAAAGCGCGCCCCGGCTGCCTGAGCCGCCGGATAGGAAGGAGCATCCACCATGAAGAACTTCGTTCACCCCGGCGACAACGTCAGCTTTGTCGCCCCCTACAACGTCACGAGTGGCCAAGGCGTTCTCGATGGCGTCGAGTTCTCCGTCGCCTCGACCGATGTTGCAGCCGGTGCCACTGGCCAGGGCGTCACGCGCGGCGTGTTCACCCTGCCGACGGCCGCCGTGGCGGTCGTGCGCAAGACCGTCGCATATTGGGACAACGCCGCCCGTGTTGTCACCAACGTCGCCGGCGGTAACACCAAGATCGGCATCTTCCAGGCGTCGGCCGCCACCAGCGCCGGCGCGCCGGTCAAGCTGATCCCGATCATCTGACAAGGTCCCTGACCTGACGGGCGCTGCGGCTTCGGCCGTGGCGCCCGTGCCATTTGGAGCACCGCCATGAAAAAGCTCACGCTCTACAGCCCGTCGGTGCGCAATGACGGCAGCTATGTTGATGCCGGCGCAACGCTGGAGGTCGGCGACGCGGCCGACCAGATCGACGCGGCCCGTGCGCAGGAGTTCGCCGACAGCGGACGCGGGGCATCGGTCACTGATGCGAAAGCCGATGAGAAGCTCGGCGCGCAGGTGTCGGTCGAGGCGTGACCGACCCCTGGGAGGCGGCTCAGCCGATAATCCGCAAGGCTTTCGGCGAGGCCGTCACCTATGCCGGGGCGGGGCTTGTCGGCCCAACGACTATTTCCGTGATCTGGTCGAACGTGGCGGCCGGCGATTTTCTAGGCCCCGGCAACACCGCGCGACAGATTTCGTGCGAAATCGACAAGGCCTTGCTGCCAGCGCGTCCCGCCAAGGCGGATCGGATCACCCGTAGCGGCACCGACTGGAAGCCGATCGAGGTTGTCGATCGCGACGATGTTGGCGCGTGGGTGCTTATGCTGGAGCGCGCCTGATGACGGCCCTGCGTGAACAGATCTTCGCGCTGATCGAGGAGCGGCTGGGAGGGATCGCCGGCGTTTCCGAGGTCGAGCGCATGCCATCAAGCGACCCTGTCTCGTTCCCGGCTCTCCATATCTTCGACGGCGGCCAAGCTCCCGATTGGGATGAGACCGGCGTCACCCGGTACGACATGACCGTCGTCGTCGAGGGGTTCCTTGAAGCGTCGGGCGGCGCTGAAGCCCATAAAGCACTCAACGCGCTCTACGTCGATGTCGTCACATCGCTGATGACCGAACCACCGTTGGACGGCCTTGCCGAGACAATCGACGAAGGCGGCTTCCGCCCAGCCGTCGCGCCGCTCGCGTCGGTCCGGCGTCTCGGCTTCTCCCTCACCTTCCAGATCACTTTCCCCACTGAGCGCGGCGATCCCGCCCAGCCCGCATAGGAGATTACGATGGCCGATCCGACGATCCGGCCCGCCAACGTGGCGGTGCTGTTCAACCTCGAAACCAATGAGGCGGTCGACGCCGGCCCCGATCCGACGGTGGACGGCATCCCCGTCGAGTCCGACAGCGTCACCTATAATTCGCCATGGACGACCGAGGCGGCGAACGAGGCCACCGGCTCGCTCGTCGGCGGCGCGCCGCTCATCATCGGGCAGTCGGCCACCTTCAGCTTCAAGTCGCGCGTCAAGGGCGCGGGCGGTGGCGTGGTCTATACTTCGACCGTCAAGCCGCCGCTGCATCAGGTGCTGCAGGCGTGCGGTTGGCGCGGTCAGTTCACCCCCGCCATTATGGCCGCGCTGGCGACCGCCGGCGGAGCAACGAGCGTGACGCTGCCGGCCAGCTTCCCCGCGACTGCGCGCGCACTGTTGGGCTCGATCCTCCTGATCGGGGCAGGCACCGGGAACGGCGCCGCCGCCGCAATCGTGGAATATACCGCCGGTCGGGTCGCCACGCTGGCAGAAACCTACAACCCGCCGCTCGACACGACGACCAGCGCGTCGATCCCCGCCAACTGGACCTATGCGCAGACGTCGCCCAGCGATCAGACCGCGCGTCTGACCGATCAGCCGTCGGGCACTTGCTACATTTACGAGGACGGCGTTCTGCGTCGTTTCGTGGGCTGCCGAGGCACGATCATGCTCGACGGCAAGAACGCGCGCCCTGGCTATGCCACGGTCAACATGACCGGCATCTATGCTGGCCGCGCCGACACCCCCGTGCCGACCAACCTCGTCGTGGCCGGCCATTCGGCTCCAGTGCTGGCGCAGGGCACCGCTGTTTCAAACGCAATGCTCATGAACCGCAGGCCGCTGCCGATCTCGACGTGGTCGCTCGATCCGGGCAGCCAGATCGAGAACGTGGATGATCCGAACACGACCTATGGGTTCGGCGCGGGCCAGATCGTCGATCGCACCTCGATCCTCAAGATCGACCCGCTCGCGACGCTGATCGCCAGCCGCGACACGATCACCGACATCGGCAATGGCGTGACCTATCCAGCGGTGCTTCGTCACGGCGCGCAGCCGGGCAATCGCTGGGCTCTGATCGTTCCGGTGGGGCAGCCGACGGCAGCCGATCCGGGCACGCGCGGGAAGCTGCGGTCGGAGCAGATCAGCTTGCAGTGCCGCAATAACGGCCGCGACGCCGTCACGCGCGACACTGACCGTATCCTCTGTTTCTACTGAGGCGCCGATGATTTCCACCAGCACCCGCGAGCCTGTTCCCTTCACGCCCGCGTGGCGCGAAGGGCGACCGGACGCACCGCGCTTCTTCTTGCGCGCCGGATCCGTGATCGAGCGCGGGCACATGGAGGCGGAGCTGGCCGGCGAACATCGCGCAGGCAAGGTCTACCCGTGGGAGGTTCAGGATGCCGTCAAGAACGGCATCCTGACGCTCCTGGCCGAGGATCCTGAACTGGACCACCTGCTCCAGCTGGTCGAGGAAGAGGTCGAAGGCGGCACGATCGGCGACGGCGACAAGCGCCTGCTCCAGCAGACGCGGAATATCCTCGCCGAGCACTGGCCCGAATATCGCAACCTGCTGGCGAAGTTGGAGCGCCGCAAAGAGGTGGCGCCTATCGTGGCACTGGCCCGCTACTGCACCGGATGGGAAAATTGCCTGAGTGATCGAGGCGAGCCAGCGCCGTTCGCGACCGGCAAGGACGGGCTGGTCAGCCCCGAAGCGCTGATGGGCTTGGCCAGCCTCGACATGGTCGCGGCCGGCAATCAGGCGTACCTGCTGCAGTATGGAGCGGGACAAGCGGGAAACTCCGCGCGGCCGTCACAGTCCGACGACGGCCAGACGACTTCCGGTTCGGACTTACCTTCGGCGAAGGCTGGCAAATCGGCGACGACCGCTGGAAAGAAAACCCGCGGCTCGCCCTCCCGGCGTGGGTCTGGCCGGTCGTAGACCTCTGGTTCCTGTGTCGCCGCTACACGTCGCCCATGACCGCACCGCCACTGCCCTGCGCAGGCGCGGCTGGCGACCAGCCAGCGGCTTTGATGGACGCCTTCGCGCTGATGGATGCAATGGAGCGGCCGAGTGACTGACGGGGTCGAGATCACATATGACGCTGGAGCCTTCGAGGCGGCCGGCGATCAGATCGTGCGCTCGTACCTTACCGCCGGCGCGAACGCCGTCCGTGGCACGACGAAGTGGCTGGAGCGGCGCCTGGAAGAGGCGACGCAGCAGGCGGTGCCTGGCAGGCTCTGGCGCGCGTGGACGTCGACCGCGTTCCCGCGCTCGGGTCCGGCGGCGAACCCGGCCGGTAACGTCTTCCTGAACGGCCGGGATCGCACCTATGGCGCTCTCGCCTTCTGGACCGAGCCGGGAGCTGTTCGAGGCACACGTGGCCAATATCTCGCGGTCCCGCTCCCGGCGGCTGGGCCTCGCGGAAGGAATCGCGATTTGACGCCGGCGGAGTGGGAACGGGCCCATCCGGGCATCCGCCTGCAATTCATCTATCGGCAGGGGCGGCCGAGCATCCTCGCCGCGATCGGCGGTACGACGAATGCTCGATCAGGGAGCTTCCGGCCGCTGTCAGGTAAACGCCAACGTTTCGGTCGCGGCGGTGCGAACCCCCAGGCCGATGCCGTGGTCCCGATTTTCGTGCTGCTACCTATGGTGCCGCACCGCGATGCTTTTGCAATCCAGCCTATCGCAAACGCTTCTGAGGCGGAGCTGACGCAGGAGTTTTATGCGGCTATCACCGCCCTGACTTGACATAATGCGGCTTTCATTATGATCATTCATCGTCGGCGGTCTGTCGGCGCGAATGGGGGTTCAATGAAAGCTATCGGTATTAGCGCGGTGTTTGCCGCTGCTCTCGCGACGTGTGTGTCAGCCCAGACTACCTCACCGATGCCCCCGCCAATTCCCGCAGCCTCGGCGGCAGCCGCAAATCTCCCGGCCAATACGGTCGTGCCGCTGATCTCGGCGGAGGAGATATCGTCGATCAACATGAAGGTTGGCGACACGCATCAGTTGCAGGTGGCTAGCGATATCACGGAGGGCGGCAAAGTCGTTATTCCGCGCGGAGCCGCCGTAGCTACGGTCGTCACTTGGCGGACCGGAAAGGGTATCGGCGGCAAGTCTGCAAGTTCGAACTAACCTTCAGCAGTGTCTCGGTGAACGGCAAGAGCTACAAGCTAAAGGGTAAGGTTCGGCAAGAGGGACGTGGGAACACAGTAGGCGCGCTTTTGGGCTCAATGGTAATTACCGGAAAATCGGCCGTTATCGTGCCAGGCCAAACGATGACCGCTATCACAGACGAGCCTATCCCAATCTCATAGGCTCATTCACCATCGTGGAAACGCAAAGGGGCGATCCGTTCGGGTCGCCCCTTTTTATTGGAGGCGAGAGATGGCCACAACCGACATCATCGCCCGCTTGCAGTTACGGGCCGACCAGTTTTCCTCAGAGACGGGAGCGCGATTTGCGGAGCTTAGAACTCGCGCGCAATCGTCGGCAGAGGAGGTTCGCGGGTCATTCAACTCCGCTTTTGCAGACGTGCAGCGCTCAGCGCAGCAGGCGCTTACTTTGCCTCGGACCGACGCGGGCTCGCTCAATCTGGGCTCGCAAATTCAAGAGCTCCAGCGCTCCGCCGATGCTGCCGATCAAAATGCGATCTCGCTGCGTGAATTGGCCATTGCCGCGGAGCGCGCGGCGCAAGCAGAGGGCGTCGACCGACAGGCGATGGCGCTTCGCGCTGACGCCGCTTCCGTGGCGAGCCTAGCCGCTGAGAAGAACGCTTCTGCGATACGCGACGAGATCGCGTCGCTCCAGCTGTTGCAGCGCGAACTGAATGTGTCTTCCAGCGCGACGCGCGCATCGGGCGATGCACTGGAAGACGAGGCTCGTCATACGGGCAACAGTGTTGTGGCGAAGCAATTGCTCCAGCACTCCATCCGATCGGCAGCGGATTCGTTCGCCGCTGGCCTTCCCATCACCATGATTTTTGGCGAACAGCTCGGGCGCCTCGGTGAAGCGGCGGGCAACGTCGGCGGTGAAAAGGGCACGCTTAAGGCGATCGGTGCCTTTATGGGTGGCCCTTGGGGTATCGCCCTGACCGCTGGCATAGCGGTCCTCAGTCCGTTCGTCATGAAATTGTTCGAGACGAGCGACGCAGCCGGTGAGGCTGAAAAGGCGCTTGACGCTTTCTCTAAGCGCCAAGACGACATGGGTCGTTACATCGACGCGACCACCGGCAAGCTTATCGAGCAGAACCGACAGCTTGCCCTGATCAAATCGCAGACGCTGCCTTCGGAAATTGCTGGTCAGGGCGCTACGGCGCAGGGGTATATCAACCAGGCTTTCGAAACGGCGCGGGCAAAACTCGCCAGTGCTGGAAGCTCGCGTGCCGGCCCGAATGACGCCCAGCTAAGCCAAATCATTAGCGCCGCCGGCAGCAATGCCACGTCGCTGCTGCGCGGCCTGCAGGGAAGCGGGCGCACAGATCTCTCGGCGCTTACCAACGAGGTTGCCAAATATGTAGGCATGGCTGGCGAGGCGGTCGCGGCGGGTCGAAAATTGCAGGGCCAGCAATCCGAGCTCAATAGCGTTCTCGCGGGCAGCACGGTCATAAATTCCCGGCTTATCGAGCAGCAGGTGGCGTCCGCCAACGCGACGACGGCCGTCGCGAAGGCTCAGGACAACCTGAATGCCATTAAGCAGCGCGGCGCCGAGATCGATAAGATGGATGCGGGGCCGGCCAAGAATCAGGCTTTGGCTGAATATCGTTCGCAGCTTGACGGAGCCACCAAGGCACTCGACGCCGCCAAGACCGCCGAGATCGCCGCACGCGATGCCCGTAAGGAGCACACCAAGGAGATCAACGAGGCGCTGAAGGCCGAGAAGGAGCTGCAGGCTCTACTCGAGGGCCTAGTTGCCAAATATGATCCCGCTACCGCCGCCGCCAATCGCTATGCGAAGGAACTGGCGGAGATCTCGCGGCTGGCCGACAGCGGGAAGTTGGGCAAGGCACCCACGATTGATCTCGGCCACGGCACGGCCGTCCAGGGGCCGACCGCCGAACAGCTCAAGCTGGATTATGCCGCCGCACAGAAGCTGCGCGACGAGCAGACCAAGGCCGCGGCCGACGCGGTGCCCGACGAGGCGCTCGCCACCTTCAAGCAGATCCATCAGGAGTTGAATAAGGGCGGACAGGAGGCCGGCGAGAATTTCGGTCGTGCCGCCAAGGCATCGTTCCGCGAGATCGCCGAGACGCTGGAGAGCGTCCTCGGTCTCCATATAGGCTCAGGCGCGTCGCGGGTGCTCTCGATCCTCGGCGGAACCGGCACCGCCGGCGGCAAGACCGACCCATTCAGCCAAGGGCTGAAGGACGCCTTCGACCCGATCACCAAGGCGTTTGCCGGTGCCGCTTCTAAGATCGACGGCACGTTCGCATCCGGTGGGGGCTTTGAGCGTGCGCTGGGCCAGATCACCGGCGGCGCGGCGCTGGGCGGCCTTGGCGGTGGCATCTTCGGCGCGCTGGGTGGCACGAACAACAAGCTGGCAAGTTCGATCGGCGGCGTCCTCGGCGATGAAGCAGGAAAGAGCCTGTCGAAACCGCTGGGAAGCCTGTTCGGCGATGCCACCAAGGGGCTCGGCAAGACGATCAGCGGCCTCGCCGGCCCACTTGGGGGCATTCTCGGCGGCGTGCTGGGCGACGTCATCGGTGGCCTGTTCACCTCCCCACAGAAGGGCGGCGCGACCATCACCAGCGCTACCGGCAAGGCGACGACCTTCGGCAACAATACCGCGGACATTTCCGCAGCATCCGGCGCCGCGACCAGCGCGCAGCAGGCGGTGCAGCAGATCGCCGAGCAGCTCGGCGGCGTCCTCGGCGCGTGGTCGCCGGTGACGATCGGCGTCTACGGCAAGGACAACGAATATCGCGTCAACACCAGCGGCGGTACGCGGCTCGGCGGATCGAGCAGCGCGATCCCCGGCGTCGACTATTTCGGCAGCGGGTCCGAGGGCGAGCAGGCCGCGATCGCGGACGTGATCCGTATCGAGGTCGAGAAGGGCGTCATCACGGGCATCAGCAACGCCAGCAAGAACATCCTCGCCAGCGGGCAGGATCTGACGGCCGCGATCAACAAGGCGCTGATGATCGAGGCGGTGCCGAAGGATCTGAAGAAGATGCTCGACCCGGTCGGTGCCGCGATCGACGACCTCAACACGTCGTTCGGCAAGACCGTTGCCGCGCTCAAGGAAGGCGGCGCGACGGCCGAGCAGATGGCGCAGGCGCAGCAGCTCTACAATCTGGAGTTGGCGCAAGTTAAGAACAGCACCGACGCGGCCGACAAGACGCTGCAGGACTTCAAGAAGAGCCTGATGCTGGGGTCGGACTCGCCATATTCGCTGCGAGATCAGGAGACGACCGCCCGTTCCGCGCTGCAGCCGTTCCTCGATCAGATCGCGGGCGGGCAGTCGATCGACCAGAGCAAATATCAGGACGCGGCGCAGGCGTATCTCGACGTCGAGCGGCAGCTGTATGGTTCGACCAAGGACTATTTCGACGCTCTCGACAGCATCCAGGCCGCGACCAACAAGGCGATCGAGACGGTCGACAATGCGACGCCCATCGGCGGCAGCGTCGCGGATCCGTTCGCGTCGGCGACGGCGGATGCCACCGCCAGCACCGCCACGAACACCGCCACGGCGAACGAGCTGCTCAGCCAGGTCTCCGACACCCTGGCGAACGTGCAGAGCTTGCTGGGCACCATCGCTGACAATAGCAATTCGACCGGCTCGTCTGCCTTCATCGGCACCGATCGCGGCTATCTGGCCGCCTGATGCCGGCGCTTCCCGCTGACATCGGCGCGGCGATCCGCGACGTCCTGATCGTGACGTGGTCCGATCCGGATATCGCGCTGCGCTACCCCGGCGCACGCGACGGGTCGGTCACCGTCGCCGACGGCTATTTCGATGACGAGGCCGACGCGCTCGAGGTGATCGAGGCGCGGGGCGCGCTGATCGGCGAGGAGCGCCGCCGCTTCACCGTCGTCGCGATGGATCTGTTCTGGCCCGCCGTCTCTACCGACGTGCCGCGCGCGCTGCTGGTCGATCCCGAACAGGGTGCGAACACCGCCTTCATCATCTCGCGCCTCGAAGACGATCTCGAAGCCGAGACCTCCTCATTCGAACTGTTCGGCTGACCTATGGCGAATGCTTGGCTCCTTCAGCCGCTCCCGATCGTCGACGTGACCACGTCCGGCACCCTGCAGATGGGCACCGGCCTGAACGTGGCTAACGACTATGCCGGCGTCATCTGCCAGCTCGCGATGGATGGGTCGGGCAATGGCGCCTATTTCCGGATCGATCTAGGCGCCGACACCGCCTTCGACACGATCACGGCGTTCGGAGTTGAGCTCGCTCCACCGTCCACCGCGGTCTACGTCAGCTATGCGACGGCAGCTCAGGGCCCTTTCACCGGCGATTATACGAGCGTGCCGACCGGCGTGAACGCCTATGCCGGCTCGGCGCCAATGAGTTCTGGCAAGGGGGTGACGATTTGGTCGCTCAATGCGCCAGTTGTCGCACGGTACGTCCTCATCAGCTACGGCGCGGGCAACAGTAGCGCCTCGGTCCGGATCTCCCGCCTGGTCATCGGCCAACGAATCCAGCTCGAGCGGAATTTCACCTTCGGCGGCACTTTCGGCGTCAAGGATCTGGGCTCGGTCGACTTCTCGCGCCGCGGCGTGCTGCTGCGCCAGCGCGGCAAGAAGCTGCGCACGACCGCAATCACCTTCTCAAACCAGCGCAAGGACGAGGTCGAGGCCAAGACCAAGCCGCTGATCGAGCAGCTGGGCAATACCGAGATGCTGGCGATCGTCACCGATCCCACGCCCGACGCCCAGCGGCAGAACCGCTGCTATTTCGGTCCGCTGGTCGGTGACCTCAACCACACCTGGCGCAATGCTGCCGCCTGGGAGTGGAAGGTCAATCTGGTGAGCCTGTTCTGATGGCAGCGGTCGTCCAGATCGACGCCTGGGACCCGGTCGCCAATTCTGCCGTCACGATCTTCGCCGGCAGCCATGACGTGCCCGAGGTCTGCCACCTCGGCGGCCACACCTGGTTGCCGGCGATCGCCAAACTGCCGACGCTCAAATACGACCTGTTCGACGGCGACTTTTCCGCGCAGATCATCGCGCCGTCGGCCACGATCGCGCTGCAGGTCGAGGCGTGGCCCGATTTCGGCCGCTACCAGCTGGCGGATGCGCGCTTCCGGCTCTGGACGGGCAAGGTCGGCGATGCGTTCGGCGCGTGGACGCTCCGCGTCGACGGCCGCGTCACCGCCCAGCCGGCGCTGAAGGACTTTCAGGCGTCGATCGACTTCGCACCCGACGATCGCTGGCTGGATGGCTCGCTGCTCGCGACCTATGCGGGCACCAGCGGCGCCGAAGGCGAGGCCGGTATCAAGGGACAGGTGAAGCCGCTGGCCATCGGCGCGCCGCGCTACGTCGCCGGCGTGCTCATCGACAGCGTCAACAGCATCTTTCAGGTGACCGCCTACGGCGCGATGCAGGGGTTCGAGGCGGCGCTGGAGAAGCTGGCGCGGTTCAATGCCCCGGTCGCCGACTATGCCGACTACGCCTCGCTCGCGGCGGCAAACCTCGCTGCGGGCACATGGGCGACGGCGAAGGCGGTCGGCATGGCCCGCTTGGGCGCGCCGCCGGTCGGCCAGATCAGTTTCCTCGTGCAGGGCGACGTCGCCGGCCCGAACGGCTGGGCGCGCAAGCCCGGCCAGATCATCCGGCGGCTGGCGCTGCTGTCGGGCGGCGCCGGTAAGATCGACGACGCATCGCTGAACGCGCTCGATGCGATCCGGCCCTACAACCTGTCGCTCTACCTCGACCAGCAGACGGCCGCCCGCGACCTGATCCAGAAGCTGGCGGCGAGCATCAACGCCGTCGCCGGCGTCTCCTGGCTCGGCCAGCTCTACGTCGTGCCGATCGGGTTCGGTGGCACCAGCGTGACGCTCGCCGCCGACGGATCGGCGCTGCCGCCGGTCAAGTCGGTCGAGCAGATCAACATCGACACGCCCTACAAGAAGCTGGCGATCGGGTGCGAGCGCGCATGGACGGTGCATGCGCTCGCCGACATCGCGTTCACGTCGACGCTGGTCGACCTGGGCCCTTATGATGCCGGCACGACCTATCGCGAGGGCAACATCGTCCAGAGCGGCGGTTCGTCCTGGCTCTACATCAACACCACGGCGAGCGCCGGCCAGGCGCCTCCCGTACTGCCCACGACCGAGAATGCCTATTGGCGGGTGCTCGCCCAGCAGGGTCCGCAGGGCACCGCCGGCACCAACGGTATTCCTGGGCCGGCGGGAACGTCGTCGTTTACGTGGGTCGCCTACGCCGACAGTGCCAACGGCGCGATCAATTTCACGACCGGCGCCCCTGGCGATCGCCACTTCATCGGCATCGCATCGAACCAGAGCAGCCCCAACGAGAGCAACAATCCGGCCGACTATACCTGGTCGCAATATACCGGTCCGACCGGGTTCGGCCTAATCGGTTCGAGCGTCTACGTCGCCGGCAATAAGCTGATCGGTGCCCTCAACACGGGACAATGGAACCAAGGCGCCTATTCCACGGAGGCTTGGATCGGCGGCGCTCAGACTACCTTCCACATCAATGCGGTGCCGCCCGGCGGCATCATGGCAGGCCTGAACACCGACCCGACAACTGACAACAGCTACGTCTCGATCGATTACGCGTTTTTTCTACGGAACGACTACTACGTCGAGATTTGGGAGAGCGGCAATTACATCCAGAACATAGGTCAGGTTCCGGTTGGGGCGAGCTTTACCATCCACTATGATGGTGCCCACATCCGCTATCTGGTGAACGGCAATCTGGCTCGCCAGATCGACGTCGCGGGCGGCCAGCGCTTCTATTTCGACAGCAGCTTCACCTCGACAGACACCCTCTACGTCGACGACTTCTCGGCTGCCGGCCCGATAGGCCCGCAAGGCGCGCAGGGTGCCGCCGGCGTGCCCGGCGCGAACGGGGCAACGCTGTACACGTGGGTCGCATATGCCGACTCGCCCGACGGCTTCACCAACTTCACGACGGGCGCGCCCGGCGGGCGCGGTTATCAGGGCATCGCCACCAATCAGGGATCTTCGGCCGAGAGCGGCTATCCCGGCGACTATGTGTGGGCGCCATATCGCGGGCCGGCCACATTCGGACTGGTGCCGCAGCAGAACGTTGCGGTCGGGCCGGACTATATCGTGAGGACGGCAACCAATTTCGATTGGAACGCCAGCGCCTATTCGTCCGAGGGATACACCAACGGCGCGAGCGTCAGTTTCACCATCGGCGACCCCGCCTATCGCACCTACTTCATCGGCCTGAACACCGACCCGACGACCGACGTCAGCTACGGCTCGATCGACTATGCGTTCTACGTCGCCGACGATGGCAGCCTGCAGATCTGGGAGAACGGTGCGGGCGTGCAGGGCCAAGGCACCGCCAATGCCGGCTCGCGCTGCACGATCGCATATGATGGGCGCGCGGTTTCGCTACTATATCGACGGTGTCCTGGCGCGGATCGTCGGCGCTCCGTCCAACCTGACGCTCTATCTCGATACCTCGCTGGCGTGGCCGGCGACGCGCATCGACAAAATCGCGTTCAGTTCGGCAGGTCGGGCTGGTGACGACGGTGCGAACGGGCCGCCTGGGTCGAATGGCGCGAACGGGTCGGCCGGCCCGGCGGGGCCACAAGGACCGCAGGGGCCAGCTGGAGCAGCAGGCGGCAACACGTTCCCGGCGATCACGCTGGACGTGGGCACGTGGCAATATCCGAATGCGATCCTGCTCGACAGCGGGCAGGGCGTGACGGTGGTCGCGTCGGTGACCTCGAAATATCCCAGCGGAAACGGGACCACCGATCTCCAGATCCAGGTGAGCCCATCGGGGCAGGGCACGTGGGGCGTCATCGCGGAGGATAGTTTCGGCTACGCCTCAGGGGAGCCCGGTCAGGCCAATGCCGGGGGCACCTTCTATAATTCCGGCCCGAAACAGGCCTTCGATCTACGCGCGGTGGTGAGCCAGAGCGGGAGCTACGTCGGCATGCAGGTCAACCAAAGCTACATGCAGCCTAACACATGAGGTGGGCGCTGATCCGGTCCAGCGATGGCGCATGGCTGTCGCCAGCTGCGGGTGAAACCACCAAGCCGACGGCGGTCGACGGCCAGCACGTCATCGCCATCGCCTCGGGATATCCGGACACGGCGAGCTACGTGCCCGCGTCCAACGCGTTCATCGACCTCATGTCGGAAGCGGCCTGCCTCGCCATGATCGACACCAAGGCCGGCCAGCTGCGCCTGGCGCAGATCACGTCCGTGCCGGGGCAGGCCGACCTCTACAGGCGAAAGCAGGCCGAGGTCGACAAGATGGCGACGCTGGGCAGCACGGTCGCTGCCATCCTGTCGGCGCTGAACCTGATGACGCCGGCGGCGCGCGCGGCGGCCTATCCGCTGCTGACGCTGGAGATGCAGGTGATGGGCTATTCCGACCTGACGAAGGCCTACACGATGGTGACGAACGCGATCGCCGCCGCCAACGCCAAGCTGAATGCGATCGAGTTGGTCCGTCGGCAGACCAAGGTCGCAATCCGCGCCGCCGCCACCCTCGCCGCGAAGAACACGGCCGCCGTCGCGGCCGCGTGGCCCACCTAGAACACGGAGACCGACATGGCCGATACCGAAGCCCCCTCGACGCCGACCGCCGAGGAGATCGCCGCCGCGCGCGTGATCGTCGCCGCGGCCGACGCCGCCGCGGCCGCCGAGGCGCAGGCGAAACGCGATGCCGCCGCCAAAGCGGTCGCCGATGTCGTCGCGTCGGCCGAATTCGCGGCGCTCCACCAGATTGCGGACGCCGCCCTGCAGGTCGCGCCGAAGGACATCGATTTCGCCTACATGGTCCAGATGATGGACCGCCTGGCCGCCCGCACCGCCGCCTGATCCACCCGCCGGCGCGCCGGCACTTCTTCTTCCGAAAGGACGACCATGACCAGCCACGCCGCGCGTCGCTACCTGTTTGGCACCAGTCTCAGCACGGGGCCGACGCTCCCGTCTGTCGACCAGCAGCGTATGGCGACCGTCTCGAAACTCCAGCGTGTGATGACGGCCGCGCAGACGAACAGTCCGCGCGACACCGCGCCGCTGGGGATCGTGCCCGTCTCGTCGCTGACACCGTCGCTGACGAACGAGGTGACCTATCAGAACAATCCCGGCGTGTTCGAGGTGCTAGGTGGCGTCCCGTTCGTCACCACCGACCCGGCGATGTTCATTGTCGGGCAGGCGGACGACACGCCGAACAACAATAGCAGCACTGCCGCCTTCATGCCCAACAGCCAGCCCGTCTGGCAGTATGCAGGCAAGTGGAACATCTCGATCGCGAACACGCGCTACATCGAGGTTATCACCCGCGAGAACAATAGCCCATCAATGCGCTTGTGGGTGAATGGCCGGCTCGCGCACGCCACGCGCGCGGGCTATGCGCCGAACCCCGGCGGAAGCGGCGTTGTCTATACGAAGTACGATCTCGGCGCGGTCGGCACGTATGAAATCGCCGTCGAGATGCATACCGCGATGCGCTTCAAGGGCGTCCGTGCCGACACGGGGGCGATCTTCTCGAAGCCGACGCGCGCCGATACCGTCACGATGGCGGTCTTCGGTGACAGCTACAGCGCAGGCGTGGCGAACAACTCGCTGCGCGGCGACGACCTGATGAACAATTTGGCGCAATATCTGGGCGTCAAGAGTTCGGTTACGGCTGCCATCGCGGGGTCGGCGCTGGCGATCACCAGCAACCTTATCAAGATGATCCCGCAATTCTATTCCGACTTCGTCGTCCCGAACCTCAAGCCGGCGATCGATCCCGACATCGTCGTCATCGCCGCAGGCTACAACGATACAGAGAGCGCGGGCATCAGCACGCCGGCCGCCTACGCCTTCTGGCAGCAGGTCCGAGCAGACTTCCCGCGAGCGCTGATCGTCGTCGTCGGCATGTGGGGCGGCGTGATCCAGGTCCGCACCACGCTTCAAAATCGCGAGGAGGCATTCCGCGCCCAGTTCAACACCTGGGCCGACCCCTTCTCCGTGTTCGTCCGCTCCGTCTATGCGCCGGGCTCGGCGGGCGACTTCGGCTGGCAGATCGGCACCGGCTACGTCGGCACGCCAAAATATGACGGCATCAACGACTACATTCTTTACAGCGACCGCAATCACCCGACCGACGGCTACGATCAGTTCAACGGCAACTGGTATATGTCCACGAAGGCGCGCGATGCCGTCATCGAGGGCATCAACAACCTCGGCGCGAGCTACAATCCAGCGGGCACGCAGATCCCACGCTGGCCGCTTAGCCTTAAGCTGGCCGATCCTTCGGGCGCACCGCCTGCTGCAACGCTTAACGCTCCCTACCTGCTCGCAACGATGGCAACAGGCGGTGCGGTCGCGCGCACCTTCTCGATGAAGGCGGGAAGCCCAGCGCTCCCGACCGGCCTGACGCTGAACCCGCGCGCGGGCCATTGGACCGGCACGCCGACGGCAGCGGGGACCTATGGTCCGTGGACGCTGACCGTGACCGACGGCGTTACGTCGACCGACCTGACGATCCCCCCGATTACCGTTAGCTGACGAAATGGAGCGCGACGGTCCAGTATCGCCGCGCTCCATCCCTTTGCCCCAGCGACTCGCTGTGCGCCACCCATAGTCGGGATGGGATGTGCCGGCGACCTCGCCATGCACGTATCATCCAAAATGGATGCAATGAAGCGCGCCGAGCTGGGACCGAGGGCGCGCTTCACCGGCAACTGCGCTGGAAGCGCATCCCTATCAACGACCTCGCTCGCCGCGTCTTTAGCAGGCTGGAGACCTCACGATGATGATCGAACTATCTCCCGGCAGGCAGCCGGGAGAGTGAGCGCGCCTGCCTGGGTGGACGCAACCCGCATCGGGTTGCGTCTCGCGCTGTTTCTGCTCGCCAGCATGGTCGTGCTGAGTTGGGGCGCCCAGGGGCGGTCGACCACCGTTCTGGATCGCTACCGCAGCCTCACAACCGCTGTCACGGCGATCGGGATCTGGTTGTTCGGTCCGGCCTTTCTGCCAGGCCTGTTCGGCACACCGTGGCCGCCGCTCATCGGCGACGGCATCGAGATCATGGCGATCGCGACCATGTGCGCCGCCCTCATCCTGCTGCTCGGCACGCGCGCGCTCAAACGCGAGATCGGCCTCGCCCGCGTGCATCGCGGCATGGCGGTCAACGCAGCGATCGTCATGGCGCTGGTCGCTGCGGCATGGGTGTTCCGTTGACCTGGCAGGCGGATGCTGCGGGCCGCTATGGGGCGATCGGCGCGGGGCTGATGATCGGCACGGCGGCCCGCTATGGTCTCGCGCTGAGCGAAGGACGACGGCTCAGCTGGCGCGCGATGCTGGGCGATGCTCTGCTGCTCGGATTGGTCGGGCTGTTCGCGGTCATCATCTCCGACAAGTTCGACCTGCACGGCGACGTGCGCGCGTTCTGCTCGGCGCTCGCGGCAGTCTCATCCGACCGCCTGATCAAGCTCTTGCGCTCGCGGTTCATGCGAGCGGCTGAGGCGCAGCTGGATCAGTTCACGCGCGCTTCCATCGCGGGCGACGTCGTCAAGGTGCCGGCCGGCAGCGGCGCACCCGACAACGTTCGCATCGACGTCATCCGTGACGAGAACCCGATCGGCTCGGCGCTTCGCTCGCAGTATCGGCGCCCGGCTCAATCGCGGCCTCCGGAAGATCAGATCGAGTTGCTGCGGAAGCTCGATCAGCAAGACTGAGCGTCGCACCCCGCCGCGCGGGGGTGCGGCGGGGCACTTCCTGGCCCCCGAGGTGTAGACAGCCAGGCTCCCCGAATGTGCCCAACTGCCCTGACATCGCCCTTACATTGGAGACGGCTATTATCGACGGGGGGGACGTCGCTTAGCCAGCGCTGACGCGCCCCAACGCTTAGGCGATCCCGATCACGTAGGCCGCAAGCGGCGCGGCAGCCAGAACGCCGGTGATGCCGACCAGAAACGCGCTCGCGAACAGATACTTGGACATCGTCATCTCCAACACGCCTGTGTGCATTTTATAGCCGCAGGCCTCCTAAAGGCTGGTTAACTATGGAAAGTGATCCCGCGTGGCTCGTCCGCGCGCGGGCGCTCGTCGGCACGCGTGAAGCGGCCGGCGTCGCCAACAATCCAACCATCATCGGCTGGGCGCGCGCGCTTACGATCAAGGTGCTGGGCGTCCTCTACAATGCCGACAGCGTGCCGTGGTGCGGCGTGTTCGTCGCCGAAAGCTTCCGCGAGGCGGGCGTCGACCTGTCGAGCATGAAGATCGGCGTGCGCGCGACGAGCTGGGCGACGTGGGGCAAGCCGATCGCGCGCGACATGCTCGCGCCCGGCGCGGTGCTGGTGTTCCAGCGCCCCGGCGGCGGCCACGTCGGCTTCTACGTCGGCGAGGATCTGACGGCCTTCCACGTGCTGGGCGGCAATCAGGGCGACCGCGTGTCGATCGTCCGGATCGAGAAAGCGCGCTGCATCGCCGCCCGCTGGCCGTCCGATCAGCCGCTGCTCGGCCATCCGGTCCTGATGACGGCCGCCGGCGTGCCCGCCTCGACCAACGAAGCCTAAAGGACCACACATGTCCGACCTTCCCGCGCCGGCCGCCACGGCCGTGCATGCCCTGCTCGCGTCGCTCGTCCGTCACGCCCTCGTCGCCGCCGGCTCCGCGCTGGTGACGCGCGGGATTGTCGACCAGGGCGCAGTCGACGGCTTCATCGCCACCATGGTCGAGACGATCGTCGGCACGCTCATGGTCGCCGGCGCCACCGGCTGGGCGCAGGCGCGCGCCTTCCTTTCCCATACCCGCCTAGCCGCCGCATGGGCCGCGCTCAATGGCGACCCCCAGCCCGAGGCCGACGACCGGCTCTTCCGGCTGATCAACAAGATACCTCCGGCTTCGGCCGCCGGCCCTCTTCCCGTCGCTGCCGCCGGTCAGGCCGTCAGCGCTGGCCCTTCCGCCTGACCTTCAATCGGAGAATACCATGTCCAAACTTTTCGTCGGATTCCTCAGCTCCGCGCAGCTGGCCGCGCTCCACGCCGCCGGCCACGCGGTCGAGCAGTTCGCCCTGTCCGAGACGCAGAAGGTGGTCGCCACCCTCAAGACGACCTCGATCGGCGCCACCGTCACCGCCGATATCAAGGCGCTGAAGGACTCGACGCTGACGGGCGCCGAGAAGTTCGAACAGGTGGTGGCGAACACCGCGCCGCTCGTCCTGACCTATGTCACAGGTGGCGGGCTGGCTTCACTCGCGGCCGATGCCGGCGACGTCGCGCGCGAGCTGGTTCAGTCGCTCTACAACGATGTGGCCACGGCGCTGAAGCCGGGCACCGCGTCGGCGGCCGTCGCCGCCTGAGCATCCGCCACATTATCGACAGGAAACCGCAATGACCGTTCGCGCGAAATTCAACTGCTTTGCCGTCCTCAAGCAGGAGGACGGCGAAGGCCGAGTGGTGAAGTTCCATACCGTCTACTCGGAAGAGGTCCAGTCCGAAGACGGCCGCTTCACCAAGGCCACGCCATGGGGATCTCTCGAGATGCTCGTCGACAATCCCGATGCCGCCCTGCAGTTCGAGGTCGGCAAGTCGTACTATCTCGATTTCACGCCGGCAGCGTGATCCCGAGCGGCGGGAGGGGCGCTATCGCTCCTCCGCCAGTGCGTGAGGGCCGGCCTAAGCTTCGGCTGGAGCGAGTGTTAGCTCGGATGGAAGGGACCGCGTTCGTCGCCAGCCTCCCGACCTCAAATGACACGGGAAACATTGAATGTCCTATGGTCGCTTAGCGCGACGCCATCACCCGGGGATGGGACCGCCTCCATATTAAGATTTACCCCGTCGGGCAGAATGCCGCGAACACGAACCATGGTCGTTCCCCTGGACGCCAATTCCAACCCCGGCGTCCAAGTATAACGCTCCGTCCGATCTAAACACTTCCTTTTCGGCTCTTTCTCTCGACTTCAGCCCCCGGCCTGTCGATCTGTTCGGCTAGGCAGCCGCTTCGAGCGCTTTAGCTTGAGCCATAGCGCTCCTCGTGAACCCCGCGGGATCGACGGCACACCGCGCCGCGATCGCGAACGCCGGGGACATCGTGCGCGAATGCATCCCGTTATGGGCGGATAACGGTGTGCCGACGCTCATTCGGTTATGGCGGGCTTCCTATCCTCGTTTGCCTTTGGGCTCATATGGTCGATCGCTGTTTGAAGGTGACAGGCCGAAGTAGAACCTTCGCCTTCGTCAAGAATTTCCAATGCGGTCTTCATTAGGGATAAGGCCCAGCTCTGACGCGAGGTTGCCAGTGTGATCGTCATTTTGAAGACTCAATGTTTCTAGGAGAAGGGACAGCATTTTTGTTTTTGCTTCTGGCATGAGCTCTAGGTGGGGATGAGGCCAGGATGACAGCACAGTGATTGATTGCGCCTTTAATACAATAAGCCATCGATCGAGTGAAGACAGGCGAGTCTCGGTGAATTCCGCAACTTCTTCGACCGTAACAATCTGCCCTTCCTCTCCCGCAATGTATAAAAGCAGCAATATGTCCCAAGCATGTTCATCAAAAAGGCCATGAGTAAAATGCCTTTTTCGAATTAACCGTGCGGCCATTATCTGTTTTGCCAGTTTTAGAGCTTGTAGCCGCATGGTGGATCCTTCCTATTTTCATTATCTTATTGCAGAGGCAACGCAGGGCGCCCTTATTGTTAATGTTCACGATCACGAGCATCGCTGGCACACGCAAATTTTGAAGGTAGTAAATTGCCGAACTGAAGAGATCATACATACATAGCTTACGCGCGACGCTGGTCCTGGCAGATCAAGTGTCGCGTCTTGCAATCTCTCTATTGTATTGAGAATTATTGATCCGAATTGATGGCCTTGTATGAAAGCGCTTCGCACCATCGGCGCTAACTAGAATTCTGCCCGAGTTTTTTTGAAAAGCATTTTCAGACACATACTTAGCACCGTTACAACGATACCCGAACCGTTTAGCTGTTGCTGCAGGTTAGCGAAGGTGATGATGATGGGATTCTACGGATCAGCATCAAGCGCGCGGCGTGGTCCGTTTGACACCACGCGCTCTTGCTCCTGCGGCTGCTCTCCGCATGCGCCGCAGGCAAGCCGACCTATCACCATCACAAGCGCCAATGACGCGGAAGCTGAAGGCTGATCTCAGCGCGGCGTCGATCATCACGCTATAATAGAGCGGAGCGCGTCTGAGAGCGATTGATCCAGCAGGCGCGGGGCTGATTGATATTTTACAGCGTCCGGCTAAGCTTTTGAAAAGAAAGGGCCGGTTTTCGCGTGATTTTACACAAAACGCCGCGGAAAACTGCCAAATCTGGCAGCTTGGAAGGCTACCGCTCTACCATTGAGCTATACCCGCGTCGCGCGCCTCTTGCCGCGTGCCGCGCGCGTGGTCAACGCCCTTCTCTATTGCATCTGCGAACGAAACGAGCCGGCGGAATGACAATATCCCGTCCGTTTATGTATCTAATGATTGCCAGAATGGCATTAAAACGTTCGGTCCTGCCAGAGGATTGATTGCCACCGATCCGTTTTCAGTATTATTCCAACCAAAGTGGATCGATCCGGAACAAGATGAGGCGCGCCCGGTCTAGTTAATAATTCGCCGTCAGTGCGATGTGAGGAGAAGCGGGCAATGAACGAGATCATTCGTCGGCAGCAGGTCAGAAGTGCACAAACCATCAACGCCTCTGAAACGCTTGGTATGAACACGGACGCGGACATCCGCCGGCTGACCACGGCGAAGGCGTGGATGAAGGCGCGCGCAGTCCGCAACAAGGTGCTGGGGCTCCACCTGTTCGCGGAACCGGCATGGGATATGCTGCTGGCGCTCTACATCGCCCATGGCGAGTTCCGCATGCTCAGCGTCTCGGCGGTCGTCAGTTACGCCAATGTCCCGTCGACGACCGGGCTGCGCTGGCTGACGAAGCTGGAGGATTCGGGGATGATCTCGCGCCGCACCGATCTCAAGGACGGGCGCCGCATCTTCGTCCAGATGCTGCCGGAAGCCATCGAATCAATGGAGACCATCTTCGACCAGGTGGGGGAAAGCGACGCGCGGCTGGGCCTCTCGCGCCTGTATTTCCAACGCTAACGCCGGCGTGCGGCGAAGCGGCTGATTGCCAACAGTTCCTGTTCGACGAGCGCATGTCCGGGATAACCGGGCGACTTCACCTGCCGTTCCGCCTCCGCCAGCCGGCCGATGGCGGTCGCCAGCCCCTCCGGCGTCCAGCGCATCAGTTCGGCGCGGATCTGCGCCTGCTCCTTCCAGAAGATTGCGCGCCCCGCGGTCTGCATCACATGCTCGACGCTGTCGCCCGCCGCCATCTGCGCCCGCAGCTGCGCCAGCTGCAACGCCCGGCGCGACAAGGCACGCAACACCGTGATCCCCTCCACCCCTTCGCTCGCGAGCCGCGCCAGCTCCTCGTCGACCGCCTGCGGCTCGCCGGAGAAGACCGCGCGCGTCAGGCGCGAAAGGTCGCCTTCCTCGGTCGCGGCACCCAGGGCGTCCAGCGCGTCATGCTCCAGCGGGTGCGGCCGTTCGGGGGCGGCATCGAGATAGAGGGCGAGCTTCTCCAGCTCCTGCCCGATGATCGCGCGATCGCCGCCGGTGGCGGAGGCCAGCCGGCGCGCGACGTCCGGCCGCGCCTGCAGCCCGAGCGCGCGTGCCATCTCGGTCACCAGCGCATCGGCGTCGCGTCCTTCGGGCAGATAGCTCGCATGGGCAAGCGCCGCGCCGCTTGCCTGGACGAGCTTCAGCAGGCGCGCATCCTTGCGCAGGGTTCCGCCGATCGCGGCGACCGGATTGCCCGCTGCCGGTGCCTCCAGCAACGCCGCAATGGCATCGCAGGCATCGTCAGCGGCGGGATCGAGCCGGATCCAGCGGCGCCCGCCGAACAGGCCGATCGCCGCCGCCTCGTCCGCCAGCCGGGCCGGATCGGCCTTGAGCATGGCCGAGGTGAGGTCGATCCGCTCGGCATCCGCGCCCAGCGCCTTGCCGAGCCGCGCGGCGAGCGCGCGCGATCCCGCCTCGTCGGGGCCGTGCAGCAGATAGAGGCGGATCGCCGGATCGGCGCCGTCGAGCGCGCGCAGCAGCGCGGCTTCGGCCGGTTTCACCGTGGCGCCGTCGCCGGCTTGCCGCCGTGCACCGCATAGAGCGCGACGCGCGAGACGATCTGGTCGGCAACCTGCTCGGTCAGGTTCTCGAGCGCGGTCTGCTCGGCGGCGATCACGGCATATTCGGAGGTGACGACGTCGATGCCCGCGTCCGATCCGGCGGTCGCGTCGAGCACCACCGTGCCGTCGGATACCTCGACCAGCCGATAGCGCGCGCGCAGCGCCCGCCGCTCGCGCGTCACCGAATTATCGGTGCGCACGCCGAACGCGTTGATCTGGTCGTCAATCTCGACCTCGAGCCGATAGCGCACCTCGCTGCTGCCGCCGGCGCCGAGCCGGGTCTCCAGCGCATGCTTCATCAGCCAGCCGGACTGGCCGCGGATGGCGCCGACCTCGACCTGGCCGAGCATCTGCGCGACCGGGCCGCGCCCGCCGCCCTCGTAGAGCGGGTGCAGCCCGCATCCGCCCAGCGCCAGCGCGGCGGCGAGGGCCAGCCAGCGCCTCATGCGACGATGTTGACCAGCCGGTCGGGCACCACCACCACCTTCTTCGGGGTGGCGCCTTCCAGCACGCGCAGGATCTTCTCGGAGGCGAGCGCCATCGCCTCCAGCGTCGGCCGGTCGGTGCCCTTCGGCGCGCTCAGCGTGTCGCGCAGCTTGCCGTTGATCTGGACGGCGATCGTCACCTCGTCCTCGACCAGCAAGGCTGGATCGACGTCGGGCCACGCGGCATCGGCGACCAGCGCATCCTCGCCAGCGCGCACCCACGCCTCTTCGGCGATGTGCGGCACCATCGGCGCGACCAGCCGGATCAGCGTGCGGCCCGCCTCGGCGCGCGAGGCGGTGGGGGCGGCCTTCTCGATCGCGCCGACCAGTTCGTAGAGCTTGGCGACCGCCTTGTTGAACGACAGCGCCTCGATATCGACGGCGACGCCGGCGATCGTCTGGTGGAGCTTGCGGTCGAGCGCGGCGTCGCGGCCCGCACCGCCTTCGGCCGCGCTCGCGCGCCATACGCGCTGGACGAAACGCGCCGCGCCCTCGATCCCCGCGACCGACCACGGCAGATCGCGCTCGGGCGGGCTGTCGGACAGCATGAACCAGCGCACCGCGTCCGCGCCGTAATGATCGAGGATCGGCGCCGGATCGACCGTGTTCTTCTTCGACTTCGACATCTTCTCGACGCGGCCGACCGTGATCTGCGGGCCGCCATCCTTGAGGAAGGCGCCCCCGTCGCGCCGGTCGATCTCGTCGGTGCCGAACCAGGTGATGCGGCCGGTCTCCGCATCCTCCTCATAATAGGTTTCGTGCGTCACCATGCCCTGGGTGAACAGGCCGGTGAACGGCTCGGCGATGTCGATCTGGCCGACCCGCTGGAGCGCGCGCGTCCAGAAGCGCGCATAGAGCAAATGGAGGATCGCATGCTCGACCCCGCCGATATACTGGCCGACCGGCAGCCAGCTTTCGGCCACCGCGCGATCGAACGGCTTGTCCTTGGGCTGGCTGGCGAAGCGGATGAAATACCACGACGAATCGACGAAGGTGTCGAGCGTGTCGGTCTCGCGCCGTGCGGGCGCGTCGCACGTCGGGCAATCGACATGCTTCCACGTCGGGTGCCGGTCGAGCGGATTGCCGGGAATGTCGAAGCTGACGTCGTCGGGCAGCACCACCGGCAATTGCGCCTTCGGCACCGCGACCGGGCCGCAGGCTTCGCAATGCACGATCGGGATCGGCGTACCCCAGTAACGCTGGCGGCTGACGCCCCAGTCGCGCAGGCGGAAGACGGTCGTGCCCTCGCCCCAGCCATCGGCCTCGGCACGGCCGATGACGATGCCCTTGGCATCCTCGCTCGCCAGCCCGTCGAGGAAGCGCGAATTGACGATCATGCCCGGATCGGTGTCGGCCTCGTCGCCGATCGGATCGTTGGCATGATCGGGCGACTTCGCGACGACGCGCGTCACCGGCAGCATATATTTGCGCGCGAAATCGAGATCGCGCTGGTCGTGCGCCGGCACGCCGAACACCGCGCCGGTGCCATATTCCATCAGCACGAAGTTCGCGACGAACACCGGCAGTCGCCATGCGGGATCGAGTGGGTGGACCGCCGACAGGCCGGTGTCGAAGCCCTTCTTCTCGGCGGTCTCGACCTCGGCCGCCGCGGTGCCGGTCTGGCGGCATTCGTCGATGAAGGCGGCGAGGCCGGGCGTCGTGTCCTTCAGCGCCTGCGCCAGCGGATGATCGATCGCCACCGCGACGAACGATGCGCCGAAGATCGTGTCGGGGCGCGTGCTGAACACCTCGACATGCGGCAGCGGGCCGTTCTCGACCGCGAAGCGGAAGCGCAGCCCGCGCGAGCGGCCGATCCAGTTGGCCTGCATCAGCTTGACCTTGTCTGGCCAGCCGTCGAGGGCATCCAGCCCGTCGAGCAGTTCGTCGGCGAAATCGGTGATCTTGAGGAACCACTGGCTGAGCTTGCGCCGCTCGACCAATGCGCCCGAGCGCCAGCCGCGCCCGTCGATCACCTGCTCGTTGGCGAGCACGGTCATGTCGACCGGATCCCAGTTGACCGCGCTTTCCTTGCGATAGACCAGCCCGGCTTCGTACAGATCGAGGAACAGCGCCTGTTCCTGCCCGTAATAATCGGGCTCGCAGGTCGCGAGTTCGCGGCTCCAGTCGAGCGCGAAGCCGAGGCGCTTCAGCTGCGCCTTCATCGCCGCGATGTTGGAACGGGTCCAGTCGCCGGGGTGGACGCCCTTTTCCATCGCCGCATTCTCGGCGGGCATGCCGAACGCGTCCCACCCCATCGGGTGGAGCACTTCGTGCCCGGTCATGCGGCGATAGCGCGCCAGCACGTCGCCCATCGTGTAATTGCGGACATGGCCCATGTGGATGCGCCCCGACGGATAGGGGAACATCTCCAGCACGTAGCTTTTGGGCTTGGGGCTATGATCGTCGGCGTGGAACGTGCCGCGCGTCTCCCACTCCCGCTGCCAGCGCGCGTCGCTGTCGCGGGGCTCGAACCGCTCGCTCATGGACTAGGCTCAGCCGGCCGCGTTGCGGCGCAGGTCGCGCGCTTTCTGCAGGATGACTTCCTCCAGCTTGGCGTCGGTCGCGGCCTGCACGGCGGCATCGACCCACTGGCCGTTCTGCAGGATCTGGCGCGCGGCGGCCACGCGGACGGCGTCGGCGCGCAGATCCTGGTCGAGGATCGTGACCGAGACCTTCATCCGCTCGGTCGGGACGCGCGGATTGACGTACCAGTTGGTGACGATCACGCCGCCATTGCTGTCGGTCTGCGCGATCGACATGAACGACAAGGTGTCGAGCGAAGCGCGCCACAGATAGGCGTTCACGCCGATCTGGGTGAGGCGGGACGGCGCCTCCGCTTTCACGCGCGGCTTGTGATGGTGCGCGCATGCCCCAAGGCTGGCGCACAGCATGAGGCCGAGTGCGAGACGGGAAGCACGGATCATCAAAGAAAGCCTTGGGTGTCAGGGATAAGCCGCGCCGTTATAGAAGGTCGCGTCCGGCCCGCAAGCGGGGTGCGGCGGGCTGCTTTTGCGGATGGCTGTGGAGGCAATGCAACAGCTTGCAATGATTCCGTAACCGGCATGGAACAGGGGGGCTTCCGCATGGTAGGCGCATCGCCACCAGACGAGGCAATAAGTCGGGCGAGATGAGAGTGATTCGAGGCATGGCAAAGGGAACGGGCGGCGCGATAGCGCTTTGCTGCGTCCTGCTTGCGTCCGCCTCGGCCGATGCCCGCACGCGTCATCGCGCGCCGCGCCCGCTGCTGATCCATACCAATCTCGCCGCCGACGCGCCCGGTTTCGGCGCGTTCACGCCCGCCGCCGCCGATCCGCGCGTCGCCGCCGAATTCGCGCGCAGCGGGCTCGGTACGGGCAATTTCGCGGGCGGCGCGTTCCGCTTCACGCCGTCGGGCACCACGCCGAGCCGCCGTGCGGTGACGGTCGCGGTGCGCGCGCGCATGGTCACGCGCAGCGAAGCGGCGAAGACCCTGGTGCTCGCCAGCGACGGGCTGGCGCCGTCGGCCTACAGCCTCGGGGCGTCGGTCGGCTGGAAGCGGTTCGCTTTGTCCGGCGACGTGTCGAAGATCGACGGCGGCCTGCTGCCGACCGGGCGCGAATCGGCCGACATCGGCCTCAGCTTCTCCGGCAAGCGCTGGGCGACGAAGTTCGATCTCGGCACCGAACGCTCCGATACCGACAATCCGGCGATGATCGGCATCGACCAGAGCTGGTCGGTCGGGCTCGGCGGATCCTACTCGGTCACGCACAATATCGATCTGACCGGCGGGCTGCGCTACAAGACGCAGCACGACCAGCTGATGAGCTTCCTCGACAACAAGCGCGACAGTCAGGCCGTCTACCTGGGCACGACCTTCAAGTTCTGATCGCGTCCGTATCGGCGCTCCACGCGTCGATCGCCGCCCAGCCATAAGCGCCGAGCGGCCCCACGCGACGGAAGCGCGCCGCCGTCATTCCCCCCAGCGCGATCACCGGCGGGCGAACGTCCCGCGCGGCCAGCCCGAACCGTATCGCGCCGAGCGTCACAGCACCGGGATGCGAGCGCGTCGGGAAGACCGGCGACAGCAGCACCAGATCGGCGCCGGCGCGCGCCGCGGCGATCAGCGCGCGGCGATCATGCACGGGCGCGGTGTGGAGCAGCCCCCGGCCGCCATGTGCGCCGTGGACGCCGTCCGCCCGCCACGCCGCGGCGATGCGCGGATCGCCCGCCAGCACCAGCACCAGCCGCCGCGCGCGCGCGATCGTCCGTACGTGTGCGAACAGAACGCGTCGCTCCGGCAGGGGCGTGCGATAGTGGCGGAAGATCACACCGCCACCGCGCGGCAGTCGCGCCAGCGCGACCCACAAAGCGTCGCCCATCCGCTCGTCGGTCATCAGCCATAGATGCGGGAGAGGGTGGCGGCGGCGCATCCTGCTTTCTATAGCGCCGCGATGCTCCCGATCGACCCCGACACGCCCGCGACGCGCCTCGCCGCGACGCGCGACCGCATCGCCCGCGCCGCGCGGCTCGCCGACCGCCCGGCGTCGGCGGTGACTTTGGTCGCGGTCTCGAAGACGCATCCGGCCGACGCGATCGTGCCGCTGATCGCCGCCGGCCAGCGCGTATTCGGCGAGAATCGCGTGCAGGAGGCCGAGGAGAAGTGGCCGGCGCTGAAGGAAGCGACGCCGGATATCGCATTGCACCTCGTCGGCCAGCTCCAGTCGAACAAGGCGGCGCAGGCGGTGGCGCTGTTCGATGCGATCCACGCGCTCGACCGGCCGAGCCTCGCCGACGCGCTGATGCGCGCGATCGACGCGCAGGGCCGCGCGCCGGCCTGCTTCGTCCAGGTCAATATCGGCGCCGAGCCGCAGAAGGGCGGCTGCGCGATCGAAGGCGTGCCGGGGCTGCTCGACCATTGCCGCGCGCTCGGCCTGCCCATAGCCGGCCTGATGTGCGTGCCGCCGCTCGACGTGGAGCCGGCACCTTATTTCGCCTTGCTCGCCAAGCTGGCGCGCGATCACGGGCTGGCGGGGCTCAGCATGGGCATGTCGGGCGATTACGAGACCGCGGTGATGCTCGGCTCGACGCACGTCCGCGTCGGCACCGCATTGTTCGGAGCGCGCTGATGCAGGCGGCCGCAATCCTGTTCGATTTCGACGGCGTGCTGATCGAGAGCGAATATGCGAGCGCGGTGCACATCGCCGCGACGCTGACCACGCTCGGCCACCCGACCACGCCCGAGGTGGCGATCCATCGCTTCACCGGGCTCGCCGGCAGCCAGTTCGTCGAAGCGGTGACGGCGTGGATCGGCGGCCCGCTCCCGCAGGCGTTTCGCGAAGCACGCGCGATCGAGGATGCGCGCGCGGTCGCCGAGGGCGTCGCGCCGGTGGCGGGCGCGGTGGCGTTCGTCGCGTCGTTGCCGGCGGACCTGCCGATCGCGGTGGTCTCGTCGAGCACGAGCCACTGGATCAACGCGCACCTCGCGCATATCGGCCTCGCCGATCGCTTCGGGCGGCACGTCTATAGCGGGCGCGAGCATGTCGTGCGCGGCAAGCCGGCGCCCAATCTCTATCTCCACGCCGCCGCGCAGCTTGGGGTGCCGATCGAGGCCTGCGTGATCATCGAGGATTCGGTGGTGGGCGCGACCGGCGCGGTGGCGTCGGGTGGCTACGTCATCGGCCTGTGTGCCGCGACGCATTGCGACGCCGATCATGGCGATCGTCTGCGCGCGCTGGGCGTGCAGGCGCTCGCGGCGGATTATGATGAGGTCGCCGCGATCCTGGATTTCACGCCGGCGGAGTGATCTCGCTTGCCGTCACCCCGGCGGACCGGGGCGACGGCAGGCATGGATCGGAAGCGAGCCGCCTCAGGCGGCGTCGCCGGCCTTTTCCTTGGTCTTCTTGGCGAAGACGCGCACCGGCTCCTTGCGGCCGTCGACCACGTCGCGGTCGATGACGATCTCGTCGATATCGTCCATCGACGGCAGGTCGAACATCGTGTCGAGCAGCATGCCCTCGAGGATCGAGCGCAGGCCGCGCGCACCGGTCTTGCGCAGGATCGCCTTCTTGGCGACCGCCGACAGCGCCTCGTCGGTGAAGGTGAGCTTCACGCCCTCCATCTCGAACAACTTCTGATACTGCTTCACCAGCGCGTTCTTCGGCTCGGCCAGGATCTTGACCAAGGCCGGCTCGTCCAGATCCTCCAGCGTCGCGATCACCGGCAGGCGGCCGACGAATTCGGGGATCAGGCCGAACTTGAGCAGATCCTCGGGCTCGCACTGGCGCAGCGTCTCGCCGACGCGCCGCTCCTCGGGCGTCGCGACATAGGCGCCAAAGCCGATCGACTTGCCCTGCAGGCGGTCGCCGATGATCCGCTCCAGCCCGGCGAACGCGCCGCCGCAGATGAAGAGGATGTTGGTCGTGTCGACCTGCAGGAATTCCTGCTGCGGATGCTTGCGTCCGCCCTGCGGCGGCACCGAGGCGGTGGTGCCCTCCATCAGCTTCAGCAGTGCCTGCTGCACGCCCTCGCCCGACACGTCGCGCGTGATCGACGGATTGTCGGCCTTGCGGCTGATCTTGTCGATCTCGTCGATGTAGACGATGCCGCGCTGCGCCCGCTCGACATTGTAGTCGGAGGCCTGGAGCAGCTTGAGGATGATGTTCTCGACATCCTCGCCGACATAACCGGCCTCGGTCAGCGTGGTCGCGTCGGCCATCGTGAAGGGCACGTCGAACGTCTTGGCGAGCGTCTGCGCGAGCAGGGTCTTGCCGCAGCCGGTCGGCCCGACGAGCAGGATGTTCGACTTGGCGAGCTCGACCTCGGCGCCCTTCGCGCCGTGCGCGAGCCGCTTGTAATGGTTGTGGACCGCGACCGAGAGGACGCGCTTGGCCTGCTGCTGCCCGATCACATAATCGTTGAGCACGCCGCAAATCTCGGCGGGCGTCGGCACGCTGCCATCCTTGCGCGTGACGAAGGTGGCCTTCGTCTCCTCGCGGATGATGTCGTTGCACAGCTCGACGCACTCATCGCAGATGAACACGGTCGGTCCGGCGATGAGCTTGCGCACCTCGTGCTGCGACTTGCCGCAGAAGGAGCAATACAGCGTGCTCTTCGAATCGCCGCCACTGAGTTTCGTCATAAGGTCCATGTCCTCGGGCCATGATCGGCCGGGTGAGTCGGGGGCGATCCTAGCCCCCGCTGCCGCAATGCGGCAAGGTCAATAGCCCAGGCAGGGTTGACGCTCCGTTTCAGCGCCAAGCCCCGCCAATCATGCAATATGTTCCCGTAAGCGCGACGAAACAAGACGGGCCGTCGCAACGATCGATCAGGCTGCCTGCGCCGTTTCCTCGGCCGGCGAGGGGCGCTTGTCGAACACCTCGTCGATGATGCCGAAGGCCTTGGCCTCGTCCGCCTCGAGGAACTTGTCGCGGTCCATCGCCCGCTCGATCTCCTCGATCGATTTGCCGGTATACTTGGCATAGAGCGTGTTGAGCGCGTGGCGCATGCGCAGGATCTCGCGCGCCTGGATCTCGATGTCCGCCGCCATGCCCTGCGCCCCGCCCGACGGCTGGTGGACCATGATGCGGCTGTTGGTGAGCGCGACGCGCATGCCCGGCTCGCCCGCCGCGAGCAGGAAGCTTCCCATCGACGCCGCCTGGCCAATGCAGACCGTGCCGACGCGCGGACGGATATACTGCATCGTGTCGTGGATCGCGAGGCCGGCCGTCACCACGCCGCCCGGCGAGTTGATGTACATGAAGATGTCCTTCTTCGGGTTCTCGGACTCGAGGAAGAGCAACTGGGCGGTGATGAGCGAGGCCATATGGTCTTCCACCTGGCCGGTGACGAAAACGATGCGCTCGCGCAGGAGGCGCGAATAGATGTCGAAGCTGCGCTCGCCGCGGTTCGACTGCTCGATGACGATCGGAACGAGACCCGCGGTGATGTCGGCGTGGTCGATGGAAGACATGGTCGCTCTTAATCCTTCTGCCCGGATGCGGGCCAACATCGGCCTTCGCCGGGGGCAGTTCAAGAGGGCAGGCCGGGGGCCGGCAGCGCGAGATAGGCGAGCCGCCGCAGCTCCAGCCGGCCGCGCACGACATTGTCGAGGATCAGCCCGCAAAAGCCGTTGAGGAAGGCGAGGATCACCACCCCGGTGACGAGGATCGCGGTCGGGAAGCGCGGCACGAGGCCGGTGCGGGCGTAGGTGACGACCAGCGGCGTCGCCAGCGCCAGCGCCAGCAGCCCGAAGGCGAAGCCGATCGCGCCGAAAAACAGGAACGGCCGTTCCAGCCGGAACAGGCTCAGGATCGTGCGCAGGATGCGCCAGCCGTCGCGATAGGTCGACAGCTTCGACGCCGATCCTTCGGGCCGCGCGCCGTAGCGGGTGACGATCTCCGCCACCGGCATGCGCAGTTCGAGCGCGTGGACGCTGATCTCGGTCTCGATCTCGAAGCCCTGCGACAGGATCGGGAAGCTCTTCACGAAGCGGCGCGAGAAGACGCGATAGCCCGACAAGATATCGCTGAAGGTGCGCCCGAAGATGCGCGAGAGGATGCCGGTGAGCAATGCATTGCCGAAGCGGTGGCCGCGGCGATAGGCGGCCTCGACCTCGTCCTCGCGCGCGCCGACGACCATGTCGAGCCGGTCGTCGATCAGCCGCGCGATCAGCGCGGGCGCGGCGGCGGCGTCGTAGGTCGCGTCGCCATCGGCCATGACGTAGATGTCGGCCTCGACGTCGGCGAACATGCGCCGGACGACATGGCCCTTGCCCTGCATCGGCTCGGATCGGACGATCGCGCCGGCAGCGGCGGCCGCCGCGCGCGTGCCGTCGCGGCTGTTATTGTCGTAGACGTAGATGGCGGCGTCGGGCAGCGCCGCGCGGAAACCAGCGACGGTGAGGCCGATCGCGGCCTCCTCGTTATAGCAGGGCAGGATGACGGCGACGCGGAGGGACGCCGCCGTCGATCCTGCGCGCATCAGCCCTCGGCCTCGGTCTTCTTCTTGGCGGCGCGCTTCTTCGGCGCGGGCGTGGCCTCGGCTAGCTCGGGCGCTTCCTCGGCCGAAGCCTCGCTCACGCTCTCCGACTTCTTGGTTCGCTTGGCGGCGGGCTTCTTGGCCGGTGCCGGCTCGGCCTCGGCGCTCGCTTCGGCCGCCTGCTCGGCGGGCTCTGCTGCGTCATGGTCGTGGCCATGGTGATCGTGGTCATGCCCGTGATCGTGGCTGTGGTGATCATGGTCGTGGTCGTGATGATCGTGGACGTGCGTGCCGGTGGCGAAGCCGTCCTCGGATTCGATCGCCGCTTCCAGCTCGGCGCGGGTCACGGCGCGATCGGTGACCTCGGCCTTGTCGAACAGGAAGTCGACGACCTTGTCCTCGTACAGCGGCGCGCGCAGCTGGGCGGCCGCGATCGGATCCTGCTGGACATATTCCATGAACCGCTCGCGATCCTTCGGCGCGTATTGCTGCGCGGCCTGCGTGGCGAGGCGCTGCATCTCCTGCCCGCTCACCTCGACGCCGTTCTGCTGGCCGATCTCGGAGAGGAGCAGGCCGAGGCGCACGCGGCGCTCGGCGATCGCGACATAATCGTCACGCTCCTTCTCGACCTCGGCCATCGCCGCGGCGGGGTCGGCCTCGTGGGTCGCCTCATGCTCGAGCTGCTGCCAGATCTGCTGGAACTCGGCCTCGACCATCGACGGCGGCACCGGGAAATCGTGGCCGGCGGCGAGCTGGTCGAGCAGCTTGCGCTTCATGTGGGTGCGGGTGAGGCCGTTCAGCTCCTGCTCGACCTGGCCCTTGAACAGCTCGCGCAGCTTGTCGAGGCCCTCGAGGCCGAGCGACTTGGCGAACTCGTCGTCGATCGTCGCCGCCTTGGGCGTGTTGATCGCCTTGAGCGTGATGTCGAACGTGGCGGGCTTGCCCGCGAGGCTCTTCTCGCCGTAATTTTCGGGGAAGGTGACGTGGAGCGTCTTCTCCTCGCCGACCTTCACGCCCTCGAGCTGCGCCTCGAAGCCGGGGATCAGGCGGCCCGAGCCGAGCTCGACCGGCATGTCCTCGCCGGTGCCGCCCGGGAAGGCGACGCCGTCTTCGGTCTTGCCGACGAAATCGACCACGACCTGGTCGCCCTCGACCGCCGGATGGCCGTCGAGCGCCGGTTCGAAGCTCTGCTGCTGCGCGGCGAAGCGGCCGATCAGCGCGTCGATCGCGCTGTCCTCGGGCTCGACCGTCAGCCGCTCGAGCGTGAGGCCGTCGATCGACGGCGCCGGCACCTGCGGCAGCACTTCGAGCGTGACCTTCACCTCGGCATTCTTGCCGGGCTCATAGTCGTCCAGCTCGACCTGCGGCTGCATTGCGGGGCGCAGGCCCTGCTCGGCGATCAGCGACTGGACGCCTTCCTGCACCGCGCTGTTGAGCGCGTCGCGCTCCAGCGCGGGGCCGTGCATCTTCTTGATGAGGTTGGCGGGCACCTTGCCGGGGCGGAAGCCGGGCATGCGCACTTCCGGCGCGGCGCGCTTCACCTCGGCGTCCACCTTGGCGGTGATCTCGGCCGCCGGAATGGTCAGCGTGTAGGCGCGCTTGAGCCCCTCGTTCAACGTCTCGACAGTTTGCATGGGTGCCTTCTCAAGCCTCATCGGGTGGTCGTCCCCGCGCATTGCGGCGGCTGGTGCGGGCGAAGGGACTCGAACCCCCACATCTTGCGATACTGGAACCTAAATCCAGCGCGTCTACCAGTTCCGCCACGCCCGCGGGACGCATTTCGGATCGCGGGCGCTTATAGCAGCGTCTCGCGCCGTGCAAGGAAAGAGGGAGCCGCGCCGCGCCGCGATCGTTGGAAGCGCTTCCAAGGAGACCGAACATGGCCAGCACCCCCGACGCGCATCCCGACTCGGTTCCACCCCGCCCGTCCGATTCGCCCGAGCAGGTTTCGTCCGGCGGCGAGCCGGCGCGCGAGAATATCGAGGACACGCCCGGCACCGACGGCGGCACGGCCGGGACCGGCGGCACCAATCATCGCGGCGACCGCGACATCACCAGCTGATCGCCGCGCCTTTCGCCCCCCTCGCCGAGCGGCTATCACGTCCATCTTAGCGAGGGGACCAAATGCCGCATCTGCTTGCGATGTTCGATCGGGTGCGCATAATCAACCTGGTCGATCGGCCCGATCGACGGCGTGAGGTGACCGCGCAGGTGCAGGCGATCGGCGGATTCGACGGCGGTCGCATCGATTTCCTCGAGGTGCAGCGGCCGGCCGATGCCGGGCCGTTTCCGAGCCTCGGCGCGCGCGGCTGCTTCGAAAGCCAGCTGACCTTGCTGCGCCAGGCGCGCGATGCCGGCGCCTCGAGCGTCGTCATCATGGAGGATGATCTCGACTTCACCCCCGATGCCGCCACCCGTGGTCCGGCCCTGCTGGACGATCTGGCGCGGCACGATTGGGCGTTCTTCTACGGCGCGCATGGCGAGGCGGCACCCGGCCGGTCGGGTCTGGTGGCGATGCCGGCGGAGCAGGGGATCATCACCGCCGCCTTCCTCGCGGTCAACGGCCCTGTGATCGCGCCGCTGGTGGCGTGGCTGGAGGCGGTCCAGTCCCGCCCCGCGGGATCGCCCGATTACGGGCCGATGCACGTCGACGGGGCCTATTCGGTGTTCCGCGCGCATCATCCCGAACTGGCGACCTATGCCGCCTTCCCGCCGCTTGGCCGGCAGCGCAGCTCGCGCTCCGACATCACCCCGCGCGGGATGCTGCTCGACCGGTTCGCGCTGACCCGGCCGCTCGCCAACCTGCTGCGCAGCGCGCGCCGGCTGGTGCGCGGCTAGCGTTCCGCCGACGCGGGATCGGACAGCCAGCGGGCGAGGTCGCGCGCGGCATCGCCGAGCAGGGCGCGATAGAGCGCCGCCGCCGGCGCGGCATGCTGGGCGTCGATCGTGCGCGTGATCACGCTTTCATGCCGCCGCTCGACCGTAGCGGTGGCGCGGCTTTCCGCGCGCCACTCGATCGTGACGCCGATCTCGCCGCTCAGCGCCTTGCTGTCGCCCAGCCAGTGGCGCGCGCACAGATTGGCGGAGGCCGCACGGACGACGCCGCGCAGCCGCAGCACGCGCTTGCTGTCGGCGGCGGCCGATTCGCCCAATGGCGTGACGGCGATGTCGGCATCCTCGAGCGCATCCTGCACCGCCTCGCGCTGGTCCATCGCGTGCCCGGCGGCGAGGTCGCTCCAGCGGATCACGCCGTTGCGCATGCACATCATGCCGGCGCGCTTCACGCCGACCACCTGATCGGCAGCCAGATCCGAGCCGATCCGCGTGATCGCATAGACGGTGGGCGTCGGGCTCGCTGCCGCCGCTGCCAACGCCAGCGCGATCATGCTAGCCGAGCGCCTTCTTCAGCAGGTCGTTGACCACCGCCGGATTGGCCTTGCCGCCCATCGCCTTCATCGTCTGGCCGACGAAGAAGCCGAAGAGCTTGTCCTTGCCGCAGCGATAATCGGCGACCTTGTCGGCATTGGCATCCATCACCTTGGCGATCTCCGCCTCGATCGCGCCGGTATCGCTGGTCTGGCGGAGCCCGCGCGCCTCGACGATCGCGCCCGGATCCTCGCCCGTTTCCAGCATGATCTCGAACACCTGCTTCGACAGCGAGCCCGAGAGCGTGCCGTCGGCGACGAGGCTGAGCAATTCCGCCGCCTGCGTCTGGCTCACCGGCGAATCGACGATGTCGCGACCGAGCCGGTTGAGCGCGCCGAACAGCTCGGATGTGAGCCAATTTGCAGCCGGGACCGGTTTCGCGCCCTGATCCAGCACCAGCTCGAACCAGCGCGCGGTTTCGACATCCGCAGTGATCACGCCGGCATTGTAGGCGGAGATGCCGAGCACCGTCTCGTAGCGGTGCCGCTTGGCATCGGGCAGCTCGGGCAGGCTCGCCTCGCACTCGCTCAGGAAGGCGTCGTCCAGCTCCAGCGGCAGCAGGTCCGGATCGGGGAAGTAGCGATAATCGTGCGCATCCTCCTTGGACCGCATCGAGCGTGTCTCGTTGCGGTCGGGATCGTAGAGGCGCGTCTCCTGCACGATCGTGCCGCCCGCCTCCAGCACGTCGACCTGGCGGCGCGCCTCGCCCTCGATCGCGGCCATGACGAAGCGGACCGAATTGACGTTCTTCGTCTCGGTGCGCGTGCCGAGCCCCTCGCCCGGGCGGCGGACCGACACGTTCACGTCGGCGCGCATCGAGCCCTGCTCCATGTTGCCGTCGCAGCTGCCGACATAGCGCAGGATCGCGCGCAGCTTGCGCAGATAGGCGCCCGCCTCGGTCGGCGAACGCATGTCGGGCCGGCTGACGATCTCCATCAGCGCCACGCCCGAGCGGTTGAGGTCGACATAGGAGCGCGTCGGATGCTGGTCGTGCATCAGCTTGCCCGCATCCTGCTCGACATGGATGCGTTCGATGCCGATCGTCTTGGTCTCGGCCTCGGGATCCTTGTCGTCGAGGCTGATCTCGATCCGGCCCTCGCCCACCAACGGGTGGTAGAGCTGGCTGATCTGATAGCCCTGCGGCAGATCGGCGTAGAAATAATTCTTGCGGTCGAAGCGCGACCATTTGTTGATCGGTGCGCCGATCGCCATGCCGGTGCGCACCGCCTGGCGGATGCACTCGCGGTTGGGCACGGGCAGCATGCCGGGCATCGCCGCGTCGACCAGGCTCACCTGCGTGTTGGGCTCGGCCCCGAACGCGGTCGCCGCGCCCGAGAACAATTTGGCGTTGGAGGTGACCTGCGCGTGCACCTCCAGCCCGATCACCACTTCCCACGCGCCGGTCGCGCCTTCGATCCGATATGCCGCCGTCATCATTCCGTCCCTGGCCGGCACGCGCCGGCGTCCGATCGATCCGGCACGTGCCGGCATCCGATCGATCGGATGGGGCGCATGCCGCCGATTTGCAAGCGCCAGCCGTCCCCCGCTCGCTTCCCGTTCGCAATTCCGCAAGCTATGTCCGCTAAGGCGTAAGCCGAGCGTACGGAAGTTTCAGCCAGATGCAGATGATGTCGATCGCCGCACGCCGCGGCCAGTGGAGGCCGTTCATACGGCGGCTGGCGATGGGCGGAACCGCGAGCATCGCGGCCAACGTCATCGTCACCAACGTGCTGCGCATCGTCAGCAGCATGACGCTGGCGCGGCTGCTCAGCAGCTATGCCTATGGCGTCGTCGGCGTCATCACCTCGATCGCCTACATGCTGGCGATGCTGTCGGACGCGGGCTTCTACCCCTTCGTCATCCGCCACGAGCGCGCCGACGATCCGAAGTTCCTCGATGGCGTGTGGACGCTGCGGCTGGTGCGCGGCGTCGTGCTGACGGTCGCGATGCTGGTGGTGGCCAAGCCCGCCGCCGCCTTCCTCGGCAAGCCCGAGCTGGCGCCGGTCATCATGGTGTGGGGCACGACCTTCCTGCTCGACGGCCTCTCCTCGCTCGCGCAGGCGACGGCGGTGCGCGAGCAGAAATTGTGGCGGCTGAGCACGCTGGAGACGTTGTGCAACGTCATCACGCTCGCCGGCTCGATCACCAGCGCGCTGATCCTGCGCAGCTATTGGGCGATGATCATCGGCATGATGATCGGCCAGATCGCGCGCGTGTTCCTGTCCTACGTCATGTTTCCGGGCTCGTTGCGCGGGCTGCGCTTCAGCCGCGAGACGCAGCGCGAGCTGTGGCTGTTCTCGCGCTACATCGCGATGTCGAGCATGCTGAGCCTCGTCATCCTGCAGGCGGACAAGGTGGTGCTGGCGCGGATGATGCCGCTCGCCACCTACGGCTTCTACGCGATCGCGACCACTTTGGCGCTGGCGCCCGAGGCGATCGCCAATCCCTACGCCCAGCGCGTGCTCTACCCGATCTATGCGCGCATCATGCGCGAGGATCGGCCGGCGCTGCGCGCGACCTATTATGGCGCGCGCCGGCGCGTGACCCTGCTCTATGCGTTGGCGGTCGGCGGACTGATCGGCGTGGCGCCTTTGGTGGTGGAGCTGCTCTACGATCCGCGCTACCGCCCGGTGACGCCGTTCCTGCAACTTCTCGCGATCCGCGTGTTCCTGCGCATGCCGAACCTCGCCGCACACGAGGTGATCGTGGCGCTCGGCAAGACCAGCACCTCGCTCGCCGCCAACGTGTTCCGCATCACCTGGCTGATCGTCGGCGGCGCGGTCGGCCTCTATCTCGGCGACATCATGTTCCTGGTGGTGGTGGTGGCGACCGACGAGGTGCCGGCGACCCTGTGGTACTGGTTCAATCTCTCGCGCGAGGGGCTGATGGACCTGAAGGAAGAGATTGCGCCGTTCGCGATCGGGCTCGGCGGGCTCGGGCTCGGCTGGGCGGTGGCGAAGGTCGGGCTGCTCGTCGTCCACTGAGCGTGCGACGGTGCTACGCGCCGCCCCGCAGCATCTGCATGACGCGGGCGCGGATCGCGCCGTAATTGGCCTTGATCGGGCCGAGGATGCCGTGCCTTTCGGGCGGCAGGTGCGCCAGCGGATGCCCGTCGGGCCGGAACGCATAATGATCGAAGAAGGCACGCCACGCGCGGCGCTCGCCCTCCGGCCGGTCGGCGATCGCGATCATCGCCAGCAGCATCGCCGCGTAAGGCGCATCGGGCCCAGTCGCGAACGGATCCCACCAGAAATTCAGCAGCGCGTTGACCGGGGCGGTCGATTCGACCTGATGCCACCACAATTTGGGCATGTAGAGCGCGTCGCCCGGCGCGAGCTCGGCGGTGAGCGCTTGGTCGGCGACCGCGTGGAAGCGGGGATAGCGCGGGTCGCCCGCCGCGGCCGATGCGGCGAGGCTGACCGGCTGGCCCGCCATCGTATGATCGACCGGGCCGACATAGAGATCGCCGATCAGCTCGGGCGGATAGAGAGTGAAGCGCCGCCGCCCCGCGACCACGCAGGCGACATTGTCCATCGTGTCGTAATGGGTCGACACGCGCGCGGCATGGCCGAGCCAGATGCGCCCGCCGCCCGCCGGATGGCGCGGCAATGCCAGCGGATTGTCCGCCGACAGGCCGGGCAGATAGGTGTCGACCGGCAGCGAGCCGAGATAGACGGTCGGGCTCTGCTCGTCGCGCGCCGCGGTCAGCAGCGCCAGCCCGTCGCCGAAGCGCATCCGCCGCCGCTCGAAATTGAATCCGGCCAGATCGTCGGTGTAATAATAGCGGCCCTCGATCTCCGGCGGCCCGACGAACCCCTCCAGCTCGATGCCTTTGTCCCAGCGCCGCAGATAGGTGGCGAGCGCGTCCGGCGACTCGGCACCCGCCGCGACGATCGGCCAGTGCCGCACCAGGCCGCGCAGCACGATCGGCCGGCAGGGTCGCGCGATTTCCTCGAGGAACCGATCGGGGTCGATCGCCGCGGTGCAATCGCGTTCGTCGATCGCCGGCACGGCTATGGTCGCTCTGCTTTTAGGCAATGCGCGGCCACGATCGGACGGGGACGGTGCGGGGGCATGAACAATGATCGACGCCTCTCATTGCCGATATGTCGCGGCACGTGCCGCTTGTCGAGGCGATGCGGGCGATTTGCCGGCGGCGCGCTTCGCTGTAGATTGCATGCATGATGCTGCAGCAAAAAGGCGACGCGGTGAACGATCGAATCCGCGATATCGTGATCGTCGGCGGGGGCACCGCCGGCTGGCTGACCGCCGGGGTGATCGCCGCGCGCCACAAGGCGAAGATCGCCGCCGGCCAGTTCAGCGTGACATTGGTCGAATCGCCCAACGTGCCGATCATCGGCGTGGGCGAGGGCACCTGGCCCACGCTGCGCACCACGCTGAAGAAGATGGGCGTTTCGGAAACCGATTTCTTCCGCGAGTGCGACGCCGCCTTCAAGCAGGGCGCGAAGTTCGCCCGCTGGACGACCGGCGCCGACGACGATGCTTATTATCACCCGCTGATGCTGCCGCAGGGCTTCGCCCAGGTGAACCTCGCGCCGCATTGGCTGGCGGAGGATCCGGACGAGAGCTTCTGCGACGCGGTCTGCCCGCAGGGGCGGCTGTGCGACGACGGGCTTGCGCCGAAGACGATCGCCACCGCCGAATATGATGCGGTCGCCAATTACGCCTACCATCTCGACGCCGGGAAATTCGCGCCCTTCATCCAGCGTCACTGCACCGGAAAGCTCGGCGTGCGCCACGTGCTGGCGGACGTACGCGAGGTGCGGCTGGCGGAGAATGGCGACATCGCCGCGCTCGCGACCGAGCAGGCGGGGGAGATACCGGGCGACCTGTTCGTCGACTGCACCGGCTTCGCGTCGCTGCTGCTGGGCAAGGCGCTGGGCGTGCCGTTCAAATCGTGCAGCGACGTTTTGTTCTGCGATACCGCGCTCGCCGTGCAGGTGCCCTACGACACGCCCGACGATCCGATCGCGTCGCATACCATCTCCACCGCGCAGTCGGCCGGCTGGATCTGGGATATCGGCCTCCCGACGCGGCGCGGGCTCGGCTACGTCTATTCCAGCCGCCACACCAATGACGACGAGGCCGAGCAGACGCTGCGCACCTATGCGGGCGCGGCTGCGAAGGATCTGTCGGTCCGCAAGATCGGCATCAAATCGGGCCATCGCGAATTGTTCTGGAAGAAGAATTGCGTCGCGGTCGGGCTGGCGGCGGGCTTCCTCGAGCCGCTCGAGGCCTCGGCGATCGTGCTGGTCGAGCTTTCGGCCAAGCTGATCGCCGAGCAGATGCCGGCGACACGCCCGATCATGGATGTCGTCGCGCGGCGCTTCAACGAGGTGACGCTCTACCGCTGGGGGCGGATCATCGACTTCCTCAAGCTGCATTATGTGCTGACCCAGCGGCGCGACAGCGCGTTCTGGCGCGACAATGTCGATCCGGCGACGGTGCCCCAGCGGCTGCAGGATCTGTTGCGCCTGTGGGCGCATCAGTCGCCGTGGTTCTTCGACGAGTTCGACCGGCTGGAGGAAGTGTTTCCTGCCGCCAGCTATCAATATGTGCTGTACGGCATGGGCTTCCGCACCGCGGTCGATCCGCTCGACGTCGCGGGCGATGCCCCGCTCGCCGAACGTTTGCTGCGCGAGAACGACAGCGCGACGCAGGCGATGCGCGCGCGGCTGCCGCGCAACCGGGATCTGATCCGCAAGATCCACCAATACGGCCTGCAGCCGGTCTGAAACGAGCGTCCGTGGGGCGCCTTCAGGCGGGCAGGGCGTCAGCGAGCCGACGGTTGCGCTGGCTGGCGAGGATCGGCAGCTGGCGCAAGGATGCTGCCGCAGCATAAGCGAGCTGCAGGTGATTCGAGCGGAACAGCGCCAGCACGGCGGCGTCGTCGAGCTGGCTCATTTGATCGAGGCTCACCGTGTAGAGGCCGTCGAGGTTCAGTCGCTCGCCATCGTCGAAATCCAGCGAGATCGCGATCGGCTCGATCAGTTTATGCTGCAGCAGCACGTCGATGAATGCGGCGGTCGGTTCGCGGCCGCGCATCAGCATGGCGACCGCTTGCTGCACCTCCTTCAGCGCGGTGGCAGGCTCGCCCTGCGCGTCGAAGAGCGGCCGGCCCTCGGTGCGGCTCACCCGCGCATCGTCAGGATCGATCGCGAGATGATCGCCGGAAACGAAGAACCCTTCGCGCTGCACCGCGAACGGAACGTAGGCGTCGGGATCGGGCGACCCCAGGCTGCGTACCTGCCCCTCGGACTGGATGCCGTGAAGTATGCCCGCCATGAACCGGCCGGTCTCATAGTTCTTCGTGAAGAAAATGGGGTATCGCGTCGCCGCAACCGCGAACTCCGCCAGAACGATTTCGACGAAGCCGCGCCATTGTGTGCCGCTCGATCCTATTGCGTCGCGCACGCGCAAGTCGCCGTGGAGGGAGGCGTTCAAGACCTCGATATCGGTCATGGTTGTGGCTCTATAGCTGGAGGGCGGCACTGGCGGCGCAACTCGCCCGACGGGAGTGCGAAACGCAAGGCCGCGTTGACGCCGATAACGCTAACAAAAATTTCGGATAGCGCTAACGAAAAAATTGTCTGGACGGAAAGAGTGTGTAACAAGGCGGCTACTTAGTGGTCACAGACGGTCCGCGCGACAATGCGTAGGGCCGCGATAGCAGACCAAATGAAGGGGAGAGGATATGTTAGCAGAAGCTTGCGGCGTCGTTCGTGTTCGTTCGGCGCGCGTCGCGCTGAGGAGCGCGTGTAGCCTGGCGGCACTTGCGCTGGGGACTCCGGTATTCGCGCAGGCGATGCCCCAATCGCCCAGTTCCACCCCGTCGAGCGCGCCGGCCACCGTTTCCGGTGTGGCCCCGGTCGACAATGGCACCGCCACCGACAGCATCGGCGCGAAGGCGGCTGCGTCGCCGCGCGACGAGACCGCAGCGCCCGGCGCCGCCCAGTCCAACCAGACGATCGCGCAGCAGACGTCGGCGGGTGCGGAAGAGATCATCGTCACCGGCCTGCGCGGCTCGCTGCAGCGTAACCTCGATATCAAGCGCAATTCGGTCGGCGTGGTCGACGCGATTTCGGCCGAGGATATCGGCAAGTTCCCCGACTCGAATGTTGCGGCTTCGCTGCAGCGTCTGCCCGGCGTCTCGATCCAGCGTAACGGTGCGCGCGGCGAGCCGACCGGCGTCACCGTGCGCGGTTTCGGCGGCGATTTCGTCGCCACCTTGTATGACGGCCGGCGCGTGTCGACCGGCACCGGCGGTCGCTCGATCGACTTCTCGACGGTGGGCTCCGACTTCGTCGGTGAGCTCGACGTGCTCAAGACGCCGGACGATGCGCTCAACGCCTCGGCCATCGGCGCGACGATCAACATCAAATTCCCCAAGCCGATGGATCACCCCGGCCTGCGCGTGGCCGCGTCGGGATCGGGCTCGCTCCAGGACGGCGCAGGCAAGGTGGTGCCGACCGGTGGCCTGCTGATCAGCGACACCTTCGCCGACGATACGATCGGTATCCTGGTCGACGGTATCTATACGCGTCACGACACGCAGACCAACCGCGTCGACACCAATGGCTGGGAAGGCACCCATTTCGCGCCGTGCCAGCTGACGCCGACCTGCACCGCGGCGCAGAATACCAGCGCCACCCAGACGATCGTCGGCTGGTATCCGCAGGATTACACGATCGCGCGCGACTATACCAAGGACGAGCGCTATGACGGCCGCGTCGCGCTGCAATGGCATCCGTCGGAAAGCCTGCTGATCACTGTCGACGACAATTTCTCGCGGCAGGACATCCACACCACGGTCGCCGGCATGGGCGTGTGGTTCAACTCGAGCTCGCTGCAGAACATCAAGCAGGACAAGAACGGCACTGCGATCAGCTTCACCCAGGCCGGCTCGCCGATCGACTTCGTCGCCAACGACAACCGCCAGGTGCTGCAGACCAACCAGCTCGGCGGCAACATCAAGTGGGATGCGACCGAGCATCTGCACTTCGACCTCGATGGCGCATGGGGCCGCAGCTACCAGAATCCGGGCAACTTCGTCGCCAATCGCGGCGGCGACATCGGCTACGGCAATACGTTGGGCGCCACCGCGGGCGTCGTCGTCAGCGGCAAGAGCAGCAACAGCCTGCCCGTGCTGGTCGGCTACGGGCCGAACGGCGATGCCTCGCGCCTGATCGACCAGACGATCATCGGCACGCACGTGCTGACCGACGCGACCCAGCGCAACCGCGACGACCTGAAGCAGGTGCGGCTGACCGGATCGTGGGAGCAGGACGATCTGAAGATCCGCTTCGGCGGGCAATATTATCGCGACCGCTTCCAGCTGCACAACGAGAACACCTTCTACAACAACTTCTGGCAGTCCTATGCGGGCTACGGGCCGGCTTCGGGCCGCAGCAGCGGTGTGCCGATCCCGGCGGGCCTGATCACCGGCACGTTCAGCACCGCCGGCTTCATTCCCGGCTTCTCGGGCGCGCTGCCGCCGAACCTGCCGATCTTCAGCGCGACCGCGCAGGAAAATCTGCAGCAGGGCTTCGGCGATCCCTATGCCAAGAACATTCCGGGCTTCAATTATCCGGCCGCAGGGTCGGGTGACGGCCTGCTGAACTATCATGGCCTGCAGACGCCGGTCACCGATCCGGGCAGCGTGCAGAACATCCTGGAAAGCACGTGGGCGGCGTTCGTCACCGTGAGCCAGACCACCGAGATCGCCGGCATGCCGCTGCACATCGCGGTGGGTGCACGCGAAGAGGTATCGCACATCACGTCGGCCGGCCTCGGCACGGTGCCGGTCAGCCTGACGGTGCCGTCGAGCGATCCGACCGCGTTCGTGATCGCCTTCTCGGGCACCACGTCGGTGTCGACCAAGTCGAACTATTCCTACTTCCTGCCGAGCCTCGACCTCAGCCTCGACGTCACCGACCGGCTCAAGTTCCGGTTCGATGCGTCGCGCACGCTGACCCGGCCGCCGCTCAACCGCCTGACGCCGGTGCTCACCGGCGTCGGTGGTCGCGTCAACGCGCTGGTGGCGACGGGCGGCAATCCGAGCCTTCAGCCTTACCTGTCGGACAATTTCGATCTGGGCGGCGAGTGGTATTATCACCGCAACTCGATGTTCTCGCTCGATCTGTTCGCGAAGCACGTCACCAACTTCATCGTGGCTGGCTCGCAGCGGCAGACGATCAACAACGTGATCGATCCGACGACCGGCCAGCCGGCGAGCTTCACGGTCTCGTCCTACGTCAACGGGCCGGCCGCCACGGTGAAGGGCCTCGAGGTCGCGCTGCAGCACGTGTTCGGCGACAGCGGCTTCGGCTTCCAGGCCAACGGCACGTTCGTCGAAACCAACAAGCCGTACGACCCGTACAATCTGTCGCAGAGCGGCTTTGCGGTGACGGGCCTGGCCAATTCGGCCAACTTCGTCGGCTTCTATGACAAGCACGGCTTCCAGGCGCGTGCCGCAGTCAACTGGCGCGACTCGTACCTGCTGCAGTTCGGGCAGATCCAGAACAATTCGGCGTTCGGCACCGAACCGACGATCGTCGACTCGCAGATCCAGGTCGACTTCAGCACCAGCTACGACATCAACAAGCATATCAGCGTGTTCTTCGAGGCGCTGAACCTCAACAATGCGGTGCAGAGCACCCACGGCCGCTTCGATAATCAGCTGCTGCAGGTTTATGCCTACGGCCGCCGCTTTACGGTGGGCGCGCACTTCCGCCTCTGAACCGGCGGACTCTGACGACTGAGCGACGGCTCGAAGGCGTAATCGTCTTCGGGCCGTCGGCATTTCCGGCACCGCGCATGGCGCCGATGTCGCCGCGGCGGACTGGGGGCGACCGAAACGACGAAGCCCACGGCCATCGCTGGCCATGGGCTCCGCCGTCAGATCGAGATCGCAAGACCCTTGGGCCGACAGCGCGGCCATAAGATCACCAGGCTAGGCTGCCCCTTCGAGCAGGACGTTCCGGCGCCGACGCGTCGCGAAGCCGAGCGCGCCGAACCCGACCACGAGCGAAGCCCAGGTGGACATTTCGGGCACCGCCGAACCGGCATCGAAGATCAGCGTCGACGGTGCGCCGTTCGCGGCGACATACCACAATTCATAATTGTGGCCGCCCACGAGCGACGGCAGCGCGGTCGTGGTCGCCGAGGTCGGCCCCTCGTTGCCGGGGATGAGGTTGCTGCTGCTCGTCGTGATGTCGAACAGCGAGATGCCGTCGTCATGCGTGATCGACGCGCCGGTCAGGTCGGTCGGCAGGATGAAGGTGAATTCGAACAGCGACGCCTCGTTGAAGGTCGGTGCGCTCATCTGGGTCGTCGGCAGGCCGATGCCCGGAATGAAATTGCTCATCAGGTCGGTGGCCTGACTGCTGTCCGAGAAATTGATCGGCCCGGTGTACGAGAAAAACCCGACATATGTCTGCGACGTCAGCGGGTTGCTCGGATCGGCCATTTGGGTGGGATCACCGATGCTGCCGGGGCTCGGACTAAACCCATGCCAGACATTGATGTTCACGCTCAGAAGTATCGGTGCCGCGCTGGCGGCGCTGGCGATGCAGCAGGCGAGAACTGGCGCAACGCAATAGCGAGCTAAAAACTTCATTACCCCCTCCACATATACGACTCAACGACAATGTTTAAATAACATTAACATGGTCAACACGCAACCGAAACGGGTGTGTAGTCGTAAGTGCCGGTAAGCTGGAGGTTATAGTTCAAGTAATAACCTATGTTAAAGCGATATGAGGGCGGGCTATCCTTGAAACAACTGGTGATTTGGTTCGAGCGCGAGGAAAATTGGGCAAATCTGTCGAAACTTGCGGGCGACGAGGACGGCGTCTGGCCGGGCTGATATTCCCCGTGCTGGCGGTCACCCACCTTCGGTCGGGATGTGCCGCAAGCCTCGAATTCGCGCCGCCGGGGAGCGCGCGCGAGCGGCCGTCAGGCGGCCAGCGAGGCATCCGGCAGGTCGAGGCTCGGCCGCCCCAGCAGGAAGCCCTGCGCCTCGGTGCATCCTTCCAGGCGCAACATTTCGAGCTGCTCTTCGTCCTCCACGCCTTCCGCCAGCACGGGCATGTTCAGGCTGGAGCCGAGCGCGATCACCGCGCGAATGATCGCACGCGCCTGCTCGCTCTGCCCCGATTGCAGGATGAACGATCGGTCGATCTTGATTTTGTCGAACGGAAAGGCGTGCAGCATTTCGAGCGAGGCATAGCCGGTGCCGAAATCGTCGATCGCGATCGTCACGCCCAGCGCCTTGATCTGCCGCAGCGTCTGCAGCGCGGCCGCCTTGTCGACGATGATGGCGGATTCGGTGACCTCCAGCTCTAGCCGACGCGGTGGCAGCCCGGTCTCGAGCAGAATTTCGGTGAGGGTGGTCACCAGATCGCGGTCGGCGAACTGGAGCGGCGACAGGTTGACCGCCACCCGATGCGGTTCCACCCAGCCAGCGGCTTCGCGGCAGGCGCGGCGCAACACCCATTCGCCGATTTCGATGATGCTGCCGCTCTCCTCGGCGACGGGGATAAAATCCCCCGGCGAAATCCAGCCGTCGGTCGGGTGATGCCAGCGCAGCAGCGCCTCGTAACCGGTCACGGCGCCGGTCTGCACCGAGCATTGGACCTGAAAGGCGAGCGTCAGCTCGTCGCGGGGGATGGCCTCGCGCAGGTCCTTCGCCATGGCGCGACGCGCGCGGGCGGCTTCGTTCATGCCATTTTCGTAATGGCATACCTGCATGCCGGGCGATGCCTTCGCCCGGTACATCGCGAGATCGGCGTTGCCGAGAACCTTGTCACGGTCCTGACCGTCGTCGGGGAAGATGCTGACGCCGAGGCTGGCTGCCGGCGTGATCGCCAGCCCGTCGATCGACATCGGATCGCCCAGCAGCGTCGACAGCCGATCGACAAAGGCGTGCAGCTCGTCTTCCTGCCGGAAGATGCAGAGGGCGGCGAATTCATCGCCGCCGAACCGGGCTGCCGCTTCATCGTCGCCCACCGCGGCCTTCAGCCGCGCGCCCAATATCTGGAGCAGATTGTCGCCAACGGCGTGGCCGTACGTGTCGTTGATATCCTTGAAGCCGTCGAGATCGATCACGATGATGCCGACCTTCGTCCCGTCGACCGACGCGCGATCGATCGCGGCATCCAGCCGCGCGTTGAAATTGGTTCGGTTGGGCAGGCCGGTCAGGCCATCGTGCAGCGCCATGTGCGCGATCCGCGCCTCGGAGCGGTGACGCTCGCTGACATCCTCGAACGTCGCGACCACGCCGCCTCCGGGCAGTGCGCGATACGACGCGTCGACGACGCTCGCATCCTCATAGGCGACCGTCACCGATCCGCCGCCTTGCGGCTGCGAAAGGCAGGCGCGCATCCAGTCGAGGCTTTGTGCGACGCGATCTTCGGACACGACGCCGCCGCTGCGCGACTTGAGCGAAAACCGGAAGAAGTCGGACATGTCGAGCCCTTCCAGCGGCACCTTTGCGTCGATCCGGTACATGATGCGGAAGCGTGCATTGACCAGCGCCACGCGCTCGTCGCCGTCGAACAGGACGAGCCCCTGCTGCATGTTGGTGACGGCAGCATCCAGCTTGCGCGTCAACGCGGCCATGCGGTCCTGATCCTCCTTCAGGCGGCTCACATCGCGGGTGATCTTCGCGAAGCCGATGATGTCGCCCTGCTCGCCGATCACCGGCTCGATCGTGACCGCCGCCCAGAAGCGGCTGCGATCCCTGCGATAGCGCCATCCTTCGGCGGTGAACTTGCCCGTCGTGCGCGCCGTTGCCAGCGCGCGCGCGGGGACGCCGAGCGCGCGATCCTCATCGGAATAGAAAGCCGAGAAATGGAGCCCGATCGCTTCTTCGGAGGTAAAGCCCTTCAGATGCTGCGCGCCGGCGTTCCAGCTGGCGACGCGCCCGTTTGGATCGAGCATGTACAGGGCGCAGTCGGTGATGCCTTCGACGAGGATGCGGAACTCGCGCCCGCCCGCCCGGATCGCAGCCACCGCCAGCGCATGCGCCACCGCCGCCCCCGCGCCGATAACCAGCACGGCCGCCGCGATCGCGCTGACGGCAAGGCCCATGCTGGCCGGCGACAGGATGAAGCGATCATGCCCGTCAGCGGCATCGGGAATGACGGTTGCGGCCGCCATGCCGGTGAAATGCAATGCGAGGATCGCCAGCATCAACGCCACGCTGGCGAGCGCGCCGGAGCCCCAGTCGCGCCGTCGCAGCGCCATCGTCAGCGCTGGAACGGTGGGCCCGATCGCAAACAGGATGGACAGCACGACCAGCGGCGGGGACCAATCGAAATGCCCGGCGAACTGGACCGAGCTCATGCCCAGATAGTGCATCGTGGCGATGCCGCCGCCGACGACGATCCCGCCGCCGATGATATCGCGAAGCCGCGCGCCGGGCCGCGAGCCGAGCGCGAAACCCGCGGTGGTCATAACGATCGCGACCAGCAAAGACAGCCCGGTCAGGCCGAATGCGTAACCGGCGACGGCGATGTCGTCGTAGCCGAGCATCGCCACGAAATGCGCGCTCCAGATGCCGAAGCCCGTCATGATCCCGGCGACGAGTTGCCACCGTACGTCGGTCCGCTGGCTTTCGCCGCGCTGCTGGCGCAGGGTGATGACCGCGGCGGTGCACGCGAGGCATGAAATCAGGCCGGCAAGCGCGACCAGTCGCCAGTCATGTTGATCCCGAATGCAGTACCAAACGGTAAGCACGCAACCCCCGATTCCTCAGCCCCCCTGCCAAGCTCCCGCCGGCCGAAGCGCACTCACATCGTCAATCAAGTAACAAATGTTAGGAGAAAAATGGGTCGATACCGTTAACATCTGCCCGTAAGCTACAGAAAATTTGTAAAACTTTTCCGGCGATGGCGCCGTGCGTGCGATCGCGATCGTTACTTGGCCGACCCGATCCCTAAAATGCGTACCGTTCCCCGGCGTCGATCGCGCGTGCGCCGATGCCCGACACCCGCTAGGCTGCGGCGACAAGAAACGTCGGAGGAGCAGGATGGGAATGGCGCACGCAATGGCGGTTGCGATGGCGTTGCTGGTGGCGGCACCGGCCGCCGCGCAGGGCCCGGCCGGATCGCCGACGCCCACGAGCCCGACGCTCGTCGCGGCGGACCTCCGTCCCGGCACCGACCTGACCGGCCTTTGGCATTATTCGGTCGATCCCTACCGGTCGGGTCTGGCCGGCTTCCACGGCGAGCCGCCCAACGTTACCGAGCGGCGCTGGGCCGAGGTGGAGGTCGCGGCGGCGATGCGGCGTGGCGACGGCGCGCTGTTCGAGTTCGACATGGATGCCGCCCCGGTCGCGACCTTGCCGGCGAGCTGGCTGACCCACGCGCCCGAGATGCGCTATTATCAGGGGCTGGTCTGGTATCAGCGCCACTTCGATCTCAAGCGCACGGCGGGCGCGCGCCAGTTCCTGCGCTTCGGCGCCGCCAATTACGCGGCGCGCGTCTATCTCAACGGCCAGTTCGTCGGCGCGCATGAGGGCGGCTTCACCCCGTTCGCGTTCGAGGTGAGCAAGCTGGCGCGCGACGGCGACAACCAGATCACCGTCGCGGTGGATTCGCAGGCGACCGAGGCGAGCGTTCCGCCGCCGGTGACCGATTGGGAGAATTATGGCGGCATCACCCGCGACATCCGCCTGATCGAGACGCCGCAGACCTATGTCGACGATGCCTGGGTGCGGCTCGGTTCGGACGGGCGGATCGTCGTCGACGCGCGGCTGGACGGCACCGCAGCCGCCGGCGCGGCCGTCACCCTCACCGTTCCGGGTATCGGCGTGTCGCTCGCCGGACGCACCGATGCGGAGGGGCGCTGGCATGCGGTGCTCGCGGCGCCGCGCCGGCTGGTGCGCTGGTCGCCGGAACGGCCGCAGCTTTACGACCTGACGATCGCCGTCGGCGACGATCGCTGGCACGACCGCATCGGCTTCCGCACGATCGAGCGGCGCGGCAGCCAGATCCTGCTCAACGGCCGCCCGGTTTTCCTGCGCGGCATCAGCCTGCACGAGGAGGAGTTCGGCGTGGCGCCCGCGCGCGCGATCACCCCGGCGGCGGCCCGCGCGCTGCTGACCGAGGCGAAGGAAGGGCTGCACGCCAATTACGTCCGTCTCGCCCATTATCCGCACGGCGAGGCCACGCTGCGGCTGGCCGACGAACTGGGCCTGATGGTGTGGAGCGAGGTGCCGGTCTACTGGCGGATTGCGTGGGACAATCCGGCGACGCTCGCCACCGCGCGGCGGATGCTGGCCGAGAATATCGCGCGTGATCGCAACCGCGCCGCGATCATCATCTGGAGCATCGCCAACGAGACGCCCAATTCGCCCGCGCGCAACGTCTTTCTCGCGACGCTCGCCGACGATGCGCGGCGGCTCGACGGCACGCGGCTGGTCGGTGCGGCATTGCTGACCGAGCGCGGCGAGGCGGGCGGCCATCCGTTGATGACGATGAACGATCCGCTCGCCGATCATTTGGACGTGATGGGGATCAACACCTACAATGGCTGGTACACCGCCGACCGGCTGGCCGACGTGCCCGACATTGCGTGGCGCCTGCCCGCCGACAAGCCTCTGATCTTCTCCGAGCTCGGTGCCGACGCCAAAGCGGGCTTTCACGATCTGCGCGCCGGCCCGCAGAAATCGTCGGAGGAATTCCAGCGCGATTATTACCGCGCGACGCTGGCGATGGCGGCGAAGATCCCGACGCTGCGCGGCATGTCGCCGTGGATCCTCAAGGATTTCCGCTCGCCGCGCCGCCAGAACCAGTTCGAGCAGGGCTGGAACCGCAAGGGGCTGGAATCGGAGACCGGCCAGCACAAGCTGGCGTTCGACGTGCTGGCCGATTTCTATGGCAGGCGCGCGGCCGAGGATGCGGGCGCGCGCTGAGCGCTCAATCCGCGGCGGGCGGCAAGGGTGTGGCTGGCCCGACGACATCGTAGCTCTGCGCGAAGATGTCGTCGCGCACGATCGCATGGCTGCCGTCGCGATAATCGATCAGCCAGTCGCCCGGCTGGCCTTCCAACACGCCGCTGCCGCCGGTCAAAGCGAGCCGGATCGCGGTGGCCAGCTTCAGCGCCAGCACGTCGGTGGCGCGCTTGGTATAGTGGCCGTCACCGCCAGCCTCGGTCGGTGGCACCCGCCGATAGCGCGCCAGGAAGCGGTCGCGGCGCACCGGCCATTGCTCGCCCTGCTCGCCGGTGACGATGGCATCGCCCGGTGCGTAACGGACCGGCCCCTCCAGCGTATCGCAAATGCCGCCGACGTCGGCGAACCAGACCGCGCGCGCGATCGGCCGCATGCGGGCGATCACGGCGTGCGGCGCGCCGGTCAGGTCGGGCGTGTCGGTCATGGCAGGCTCACCGGCTCGACCAGCATGGTCGCGTGCCACGCATCGGCCTCGCTGCCCATCGCGTCGGCGGCGCCGACCACCAGCTCGCGCAGCGCCGACCACGCCCCGCTGCCCGCCGCGATGATCGCGTCGAGCTTCTGCACGACATCGTCCAGCTTGACCGCATAAGCACGGCTCAGGTCGTTGCGGCGCGCGATCTCCAGCCGCCCCGCCGCGCCGTGCAGCGCCGCCGCCAGCGCCGGCCCGCCAGCAGTCAGCAGCAGCAAAGCGGGCAGATGCACGCCGAACAGGTGCGCAGCCACCGCCAACAGCACCGCCGCGAAGATCAGCACGTTGATCCGGCGGATCGCGCGTTCGACCGCGTGCAGCCGGTCATGATTCTTGCGGTGATAATCGCGCTGGTCGGCGACGATGCAGCGCAGCCAGTCGGCCGCGCCGACGATCGTCATGCCCCGTCGCAGCGCGCTCGGCCCTTCCTCGCGGATCACGCGCTTCACCTCCGCCAGCGCCACTGCCGCCTCGTCGGGACGGTGCGCGGCATCGTCATGGCGGGGTTCCGCCCGAACGGAGCGGTCGGGGCTCAGCAGGATGCGCGGCACCACCAGCAGCGGCAGGCACATGCGCGCGATCCGCAATTGCTCGGCGCCGATCCGGCATGCCGTCCAGCGATATTGCAGGCGCGATCGGATCATCGCCGCGAACAGGCCGCCGATGAGCAGCAACGTGACGAACTCCGCGACCGGCCACTGCCAATCCTCCTCGCCGCGCAAATAGCCGGCTGCGGCGGCGAACACCGCAAAGAAGGCGAGCAGATGGATCATCCACACCAGATCGCGATATTGGCGCGCCCCCGCCAGCGCGGCCCGATCGAGCCACGCGAAACTGAGCGCGACCGGTCCGTCGTGCAGCACGGGGTGCGACGGGCACTTGTCCGGCCAGTCGCCGGGCGCGAAATATTCCGCGGTCGACCAGGGTCGGCACGGCCGCAGCGCATCGACGAGTTTCCTGAGGTGGCTCGACGGCGGCGACGCGTGACGGCCCCGCTCGGCCGCCAGCTTGCCGACGAACGCTGCCGCCTCGGTGATGACGGTATCCACCCGGCCGGCCGAGCGGCGCACGAAGCCGCGCATGCCACCGGCTTCGGCAGGATCGAGCGCCGCCAGCCTGCGCAACATTGCCACCGCCGCCGCATCGATCTGCAGCGCGACGGGGGCACCGATCGCGGCGAGCTCAACCAGCGGCTTGCCCAGCTGGCGCGCAATCTCGGCGAGCGCCCGGCCCGAGGCCTCGGCCGGCTGCAGAACCGCATCGCTCAGCATCAGCCCGAACGCCTCGATCTCGTCGCTCGACCCGCCTGCCAGGGGATCGATCGGGGCGCCGGCATTGTCCGCGAGGCTGAAGTGGATGATGCGCGCGCAGATATCGGGCACCGCGATATTGGCGGGGACAAGGCGCTCGATCGGAAGCGTGTCGAACGGCGGCTGCAGCAGGTGCTCCAGAATTTCGGCGCTGCGGACGCGCACGACGAAGCGATTGGCGGCTGCGCTGGCGATCCCTGCCAGCACGTCCGCGAAAGCTGCGGGGGAGAAGGCACCTTCATCGACATAGATCGTCGCGCGGCGCGCATCGCCGGCCCCGTGCGGCATCAACCGGCCCTGCGGATCGTCAGCGTCAGATCGGGTCGCTGGTTGGGGCCGGGCAACGGGTTTGCGCGCGCGCCGGGCTGCCACCCGCCAAGGCCCAGCCCTCGGCCGACAAAGATCGTCCGTCCGACCTTCTCGAGCTCGGTCAGGCCGTCGGGCGTGTCGGATCGCGCACTGCATTGCGACTTGCCGTAGACATCGACGCAGAGCCAGTAAGTGGTCCCGATCTGCTGGGTGAGCGTCTCCTGCGGCTTCGAGCTGTTATTGTCGTCGAGCTGCTTGTCCAACCCGGCAGGCCCGTGCTTGAGGACGATATCGCTATTGTCCGCCGCCGCCGCGTTGATCGTGAAGGTGGCGTTGTTGCCGCCGCTCACCTGCACCGAATTGCCATAGGCCAGCGGGATCGAGCGAACGTCGTTATCCTTGATCGTGCCGAGATCGAGCGCCAGTGACGGCGCGCGCGGTATGACCGGGACCGCGATCGGGGACGCCGGTGCCCACAGATTGTAACCGATCAACAGGATCGCCGCGCCGATCGGCAGCAGCAGCACGGCGCGCGGCAGCACGTTCTTGAAAGCGGCGGGATATTCGGGCGGGCGATCCTCCAGCCATAGATCGAGCCACGCGCTGGCGCCGCATGCGGGTGCGAGCGGGATCCACACGCACGCCGCCGGAGCGGCAAATCCCAGCAGGGCGAAGAAGGCGCATATCAACGTCGCGATCGCCACGGCGCCCACGACGCGCCCGAGCTGATCCTCGATCCGGCCGGGACGTGCCGGCGGGAAGGGCGGCCAGCGCAGCGCACGCGACAGCGCCCCCGCGGCGAAACCGCCGATCAGCCCCAGCGCGGCGCTCCACGGCCCGACCTTCAGCGTGGGCGTCCACAACCACGCGATAAGGCAGGTGGCGGCCAGCGTGAACAGCGCGATCGTCGCGCCACCGATCAGTGTGTCGCGCAGGTAGCGTGCCTGCGGCAGCGGCGGGTGACCCAGAATGCCGAGCCGCGACGCCGGTCCGGCGATCAAGGCGAAGACCGGCGTGATCACGAAGAGCAGCATCGCCAGCAGCAAGCCGGCCTTGTCGCTGCCGAGGACCATGCCGACGGCGACCACCATCGGGATGGCCAGCAGCAGGTAACGCCATATGCAGCGCAGGATCAGCCCGATCACGCCGATGCCGTAGGCCCGCCATTGCCACGAGCTGAGCCTGCCGCTCACCCCGTGGCCGACCAGATGGCTGGCATGCGCCTCCATCAGCGCCGCGAACACGGTCGAGTGATGCTTCACGTCGCGCTGCCGCAGCCGCGCCAATGTCTCTTCGGCGACCGCCTGCCGCCGATCCTCGGGGATCTGGCGGAGCGCATCGAGGATGCTCGCCTGGAGCGTCTCGCGCCAGCGCGTGTCGGCGGATGGCATGTCTTCGGAGACGAGCAGTTCGATCAGCCGTTCCTGCGCGGCCGCGCCCGTGCCCGCGTCGCGCGCGGTCGTCAGCGCTGCGAGGGCATGCACGGCATTCCCCCGCAATCGCGGATCCGAAGACTGAACCAGTCGGTCGATCAGCCCGAACACCCGGCCATAGCCGTCCGGCTCCGCTGCGAGATCGGTCATCGGCGCGCACCCCCCAGCTCGATCGCGATGGCGCGGCGCACCCGTCGACCGGCCTGATCGCTGACGTCGGCAAGCGCGCTGCGCGTCGCCAGCCAGCGCCAGTCGAAGTCCTCGACCGTCCCGGCAATGTCGAGCGCGCGATCCAGCGCCTCGCCTTCGCGCAGGATCGGCCGCTCCATGTCGTCTGCGCGCGCGTGCGCCAGTTCCTTCGCCAATGCGCGCACCGACGCGTGCCAGCGTTCGCTCGGCACGCCGCGCGGCTGCCCCGCCAGGAGCGTGTTGGCGAGCAGCACCTTGAGCGCGAGCGCATCGAGCTGCAGCCGCCCCAGATAGCGCAGCAGGGCCTCGCGATAATCCTGGCTGAGCGGGTTGGCCTGGAGCGGATCGACGTCGTCCTCGCGCACTAGGTACAGCTGGTCGACCGCGTGCGGCAGGATCGCGCGGACCGGATTCTGGCGCTGGAGCTGCGCGCGCTGGCGGCGCACCGGCGCGATCAGGCGCTCATGGACGATCTCGACATAGCGGCCGCCGCGGCGCGATTCGCGGCGGATCAGGCGCAGATTCTGATCCAGCCGCGCAAGCAGCGCCTTGGCCTCCTCCTGGCGGAGCGGGAGCTGGTCGATCAGATCCTCTTCGAGGATGATGTTGCGATAGCCGCCGCTGGTCGTCAGCCGATCGAGCAGCTCCACCGCATCGAACCGCGCATCGTCGTCCGGCAGCCGCTCGAGCACGCTGGCGAGAAACTCCTCGAACACGTTCTCGAGCTTGGGAACGAGCGTGGTGAAATCGTCCCAGACGAAGCTGCGTTCGCCATCGAGCAGCGACTGGAACACCGGCATGTCGCGCAGGCGGCTCCAGACGTGGGCGCCGAGCAGACTGACGACCATCGCCGGGAAATGGCGCGAGGCGGCCGCGCTTTCGCCGCTCTCGTCATCGTCCTCGCGCATCTGGTCGAGCATCCGATCGAGCGTGTCGCGACCGTCTTCGAGCGCGGGATCGAACCGGATGCCGAGCTTTTCCAGCGGCGAGGCGAGCGCCTCCCGCGCCTGCTGCTGGGTGAGCGCGCCGAGGAAGAAGGTCATCTGCTCGGCGGTGCCGAACGGCTCCAGGCGCGGCAGGATATCGGCGAAGAATTCCTTGCGGAGCGACACCATGATCTGCACCGGCTTGTAGCCTGGCCGCTGGTCGGATGACGCGTCGGCATCGAGCAACTCGCTCACTTCGGCGAGAAAATGATCGAGCCAGCTCGGCGGCAGGCGGGTGAACACCTCCTCGAACTGATCGACGATCAGCAGCAGGCCGGCGAGGCCGGGGCGGAGCGGAAACCACGATTGCTCCAGCCGCTGCACCACCTCGATCAGCGATCCGGCGCTGGTCAGCAATCCGCACCAGTCGGCCCAGGCGGCCGCCATCGACGCGGCTTCCAGCCGGTCGCGCAGCGCGCCGAGCGGCATGTGCGGCGACAGCCCCAGAAACGGGCCGCGCTTCGACAATGCCTCATAATGTTCGAGCGCTTCCTCCAGCGTCATCGTGCCACGCAGCACGCGGCAGAAGATGGGCAGCGCGGACGCGGCCGGCGGCGCGAAGAAGCGGAAGCGGACGCGATCGTGGAATTCGAGCGCGTCATACCATGCGACGACGTCGGCGAGGCTCGTCTCGTCACCGCCGGGCACCTCGGCCGCCAGTCGCTGGATCGCCGCCGTCTCGATCTCGGGCTTGGGCAGCAGATGCTCGACCATCGCTTGCTGCATCAATTGCAGCGGATCGTCGCCGGGCCGCGCCAGCACGGTCAGCCACCCCTGCCGCTCCAGCAGCGGCACGACGCGCGCCTGGATCAGCGAGGTCTTGCCGATGCCGGACGGCGCGGTGAGGATCGAGAGGCGCTGATCCTGCATGAAGCGGGCGAGCGCGACGCCCTGCGCGTCGCGGCCGAAGAACAGGTCGACGTCGGCGCCGCCGAAGCTGTGCGCCGCCATGTACGGGCTGCGCTCGCTGATCCCGATACTCTCATGCACCGCACGTCCGTGCACGTCGGATGACGCCCGCTCCGCGATGGAAGACTGGCTCACGCCGCCTCCGCGTCCCGCAATGCGACCGACAGCGCCCTGATGAAGGACAGCGGGCTTTCGCGGACCAGGTCGATGCGGTTGAAGCCGCTGCCCGGCACGCGCGCCAGCTGCTCGACATGGTGCGCTTCGGCGCGGCGCAGCAAATCGGGGCTCTGCGTCACGGTCGGCACCAGCGCGAGGCGCGGGCGGCGCGATCCGCGATCGAGCTGCGGGCGCAGCAGGATTGCGTGGGCGCTCTGGAGCGGCGGCGTCGCCAGCCCCCCGCCGAGCGCGATATAGGGCCCGGACGCCACCGCGCTCACCAGCGGCTCGAAATTGGCGACGAAGGCGCAGAGCGTCAGATAGGTTTGAGCAAGGTGGCTTGGAACGCTGTCGTCGAGGTCGCGCGACCCCGCCAGCTTGATGAGGCGGATCGCCTCGCACCGTTCGCCGGCTTCCAGCGGGCGGCTCTCCGGCAGGAAATAGGAGTCCGAACTGCTGCGCGCGGCGGCGGCGTTGCCCTGATCGGGGACGTAGAGCTCGCGCTTCAGCCGTGCTCGTCCGTCCGCGCCGAGCTGGAGCGCGGCGCGCTCGAACGACAGGTTGCGCGCGATCAGCGCCCGCTCCGCGCGCAGGCCGGGACAGAAGCTGATGAGCGTCAGCGCCGGCAGCGCGGTATCGGCCGGCGCGCCGTGGCGGAAATCGCGCAGCGCCTCGGCCAGCTCCGCCAGCGCCGCATGGAAGGTCGTGGGCGGCCCCGTCTCGTCGCCGGGGGCGGTGCGGATCACCTCCTCCATCGCGCGGTTGATGGTTTCGACGATGCCCTGGTCGCCCGACAGCAGGCACAATGTCGCGAGATGATCCTGCCAGATCACCGGAGAGACGTTGGAAGGCTCGGCGCCGAGCTGCGCCTTCAGCAGATCGTCGCTGATCAGCCCGCGCAATCGCGCCCGGACGTTGCTGGGGCAGCTGCCGTCGTCGCCGTCCTCGACCGGCGCATAGGGGCCGACCAATAAGGTGACCGGGCGGCCGACCGCGATCTGGGCGGCGATGTCGGCAAATGGCCGGCGCATCTCGGCGGCCAGCGTCTCGACCGCCTTTTCGACCGCCAGCTTGCTCGACCAGACGGCGTCGAGCTTGAGCATGCGCATGACCGAACCCGCGATCTGCATGTAATCGGGCGTGGGGCCGGCATTGATCGATGGCCAGTCGAGCAGGGAGTTCGGCATCGGCGTTGGGTTCGGAAGGTCGATGCGAATCCGGCCGAACGCCGTCTTGCCCTCCTGCCACTGGCGCCGTGAAAGCGCCGGCGCGCAGATGTTCTCGAACGACTGATCCGTGCCCTTGCTGCCGATCGTGACCAATACCGCCCACGCGGTGTTGATCGCCCCCTCGAGCTGCTGGAGCAGGCTGCCGGACGCCGAAATATTGTCCGTCGTCCAGAGATTGTAGACGTTCCGGTCGAGCTGGCTCAGCAATTGCGCGCCGATACGGGCGGCATGTTCCTGATCCTCCGGGTGGAAAAGAAAGACGATCGTCTTCATCACGCGACCACGCCCGGCACGGCGAGGCGCCTGATGGACGCGGCCAGCGTGGCCGGCGCCTGAACAGGATCGAAGTCGATCTGCGGAAATTCGGCCAGCTCGGGCGGGATCTGCGCGGTCGCGCTCATCGCGACCACGATGATGGCGAATGTGCCCGCGCTCGTGCGATGCCTCCACAGCGAGGAGCCGAGTTCGATGTTGCGCTGGAACTTGCCCAGCCCCTTGTCGCCGATGAAGAAGACGACCGCATCCGCCTGCGCGATCTGCGCGCCGATCTGATCGTACAGGTCACCAAAAGCATCGATCTGCTCGCCAGCGAACCAAGGTATGACACCCGGCCCGCGGAGTTGCCGCCAGACATGCCGGACGGGATCCTTGTCCAGCTCGTTGTACAGCAGCACAATCCGCATGATCTTGCCCCCAGCCGCATCGTGCGCGGCGCCTCTCCGGTCATTATCTTGTCAAATGTCAGCGAGTTTCCGGCGCATTCCCTGTCGTTGCGCTGCCCGGCAGCGACGGCCGATAATCCTGCGATAATCAAACGAGAGAGGACGGCGCGACCGCCCCCGCGTCGCCGATTAACCAAGCCTTACTTATCCATCTTACCGGGAATAGTGCAAGAGCAGCGCCTTGTGGTGCCGTCCTTTATTGCAGGTCAGGAAAGCGGCGCGATCAGCAGGGGCAGGATCGGCCCGTCATTGCCCGCAATCTGGACCATATAATGCCCGGGCTTCAGCGCGAAATCGACCGTCTGGCGGATGCCGGCGCAGGCGAGGCCGTGTCCGTAGGCGGTCGGGGCCACCGGCGCGCCGCTGGAGTCGATCATGTCGATCGATGCGGCCGAGCCGATCGCGACGCGCACCGTTCCGGCATGATCGGTCGCGAAAGCGAGCATCCCGCCATAGCCGGACGGCGCGCCGGCATGCGCGGGCGGATGCGCGTAGCTGACCTGCGAGGTGAGGACGAGTTGCAGGTCGACCGCGATCCCCGGCGCGAGCCAGCCGGAGTCGAGCGACTCCCGATCGATCGCCGCGACCAGCGGCTTGCGCGACGACCAGCCCGAGAGAGCGGCAGGGAGCGGCGTGGTGCCTGCCGGACAGGCCGGTGCCTTGCCGGATGCTTCGGCCGCCTGCGCCGGCGCGCGCCCGGCAGCGAGAAAAGCGGCGGCAAGGACGAGCAACATGCGCATGGGCGTCTCCCGACATGCGTATACCAGTGCACGCCCGGCAGATCATCGCCCTTGATAAAGGGGGCTAACCCAGGGTGATCCAGGTCGGTGCGTGATCGCTCGCTTTTTCGCGGCCGCGATAATCCTTGTCCACGCCGGCGTCGGTCAGGCGGTCGGCGGCGGCGGGGCTGAGCATCAGATGGTCGATGCGGAAGCCCGCGTCGCGTGCCCACGCATTCATCGTATAGTCCCAGAAGGTGTAGACCGGCCCGGTCGGATGGATCGCGCGGATCGCGTCGGTCCAGCCGGCATGGCCGAGCCGCGCGAAGCAGGCACGCGATTCGGGCTGGCTCAGCGCGTCGCCCGCCATGCGCTTGGCCGACCAGACATCGTCGGGATGGTCGGTCGGGATCACGTTCCAGTCGCCCGCCAGCACCACCGGCGCCTCGGTCGCGAACAGGGTCTGCGCATGCGCCAGCAGCGCCTCGAACCAGGCGATCTTATAGTCGAACTTGGGGCCGGGCACCGGATTGCCGTTCGGCAGATAGAGACCCCCGACGATGATGCCGCCGACCGCCGCCTCGATATAGCGGCTGTGCGCGGGATCGGGATCGTTCGGCAACCCGCGCCGCGTTTCGTGCAGGTCCATGCCCCGCGCGAGGATGGCGACGCCGTTCCAGCTCTTCTGCCCGTGCCAGATCGCATTGTACCCGGCAGCGGCCAGCTCGGCCTCGGGAAAGCGTTCGTCGGGCGCCTTGAGCTCCTGCAGGCACACCACGTCGGGCTGGCGCTCCTCCAGCCATTCGAGCAGCCGCGGCAGGCGCGCGCCGATGCCGTTGATATTGTAGGTCGCGATCTTCATGCGGCACCCTTAGCGCGAAGTCGTCGCGGCATCATCCCGCGCCGTCAATTCTGTTTCCCGCCCATCGCTTACGCCGTCACCCCAGCGAAGGCTGGGGTCTCCGTGGGGCGGGCGCACCGAGGCCGAGGGAGATGCCAGCCTGCGCTGGCATAACGGGTGGGCAAGACGGACGAACGGTAACGGGTCTCACGCCACCTGCGTCAGCACGAAGGCGAACGCCTCGGCGCGTTCGTGCAGCGCCTCGAAACGGCCGGATTTGCCGCCATGGCCCGCGCCCATGTTGATCTTCAGCAGCAGCATATTGGTGTCGGTCTTGGTCGCGCGCAGGCGCGCCGCCCATTTCGCCGGCTCCCAATAGGTCACGCGCGGATCGTTGAGGCCGCCGGTGATGAGCATCGGCGGATAGGCCTTCGCCGCGACATTGTCGTAGGGGCTATATCCGCGGATCAGTTCGAACGCCGCCGGATCGGTGATCGGATTGCCCCATTCGGGCCACTCGCCGGGCGTGAGCGGCAGGCTCGCGTCGAGCATCGTGTTGAGTACGTCGACGAACGGCACGTCCGCCACCACCGCGCCCCATAATTCGGGATCGGTGTTGGCGACCACGCCCATCAGCTCGCCGCCGGCCGAGCCGCCGTTGATCGCGATGCGGCCCGGCGCGGTGAAACCGGCGGCGATCAGCCCGCGCGCGGCGTCGCTGAAATCACGGAAGGTGTTCCAGCGTTGCTCGGCCTTGCCCTGCAGATACCAATCATAGCCCAGATCATCGCCGCCGCGGATATGCGCGATCGCATAGGCCCAGCCGCGATCGAGCAGCGACAGCCGCCCGGTCGAGAAGCTCGGCGGGATCGCATGGCCATAGGCGCCATAGGCATAGAGGAAGACCTTGCCCGTGCCGTCCTTGGGGAAGCCGACCGGATAGACGATCGATACCGGCACCTGCGCGCCGTCGCGCGCCGGCACGGTCAGCCGCTCGGTCGCGTAGCGCGTGGGATCGTAGCCCGACGGCACTTCCTGCACCTTGAGCGGGGTGAGCGCGAGGCTGGCGGGATCGCAATCATAGACGGTCAGCGGCGTCACCATCGACGAATAGGTCAGGCGATAGGATGCCGGGTCGAATTCGGGGTTGTTCGACGGCCCGGCGCTGTAGCTCGCCTCGGGAAAGGCGACGGACCGGCTTTCGCCCGACCAGTCGCGCAGCGTCACCTGATCGAGCCCGTCGATCCGCTCGGCGATCATCAAATGCTGGCGGAAGGCGGCGATGCCGGTGAGGTAGGCATGGTCGGAGCCCGCGACCACTTCATCCCATACCGCCGGGGTGGACGGATCGGCGCGGACGATGCGGAAATTGACGTGGGTGTCGTTGGTCAGGATCCACAGCGATCCGTGCGCGCTGTCGACGGCATATTGCCGCTTCACCTGGCGCGGGCTGACGACGCGCGGCGGCGTGGCGGGATCGCGCGAGGGGATCAGGCGGACCTCGGTCGTCTGGTTGTCGCCGGTCGCGACCAGCAGCCATTCGCGGTCGCGCGTCGCGCCCACCGCGACGCGAAAGCCCTCGTCCGCTTCCTCATAGACGATCGCATCCTCGGCCGGATCGGTGCCGATGCGGTGCAGGCGCGCGCGATAGCTGCGCCAATTGTCGTTGACCTCGGTGTAGAGCAACGCATCCGAGCCGGCGCTCCACGCCACGCCGCCATTGGTGACGATGCTGACCGTCTCGATGTCGAGACCCGTGGCGAGATCGCGGATGCGCAGCGTGAAGCGCTCGGCGCCATTATCGTCGACGCCCCATGCGAGCAGCCGCCCGTCGGGGCTGACCGATGCGGTGCCGACGCGGAAATAGTCCTTGCCCTCGGCCTCCGTCGGCTCGTCGAGCATCAGCTGGTCGGGGCCGCCGGCGACCGGGCGGCGCCAGCGGCGCGGATATTGCGCGCCGGCCTCATAGGCCCACCAATAGAGCCACTCGCCGTCCTTCTGCGGCACGGAGGAATCATCCTCCTTCATCCGCCCCTTCATCTCGGCGAAGATCGTGTCGATCAGATCGCGCTGCGGTGCCATCGCGGCATCGAAGAAGGCGTTCTCTGCCTTCAGATAATCGAGGATGTCGGTGTCGGTCACCTCGGGATAGCCCGCATCCTTGAGCCACGCCCACGGATCGTCGACCGTGATGCCGTGCGTGGTGAAGCTATGCGGACGGGTGGCGGCGACAGGCGGCGGCGGGAGGGTATCGGTCATGCGCGCCCATGTGGAAGCGGGGCTGCCGCCGCGCAACGGCTTTCGGCGACGGGAGCGAGCCTCTATCGTCGGCGGCATGACAGCCCCCACCGATCGCCTCGCCGCGCTTCGCGCCGAACTTTCCCGCCGTTCGCTCGACGGCTTCGTCGTGCCGCTGACCGACGAGCATATGAGCGAATATGTCGGCGCCTACGCCCAGCGGCTCGCATGGCTGACGGGGTTCGAGGGGTCGGCGGGCACGGCGGCGGTGCTGGCGGACGCGGCGGCGATCTTCGTCGACGGCCGCTACACGCTGCAGGTGCGCGCGCAGGTCTCCGCCGACGACTGGAGCTATCAGTCGGTGCCGCAGACCAATGTGGCGTCGTGGCTGGCCGAGCATGTCGGCGACGGCGCGCGCATCGGCTACGATCCGTGGCTGCACACCAAGACTTGGGTCGAGACGGCCGCGCGGCGGCTGGCCGAGCGCGGCGTGACATTGGTCGCGGTCGCGACCAATCCGGTCGATGCCGTGTGGGCCGATCGGCCGCAGCCATCGGCGGCGGTGCTGGAGGTGCAGCCCGACGATCTCGCCGGGCGCAATTCCGCCGAGAAGAGGCAGGCGATCGCCGACTGGCTGGCCGAGCGCAAGGCCGACGCAGCGGTACTGTCCGCGCTCGATTCGATCGCGTGGACGTTCAACGTGCGCGGCACCGATGTCGCGCGCACGCCGGTCGCTTTGGGCTTCGCGGTAGCGAATGCCGACGGCACCGCCGATCTGTTCGTCGCGCCCGAGAAGATCACCGACGCGGTGCGCCAGCATCTCGGCAACGCCGTGCGGGTCCAGCCTTATGCCGCCTTCGCCGGCCATCTGGCGACGCTGGCGGGCAAGCGCGTCGTCGCCGATCCCGAGCGCGCGGTGGCGGCGATCTTCGGTGCACTGGAGGAAGCGGGCGCGACCGTGCTGGCGCTGCGCGACCCGACCGTGCTGCCGCGCGCGATCAAGAATGCGGCCGAGCTCGCCGGCCATCGCGCCGCGCAGGCGCGCGACGGCGCGGCGATCGCACGCTTCCTCCACTGGCTGTCGGTCGAGGCGCCGAAGGGTGGGGTCGACGAGCTTATCGCGCAGGACCGGCTTCGCGCCTTCCGCGCCGAGGGGGGCCTGCTACGCGATCTGTCGTTCGATACCATTTCGGGCGCCGGCCCCAACGGCGCGATCGTGCATTACCGCGCGAGCGCCGAGACCAACCGGCCGCTGGAGCAGGACAGCCTGTATCTGGTCGATTCGGGCGGCCAGTATCGCGACGGCACCACCGACATCACCCGCACGGTGGCGATCGGCACGCCCTCGGCCGAGATGCGCGACCGCTTCACCCGCGTGCTGAAGGGCCACATCGCGCTTGCCCGCGCGGTGTTTCCGGAGGGGACGCGCGGCACCCAGCTTGACACGCTCGCGCGCCAGCATCTGTGGGCGGCGGGCGTCGATTATGCGCATGGCACCGGCCACGGCGTGGGCAGCTATCTGAGCGTGCATGAAGGGCCGCAGCGCATCTCGCCCGCCGGCAGCGCGCAATCGGGCGGCGACGAGCCGCTGCGCGCAGGCATGATCCTGTCGAACGAACCCGGCTACTACAAGACCGGCGCCTACGGCATCCGCATCGAGAACCTCGTGCTGGTCGAGGAGCGCCGGATCGAGGGCGCCGAGAAAGCCTGCCTCGGCTTCGAGACGCTCACCTTCGCGCCGATCGATCGCGCGCTGATCGAGCCGGCATTGCTCAGCCGGGAAGAACGCGACTGGCTCGATGCCTATCATGCCGCGGTGCGGGCGACGATCGCGCCCCAGCTCGACGGCGCGGTGGCCGAATGGCTGGATGTGGCGACCGCGCCACTGTGATCGGTGAGCGTCGGGCGGCCGGAGCGTGTTTCGGAACCGCCCTTCGATCCGAACGCTTGCGTAACATGATTCGCCTGCCGCTCGGCCTGTCCGTCTCCGCCTTCCTGTTCGCCCCCGCCGCCTTCGCCGAACCGCCGATCGTCGCCGCGACCGCGATCGATCCGGCGAGCGGCGCGGTCGACGTGTCGTTGATCGTCACCAACGGCGATGCCGCGGCACGACGTATTCCGGTCGCGCCGGGCATCGACGCGACGATCGAAACGGCCGACGGCACGCGCGCGCAGGTCCGGCTCGACCGCGCGGCCGATCAGCCCGATGCCGTCACCGTGGCGCCGTCGGGCTTCGCGCGGGAGCGTTATCGCTTCGCCATTCCGGCCGGCACCGGCGCGGGGATGCTCGCGCTGACGCTGCCGGGCGCGCAGGCGGTGGCGATCAATTATGGCGGGGCACAGACCCAATTGGCGCAGGCAGCCCCGCCGCTGGCGACCCCCGCCCAGCCGCCTGCGACGGCGCCCGTCGCCGAAGAGCGCGGCCGCAGCGTCTTCCTCGCCAACCTGTCGAGCTACGAGCCGATCTACGCGGTCTACGGTCCCGGCACGAGCAGCGACGCGCGGCTGCAGGTCAGCCTCAAATATCAGTTGTTCGGCCGCGCGGGTGCGCGCACCTCGTGGGTCGACGGGCTGATGTTCGGCTACACCCAACAGATGTTCTGGGATCTCGGCCACGCCTCGGCGCCGTTCCGCGACGTCAACTACATGCCCGAACTCTATTATGCGCTGCCGCCGCTGGCATCGGTGGGATCGTGGACGATCGGCGGCCGCTTCGGCCTGCGCCACGATTCGAACGGGCGGTCGGGCGCCGCGTCGCGCTCGTTCAATATCGCTTATGTCGAGCCCGAGCTGGCGACGACGCTCGGCGCGTACGATGTCGCGCTCGGTCCGCGCGCGTGGGTCTATCTCGGCTCGCGCTCCGACAATCCCCAGATCGCGCGCTATCGCGGCAATGCCGGGCTGTTCGGCCGCATCGGCACGCCAGACGGCATCCAGATCGACGCGAGCGGCCGGCTCAACCCCGCCAGCGGCAAGGGCGCGGTGGAGGCGCTCGTCTCCTATCCGCTGCCGCGCCTGTTCGCCTCCGGCCCGAAGCTCTACGTCTTCGGGCAGGGCTTCGCCGGCTATGGCGAGGATCTGCTCGATTATAACCGGCGCCAGACGCGGCTGCGCGCCGGCATCGGTATCACCCGCTGACGCGCGCTACAGCGCCTTTTCGTAGATGCGGTAGGTCTTGTTGATCTCGCTGTTGATCGTCTCGGCGATCGAGTTCATCCCCTGATTGTCCTCGAGGATCCAGCCGATCTCGCTGCGCTTCGCGCCGTAATTGGCGACCGCGGCGCGCCGGATATATTCGATCATCACGAAGGCGAGCTGGCTGGCCATGCGGCTGGCCTGCAGTCGCTTGACCACGCCCATCAGCGGCACGCGGATCGTGTTGACCGTCGGTCGGCCCGAAAAGCCGCCGTTCAGGCGCCACAGCAATTTGACGAAGCCGAACGGGAACAGCTCGCCGTCCAGATCGGCCTGCAGCTCGTTGAGGTCGGGCCAGCTCATCATGAAGGCGACCGGCTCGCCGTCATATTCGGCGATGCGGACGAGATCGTTGAAGATGATCGGCTTCATCTTCTTGCCGGCGAAGGCGATCTCGCTCTCGGTGAACGGCACGAAGCCCCAATTGTCGCTCCACGCATCGTTCAGGATGGCGAGGATGATCGCGGCTTCCTCGTTGAACTTCTTCTTGTTGACCTCGCGCACGTGGATGCGCGGGTTCTTCTCGCCCGCGGCGACGATGCGCTGGATCAGAGGCGGGAAGGGCGTGGTGATGTCGAGCTCCCACGTGTGGAGATCCTTCACCTTGGCATAGCCGGCGGCCTCGATCCACGCCTCGTAGCGCGGATCGTCGTGGCCCATCATCACGGTCGGCGCCTGGGCGTGGCCCTTGATGAGCAGGCCGGGCTCCTCCCAGATCGACATGCTGACCGGGCCGAGCGCGCGCTTGACGCCCTTGCCGCGCAGCCAGTTTTCGGCGCTCGCGATCAGGGCGCTGGCGACCTCCGGCGTGTCAGCGTCGAGATAGCCCCAATTGCCGCTGTCGGTGCCGCCGCCCTGGTCCGCCGGCATCGGCGTCCACATATGGTCGATCGACGCCGAGATGCGGCCGACGACCTTGCCACCGCGCTCGGCGAGAAACAGTTGGGCCACGGCATGTTCGAAGAAGGGGTTCTTGCCCGGCGTGATGAGGCCCATCGCCTCGTCCTTCAGCGGCGGGATCCATGCTGGATCTTCGGCATAATGCCGGAACGGAAGCTCGACGAACGCCTTTCGGTCAGCCTTGCTGTCGACCGGCCGGATGGTGATGCCTGCAGCCATGAATAACCCTTCCCTTCGCAATTCGCCTCTGCGCGAAGGGCGCGGCGGCGTAAAGCACGAAGCGCGCCTCGGCGCGGCGGGAAGGGTGGATCAGCCCTGCTGCTGGCGGATGCGCGTCGCGGGGTGCCCGGTGGCGACGCCGCCCGACAGCTTGGCGACCTTCGGGTAGCGCAGCGCCACTTCGGGCGTGTAGCCGAGGTTGAACACGGTCGCGCTCTTCTTGCGCTGCGACACCTTCTCGTAGCTGGTGCCGAACAGGCGATCCCAGAAGAAGTTGGTGATGCCGAAATTGCCGGTTTCGTCGTGGAAATGGTGCGCCATGTGACGCTGCTTCATCATCACCAGCATCGGATGCTTGGGCGTGTAGGCGAGATGCTGGATGCAGTGGCAGAATTCGTAGAAAGCGGTCGTCAGCAGGCCGGCCGTGAAGGCCGCCGCCGCACCGCCGACGCCGCCGATCAGCCAGCCGATCGGCACGGTCATCGCCACGATCATCGGCAAGGTCGTGTGCAGCGCGCCGAACAGGATCTCCAGCCGGTTGGGATCCTGGTGGTGATCGTAGTGGATCCGCTTCCACGTCGCGGCCAGCAACGGCACCTTGAACATCCAGCGGCTGTGCAGCACCCAGCGATGCAGCGAATACCAGACGAGCGGATAGAGCAGGACCGCGACCGCGATCGACGCGACGGTCGCGACCGCGCCGGCCGGACGCCACGCCCACACGCCGGCCGAAACGGCGGCGAGCAGCAGATAGGCGATCACCGCCGGATACTGGAAAAAGGCGACCACCAGCTGGTGGAAGTTCATGCGGTCAAGATGGTGCTCGCGGCGCCAGAACGTTGGCTTGATCGAAATACCGGTCACGCTTTCTTCACCCTCGAACCCTAGGAACGCACGCCTCAACGCGCGACCGCCAATATGGAGGCCGTAACTGCTCGCGCAATACGGCGCTTTTGCGGCCCCTTTAGTGTGCGCCGGCGGCGCTGGCGATCCGCTTCGGCTTCGGCACGATCCAGATCAAAGCGGCGGCGAAGATCATCAGCAACGTGCTGATCTCGAACAGGTGAGTCGTCGCGATCGCGATCGCCTGACGCTCCACCAACTGCTCGAGCATGGCGCGCGCCGTGCTGAGGTTCATGCCGAACTGGTCCAGCGCGATCCCCGGCTTCATGATGTCGGTCAGGTGCGCGCGGGTGACCTCCTCCTGATCGAACCACAAGGTGGTGGCGATCGAGGTGCCGACCGCGCCGGCCAGCGTCCGCACGAAGCTCGACAGGCCGGCGGCCGAGGCGGTCTCCTCCGGCCTGACCGACGACAGCGACAGGATGGTGAGCGGCACGAAGAAGAAGGGCAGTCCCAGCCCGTTCAGCATATGCGGATACGACAGGTGCCAATAATCGATATCCGGCGTCCACTGCGTGCGCTGGAACGTGGCGAAGGCCAGCGTCAGGATGCCGAAGCTCACCAGCATGCGCGGATCGATCTTGGTCGTCAGCTTGCCCACGATCGGCGACATCACCACCGCGAACATGCCCTGCCACATCAGCACGTAGCCGGCCCACGACGCGGTATAGCCGAGATAGCCCTGCAGCCATTGCGGCGTCACCACCACTGCCGAGAAGAAGGCGCCATAAGTGAAGGCCAAGGCCGCCACCGCCGCCGCGAAACCGCGATGGCGGAACACGCGCACGTCGACGATCGGCTGAACCTCGGTCAGCTCCCATATGATGAAGGCGACGAAGCCGACCGCGGCGACGATCGCCAGCTCCCAGATCCAGGTCGAGCCGAACCAGTCGTGATCGCGGCCGGTATCCAGCATCACCTGCAGCGCACCGACCCACACGACCAGCAGGACGAGGCCGACAATGTCGATCCGGTTCTTTTTGATCGGCGTCTCGTAGCGCCGCATCAGGATCCAGGTGCCGGCGAGGCACGCCGCCGCCACCGGCAGGTTGATGAAGAAGATCCAGTGCCACGACCAATTGTCGCTGATCGTGCCGCCGAGCAGCGGTCCGGCCACCGGCGCGACGACGGTCGTCATCGCCCACATGCCCATCGCGGCACCGCGTTTCTCGGGCGGGAAGACCTGGATCAGCAGCGTCTGCGTCAGCGGGATGAGCGGGCCGCCGCAGATGCCTTGGCCGACGCGGCAGGCGACCAGCATGGTGAGGCTCACCGAGGTTCCGCACAGGGCGGAGAAGAAGGCGAAGCCGATCATGCTGAAGATGAAGACGCGCACCGCGCCAAAGCGCTGCGCGAGCCAGCCGGTCAGCGGAACGCAGATCGCCTCCGCCACCGAATAGGAGGTGACCACCCACGTGCCCTGATCGGGCGAGATGGCGAGGCTGCCGGCGATGTGCGGCACCGACACGTTGGCGATCGACGTGTCGAGCACCACCATGAAGTTGCTGAGGGCGAGCACGAGCCCGCCGAGCCACATCATGCCGCCCTGCAGCGGCTTCGCATCGGCGGACATGCGATCAGTCCACGTCGATCGTGGCGGTCATCGACAGGCCGACGCGCAGCGGGTGCTGGGTCAGCTCGTTGGGATCGAGCTGGATGCGCACCGGCAGGCGCTGCACCACCTTGATCCAGTTGCCGGTCGCGTTCTGCGCCGGGATCAGCGCGAAGGCGGAGCCGGTGCCACCGGACAGGCCGACGACGCGGCCGTGATAGACGATGCCGCCGCCATACAGATCCGAAGTGAGCCGGGCGGGCTGGCCGATCTTCACGCGGCGCAGCTGGCCTTCCTTGTAGTTGGCGTCGACATACATGGTGTTGAGCGGCACCACGACCATCAGCTGGGTGCCGGCGGCGACGCGCTGGCCGATCTGGACGTTGCGCTGCGACACCACGCCGTCGAACGGCGCGTGGATCACGGTGCGCGACAGATCGAGCTTGGCCTGATCGTAGCGCGCGCGGGCGGCGGCGACGTCGGGATTGTCGTACATCGAGCCCTGCACCAGCGCCTGGTTGGCGGCGTAGCTCTGGCGTGCGGCCATGCGCGTGGCGTTGGCCTGCGCGATCGCCGCGCGGACGACGTCGAGCTGCGACTTGGCCTGCGCCAGCACGGTGCGCGTGGCGGTGATCTCGTCGCCGGAGACCGCGCCGGCCTTGGCGAGCGCCATGCGGCGGTCATAGTCGACCCGCGCCTTGTCATACTGCGCCTGCGCGGTGGTGAGGTCGGCCTGCGCGCGCTGGATGTCGCTGTCGCGCGCGGTGATCTGCGCCTGGAGCGCCCCGCCCGTCGCGCGCGTTTCCTGGAACTGGCGCTGCGCCTGGGCATAATCGGCGGCGGCGCGCTCGGCGGCGATGCGCATGTCGGCCGGATCGAGCGTGACGAGGATGTCGCCCTTGTGCACGATCTGGGTGTTGGCGACGCGCACGCTTTCGACCGGCGCGGCGACGAGCGGCGTCACGCTCGCGCTGTCGGCGCCGACATAGGCGTTATCGGTCGAGACGTGGCGCACGCCGATCACGAAATGGTAGAGCGTGGCGAGCAGCCCGACCACGACCACCACCACGACGAGGATCGTCAGCCAGCGGCGGCGACGCTGGGCGAGCAGCGCCTTCGACTCATGTGCCGGTTCGGGCGGGGAGACGGGCTCGGTCGCTTCGAGCTGAGGATCGGGCTGGTCGGCCATGGATGCGTCCCTGAAAGGTCAGTTGCCCGTCGCCGCGGCGTTTGCCGTCGCGGTTTGCCGGGGTTCGGAATAGCCGCCGCCCAGCGCGCGCACCAGCGCGACGTCGAGCGTGAAGGCGCGGGCGGACAGATCGGCGTCGCGGCGGCGCGCGGCGATCACCCCCTGCTCGGCGGACAGCGCGTCGAGATAGGTGGAAAGCTGTCCCTTGTAGCGCAGGCGGGCGATATCATACGCCTTCTGCGCATCGTCGAGCGAGGCGCGCACCTCGCGGATCTGTGCCGCGAGCGAGTTGCGGCTGGCGATGGCGTCGGCCACCTGACGCAGCGCCTGGATCAACGTGCTGTCATAATCGGCGACCGCCGCATCGTAATCCGCGCGGGCGACGCGATAATCGCCCGAACGCTGGCCGCCGTCGAACACCGGCAGCGACAGCGCCGGCCCGGCGGTCGCGTAAAGCAGGCTGCCGGTGGCGAGGCTGGCGATGTTGAGGTTCTGGAAACCGATCATCGCCGACAGGCTGATGTCCGGATAGAAAGCGGCCTTGGCGACCTTGATCCGCTCCGCCGCCGCCTCGACCCGCGCGCGCGCCGCGACGATGTCCGGGCGCCGCCCGACCAGGTCGATCCCGGCCGAAGCCGGCAGCGCGGTGGTGGTCAGCCTGGCGAGCGCCGGCGGATCGATCGTCAGGCCGCGATCGGGCCCCGCGCCGATCAGCGCGGCGAGCTGGTTGCGCGTGATCGCGATATTCTCGTCGATCTGGGCGATGTCGGCGCGGGCGGACGGCACCTGCGCCGCCGCCTGACGATATTGCCCTTCGGTATCGAGCCCGTTGCGGACGCGATCGGACACCAGCCCGGACGTGTCCTGGACGATGCGCAGCGTCTCCTCGGCCACCGTGCGTTCGGCATAGAGCCGCGCGAGATCGGCATAGGCCTGCGCGATCGCGGTCGAGAGCGTGACGCGCGCCTGCGCCTGCTCGACCCGCGCCGCATCGACGTCGTGCAGCGCCGCGCGGAGCCGCGCATGATTGCGGCCCCAGAAATCGAGATCGAAATTGCCCTTCAGCGAGGCCGCCTCGACGCGCGGCCAGCCCTTCAGCTGAAACGTGTCGGGCAGATTGTCCTGGCCGAGCTGCTTGATGAGGGTGGCGCTGCCCGTCGCATTGACGTTGGGCACGAGCGCCGCACCGGCGCTGCGCGCCACACCCTCGGCATGGACCAGCCGAGCCGCCGCCGCGGTGAGGTCGGGGGATCCGGCGAGGCCTTCCTGCATCAGCCGGTCGAGCTGCGCGTCGCCATAACGCTCCCACCAGCCGTCGCCCGGCCACTGCCCGCCCTCGTTGGGCAGACTGGCCTTGGCGGCGAGGGTGGTGGCGGAGCGCGGCTCCGGCCGCGTGCCCAGATCGGGCACGCACGCCGAGAGCGACAATGCCGTGGCGACCGCAAGCAAGGACGCCGAGCGAAGCTTCATCGAGAAAACCTGTACCGTTGCGTACGCGAAATTTGGCTTTAGCCTAGCACGACCGCTTGTCAATCGGAAACTGTACTCTATAGTATCGTCGTAAGATGGAAGTGATCTGTTCTCCCGGCCGGCGCGAGGCGCGGAAGGCCGATCGCCGGCGCGCGATCCTCGACGTGGCCGAGCGTTCGTTCCTCGAGCGCGGCTATGCCGATACGTCGATGTCGACGATCGCGGCCGAGCTGGGTGGCTCGAAGACGACCCTGTGGAGTTATTTCCCCTCCAAGGAAGAATTGTTCGCCGCCGTCCTCGATTCGAAGATCGACCATTTTCGGCGGGCGCTGGACGAAGCGCTGTTGTCGTCGGGGGGTACGGCGGCGGCGCTGCGGCGGTTCGGCCAGCTCCTGCTCGACAAGGTGATGTCGCCCTCGTCGATCGCGCTCAACCGGCTGATCGTCGCCGAGGCGGAGCGCTTCCCTTCGATCGGCGAAACCTTTGCGACGCGGGGCCCCGATCGCGTGCGTGAGCGCCTGGCCGAGTGGATGCGCGGCGAGATGGCCTCCGGCCGCATGCGCGAGGGCGATCCGGCGATTGCGGCGCGCCAGTTCATCGGCCTGTGCCAGGCCGGCTGCTATTTCGACCGGCTGTGGCGGCCGCAGCAAGCGGCGGCGCGGGATCAGGTTGCCGATATCGAGGCGGCGGTCGAGACCTTCCTCCACGGCTGGGCCTCTCCGGCTGCATGAGTTGGACGGCGATCCTGCTCGCCGGGCAGCGGCCGGGGGTCGACCCGCTCGCGGCGCATTTCGGGCAGGAATGGAAAGCCTTGGTGCCGGTCGCGGGCGAGGCGATGCTCAGCCGCGTCGCGCGCACCTTGCTCGCTTGCCCGTCGATCGGCCGCATCGTGGTGATGGCGCAGGAGCCGAAGGCGCTGTTCGTCGGCGACTGCGCGTGGCTGGCGGATGAGCCGCGAATCGCGACCTCCGTCAGTCATGTCGGGATCGCCACCAGTGTGGCCGAAGTCGCCGGCAGCGCCGCCGCGCCGTGGCCGATCCTGCTCACCACCGCCGACCACCCGTTGCTGACCCCGGCGATGGTCGAGGCGGCGATCGCCGGTGTCGGCGATGCGGATGTCGGTATCGGCATGGTCGGGCGGCGCACCCTGCTCGCGGCATATCCCGACAATCGCCGCACCTGGCTGAAGTTTGCCGGCGAGGCGTGGACCGGCGCCAATCTGTTCGCGCTGCGCACGCCCGCGGCGCGGCGCGCCTTGCTGGCGTGGAGCGCGATCGAGCAGGATCGCAAGAAGGCGTTCCGCCTGATCTGGCATTTCGGCCCGCTGCTGGCATTGCGCGCGGCGACGCGGACGATCTCGCTGGCGGGCGCGCTGGCCAAGGCGGGTGCCGCCGTCGGCGTGCGCGCGGTGCCGGTGCCGCTTCCCTTCGCCGAGGCGGGGATCGACGTCGACAAGCCGAGTGATCACGTGCTGGCGGAAGCGATCCTCACGCAGCGCGGTCTCACCGCTTGAACGGCGTCAGAGCGGCAGCTTGTCGGCCTTGGTCGCGCGTCCGGCCGCCAGCCGCTCGGTATAATGGTGCCAGGTGAACACCGCCGCGGCACCGCGATGCGGGCGCCACGGTTCCGCCAGCGCGCGGACGGCTTTCTCCGAGGGGCGCTCGGGCAGGCCGAGCAATTGTCCGACCTCCTCCTGCACCGCAAGGTCGCCCGCCGGCCAGATGTCGCCGCGCCCCTCGGCGAACAGCAGGTAGATTTCCGCCGACCAGCGGCCGATCCCCTTGATGGTGGTCAGCGCGGCGATCGCTTCCTCGTCGTCCGCGGGCAAAGTGTCGAAATCGAGCGTGCCCGACGCGACCAGTTCGGCGAGGCTTTTTACATAGCCGATCTTCTGGCGCGAGAGGCCGGCGGCGCGCAGCAGCTCGTCCGGCGCCGCCGCCAGCACCACCGGGTCGAGCGTGCCGCCCAGCGCGGTTTCCATCCGCGCCCAGATCGCGCCGGCGGCGGCGACGCTCACCTGCTGGCCGATGATCGTGCGCAGCAAAGTCTCGTGCCCGCGCGCGCGGATGCGTGCGTCGGGATAGCCGTGCCGCTCCAGCCCACGCGCGAACGCAGGCTCGATCGCGACCAGCGCATCAAGGCTCGCGCGCAATTGATCGACCGTCAGTCCCATCCTCATCCTCGGTTGCGCCGCTGCCATGCGCGCGACATAGGGGCCGCGACCCCGTTTCTTCCGGAGACCGAATAATGCCGAAGCTGACCGTCGTCACCCGCGAAGGCGATGAGCGTGAGATCGACGGCGAGGCCGGCCTGTCGGTGATGGAGGTGATCCGCGATGCGGGCATCGACGAGCTGCTGGCGCTGTGCGGCGGCTGCTGCAGCTGCGCGACCTGCCAGGTGTTCGTCGATCCCGAATTCGCCGATCGGCTGCCGCCGTTGAGCGAGGACGAGAATGACCTGCTCGATACCTCCGATCACCGCACCGCTTATTCGCGGCTGTCGTGCCAGATTCCGTTCGACGATACGCTCGACGGGTTGCGGGTGACGATCACCCCCGAGGACTGACCGCTCAGGTGCGTGCGGCGGCCGCGTAGAGCGCGATCGCCGCAGCATTCGAGACGTTGAGGCTTTCGACGCGCGGGCTGATCGGCAGGCGTGCCAGCTCGTCGCAATGCGACTCGGTGTTCTGCCGCATGCCCTCGCCCTCGGCCCCGAGCACGAGCGCGACGCGCGCGGTGCCGAGCGCCTCGCCCAGCGGGCGCTTGCCTGCGCCGCTCAGGCCGATCCGCCAGAAGCCCGCCTCGCCGATCTCGTCGAGCGCGCGGGCGAGGTTGACCACCCGCACCCACGGCACGATCTCAAGCGCACCCGATGCCGAGCGCGCGAGCGTGCCCGATTCGGGCGGCGCGTGGCGATCCTGCGTGATGAGGCCGAGCGCGTCGAACGCGGCCGCCGAGCGCAGCACCGCGCCGACATTGTGCGGGTCGGTCACCTGATCGAGCACCACCAGCGGCCGCCGGTCGTCTCGGCCCTGCTCCAGCAGGTCGCCCAGCCAGATGTCGGGCAGCGGGTCGACCTCGATCACCACGCCCTGGTGCGGCGCGTCGGCGGGCACCATCCGGCCGAGATCGGTCACCTCGGCGAATTGCACGGTCACGTCGGTCGGCAGCCCGCCAAAGCCGGCCAGCGCTTCGCGCGTGCCCCAGATCTTGCGCACCGTCCGCTCGGGATTGGCGAACGCGGCGGCGACGGCGTGACGGCCCCACAGACGGGGACGGCCCGCGGGGGCGACGGATGGACGATGGCCTCTGCGCATAATGTCTTCGGTGCGAGTGATGGATCGCGCGAGGTCGCGCGCCGTTCGCTTAACGCCGTCCGGCCGACTTTGCCAGCCGATGCGGCGCGCACACCCCGTCGGCGGCAGAAATGGGGGGGCGGCAGGACGCCGCCCCCCTCCGTCGCGGACGTCGCTCGTGTCAGGCGATGGCCTGCATGCGGCGACGGTCGCGCATCGCGCCGCCCACCAGCGCGAAGCCGCCGATGAACATCGCCCACGAAGCGGGCTCGGGCACAGCCCCCGGTGCGTGGCTCGTCACGACGGCGAACAGGTCCGCGGTTGCGCTGGCGCCTTCCAGCACATGCAGTTCGCTGCTGTCGGAGGCGAGGAAGCCGTCGCCGACCACGTTACCGAAGCCGGTGAGGGCGACGTGATAGGTCGTCCCGCCGATCACGAAGTCGGTCGCCGAATAGCTGCTCGGGAAATAGACGTAATCGGCCGAGGCGATCGGGTCGCTGGTGTTGGGCGTATTGACCAGATCGAGCGTGAAGATGCTTGCCACCGCGGGAATGGCGGGCGTGGCGAAAGCGAGCGTCAGCGCCACGTCGACCGAAGCGGCCTCCGTGCCGCCCGCGATGCTGCCATTGGTATAGGTCAGCGTGCCCACCTTGAACGGCGTCTCGTAATCGCTCGAGAAAGCGGCGCTGGCGAAGGAAAGTTCGTTCGGCGTGCTGAAGCCGATGGGATCGCCGTAGGTGAAATGCGACGTGCCGACGCCGGTCACCACCGCGGTGCCCGGCTTCGGATTGACGAAGATCGCGGACGTGCTGCCCGTCACGCCTGCTGCGAGCGCGGGCGCCGTGGCGCCGACGAGCGTGAGACAGATTGCCATGTCGAAGAAGCGCTTCATAAATTCCCCCTGTCAGATTGAAGGACGCTCAGACGCTGATCGCCGGTCGATCGCGGACGAGGGGGGCGGCGGCGCCATGCGCACGCGGGACGACGCCCGCCTGCGGATCGGCAGGATGCTTCATTTGCCTTGCCCCCAAGGTTCGCGAAGACCGTCGATAAGGAGTGGCGCAGCGTGGCTTTTATTCCCCGGCAACGGCGGGGAAGGGGCGCAAGGCCGCCGAAGCGAGCCGTGCGCTCGACGAACCGGATGCCAACGATCGATGGAAGCGGCAATGCCGCGGAGCGCGACCCGTATCGCGGCGCGGGCCATTGCCGCGCAGAAGGTGGTGGACAGGGTAGGGTTCGAACCTACGTAGGAGAAACTCCGGCAGATTTACAGTCTGCTGCCTTTAACCACTCGGCCACCTGTCCATGAGCTTTGCCCGTGGGAGGCGCGTCAATGGCGAAGCGTGTTCGGCCTGTCAACGCCCTGCAGTGTCAGGCCGCGCGTCCGTCGGGTGCGGCGTCGGCCAGCACGGCCATGCGGCCGCGATCGGCGGGGGGAATCATCGCCTCCAGCACGCGCCAGAAGCCGGTGACCGCCTCCTGCCCCGCGCCCGCATATGCGCCGCCCAGCCGCTCGCGCATCGCCTCGAATAAGTCGCGCTCCATCGCTTCGCCGGATTCGGTGAGTCGCAGCAGCCGCTGGCGCCGGTCCGCGCGCCCGGTGCGGGTCTCGACCAGCCCGCGCTCGGTCAACTCGCCGAGGACGCGGCCGAGTGACTGCTTGGTGATGGCGAGCGTGCGCAGCAGGTCGCTGATCGTCTGATCGGGCTGGCGCGCGATGAAATAGAGCGCGCGATGATGTGCGCGGCCGAGCCCCTCCTTGCCGAGGCGGTGATCGATATCGCGGTAGAGCAGGCTGTAGCCGAAGTAGAGCAACTCGATACCGCGACGGATTTCGGTCTCGCGCAGGAACAGGGGCGAAGCGGACGGGACAGCCATATTGACCCTTTCTGCCACCCACCCTAGCGCGGCGCAAGCCGCAGCTTTAAGGCGGCACTCTTCATCCGCACGAGAAGAGCCATCATGAACGCTGCGACCAGCCTGACCTTCGATCATCTGCCCCATCCCGGCATCGTTCCGGTGAGCGAGCGGCAGGCTTTGCTCGTCGATCCCGGTTTCGGCCGGGTGTTCACCGATCACATGGTGACGATTCGCTATAGCGAGGCGAAGGGCTGGCACGATGCGCAGGTGCAGGCGCGCGCGCCGCTGCAGATGGATCCCGCCGCCGCCGTGCTCCATTATGCGCAGGAGATTTTCGAGGGGCTGAAGGCCTATCGGCTGGAGGATGGTGGCGCGGCCTTGTTCCGCGCCGACGCCAATGCCCGCCGCTTCCGCGCCTCGGCCGAGCGGCTGGCGATGGCGCCGCTGCCGGAGGATCTGTTCGTCGAATCGTGCCGCGCGCTGGTGCGCGCCGACCGCGCCTGGATCCCCGAGGCGGAAGGCGGCGCGCTCTATCTGCGGCCGTTCATGATCGCGAGCGAGGTGTTCCTCGGCGTGAAGCCCTCGTCCGAATATCTCTACATGGTGATCGGATCGTCGGTCGGCGCCTATTTCAAGGGCGGCGCGCCGGCGGTGACCTTGTGGGTGTCGCAGGATTATACCCGCGCTGCCCCCGGCGGCACCGGTGCTGCCAAGTGCGGCGGCAATTACGCCGCCAGCCTCGTCGCGCAGGCGGAGGCGATCCGCCAGGGCTGCGATCAGGTGCTGTTCGTCGACGCCGCCGAGCATCGCTGGATCGAGGAGCTGGGCGGCATGAACATCTTCTTCGTGTTCGACGACGGCTCGATCGCGACGCCGCCGCTGACCGGCACGATCCTGCCCGGCATCACGCGCGATTCGCTGACCGTGCTGGCGCGCGACATGGGGCTGACGGTGCGCGAGGAGCGCTACGCGCTCGACCAGTTCGCCGCCGATGCCGCCAGCGGCCGCATCCGCGAGGCGTTCGCCTGCGGCACGGCGGCGGTGGTGACGCCGATCGGCCGCGTGCGCGGCGAAGGGTTCGATTTCACGATCGGCAATGGCGGCCCGGGCACGGTTTCCAGCCAGCTCAAGGCGGCTCTGGTGTCGATCCAGCGCGGCCATGCGGCCGATCCGCACGGCTGGGTCGAGCGGCTGTTCTAAAGCCTTCCCTCGCGGGCGCGGCCGGTTATAAGGCCCGCCCGCGCGATGGGGCGTCGCCAAGTGGTAAGGCAACGGTTTTTGGTACCGTCATTCGGAGGTTCGAATCCTCCCGCCCCAGCCAGCCGCCGGATCTTTTGAGCACGGATCGGCTCTGAAAAGGCTGGCGCTCGGCCGCTCGACCATGCGAACGCCCGTCTTTCCAAGCGGGAGATCCAGCGCATGACGATCGGACGGGCGACGGCGATGTTGATGATCGGGGCGCTCGCGCTCCCCGTCGCGGCGCAGGCAGGCGAGCCGATCTTCCCGGCGCATGGCGACAAGCCGGCGCACTATGTCGAGCCGACCACGGGCTACAATTACACGCGCCGCGACGTCGAGATGCCGATGCGCGACGGGGTCAAGCTGCACACCGTCATCCTGGTGCCGAAGGGCGCGGCGCATGCGCCGATCCTGTTCACGCGCACCCCCTACGATGCCGACAAGCATGCCGGCCGCAACCGATCGGGCAACCTCGCGTCGATCGTGCCGCAGAGCGCCGAAGTGTTCGCCAATGCCGGCTACATCATCGTCTTTCAGGACGTGCGCGGGCTGCACGGATCGGAAGGCGATTATGTGATGACGCGCCCGCCGCGCGGGCCGCTCAACCCGACCAACGTCGACAACACTACCGATGCGTGGGACGCGATCGACTGGCTGGTCAAGAACGTGCCGGAGACGAACGGCAAGGTCGGCATGATCGGCTCGTCCTACGAGGGCCATACCGTCGTGATGGCGTTGCTCGATCCGCATCCCGCGCTGAAGGTCGCCGCGCCCGAAAGCCCGATGGTCGACGGCTGGATGGGCGACGACTGGTTCCACTATGGCGCGTTCCGCCAGGATGGCGCGCTCGGCTACGTCATCGGGCAGGAGAGCCCGAAGGGCGCCGACGCCGCCTTCATCACCTCCAATGCCGACGATTACGACGCCTATCTGCGCGGCGGATCGGCGGGCGACATCGCCAAGGCGCATGGGGTCGACCAGTTCGGCATGTGGCGGCGCATGGCCGAGCATCCCGCCTATGACGCTTATTGGCAGGGTCAGGCGCTCGACAAGGCGGTCGCCGCGCACCCGTCCAAGGTGCCGACCATGTGGCTGCAGGGCCTGTGGGACCAGGAGGATATGTGGGGCGCGATCCACAGCTGGGAGGCGCTGAAGGGCGCCGGCCACCTCGACAACAATTATCTCGTGATGGGCCCGTGGCGGCACAGCCAGGTCAATTACGAAGGCTATAGCCTCGGCCCGCTCAAATGGGCCGGCAACACCACCGCCGACTTCCGCCAGAACGTGCTGCTGCCCTTCTTCGATCAGTATCTGAAGGACGGCGCGCCGGCCTACGCGATGCCGCGCGTGCAGATCTACAATACCGGCGAGAACCATTGGGACAAATTGCCCGACTGGCCGCTCGCCTGCGCCAGCGGCTGCGCCAAGCCGATGACGCCGCTCTATCTCGCCGCCGATGCGGGCCTGTCGTTCGACAAGCCCAAGGGCGCGGGTGCCGACAGCTATGTCTCCGATCCGGCGCATCCGATCCCGTTCGTGCCGCGCCCGGTGAACCTGTCGGGCACCGACCAGTGGAAGCAGTGGCTCGTCTCCGACCAGCGCGAGGCGAACACGCGCACCGACGTGCTGAGCTACGAGACGCCGGTGCTCGATCATGCGGTGCGGATCAGCGGCGCACCGGTGGCCGACCTCCTGCTGGCGACGACGGGCACCGACGGCGATTTCGTGGTCAAGCTGATCGACGTCTATCCCGACGAGGTGCCGTCGCAGACCGAACTCGGCGGCTACCAGCTCGGCGTGGCGATGGACATCTTCCGCGGCCGCTATCGCGACAGTTTCGAACATCCGAGCGCGATCCCGGCGAACAAGACGGTGCGGATCAAGTTTGCGCTGCCGACCGCCAACCACGTCTTCCTGCCCGGCCACCGCATCATGGTGCAGGTGCAGTCGAGCTGGTTCCCGCTCTACGACCGCAACCCGCAGACCTATGTCCCGAACATCTTCTTCGCCAAGCCGGGCGACTACAAGAAGGCGACGATCACCGTCTCGCGCTCGTCCGCGAACCCCAGCGCGGTGTGGCTGCCTTTGGTGGACGCGGGTGCCGTGGCGGCGCAGTGATGCGCCGTCAGACCTGATCGACCGCGACATTCGTCACGTCGAGGCCGTGGCCTTCGTCGAGGCAGCGCAGGTTCAGGCTCATCGCGTCGGGCCGGCCGCGCGGGGTGAGGAAGCTCTTCACCCCGCATTGCGTACAGAAGATGTGGCGCGCCGAACCCGACCCGAACCGATAGGTGGTGGTCTCGCGCCGCCCCTCGACGATGCGGAAGGCCGATTGCGGAACGATCACATGCTGGAAGCCGGTCATCGCGCAGATCGAGCAGCCGCACGCGAGCACCTCGACCGGTCCGTCGGCCACCTCCGCCTCGAACCGCACCAGGCCGCAATGGCAGCCGCCCTCCACCTTCATCATCATGCTCCGAACGTCAGCCGACCGCGTCTCCGCTTGTGTCCCCTTATGATCGGCGTAGACTTTCGGGAACCGCCGAAAAAGGCGGGCTGGAGAGAGTCGATGGCCGACAAGATCGAGCGTCCCGCGGCGCCCACCCCATCCGAAACGCTGCAATGGCCCGACATCGCCATGGTCATGGCACCGGCTGCCGGCTGCGATTGCCAGATGCTCGCTGTCTCGCTCGCCGCCGCGATGCGCCCGATCCATCCGGCGGAAGTGATCGCGACCGCCGCGCCCAAGCACAAGCACTGAAGGTTTCGGTCGGAAGCGGCGATCGTCCGCTTGCGCGCGGCGTCAGAAATGATGCGTGCACATCGCCAGCAGCAGGATGATCGGGATCGGCACGCCGATAAGCCAGAGCAGGATCGATCGCATCATCCATCTCCAATGTTTCGCCATGCAAACGACGCGAAACCGCGATCGGATCCGCGCGTGACGCAACTCCTGCGGCGTCCGCGCTTTCCGTCCTCATGACAGCGGCGATCGTGGGATGTGCGGATTGCGGATTGCCGCAGCAATTGCCGCCGACCCATGCCGCGCAGCTGACGCGCTGCGCGCGCTGCGCCGGGACGCTCGAACGCACCAACGGGCGCAGCCTGTCGCTGGCGTTCGCCCTGTCGGCGACGCTGCTCCTTCTGCTCATCCCGGCCAACCTGATGCCGCTGCTGCGCACCGACGTGCTCGGCGTGTCGCGCACCAGCCGGCTCGCCTCGTCGGCGTGGATCATGCTGTACGACGGCTGGCCGTGGCTGGCGGCGATCGTGTTCCTGTTCATCGTCGTCGCCCCGATCGTCCGCTTCGGCCTGCTGACGCTCGTGCTCGGCGCGCTGGAATTCGATGTGAAGGCCGACTGGCTCGGGCCGGCGTTCCGCTGGGCGGACAAATTGCAGAGCTGGGCGATGCTCGACGTGTTTCTGCTCGGGCTGGCGGTGGCCTATGCCCGGCTGGCGGATTCGATCGCGGTGAGGCTCGGGCCGGGCGGGGTCGCGCTGATCGCCACGGCGATCCTGTCGCTGTTCGTCCGCGCGGCGCTCGACAAGGCGGCGGTGTGGGAACGGATCGCGCCCGACGCGCCCCCGGCCGATCCGCGCACGGCGATCGAATGCACGACCTGTGAATTGCTCGCGCCGGCCGAGGCCGAGGGCGCGTCGTGCCGCCGCTGCGGCGATCGCCTCCACCGGCGCAAGCCGCAGAGCATGAGCCGCACGATCGCGCTGACGCTGGCGGCGGTGCTGCTCTACATCCCCGCCAACCTCTATCCGCTAGCGACGCTGCCGATCCATTACAAGCCGACCACCTATACGGTGCTGGAGGGCGTGATCGAGCTGGCGCAGGCGAACCTCTGGGATCTCGCTCTATTGGTGTTCTGCGCGAGCTTCCTCATTCCGTTCCTGAAGCTCGCCGGGCTCGGCTGGTGCGTCGTTTCGGTGCTGCGGCGCTCGCGCTCGCACCTCGTCGCGAAGACGAAGGTCTATCGGATGGTGGAGGAGATCGGGCGCTGGTCGATGGTCGATCCGTTCGTGATCGGAACCTTCGTGCCGGTCATGACCTATAATGCCTTCATCACGGGGCGTGCGGAGCCCGCGGCGGTGCCGTTCACCGCCGTGGTGGTGCTGACGATGATCAGCGCCAAGACGTTCGACCCGCGACTGATGTGGGATGCGGCGGAGCGACGCGATTGAACGACGATGACCGGGACGATACGCTGCCGCAGGCGCGCGCGATCCGCAGCCGCTGGCCGGGCCTCGTCTGGGCCATCCCGCTCGCCGCTCTGATCATCGTCGCCTATCTCGGCGTGCGCGCGCTCACCCGTCGCGGGCTCGAGACGGTGGTCACCTTCGGCTATGTCGAGGGCGTCACGCCGGGCGATACCAAGGTGCTGATGAAGGGCGTCGAGGTCGGCCACGTCTCGCACGTGCGGGCGGCACCCGACGCGCATCATGTCGAGGTGACGCTGTCGCTCGATCCGCGCGTCAGGGATGCGCTCAACAGCAACACCAAATTCTGGCTGGTCGGCGAGTTTCCCACGATCACCGACATCCAGTCGATCCGCGCCGCGGTGGCGGGGGTGTTGATCGACATGGCGCCGGGTACCGGCGGCACGCCGACGCGGCACTTTGTCGGGCTCGATCAGCCGCCGCTGATCCTGCCGGGCACGCAGGGGACGATCTATTACCTCGATGCCGCCGCGCTGGGCTCGATCCAGCCGGGTGCGGCGGTGCTCTATCGCGGCTTCACGATCGGCAAGGTGGTTCGGACAGCGCTGCGCGGTCCGGGCAATTTCCGGCTGAAGGTGTTCGTGAATGCACCGTTCGACCGGCTGATCGACGAAGGCGGCGCGTTCTGGACCGGCAGCCCGCTCAAGCTGTCGCTCAGCGGCGCGTCGCTGACGGCCGGCCTCTCGTCGCCGGCCAGCGTGCTGCAGGGTTCGGTGCAATATGAACTGCCCCCCGCGCCCGTCGCCGCGCAACATGCCCCGGCCAATACGGTGTTCACGCTCTATCAGGACCAGGCGACGGCGCGCGCGGGCGCGATCGGGCCGGAGGTGCCATATCGCGTCATGCTGAAGGGCGCCGCCGGCGATATCGAACCGGGATCGAGCGTGACGATGCTCGGATATACGGTCGGGCGGGTGCGCAGCGCGCACCTGACGTTCGCGCCCGGTGGGCGGCCTTATACCGAGGCAACCATCCTGCTCTATCCGCGCCGCCTCGATGTCGCACTGCCGCCGGGGGCGGGCACGCAGGACTGGCGCGCCGCGAGCGATCGTGCGGTCGGGCGTCTGCTTGCGCAAGGCTATCGCGCGCATATGATCCAATCGCCGCCCTTGGTGGGTGCGCATGCGATCCTGCTCGCGGCGGATGCCGGCGCCCGCCCGGCACGCCTCGCGACCGGCGGCGGCGATCCGATCATCCCCGCTGCAGAAAGCAACGCCACCGCCGACGATCTGATGGCGAAGGCTGATTCGATCCTGACCAAGGTCGACCAGATCCCGCTGCAGGAGATCGGCGCCAACGTCCGCCGGCTGACCGCCAATGTCGCCAACATCACCGGATCGGGCGAGGTCCGCGACGGCATCGCGCATCTCGATGCCACGCTGCGCCAGCTCGACGCGATCACTGCGCAGGTGAAGCCGCAGATCGGGCCGCTGATGACCAAGCTCAACCAGACGGTGACTGAGCTGCAGGGCACCGCGGCCGCAGCGCGCACCGTATTGTCGGGCGAGGGCGCGGCGCAGGATCGCAGCCTGCCCGAGGCGATCGGCCAGATGGATCAGGCGGCGCGTTCGATCCGCTCGCTGACCGACTATCTCGGCCGCCACCCCGAGGCGTTGCTGCGCGGCAAGGCGAAGGAGAAATGAGAATGCGGCAGTGGCTTCCGGCCCCGATCGCGGCGTTGGCGCTCGCGGCATGCGCGCATAGCCCGGCGACGACGATGCTCACGCTGGATGCGGTGGCGCCCGCCGCCGCCGCGCCGGCCTATCGCGGTGCGCCGATAGCAATTCCGGCGGTACATATCCCGGCCGCGCTCGATCGGGCCGAATATACGCGGCAGGTCGCGGGGGCGGAGATGAAGGTCGACGACTTCGCCCGCTGGATCGCGCCGCTCGGGACGCTGGCGCGCGACACGCTCGTCCGCGATCTCACCGCGCGGCTGCCGGAGGGCGCGGTGCTTCCGCCGGGTGCGGTTGCGGCGCCGCCGGCGCGCACCGTGAGCGTGACGATCCTCGCCTTCGGTATCGCTGGCGGCCAAGCGCGGATGGACGTCGCCTATCGCGAGCTGCCGTCCGGCCCCGTCGCGCAATTGTCGCTCGAAACGCCCCAGCAGGCGGGCACGCCCACCGCCAGCGCGGAGGCGTTCAGCCAGCTCCTGGCGCAACTGGCCGATCGGATGGCGGCGAGCCTCGGCCGGCCATAGCGGCGACGCTCAGCGAACGGTTTCGAGCGCCTCGCGGATGCGCGCGGCCAGCGTCTCGTAATTGAACGGTTTCTGCAGCAGGTCGACATGCGCGCGCAGCCGGCCGTCCCGCGTGATCGCGTCGCGCGGATAGCCCGAAATGAACAGCACCCGCATCTCGGGGAACAGGACGTGCGCCGCATCCGCCAGTTCGCTGCCCGACATGACCGGCATGACGACGTCGGTGAGCAGGAGTTGGACCGATTGATCGGGGCGCTCCAGCAGCCGAAGCGCGGACGGCCCGTCATAGGCCTCGATCACGCGATAGCCGAGTTCGCGCAGCAGCTCGACGGTATGCGCCCGGACGTCGTCGTCATCCTCGACCACGAGGATCGTCTCGCCCTTGCCGGCGCTCAACCCCTCGACGATCGGCGCCGGCCGGTGGTCGCCTGCCAGACGCGTCATGCGCGGCAGGTAGAGGGTGATGGTCGTGCCTTGCCCGACGGTCGAATCGATCGTGATCTGCCCACCGGACTGGGTGACGAAGCCATAGACCATCGACAGGCCGAGCCCGGTGCCCTTGCCGACCTCCTTGGTCGTGAAGAACGGATCGAACACCTTGGCGATCATCTCGTCCGACATGCCGGAGCCTGTGTCCGTCACCTCGATCGCGACGAATTCGCCCGCCACGAGCATCCGGTCGTCCTGATCCTGCACGGTCCGGTTATGGGCGGAGATGGTGAGGTTGCCGCCGCCGGGCATCGCATCGCGCGCATTGACCGCGAGGTTGAGGATCGCATTCTCGAGCTGATGCCCGTCAATCTCGACGCCCCAGAGATCCGGGTCGGGCTGGATCTGGATCCCGACCGCCTCGGTGATCGAACGGGTCAGCAAGTCGGACATGCCCGCGAGCAGCCGGGCGATATCGGTGGGCTTGGGCGAGAGCGGCTGGCGGCGTGAGAAGGCCAGCAGCCGCTGCGTGAGCGCGGCGGCGCGCTCGGCGCCCTTCATCGCATTGTCGAGCGCGCGCTTGGCGCGCGGATCGGTATCCAGGGTCAGCCGCCGCGTGGCCGTCTCGACATTGCCGACGATGATCGTCAGCAGATTGTTGAAGTCGTGCGCGATCCCGCTGGCGAGCTGGCCGACCGCCTCCATCTTCTGCGCCTGGCGCAGCGCCTCCTCGACCGCCATCCGCTCGTCGATCGCCTGCTGCACGCGCTGTTCGAGCGTGTCGTTCAGGTCGAGCAGGCGCTGCTGTGCGGCCTTCTGCTCGGTCACGTCGTAGATGACGCCGATGATGCGGTATCCGTCGCCATCCTCGTGATGGACTTCGCCCCGGCGCGCGATCCAGCGCGTGTCGCCGGTATCGCCGCGCCGGACGAAGAACTCCCCGCCGATCGATCGCGCGTCGGACGGCAGCGCATCCGGGACGATCGGGCCGCCATCCACCGACAGGCCGTTGATCGTGCGGACCGGCAGCGACCGCGCCGGGTGCAGGCCGAGCAGCCGGCAGAATTCGTCGGACACGCTCGCGGTGGCGAACCCGTCGCGATATTCGAAGGTGCCGACGCCGCCCGCCGACTGCGCCACGCGCAGCCTTTCCTCGGCCTGCTTGCGTTCGGTGACGTCGATCAGCAGGCCGGTGAACCGGACGGGCTCGTCCGATCGATCGAGATGGCTCTCGCCGCGCCCGTGCATCCAGCGATAGCCGCCATCGGCGGTGAGGACGCGAAACTCCTTCGAGAACAGAGCGGAGCCACCGAGGATGCCCGCCACCGCGATCCGCATCCGCGCGCGATCGTCGGGGTGGATGCGCGAGAAGAAGGTCTGGGTCGGCAGCGGCACGCCCGCGAGCGCGCGATCGATGCCGTAGAGATCGGCAAAACGCTCGTCGATCCGCAGCGCGTCGGCGACGATGTCCCAGTCCCAGCAGCCGCTCGTGCCCGCCGTCATGCTTGCGGTGCGGACCGGACCCGCATCAACCATCCTGCCCGACGATCCGTTCGATGAACTCGGCCAGCAATTCCTTGAGAAGCGCAAGCTCCGGCAGGTTCATCAGCATCGCGATATAGCCGCGAATGTCGCGATGGCGGACGTTGAAATCGATGTAGAGGAAGAGCACCAGCCCATCCGCCGGCGCTTCCTCGAAGACGTCGAACAAGGTCGCGCCATTGCCGCGTACGACCTCCGGAATGCTCATCGTCAGCGAGCGCTTGAGCATGTTCGCCATCGTGGCGAGGCAGCTGTTGAGGATGACGTTGCCGGTTTCGGTGAGCGCCTCATGCTCCATCTCGACCACCTCCTGGGCGGTGAGTTCGTCATGGGTCACGGCGCGGACCAGCTCGAGGCTGTTCTCCTCCGGAAAGATCAGCAGCGCGCGGCCCGAAAAGGCGCCGGCGAAATCCTGGCGAACGGCGACCAGATCGTCCGTCTCGCGCTCGCTGATCAGCCGCGCGGCGCGCTTCTGCGACACGACGTCGATCGCCGGCACCGACAGCAGCACCTGCTCGCCGACCATCTTGCGCAGGCTCGAGGCCGCGCGGCTGACCCCGATATTGACGATCTCCGTAAGCGCGTCGCGCTCCAGCTCGTCGAGCAGGATCTGGTCGGAGATCATCCCTTTTTCGATCGCAGCTTGAGCGCGGCACCGGACAGGAAGCCCTCCAGCCCTTCGGCAGTCACCGGCTTGGGCACGAAGGTCGCGTTGATCGCGCGCGCGCGCGCGACCACCTCGTCCTGGATGTTGGCGGTGATGATCGCAATCGGCATGTCGGCATGCTCGGCGCGCAGCTCGGTGGCGAGTTGCAGCCCGTCCTTGACGGTCATGTTGAAGTCAATCAGCGCGACGTCGACGGGATGCTCCGCCATGATGGCGAGCGCGTCGGCGGCGCTGCCCGCCTCGATCTTGGTCCACTCGGGCTGGAGCGTGGCGAGCGTCTTGCCGGCGACGATCCGTGCGAGCTTGCTGTCATCGACGATGAGGACGGTTACCGGCATGTCGAACTCCAGAAGCGACCGAGAACGGGAAAAACGAAGGGAATATCAAATCATAGTGCCGGAACGCCCGGAGCGGAAGGCGAGGCGGCCCCGGTCAGCAGCGGAAGGACGTAACGAACCAGAAAAGGGTGATCGGGCCGGCCTCTGACCGATGGCCGGCATGCGAGCAGGATCTGCACGACGGCGGTATGGATGGCGGTGCAGTCCGTCAGGTCAACCTCGGGTCGCGCGCTCGCGAGCAATGCACCGAGCAGGGGCTCGGCTTCCTCGAGCCGGCAGCGGCCCTCCAACCGGATGACGTCGCCCTCGACGCGGATGCTCATGCGATCAGCCTTTCCGGATCGAGCACGATCAGCACCTCGCCGTCGCCGAGCACGGCCGTGCCCGCGACGCCGGGAATCGTGCCCAGCAGGCCCGTCGCCTGCCGCACGGTGGCATTGATCTGCTGATCGAAGCCGTCGACCACGAACGCGACGCGTTCGCTGCCATGATCCGCCACCATCAGCCGCAGGTCGCCCGAGGCCCGGCGTCGGCCACCGAGCAGTTCGGCCATGTGGAGGAGGGGGACCGAACGGTCGCGCAGCACCAGCGCCTCGCCGCTGCCCAAAGGCGCGACCGCGGCGGCGGGCACGATCACGGTCTCGGTCACCTTGTCGAACGGGACGGCATAGCGATCCGGCCCCGAACGGATGACGAGCATCCGCGTCGTGATCGCACGCAGCGGGAAGCTGAGCCGCATCATTGTGCCGCGACCGACCTCGCTGTCGATCGCGATCCGCGCGTCGATCCGGTCGAGCGCCGATCGCACGGCATCCATGCCGACGCCGCGCCCGGACACGCTGGTAACCGCATCCGCCGACGAGAAGCCCGGCGCGAAGATCAGCTCGATCGCGGCGCGATCGTCCAGCCCGGCCGCCTGCGCGTCCGAGACGATGCCGCGCGCGACCGCGATCCCGCGCATCTGCGCCGGCGCGATCCCGCGCCCGTCGTCGGCCAGCGCGACGTCGAGCCGCTCTCCGTTGCGGGCGAAGCTCAGGCGAAGCCTGCCGCTCGGCGATTTTCCGGCGGCCACCCGCGCGTCGGCAGGCTCGATGCCGTGATCCACCGCATTGCGGACAAGGTGAAGCAGCGGCTCGAACAATGCGTCGGCGATCGCCTTGTCGACCTCGAGGCTGTCGCCGTCGATGGCGAAATCGATCGTCTTGCCGAGTTCGGCGGCAAGCTCGCGCACGATCCGCGGCAGGCGTCGCAGCATCGGCGCGATCGGCACGAGCCGCACCGCCAGGACGCCGCGCTGCAGGACCGAAACCTCCCGCTCGACATTGCCATGCGCCACCCGCAGCCGCGCGCCGAGGCTGGCATCGAGCCGCGAGACCTCGGCGACCAGCGGCTCCAGCGCGTTGGCGGCGACGATCAGCTCGCCGAGCGTGTCGGCCAGATCGTCGATGCGGCGCATATCGACGCGCAACGTCTGCGACTGCGCATCCGCGACCGGCGCCTCGGCGTCGGCCTGCGGGCGAACCAAGTGCAGCGCGACCTGATCGCTCACCAGCCGGAAATGGGCGCGCACCGCGTCGAGCGAAGCCCCGGACAGGCCCTCGATGCAGAGGTTGCACTGGAAGGGCTCGATCTGCTCGGGATCGGGCCAGGGCTCGCGTGGCGTGATCTGAAGCGCCTGGAGATCGGGCACGCTTGCGCACAGCGCGAGCGGATCGTCGCCGCGGAAGAAGCAGTCCGCATCGGGCCGATAGCGGAATGCGACGAGCGCGGCGCCCGCCGCCTGGAGCAGGTCGGCTTCGCGCTCCGCCAATGGCGCGAGCCAATCGGGTTGGGACATCGCTTCGGGCGTGGGCGCGTCGGCAATCCCGCCGAGCAGGCGGTCGGCCACGTCGCCGGCATCGGCGGGCAGGGTGCCCGTGCGCTCCATGGCGTCGATCCACGCGTCGACCCGATCGATGCAGGCGACGAGCGCCGCCAATCCGTCGGGCGGGATCGCGGCGCCGTCCTTGCGCGCCCGATCGAGCATGCTCTCGGCCTCGTGGAGGATGCGGCCGGCCGGCGCCATGTCGAAGACCGCGACCGATCCCTTGAGCGTGTGGACGGCGCGGAAGGCGGCGTCGATCGCATCCCGGTCGTCGGCGCGGCGGGCGAGCAGGCCCAGCGCATCGTTGGCCGCCGCGACCAGCTCGCGGCCCTCGATCAGGAATTGGGCGAGCAGCTCATCCATCACCGACGGCGATAGACCATCGCGTCGCCGAACCGAACGAGTTCGAAACGGTCGCTGATCCGGTTCATCGATTCGGTGTGGCCGAGGCACAGGAAACCGCCGGGGTTGAGGCAGTCGTACAGATGGGCGGCGGCGAGCTGACGCGCATCGTCGTCGAAATAGATCAGCAGGTTGCGGCAGAAGATCACGTCGAACTTGCCCTGCGCGCGGCTGCTGCGCGTCTCGATCAGGTTGGCGACGCCGAACTGCACCGATTCCTTCAGGTCGTCGATGATCTCCCGCTCCAGATTGCGTTCGGGCAGGAAGTAGCGCTCGCGCACGTCGGTGGGCAGCCGCTGCAGCGCGCGTTCCCCGTAGATTCCGCGCCGCGCCTGATCGATCGCGGCGGAGTCGATGTCCGAGCCGACGATCTCGATGTGCCACGCATCGACCATCGGCCAGTTTTCGAGCAGCCAGATCGCGATCGAGTACGGCTCCTCCCCGGTCGAGCACGGCATCGACCAGATCCGCACCAGCGATCCGGGCGTGCGATCCGCGACCAGTTCGGGAAGCATGTCGCGCGCGAGCGCGGCGATCTGCACGTCCTCGCGATAGAAATAGGTTTCGTTGATCGTGAAGGCGTTGATCAGCGCCTGCATCTCCGCCCCGTCCAGCGGCAGCTTCGCCAGATATGTCGCGGCGTTCGGGGCGCCCGATCGCGCCATGCGCACGGCGAAGCGGCGCTCGATATAATAACGCTTGGCCTCGCCGAAGGTCATGCCGGTGCGGGCGTAGATCAGGCGGGAGAGCTGCTGCAGTTCAGCCTCGCTCAACAGCGGGGTGTGGCCGGGATCGGCGCTCGGATTCACTTCGCCGCCGCCAGCAGATCGGCGGCGATTTCGGGGAGCGGCGCGACGCGCGCCGCGCCGCCGAGCTCGACCAGCGAGCCGGGCATGCCCCAGATCACGGCCGTCTCCCTTGCTTCGGCGATGGTGAAGCCGCCGTCTTCATGCAGCTTCGTCATCGCTTTAGCTCCGTCGGATCCCATGCCGGTCATCAACACGCCGATGATCCGTTCGGGCGCGACCTGCGACATCGCGCTTTCGACCAGCCGGTCGACGCTGGGGTGCCAGGCGAATTCGGAGGCCTCGGGCGCGGCGAGCGCGACCAGCCCGCCGCGCCTGCGGGCGATGATGAGATCGGCACCCCCGCGACCGATATAGGCCCGGCCGGGTTGGAGCAGGACGGTCTTCGACACCTCCTCGACCGCGATGTCGCAGAGCCGGTCGAGCCGCGCCGCAAGCTGGCCGGTGAAGCTCGCCGGCATGTGCTGGGCGATGACGATCGGCCAGCGGAAGTCGGCCGGAAGCGGCGCGAGCAGCGCTTCGAGCGCGGGCGGGCCGCCGGTGGAGCTGCCGACGAGCACCAGCCCTTCGCCGTCCGGCGCGACCCAGGTGTGCTGCTCGCGCGGCTGTTCGGGCGGCGTCGGTGGTCGCACCGGCGTACCGCGCTTTAGTCGGACGCGTTCGGCGAGGCGGGCAGTGCGCGAGATCCGGGCGGTCGCGGCGGCGCGGACCTTCTCGACCATCGGCGCCGCGATCTTCTCGATCTCGAGCGAGATCGCGCCGGCGGGCTTGGACACGAAATCGACCGCGCCCAGCTCCATCGCCTCCAGCGTCTCGTCGGCGCCGGTCGAGGTGAGCGCCGATATCATCACCACCGGCGTCGGGCGCTCGAGCATGATCCGGTCGAGGCAAGCGAGGCCATCCCCGCCGGGCATGTGGATGTCGAGCGTGATGACGTCGGGCCTGTCGGCATGGAGACGAACGATCGCCTCGTCCGCATTGCGCGCGACCGCGACCTCGAACCCGGCATCGGTGAAGATGTCGGTGAGGAGACGCCGCATCAGCGGCGAATCATCGACAATCAGGAGGCGGGTCACGCAGACGCGACGTCCGCCTGCGCCGCGAGCGCGGCGAGCAGATCCCGTTCCGCACCGTCGAGCAGCTGGGCGGGCTCGATCAGCAGCACCATCCGCTCGCCGTCGTCGAGCGACGCGACGCGATCGAAGAGCTGCGGCCCTGCCCCCATTTCGGGCGCCGCGCCGATCGCCGAATGCGCGATCGGCCGCACGTCATCGACGCTGTCGACGACGAAGGCGGCCTTGAGCGCGCCGATGGCGAGCAGGATCGCACGCTTGCCGGCAATCGCGGCGGCCGGCGATCCGAACCGCCGGCGCTGGTCGATGACGGGCACGGCGTGGCCGCGCAGGCTCATCACGCCCTCGATGAAGGCCGGCGCCCGCGGGATCCGCACGATGGCGTCCGGAATGCGGACCACCTCCGTGACCGCGAGCGCGGGCAGGCCGAAGCTCTGGTCGCCGAGGCGGAACAGCAGGAAGCGCTCATGCTGTTCGGCCGCCATCTGCTCAATCTCCGTGTCGGAACTGCGCTCGTCCAATTGCGCCATCAGGGCCTCGTCGAGCAATTGGTCGGCGGCGAGGATCGAGATCAGGCCGCGGCCGTCGGGCAGGCGACCGATCGCCTGGATGCGCGCCTCGGCCGAGCGGCGCGCGATCACCGCCGGGACGGGATCGATCGCATGCTCGCCGAGCCGGATCACCGCGCCGACGACCAACCCGACCCTGCGCCCCTGAATGTTCACGATCACGACGCGCGCGCCGATGGCCGGCCCCTCCGCCCCGCCCAGCCCGAGCAGATGCGCGAGCCGCAGCAGCGGCAGCAGCGCGCCGCGGTGCAGCGTCGTTCCCGCCACGGCAGGATCGGATCGCGGCACCGGCACGACATCGCCCGGCAGAGCGATCACTTCCTCGACCTGATCGAGCGGCAGGGCGAAGGCCTGCCCGGCCACCGCGAAGGCGATCAGATGAACCTGTGCTTCGGTCGCGGCCGGCGCCACCGGGCTCGCGACGACGCGATCGGCGCGGCGGGCACCGGCGACGACGGGCGCCTGACGATACGCCTCGGCGAGCAACGCATCCACATCGAGGCGTTTGAGCCCCTTGCGCGCGGGCTCGATCGCGGTGACCTCGTCGACCAGCAGCCCGACCGCCGGCTCGCGTGCGAGGACGAGCACCGTGGTCTGCGAACGCGCCGGCAGATCCTCGAGCGCGCCGACCGACAGGATCGGCACCGCGCTGCCGCGGACGTTGCCGAGCCCCGCCAGCCCCTTCGGCGCGTGCGGCACCGGCGTCAGGCGGGGCAGGCGCACGATCTCGCGCACCGCATCCGCTGCCACCGCATGCGCGCGACCGCCTGCACGGAAGGACAGGACTTGTCCGGGCGCGGCGGCCGCCATCGTCAGCCCTTGTCCGCCGCCAGCGCGCCGGACAGCGATGCGATCTCCTCGATCGCGGCCGCCAGTTCTTCCGCGCCGTCGGCCTGCTGCCGCGCCGCCGCGGATGCCTCGTTCACCGCGGAGGCGGCCTGCTCGGCCGCAGTGGCGATGCGGACCGTGCCGACGCGGATATCGCCGACGGCGGCCAGGATCGTCTCGGTGCTCGCCAGGATCATGGCGCTCGCCGCCTTCGTCGCCGCAATCTCCTCGACCATCCCGTCGAGCCGGGCGACGACCGCCTGGTTGCGGGCGACCTCGGTCTCGGCCGCCGCCGCGATCTGGTCGAGATCGCGGCGCAGGTCGCCGATCTGGTCCTGCATCGATCGCACATTGTCCTTGGCGCTTTCGGCATTCTCGGCGGCGCCGCGCGACAATTTGCGGATGTCGGTGGCGACGACCGCGAAGCCGGTGCCGGCATCGCCCGCGCGCGTCGCCTCGACCGAGCCGCTCACGGCCAGCATGTTGATCTGGACGGCGACGAGGCTCAGTTTGTCGACGATCTTCTCGATGCCGCGCGTCGTCTCGCCGAGGCCGGTCACGACCATCGCGACCGATCGCGTCTCGCCCAGAAGGGCACCGACACCCGCGGCGAGCTTTTCGACGGTGCCGCGCCCCTCGCTCGCCAGCGCCTGCAATGCCTCGATCCGGTCGGCGGCGGCGCGGGCGCGATCCTGCGCGGCGCGGGCGGCGGCTTCGATCTGCCCGGCCGCCGTCTCGGCCTCGCTGGTCGCGGCGGCCTGAATCTCCGCGCCGCGGCCGATCTGTTCGAGCGACACGAGGATCTGGGCGGCCGCGCCCGAAAGCTCCTGAACCGTCGCCGATAATTCCTCGGCCGCGGTCGAGATCTGGTGGCTCAGCCCCTCGACGTCGCCGTCCTTGAGCTGCTCCGCGATCGCCGAGAGCTCCTCGGCGGTCTGGTGGCTTTGATCGAGCGAGATCGACTGCTGCTGCACGGCCTGCTGCGATTCGCTGGCCGCCGCCGCCTGTTCCTCTGCCGCGCTGGCGACCTGCTCGGCCCCACGCGCTGCCTCGCGCGCCGCTGCGTCGGCCTCGACGGCGGCGACCAGGATCGCCTGCGTACCCTCGGACAGTTCGGCGAGATCGGCGCGCGCGACGGCGAACCGCTGGGCGACCGCGCGGCCTGCCGCCCGTTCGCCAAGGGCGGCTTCAGCCGCGGCGCGGATGCGCGCGGCGACGGTTCGGACGGTCGCCGCAATCTCCTCGGACAGCGTACCGACGCTCGCGGCATTGGCCTCGGATGTTTCCGCCAGCGCCCGCACCTCGTCGGCGACGATCGAGAAGCCGCGGCCGGCCTCGCCCGCGCGCGCCGCCTCCAGCGCCGCATTCAGCGCCAGCAGGCTGGTCTGCTCGGAGATTTCGGAGACGTCGCGGCTGACGACGGCAATGCCGCGCGCGCCGCTTTCGAGCTTGTCGACGACCTCGACCGACGCGAGCTGGCGTTCGGCACTCAGCTCGATCGCCACGATCGATCCCTCGATCTGGGCGTTGGTTTCGATGAAGCCTGCCTGCAGTTGCTCCGCCTGCCGGCGCGCGATTTCCGCCTGCTCGCGCGCATTCGCGAAACCGCGCCCCAGCGTCACGATCAGCCCCGACGATTCCTGCGCAGCGCTGGCCGCCTCCTCGGCACCGCGCGCGATCTCGGTGACCGCCTGCTGCAGCTCGGCAGCGGCGGAGGCGGCCTCGCCGATGCCGCTCGCCAGTTCCAGCGCGGCGGCGCCGACCCGGTCGGCAACCGTCTCGTCACGCGCGCGCCGCACCGTCCGCGGCTTGGCGGGGGTCGCGCGCGGCGCGGCGATGGCTGGTTTGGCTGTTCGGAGCCCGCCGAGAGATGTCTTTTTTACGAGAGGCATAGCGGCTCCGTGAGATCGATCGGGGCAACCATACCAGCCCGGCAGGCTTGTCGGCCAGTCCGGCGCTACGACCCTGCCGCCGCCGCATAGCGCATCACGCGGTCATCAGCTCGCGTATTCGCGTCGCCAGCGCGTCCACCGCGAACGGCTTGGTCAATACCTGCATTCCCGGCCCGAGATGGCCGTTCCCGATCACCGAGTTTTCGGCATAGCCGGTGATGAACAGGATTTTCAGATCGGACCGGCTCTGCCGCCCCGCATCGGCCATCTGACGACCGTTCATCCCGCCCGGAAGCCCGACATCGCTGATGAGGAGGTCGATGCGCGCATCGGATTGCAGGATCTTGAGGCCCGTGGCGCTGTCGGACGCCTCGATCACCGTATAGCCGAGATCCTGGAGAATGTCGGCCACGAGCATGCGCACGCTCGGCTCGTCGTCGACGATCAGCACCGTCTCGCCCGCCTCCGCGCCGGCAACGACCGCGTCGCCACCAGGATCGGCCTCGTCGACGATCGCCCCGTAATGGCGCGGAAGGTAGATGCAGACCGTGGTCCCTTGGCCGACCTCGGTATAGATACGGACCTGCCCGCCCGATTGCTGGGCGAAGCCGTAGATCATCGACAGGCCGAGGCCGGTGCCCTCGCCGAGCGGCTTGGTCGTGAAGAACGGATCGAAGGCCTGCGCGACGACGTCGGGCGTCATGCCGGTGCCCGTGTCGGTCACGCAGAGCGAGAGATACTGGCCCTCGGGCACGTCGTGCGCCCGCGCCGCGCTGCGATCGAGCCACTTGTTCGCCGTCTCGATCGTGATCCGCCCGCCATCGGGCATCGCGTCGCGCGCATTGATGCACAGGTTGAGCAGCGCATTCTCGAGCTGGCCGGGATCGACCAAGGCCGGCCACAGGGATGCCGCGCCGACGGTCTCGACCGCGATGCCGGGCCCGACGGTCCGCTGGATCAGGTCGGACATGCCCGCCACCAGCACATTCACGTCGGTCGGCCGCGGATCCAGCGTCTGCCGCCGCGAGAATGCAAGCAGCCGGTGCGTCAAGGCGGCGGCGCGCCGCGCCGCGCCCTGGGCGGCGACGATATATTTGTCGACGTCGGCCAGGCGGCCCTGGCGCTGGCGGATCTCGATCATCTCAAGCGCGCCCGACACGCCCGCGAGCAGATTGTTGAAGTCGTGCGCCAGTCCGCCGGTCAGCTGTCCGACCGCTTCCATCTTCTGCGATTGGCGGAGCTGTTCCTCGGCGCGCATCAACTCTTGCGTGCGTTCGGCGACGCGCTGCTCCAGCGTGTCGTTCAAGGCCCGAAGCGCTGCGGCGACCCGGTCGCGCTCCTCCTCGACGGCGCGGCGCGTATCGACGTCGAGCAGGACGCCGGGAAAGCTCAACGGCGTTCCGTCCGGCCCATGATCGACGCGCCCATTGGCCTCGATCCAGTAATAATGGCCATCGGCGCGTCGCACGCGATATTGATGGGCATAGGCCCCGCCGCGCGCGACCACCTCGTTGATCGCGGCCGCCAGCCCCTCGCGATCGTCGGGGTGAACGGTCGCGACGATCTGCGACAGCTTGAGACCCACGCGTCCCAATGCCGGATCGAGACCAAACGCGCGCGCGAAGGCCTCGTCCACGGTAAATCGGTCGCTCGGCAGATCCCACAACCACGTACCGATGATCGCACCGGCCGAAAGCGCGAGCTGCACGCGCTGGATGTTCTCGCGCGCCAATGCTTCGCTGGCGCGCAAGGCGTCTTCCGCGCGCCTGCGCCCGTCGATGTCGCGGAACAGGACGGACACCTGACGCCGGCTGGGCGGATCGATCCGCGCGGCCGACACCTCGATATAGCGCCCGGCGGCGGCGAAATAGCGCTCGAACCGCACCGGCTCGCCGGTCTGCAGCACGCGTCCGTACAGCGCGACCCATTCGTCGGCTTCCGCCTGCGCGATCTCGCGAACCGTCTTGCCCACGATGTGCGAAATGCCCGTGTGCCGCTCGTAGCCGGGGTTCGCCTCGACGTGGACATAGTCGCTCAGCGGGCCATCCGGCCCATCGAAGAATTCGATGATGCAGAAACCGTCGTCGATCGCCTCGAACAGCGCGCGATAGCGTTCCTCGCTATGCGCAAGCGCATCGCGCGCCGTGCGTTGCTCGGTGACGTCGTGCGCCACCCCGACGAAGCGGACAGGGCGCCCATCGTCGCCGATCTCCAGCTCGCCGGTCCGCGCGATCCACCGCAGCTCGTTCGTGTCGGCGGAGCGGATGCGATATTCGACCGCACGGATCGCTTCGCCGCGATTGCGCGTCGCCGCCGTGGAGATGAGGTGCCGGTCCTCGGGAATCACGCGCGCCTCGATCTCGGCCGCCGGATAGCTGGGCCTCACCGGCAGACCGAAGAGCCGACAGAATTCGGGGGTGGACCGCAGCATGTCGTCGGCCACCTCGACGGTGAACAGCCCGATGCCGCCGGCCTCCTGCGCCTGATGCAGGCGCGCTTCGGCCGTCTTCAGTTGCTCGGCGGCGAGGTGCTCGGACGTGCGGTCGCGTAGAACCTTCACATAGCCGATGTGACGGTCTGCCACGTCGCGCAACGGCGTCATCTCGCCGCTCGCCCAGAAGCGTGCCCCGTCCTTGCGCTCGTGCCAGCGCTCGTCGCGCGCATGCCCATCGCGGATCGCACCGTTCATCTCGCGCTCGGGGATTCCGGCTGCGACATCCTCGTCGGTGAAGATCCTGGCGATCGGGCATCCCACCATCTCGCGCTCGGCCCAGCCGAAGATGGCTTCGGCGCCCGCGCTCCAGTCGGTGATGATGCCGTCCAGATCGCCGACGATGATGCCGAAGTCCGAGGCGCTGTCGACGATCGCGCGGTGGCGCGCCCGTTGGGCGTCGGCAGCCATGGCCGAGCGGCGCAGCTCGAGCGTCGTCATCGTCTGGCGCGCGAGCACCCGCAACGCCTGCCGCTGGACGTCGTCGAGATCGCGCGGCTCGAAATCGAGGATGCAGAGCGTGCCGATCGGCAGGTCGTCGGGCGTCTTGAGCAGCGCGCCGGCATAGAATCGCAGGTGCGGTTCGCCCGTCACCAGCGGATTGCAGTCGAACCGCGCATCCATCGTGGCGTCGGGCACGTGCAGGAATTCCTGCTCCAATAATGCCTTGGCGCAGAACGAGCTTTCGATCGGGGTTTTCCCGCACGCCGAGGCCGACCTCAGCCTTGAAGAACTGGCGTCCATCGCCGATGAAATTCACGACGGCGATGGGCACCCGGCAGATCGCTGCAGCCAGGCTGGCAATCTCGTCGAAAACCGCCTCGCGGGGTGTATCGAGCACGTCATATCGCGCCAAGGCTGCGAGGCGCCGCGCCTCAACGTGATCTTTTTCGGTCATTATCTCGGTCATTATGATCGGGTCTTGATCCCCAGCGGACAGCAGCGCGCTTCCGGCGAAACGCGCCGGGGGCTATGTCGGGCGCACCGCCATCCGTGGCACGGCGTGGTCTTGCTCAGGGATGGCAGTGCCGTTTCACTCGCCGTAGGCGATATGGATCTTCGCGGCGGCTTCGGCGGCGATGCGGCGAGCGGCATCGGTGGTGTCGGCGCGGGCCAGGGCCACGCCCATGCGACGATAGGGGCGCGACGTAGGCTTGCCGAAGATGCGGACGTCGATTTCTCCGCCCGGCGTCGCCAGCGCGTCGGCAAGGCCGCCATAAGCGAGGCTCTCGGAAGAACGGTCGGCGAGGATCACGGCGGAGGCCGACGGGCCACGCAGCGCGATCGACGGGATCGGCAGGCCGAGAATGGCGCGGGCGTGGAGATCGAACTCGCTGAGATTTTGCGAGATGAGCGTGACCATGCCGGTGTCGTGCGGACGCGGCGACAGCTCGGAGAAGATCACGTCGTCGCCCTTCACGAAGAATTCGACGCCGAACAGCCCGTAGCCGCCGAGATCGTCAACCACCTTGCGCGCCATGTCCTGCGCGGCGTCGACGGCGGCGGGGGACATCGCGGCGGGCTGCCAGCTTTCCTGATAGTCGCCGCGTTCCTGCCGATGGCCGATCGGCGGGCAGAACAGCACGCCGTCGCGGGTGCGTATCGTCAGCAGCGTGATTTCATAGTCGAACGCGACGAACTCCTCGACGATCACGCGCTTGCGGTCGCCGCGCATGTTGGCGACGGCATAATTCCACGCCGCCTCGAGCTCGCCGTCGGCGCGCACCGTGCTCTGCCCTTTGCCGGACGACGACATGACCGGCTTGATGACGCACGGCAGGCCGGTATGGGCGGCGCCCGCGCGCACCTCGTCCAGCGTCTCGGCATAGCGATAGCGCGACGTCCGCAGGCCCAATTCGACCGCCGCGACCTCGCGGATGCCGTCGCGGTTCATCGTCATCACGGTCGCGCGCGCCGACGGGACGATGGCGACCCCCTCGTTTTCCAGCTCGGCCAGCACCTCGGTGCGGATCGCCTCGACCTCGGGCACGACGAAGTCGGGCTGGTGGCGCTCGATCGCCGCGCGCAGTTTCGCTCCGTCGAGCATCGAGAACACTTCGCTGGCATCCGCCAACTGCATCGCCGGCGCGCCCGCATAACTGTCGCACGCGACGACATGGCAGCCGAGCCGCTTGGCCGAGATCACGAACTCGCGCCCGAGTTCGCCCGAGCCCAAGAGGAGGATCTTCGCCGTGAACGCCATGCCGGATCGCCTTGCTGTTTGACGACGCGTCAGTGGCGGCGCCGGTGCGCTTTGTCCATGATGCGGGCGACCGGCCGCACGCGCCGTGGGCCGCGCGCCTTCAGAAGGCGCGCTTGGCCGGCTTCTGCCTGGTGCACTTGCCCTGATCGACGCCGGGCGTGCGATTGGCGGTAACCGTTCGGGTGATGGTCAGGTCGGTGCGGCTGACGGCGAATTCAGCGGCGCCGACCGTCAGTGGCACCTCGAACACGATCTTGTCGGGCAGGAAGGTCGCCGATCGACGCGACGCGAAGCCGGTGGCGGGCGCCTCGTAGAACACGCTTCGGCTGACATCGTCTACGGTCAGGTTGATCGCGACCGGGCCGGTCGCGGTGTCGATCGTGCATGCCAGATAGGTGGGGCCCGCGGCGTGGGCGATCCCCGGCACCATCAAGCCGATCAGCACTGCCAGACGCATCGCCATTTCCCTCACTGTCCGTCGTGCAGCCTGCGCCGATGGCGCGCTTTACGCCAGTGGCCGCGATGCGCGAGCGGCTGCCCGCCATCGTCGTGGAACGGCCGGGTCGGGGTCGCGCGGTCCGCAGCGATAGCTACGGCCCGTTACCCAAGCGCCGGAGACGATGGGAAATCGTGGAGTTGCACCCGTCGCGACATCGGTAATTCGCCAGCGATGTCCGGTCCGGATGCGCGCTATCCGCGAGATGATCGTGCCGACGACGTGCAGTTGACCTCGATCGAATCTGTGCAAGATTGCAGAAGAGCCGTGATCGACTTGTGGCCAAGTGCGACTGCCGTTGAACATTGAGGGCCCAAATCCATGATCCTCAAGATCGTGATCGTTGCGTCCACCATGATGATGCCTCCCGGTCTCGCGGCGCAGGCGCAACCGGCAGCGCACGATCACATGGCGATGGAGCGGCTGGGGAGCGTCTCGTTCCAGACGTCGTGCGACGCGGCCGTCCAGCCGCAATTCGATCGCGCCGTCGCGTTGATGCACTCCTTCCAGTTCGGGCGCGCGATCGAGGGCTATCGCGCGGTGCTTGCCGCCGATCCGACCTGCGCGATTGCTTATTGGGGGATTGCGCTGAGCAGCTGGAGCAATCCGTTCGCCGGCTTCAAGTCGCCCGCGCAGCTGAAGCAGGGGCTCGATGCAGTGAATGCCGGCCGGGCGGCCGCGCCGAAGACGCAGCGGGAGCGCGATTATATCGAGGCCGTCGCAGCGCTCTACACCGATCCCGCGCATCGCGATCAGGATGCGCGCGCGCTCGCCTACGAACAGGCCATGGAGCAGATTGCGCGCGCTTTTCCGGACGATGTCGAGGCCAGCATCTTCTATGCGCTCGCGCTCGCCGCCGCGGCGGATCCCGCCGACAAGACCTACGCGAAGCAGTTGAAGGCCGGGGCGATCCTCGAGCGGCTGTTCGCCCGCTATCCCGACCATCCCGGCCTCGCCCATTATATCATCCACGCTTATGACGATCCGGCGCTGGCCGCGCGGGCGGCCGGGGCGGCGCATCGCTACGGCCAGATCGCGCCGTCGACGCCGCATGCGCTGCACATGCCGTCGCACACCTTCACCCGCATCGGCGATTGGCAGGCGTCGATCGACACCAATCTGGCGTCGGCGGCGGCCGCGCGCGCCGCCGGCCAGCCGGCGGACGAGCTCCATGCCGACGATTATCTGGTCTACGCTTATCTGCAGACCGGGCAGGACGCTGCGGCCAAGCGCCTGGCCGATGCTTCCGCGGGGATTTTCAGGCGCTTCGATCCCGCCAATGCCACGGGCGCCGCGCCCGCATCGGCCGCCTTTTTCGCACGCGCCGCCATCCCCGCGCGTTATGCGCTGGAGCGCCGCGATTGGGCGAGCGCGGCGCAGCTCGCGCCGGTAGCGAGCCGGTTTCCCTATGCCGACGCGATCACCTGGCTCGCGCGCGGGCTGGGCGCGGCACATCTCGGCGACGCGGCGGGTGCGCATGCAGCACTTGCAGCGCTCGATCGCATCCACGCGATCCTGGCGACGCAGGGCGAGACCTATTGGGCCAACCAGATCGACATCCAGCGGCGCGAGGTTGCGGCGACGCTAGCGCTGGTGGAGGGCAAGGTGCCCGCAGCGCTGGACGGCCTGCGCGCCGCCGCAGCGCTCGAAGACAAAAGCGAATTGAGCTCGGTCACGCCCGGCCCGCTGATGCCGTCGCACGAACTGCTCGGCGACATGCTGCTCGGCCTCGACCGGCCAGGCGAGGCGCTGACCGAATTCAAGACGTCGCTGACCCAGCAGCCCAATCGGTTCTGGTCGCTGTTCGGGGCGGCCACCGCCGCGAAAGCAGCCGGGGACGCCGGCACGGCGCGCGCCTATTTCCAGCGGCTGCTGGCCGCCACGCCGCGTGCCGACCACCCAGGGCGTCCGCAAATCGTCGCGGCGCAGGCCGGCGCGCGGAACTGAGCGCTCCGCGATGCAAGGCTACGACGTTGCTGCGTCCAGGCGATGCTGGCGAAACTGCCAGTAGATCATGATGCTCATCAACGCGGCATAGAAGCACCACACCGACGCGAACGCATAATCCCTGACGATCTCGACGATGGTCAGGGCGCAGATGTTCAGGACGCCGTACCAGCGCACGACCGAAAAGCTCGACAGCAGCAGCGATCCGCAGGTCGCGAGGATGTAGAGCAACGATATGAAAAGGCTGCCGGTCATCACGTTACGATAAGCGATCGAATTGTGATCGACGAACACGTGGGTCGGCAAGGTCAGCAGTCCATAGGCGTCCCACGCGGCCGCAATCGCCCCGATGGCCGTCAATCCGATCATGACGCGCCAGCGACGGCTCCCCCTGGGTTCCATCAGCAGCACCGCCAGTGGCATCAGGAAGGGCAGGATGCCCTGCGCGTACATGGTGAAGACGAACGCGGCGAGCTTCAGCCCAAATGGGCCGGTCTGGCCGTCCAGTCCGAGCCACACCATCCCTTCGCTGAACTGATGCACCGCGAAGAGCAGCGGGGTCGCGGCGAACAACAGCATGTTCGGGGAGCGGACATGACGCAACGTGGCGACGCCGATCGTCGCGATGAGGGCCGCGGACGTGAAGCTGGCAGTCGGGGAGAAACACATTCGGGCGCACCTCAGGAAATCAGCCGGCGGATGCCGGTGCGACTAGCGCAGTTCATGCGGAAGGGGGCGGAAAGAAACGGACGATTTGTCTTTGCTCGTCGGCGCCAGTGAAATCGACTATCGCGCCCGGATCGCCATGATCCAGCCCGCACGCCCCATCCGGATCGCCGCCCTCTACAAGTTCGCGCCGTTCGAGGATTGTGACGCCGCGCAGCACGCGCTCGCTGCCATCTGTTGCTCGAACGGCATCAAGGGCACGCTCCTGATCGCGCACGAGGGCATCAATGGCACGATCGCCGGAAGCGATGCCGGGATCGAAATCGTCCTGAACCACATTCGCGCGCTTCCGGGCTGCGCCGATCTCGACGTCAAGACGTCGTGGGCGGACACGCTCCCGTTCCACCGCATGAAGGTTCGCATAAAGCGCGAGATCGTGACGATGGGGCAGCCGGACATCGATCCGCTCGCCGATGCCGGCCACTATGTCGCGCCGGAGGAGTGGAACGCGCTGATCGCCGATCCTGCCACGATCCTGATCGATACGCGCAACGATTATGAGGTTGCGATCGGCACCTTCGCCGGCGCGATCGATCCCCGGACCAAGACGTTCCGCGATTTCCCCGACTGGTTTCGCGAACACCGCGCGGCGCTGATCGGCGATGGCGCGCCGCCCAAGGTGGCGATGTTCTGCACCGGCGGCATACGCTGCGAGAAGGCGACCGCCTTCCTCAAGGCCGAGGGGCTGGACGCGGTCTATCACCTCAAGGGCGGCATCCTGAACTATCTGGAGACCGTGGCGCCGGAGGAAAGCCTGTGGCGCGGCGAATGCTTCGTGTTCGATCAGCGCGCCGCCGTCACCCACAATCTCGCGCCCGGCTCGACCGCGCTCTGCCATGCCTGCCGGCGCCCGATCGGCGACGCGGACCGCCTGTCGCCGCTCTATGCCGAAGGCGTGAGCTGTCCGGCCTGCCATCACGAACGGACCGACGAACAGCGCGCCGGCTATGCCGAGCGCCACCGCCAGACCAGGCTCGCCGCGCGGCGCGGCGGCAGCCATATCGGCCCGATGCCCGCGCGCGCGTGAGCGGCCTGCCGATCCTCTACTCGTTCCGCCGCTGCCCCTATGCGATCCGCGCGCGGCTTGCCTTGCTGGCGAGCGGGACGGCCTGTGCGATCCGCGAGGTTAGGCTTTCCGCCAAGCCCGCGGAAATGATCGCGGTTTCGCCCAAGGCGACCGTGCCCGTGCTGGTGCTCCCCGACGGCCGGGTGCTCGACCAGAGCCTCGACATCATGCGCTGGGCGCTCGGCCGCAGCGATCCGGCCGGATGGCTCGATCGCGTCGACGAGGCACTGATCGCGGCCAATGACGGGCCGTTCAAACATCATCTCGATCGCGCGAAATATCCCGACCGTTTCGACGAGGATCCGACCATCCATCGCGATGCCTGTGTCGGGTTGCTGCGTCCGCTCGAAGACCGGCTCGCGCGCGCGTCGAACCTCTGCGGCGAGTTGCAGGGCCTGACCGACGCGGCGATCCTGCCCTTCGTCCGCCAGTTCGCGGCGATCGACCGTGGCTGGTTCGACGCGCAGCATGTCCCGCGCGTGCGGGGCTGGCTCGACCGATTTCTTGTCGGGCCGCTGTTCGAGGCCGCCCTGACCCGTTTCGCACCGTGGAAGCCGGACGATCCGGAAATCCGTTTTCCGGCCGAAGCAGACTGCGTAGGCGTTCCGATCGACGGTTGAGCGGGAGGACGAAACCTGCCCCTTCCGCGCGCGCTTATCGGTCGCCTCGGCGTGCGGTTCGCTGTAGCTTTCGCCGTCGACGCCGGCGCGCATTTGATCGTGGAAAGCCCGTATGAACAAAGTATTCGCCTCGATCGCCGCTGCTGCCCTGCTTCTCACGCCGACATGGGGCGGCGCGCTGTCGGCGGCCGCGCCGCCAAGTGGCGGAACGATCTCGATCGAGCTCAAGGGAGCCGATGGCGAGGCGGCCGCTTCGAGCCCCTCATTCGTGAATGCCGTGGGGGACGCGCTCGCGCAGCGGGGCTTCACGATCCTTCCCGACCCGGGCCACGCCGCTTACGTGGGCGAGCTGATCCTGAGCCGCGTGGACGTCGGAACCGGTTCGGCGAAGGTCAGGACCGGTCCCGCGGACGCGTCTCCCGGTGGCGCGCTCGGCAGCGTCGGCGCCGGAGTCAGCATTCCGCTTTCGACGGGGAAGTCCACGCTGGTCCCGCTTCAACGCACCCAGCTCGAGCTCCGCATCCGCAAGCGGGGAGAGGACGGCGTCGTCTGGCATGGCGCAGCAATGACCGTCCGGGCGGCGGGTACGCGAACAGGCGTCGACGAGGTGGTCGCTTCCGATCTCTGTGCGGCGATCCTGCGCGGCTATCCCGCCGATTTCGAGGGGGTCGTCGCGGTTCCTTGAGCGCTTGCCAACCGGCCCGGCCGCGCGGGCCCCGCTTCCATTGAGCCCGGCGCGCTCTATCTAAGGGCGCGAACGCCCGTCCGCTCCCGTGACCGAGCGGCTCTCCGAGGATCCTCCATGCCATCGATCCTGTCCATTTCTGCGCTCAGCAAACATTACAAATCGGGCCTGAAGGCGCTCGACGGAGTCGATCTCGACATTCGGCGCGGCGAGATCTTCGCGCTGCTCGGCCCGAACGGCGCCGGCAAGACCACGTTGATCAGTATCGTCTGCGGCACTGTCACGATGACGTCGGGCACGATCGTGGTCGACGGGCACGACATCGCCACCGATTCACGCGCGGCACGCCAGCGGATCGGGCTCGTGCCCCAGGAGGTGGCGGTCGACATTTTCGCGACCGTCTGGAACACCGTCACCTTCAGCCGCGGGCTGTTCGGCCGCGCGCCCGATCCTGTTTATATCGAGCAGCTGCTGCGCGACCTTTCGCTGTGGGAGAAGCGCAAGAGCAAGATCATCGAGCTTTCGGGCGGCATGAAGCGCCGCGTGATGATCGCCAAGGCGCTCAGCCACGAGCCCGATCTGCTGTTCCTCGACGAGCCCACCGCGGGCGTGGACGTCAACCTGCGCCGCGACATGTGGGCGCTCGTCCGCAAGCTGCGCGCGAAAGGCGTCACGATCATCCTCACCACCCATTATATCGAAGAGGCCGAGGAGATGGCGGATCGCGTCGGCGTGATCGACGGCGGCAAGCTGCTGCTGGTCGAGGACAAGGATGCGCTCATGCGAAGCTCGGCAAGCGGCGGCTGACGCTCGCCCTCCACGAGCCGCTGGCCACCCTGCCGCCGGAGCTGGCGGACTGGGCGCTCTCGCTGGAGGATGACGGCGCCCGCCTCGTCTACGATTTCGATGCGGAGGCTGACGACACCGGGATGCCGGGGCTCATCCGCCGGTTGGGTGAGCTCGGCATCGATTACAGGGATCTCGATACCAGTCGAAGTTCGCTCGAGGACATCTTCGTCGGCCTGGTGGAGCGCGCGGCATGAGCGGCGGCGTCAACCTCCACGGCATCTGGGCGATCTATCGTTCCGAGATGGCGCGCACGGTGCGCACCGTCTGGCAGAGCGTCGCCACCCCGGTCATCACCACCGCGCTCTATTTCATCGTGTTCGGCGGCGCGATCGGGTCGCGCATGCAGCAGGTCGGCGGCGTCGGCTACGGCGCGTTCATCGTGCCCGGCCTCATCATGCTGACCCTGCTTACGCAGAGCATCTCCAACGCCTCGGTCGGCATCTACTTCCCCAAGTTCACCGGCACCGTGTTCGAGATTCTGTCGGCGCCGCTTTCGGCGATCGAGGCGGTGATCGCCTATGTCGGCGCGGCGGCGAGCAAATCGGTGGTGATCGGCCTCATCATCCTCGTCACCTCGACCTTCTTCACCGACGTGCACATCCTGCACCCCGGATGGATGGTGGCGTTCCTGCTGCTGACGTCGATCGCGTTCAGCCTGTTCGGGTTCATCATCGGCATCTGGGCGCGGAGCTTCGAACAGCTCGCGATCATCCCTTCGCTGGTCGTCACGCCGCTCACCTTCCTCGGCGGCGCTTTCTACTCGATCGACATGCTGCGGCAGCCGTGGCGGACAGTCAGCCTGTTCAACCCGGTGGTCTATCTGGTGAGCGGGTTCCGCTGGAGCTTCTACGGCATCGGCGATGTCGGCGTCGGCGCCAGCCTCGCCTTCACGGCCGGATTCATGGCGGCGTGCCTGCTCCTGCTGTGGTGGATCTTCCGCACCGGCTGGCGGCTCAAACCCTGAAGCGCGTGGCGATGCGGGGCGCAAAGGTCGTCGCGCTGGCCCATCACGGCCGGGCAATAGCAGGGTGATGCGGGGTCGAGCAGGTGCAGCTCGAAATCCTGGCCAGCTTCCGGATGTGCCGTAGGACTTCGGGCGGCTCCAGCGGCCCGCCATGCCCCAGATGGAAGCGCGCGGCGCCGCCCTGCACGAGCCGGTCGAGTTGCTCGGCGACCCTGTGGGGATCGTCCTCGAAGGGCGGACGGATCGCGCGGCCCTTGAACGCGATGCCGCCGATCAGGATTCCGGATGCGATCAGATCGCCGACCAGCGCATCGCCCGACGCCAGCTCGACCGCGACCGAGCCCGGCGTGTGCCCGCCGGTGTGACGGACGATACCGTCGACCCCGAAGTTCAGCAGGTTGAGCGCCTCGCCGTCGTGCATCGTGATGTCGGGCTCGAAGCCTTCATAGGGCTCGTGCGGCATCGGCGTCTTGATGAACAGCCCGCCGACCCTGCTGGTCGGGCAGAAGGCCATCGGCCTCTTTCGACTATAGAAGTCGGCATCGGCCCGATGAGCGAGGATCGGGGCGCCCGATAGATGGCGCAGCCTTGCTGCGCTTCCGGCGTGATCGGTATGCGCGTGCGTCACGACGATCAGCTTGATGTCGCGAAACGACAGTCCATGCCGGGCGAGGACGCGCGCGATCCTGCGTTCCGATCCGGGGATGCCCGTGTCCACGAGGATCGATCCGGCCGCGCTGCGGATCAGGTGGGCATTGACCATGCCGAACGGCAGGATCGGGATGCGGATTATCTCGGTTTCGAACATGCGAGATACTTTCGGATGCCGTTTTGCCCCGCCTTCGCGGATCGACGCGATACGGTCTTCGCCGGCCGGGCGTCGAAGGCGGGCCGGCGGCCCGCCCCCGTTGCTCCGGCGCCGCGTCTCAGGCGGCCGCGCGCAGGATGAAGTCGGTCACGATGTCGGGGTGCGACAGCATCGGGACGTGGCTGGAGCCGACATGGGCGACCGTCGCATTCATCCGCTCGGCCATCCGCTCCTGCTCGACGCGCAGGATGGCCTGATCCTCGTCGCCGATCAGGTAGAAGGTCGGCCGGCTCTTCCATGCGGCCTCGGTGAGTACGCCACCAAGTGCGGCGCCGTTGATCGGCCCCTGCGTCGCCAGAAGCAGCGCCTTCCCGCCTTCATCCAGATCCTGCGCGAAAAGGTTGAAGATGCCGTCGTGCGTCAGCTTGAGGAAGCCTTCGGCGTCGGGCCTGATCTCGGCACCCAGCGGTGCCGACTCGAACTTGGCGAACAGCGAGCCCGCCGATTCCCCGGCATCCGGCGCGAATGCGTCGATATAGACGAGCCGCGCGACCTTCGGGTCGTTGCCAGCCTCGCCGATGACCGCGCCGGCATAGCTGTGGCCGACCAGAACCACGTCGCCGTCGGCAAGCGCGATGGCCCGGCGCACCGCCGCGACATCGGCCTCGAAGCTGGTCAGCGGCAGTTGAACGGCGACGACCGCCATGCCCTTCGCCGCCAGCGCGGGGATCACCTTGGCCCAGCTCGAGCCGTCCGCCCACGCGCCATGGACCAGAACCACATTGGAAATCGTGCTCATCGTCTTTCTCCTCAGGAAATGGTGGGATTGCCGTCAGGCGTGCCAGTGCGAGCCGCGGATGACCGAGCAGAAGTTGCCGCGATGGAAGTGCGGCTCCTTGTCGGCGATGACGTCGGCCTTGACGTTGCCGAAGGTCGTGTCGGGCTTGTGCTTGATGCCGTCGTAGAAGGCCTGGATGATGTCCTCCTTGAACCGCGCGGTGCGGGGAAAGGCGGCGACGACGGCCTCGCGGATATCGTCCGCATATTGGCCGTAGGTCAGGCCCAGCACGTCCATCTCGACGCCGGCGGTGGTCAGCGCGATCACCGGATGCATGAATTCGGGCACGCCCGGCGTCGTGTGCAGGGCGATCCCGGTCCACACCTTCTCGATGTCCGACTGGTCGACGCCATGGCCGCTCAGGAAGTCGCGCGCCGCATTGGCGCCGTCGACTTCGAAGCGCCGGTCGGTGCTGCTGTGCGACGGCATCAGGCCGACGTCGTGGAACATCGTCGCCGCGTAGAGCAGCTCCGGGTTGAAGGTCAGGCCGCGCTGTTTCCCGGCGATCGCGCCGAAGAAATAGACCCGGCTGGAATGATTGAAGAGCAGTTCGGTCTCGGTATCGCGCACGAACTCGGTGATCGCGCGGCACAGCGCGCTATCGGGGATCGTGACGCCGCCGATCGGCTCCCCGCACCCGCACGGTCCAGACGTCGTGTCGCAGAAATGGTCGGCCACGGATCGTTTCCTTCGTTCGGCGGGCGCAGGCCGGCACCTCCGCGAACGGGAGTGACCGGCGGCATGCGACCGCTCGTCGACTGGGATGCCGGGGAAAGGCCCGAAGCGCCTTCCGTCCCGCCCCACCCAAGTCGCAGCAATGCCGCGTGGCCGCAACGACGGCACACATCGGAAAACTGCCAACCATGTGCGATATGCTGCCTGACGGCATCGGCACGGCATGGACGCCCCCGACCGAGAAGGACCGAAGAGCGCGATGGCAGGCAGGGACGTGGCGATCGTCATCCACGACGGGGTTCAGGCGCTGGACGTGGCCGGGCCGATGGACGTCTTCGCGGCGGCCAACGGTTTCCTGCCGCAGGAGGATCATTATCGCTGTCTGCTCGTGGCGGCCGGCACCGAGCCCATCCGCAGTTCGAACGGCATGTGGATGACCGCCGACCTTGCCTTCGAGGACGCGCGTCGCCCCTTCCACACGGTGCTCGTCGCGGGCGGGCCGGCGCTACCCCACAGCCCGGCCGACGAAGCGATGTCGGACTGGCTTCGGCGATGGGGCGTCCTGGCAGAGCGCTACGGCTCGATCTGCAACGGCACCTTCGCGCTGGGGAATGCCGGCCTGCTCGACGGGCGCACCGTCACCACGCATTGGATATCCTCGGCAGAGCTCGCCGCCCGATACCCGACCGCGCGCGTCGAGCATGACCGGATCTATGCGCGGGACGATCGCCTTGTGACCTCGGCGGGAGTGACCGCGGGTATCGATCTGACGTTGGCGCTCGTTGGAGAGGATCATGGGCCGGCAATCTCGCTCGCCTGCGCCAAGGGGCTCGTGGTCGTGGCGCAACGGCAGGGAGGACAGTCGCAATTCAGCCCGCTGCTGCTGCCCCCGCGCGAGACGACGGCGCCACTCGGCAAGGTGCAGGCCTATGTCATGGATCATGTGGCGGAGGCGTTTCCGGTGGAGCGGCTCGCCGAAGTGGCAGGGGTCAGCCCACGCAGCATCGCACGGCTGTTCGTCCGCGAATTGGGGCTGACGCCGCACGAATTTGTCGAAGGCGTCCGCATCGATCATGCGCGCAACCTGCTGGAGGCGACGGAACTCGCGCTGAAGGCGGTGGCGTTCGACTGTGGCTTCGCCAGCCCGGATCAGATGCGCAGCGCGTTCCAGCGCCGGCTGGGCGTTACCCCTTTGCGCTACCGTGAGAGTTTCCAGAAGACCGGCAATATTTCGGTTCGCGCCGACGGTCCGGTTGCCGCGGCGACCCCGGCCGCGCGGCCAGTGCACGACCCGACGGATCGCTGAATCATCGAGACGATCGTGTCGTCCTGGTGGCCGGAACGGGCCATTTCGGATAAAGCATCGGCGCGAAGCTTTGCGTCTTCACGTCGTAAGCGGGGAAATCGGCATGCCTACGATAACCGAGAAACGAGCGGCTTTCAGGCGCCTGCACGAGACCGGCTTCTTCATCATCCCCAACGCATGGGATGCGGGCAGTACGGTGCGCCTGACCAGACTGGGCTTCAAGGCGATCGCATCGACCAGCGCCGGCGCCGCCTGGGCCGCCGGAAAAAATGACGGCGAGCTGAGCCGCGATGAGGTTCTCGCGCACCTGAGGATGCTGGTCGGCGCGACCGACTTGCCGGTCAACGCCGATTTCGAAAACGGTTTTGCCGACGGGCCGGCGGACGTGGCCGCCAATGTCGCTTTGGCGATCGAAACGGGCGTGGCCGGAGTCTCGATCGAGGACTGGTCGGGCAGCGAAATCTACGACCAGGAACTTGCGGTCGAACGCATCGCCGCCAGCAGGGGCGCCATCGATCGAGCGGATCCGGCCGTGATGCTGATCGGGCGAAGCGAGAATTTTCGCGTGCCGGGCATGACGCCGAGCGCGAGTATCGCGCGCGCGGTCGCTTATGCCGAGGCCGGTGCCGACTGCCTGTTCGTACCCTTCATCCTCGATCACGGCGCCGTTGCCGAGTTGGTGGCCGCGGTCGCGCCGAAGCCGGTCAACGTGGTCGTCCACGACTTCGACGAAAGCATCCGCGCCTTCGCGGCGCTCGGCGTTCGACGCTGCAGCGTGGGCGGCAGCCTGGCGGCCCGGACATGGGCGGCTTTCGATGGTGCCGCCCAAAGCCTGAAGAACGCGGAGGGTTGACGGGGCTGCCACCCCAACTTCAGTCGATGCGGCGTTTCTTCAGCGGCTCGATCCTGCGGCGTTGTCATCTGCGGGTTGGACCTCGGCGCGGCCGAGCAGCCGGCGCAGCGCGTCCATTGCCATCCTGGCGACCGGGCCGGGATCTCGCGCCCTGAGGCCGTCGTTGAACACCTCTAGTCCGATGGGGCCGACATATCCCCGACCGAGCAGCCGTCGAGCGAGGCGGTCGAGAGGCAGCTTCCCCGCGCCGGGCAGCAGCCGTGCGTGCCGTGCGATCCGCTTGGCGTCGGCGAGCGCGACCGGATGCGCGACATCGCTGAACTGGGCGAGAAAGATGCGATCGACCGGCACCGCGTCGATCACAGTCTCGTCCTCGTCGCGTACGAACAGGTGGAAGCTGTCGAGCACCAGCCCGGCATGCGCCGGGTCGAAACCGCGGATTGCCTCCCACGCAGCGGCGAAGGTTGCGTTGACCGAACTCCAGGCCATCCCCTCGTAGGCGATGCGCCGTCCGCGCAGGCGGGCCTGATCGACCAGCCATGCCAGATCGTCGCCGATCCGCGCGCGATCGCAGGCCGGATCGGTGGAGGCGGGAACCAGGACCGTGTCGATGCCGATCTCAGCAGCGGTGTCGAGCATCGCCAGCGCCTCCGCGCGCTTCACCTCGCGTTTGTCTCCGGGAGCGCCGTCGAAGTCGAGCAGCACCTGATAATCGGTGAAGCCGATCTGCAGCGTGGCGGCCAGCGCGCGCGTCGCCGCCGCCCCACCGTCCAGCGCTGCGACATCGCTGGTCCACAGCTCGATCTGGTCGAAGCCCGCCTCGCTTGCGGCGGCCAGCTTGGCCTTCGTGTCGCCACCCAGCAGCACCGTATTCAGAAAGAGCGGGTTCATGCCGCGAGCGCCTGGTGGATGGTGCCGATCGCAGCGCGCAGATCGGCGATCTTCACCTGGCCCGGCGCCGAGCCGCCGCCGACCTCGCCGAAGCTGAGCGCCGAGCCGAACGCCTCACCCGCCAACCGCGACACCGCGCCCACGCCCCCCATCGCCATCGTCACCAGCGGTCGGTCGGCATGGTCGCGCCGCATCGTCCACGTCGCCTCCAGCAACCGCAGCACGTCGTCCGGGCCGTGCGGCATCACCGCGACCTTGCAGATGTCAGCGCCCAGCACCTGCTGGTGGCGGAGCAGCGCGACGATCGTGGCGGTCGGCGGCGTTCGCTCGAAATCATGGTGCGACAGGATGACTCGGCGCCCGGCTGCCTGCGCGCGGGCCTTCACCGTCGCGACGGCGGGCGTCGTCAGCAACGCGGCCTGAATGTCGAGCAGATCGCCCGCGCCGCTCGCCAGCACGCGCTCGTAAAGCGCTGCATAAGCGGCCGGAGCGATCGTCTTTTCGCCACCCTCCTCCTTCGTTCGAAACGTAACGACGAGCGGCTTCGCACCGATTGCCTGCGCGACGGGCGTCATCATCGCCGCCACCGATGGCGGGTCGACGGCGTCGAGATGATCGAGCCGGAACTCGACCAGATCGACCGCGTCCATGCCGCCGAGCACACGCGCCTGCGCAAGCACCGCATCTCGTGTCGCTTCGGTCAGCGATACGATCGTCTTTGCGCGGCCCTCGCCGATGGCGACGTCACGAATACGGATCGGGTCGATCCGGCGCACCCCTGCGGGCGACGGCCTCGGCGCCGCGAGGCCCGGCGCGGCCAGCGCAGCGGCAGCGACCAGGGCGAAGGTATCCCGTCGGGCGACAAGCGGCATGATCGATCTCCATCCGTGCACGTCCGGACTTGTGCCCCGACGACCTGTGTACTAACTGGTACACACGATAACGGCGCAGCGGCTGTCGGGTTTCCGTCGTTCGACGCAAAAGCCCGCATCCGCGTCCCACGAAAGATCCGACGCGATGACGACAACGAGACCGCACCGTCTGGCGACGCTGCTGCTGGCGCTACTCGGCCTCGTAATCGGGGTCTTCGGACTGGCGCTTGCCGCGGGCGGCGCATGGCTGGCCTGGCTTGGCGGCAGCGCTTACTTTGTCGCGATGGGCGCAGCGATGCTGGTCGCCGGCTGGCTGATCGCGCGCGGCCGGCCGGCGGGCGCGACGCTCTACGGTCTCGCCTTCGTGGTTAGCGGTATATGGGCATGGTCGGACGTGGGGTTCGATTTCTGGCCGCTCGTCTCGCGCCTCGTCGCGCTGGCGGTGATCGCCTGCGCGGTGGCGGCATTCACCCCATTGCTGCAGGCGCGCGCCGGCCGGCGGCCGCAACGTGGCCAGTATGTCGTCGCCAGCCTGCTCGCGCTGGCACTCGTCGCGACGGGTGTGCGCGCATTCCAGCCGGTGCCGATGGTCGCGGCGGACACGGTCGCAGTCGCGCATCTTCCCACGCAGGCGGGGGTACAGACCGACTGGCCCGCCTGGGGCAACACCGTCGGCGGTACGCGGTTCGCCGCGCTCACCCAGATCGACCGGAGCAATGTCGGGCAGCTCCAGCGGGCTTGGACGATCCATACCGGCGACGTCGCCGCCAGCAACGGCTTCGGCGAAGAGGACCAGAACACCCCGCTGCAGATCGGCGGCACGCTGTTTATCTGTACGCCCAACAACATCGTCCTTGCCGTCGACGGCGACACCGGTGCGAGGCGGTGGCGCTTCGATCCGCACACCCATGTGCCGCAATGGCAGCGCTGCCGTGGTCTGGGCTATCATCAGGGCGTCGCCGGGCCGGACGGACGCTGCGCCCAGCGACTGTTGCTCGAAACCGACGACGCGCGGCTGATCGCGCTCGATCCGCGCGACGGCCGGCCGTGCGCCGGGTTCGGCGCCAATGGCGTCGTCGATCTGCGCGTCGGCATGGGCGTGATCAAGCCGGGCTATTACACGCTCACCGCCGCGCCGCTGGTCGCGGGCGATGCGGTGGTGATCGGCGGCCGTGTCGCCGACAATATCGAAGAGGGCGAGCCCGCGGGTGTCGTGCGCGCGTTCGACGCGACCACCGGCGTGCTGCGCTGGGCGTGGGATCCGGGCAATCCCGCCATCACGCGCCTGCCGCCGCCGGGACAGACGTACACGCGCGGCACGCCCAACGTGTGGGCCGGCATGGCGTATGATCCCCGGCTCGGTCTGATCTATGCGCCGACCGGCAATGCGACACCCGATTTCTTCGGCGGGCTGCGCCGGCCGGGCGACGACGCGTTCAACACGTCGGTCGTCGCGCTCGACGTCGCCACCGGGCGCCCGCGCTGGCGCTTCCAGGCGGTGCATCACGACCTTTGGGATTTCGATCTGCCGGCCCAGCCCGCTCTCTACGATCTGCCCGACGGGCATGGCGGCCGCGTGCCGGCGCTGATCCAGGTGGGGAAGAACGGGCAGATATTCGTCCTCAACCGCGCCACCGGCACGCCGATCGTTCCCGTCACCGAACGCCCCGTGCCCGTGGGATCGATACCGGGCGAGCGCTACTCACCGACCCAGCCCGTCTCCGCCATGCCGTCGATCGGGACCGCCACGCTGACCGAATCCGACATGTGGGGCGCGACGCCGATCGACCAATTGCTGTGCCGGATACAGTTCAAGCAGATGCGCTCGCAGGGCGCCTATACGCCGCCCGGAGTCGATACCGCGCTGCAGATGCCGGGATCGCTCGGCGGCATGAACTGGGGCAGCGTCTCGATCGACATGGTGCACGATTATCTGATCGTGAACGATATGCGGCTGGGGCTCTGGAACCGGCTCACCCCGCGCGACAAGCTCAAGCATCAGGTGACGGGCGGAACCGAGATGGGGCTGTCGGCGATGACCGGCACGCCCTACGTCTCGAACCGCAATCGCTTCGTCTCGCTGCTCGGCATTCCCTGCCAGAAGCCGCCATTCGGTACGATGACGGCCATCGACCTGCGCACGCACAAGATTGCGTGGCAGGTGCCGATGGGCAGCGTGCAGGATACCGGGCCGCTGGGGATCAAGATGCATCTCGGTATACCGATCGGCATGCCGACGCTGGGCGGCTCGCTCGCGACGCAGGGCAATCTCGTCTTCTTCGCGGGCACGCAGGATTATTATCTGCGCGCGCTCGACGTCGCCACCGGCCGGCTTCTGTGGAAGGGGCGGCTGCCCGTCGGCAGCCAGGGTTCGCCGATGACCTATGTGTCGCCGCGCACCGGGCGCCAATATGTGGTGGTCACGGCCGGCGGCGCGCGCCAGTCACCCGATCGCGGCGACTATGTCGTTGCCTACGCGCTGCCGCCCCGCGCATAAGGTGGGCGTGGACAAGGACGGGGTTACCGAGCGCAACCGGCACGACATCATCGCGGTCGCCACGGTCCAATTTGCCGACAAGGGGTTTGCCGGCGCCCGCATCGACGAGATCGCGGCGGCGACGGCCACCTCAAAGCGGATGATCTATTACCATTTCGGCAGCAAGGAGGGGCTGTACCGCGTCGTGCTGACCGAGGCGTATCGCGGCATCCGCTCCGCGGAGCTCGACGCCGGTGCGGAGACGATGGCCCCGATGGCGGCGCTGGAGCGGCTGGTGGCGCTGACCTTCGACTATCATTTCAGCCATCCCGAACTCGTGCGGCTGGTGACGGACGAGAATATGCGCCACGGCCCGCATGTCGGCGCGGTGGCCGAGGCGAGGAACGAACTCGTCCTCCCGCGAACGCAGGCGCTTATCGATCGCGGCGTGGCGGATGGCAGCTTTCGCGCTGGGATCGACCCGATCGACCTGCACATGACGATCAGCGCGCTCGCATTCCACTTCGTCGCGAACCGCTACAGCTTCGGCAGCATCTTCGGCGTGGACATGACGAGCGACACGGCCGCGGCTCTTCGCCGAGAACAGGTGGTGACGATCGTCCGGGACTATTGTCGGTCCTGAGCGCCCATTCCGATGGCTGTCGGGGTAGAGGCTGTGGCTCGGTTGAGGGATCAGCGCGCGGCGAGTTTGGTGCCGGGGGCGGCGGGGACGGCGTTCCAGCCCCCGCCGAGCGAGCGGAAGGAGGCGACGGCGGCGCGCGCGGATTCCGTCCGTGCCTGGGCGAGCGCGTCGCGCGTCTCGAGCAGGCGCGTGTCGGCATCGAGCACCTCGATGAGGCTGACGACGCCGCCTTTGTAGGCGGCCATCGAGGATTGCTGGGCGCGGGCGAGCGAGGTTTCGCCGGTGACGAGCGTGCGCTGTTGCTGTTCGCGGTTCACGAGGGCGGAAAAGGCGTTTTCCACGTCTTCGGACGCGCGCAGCACCGAAAGCCGGTAGGCCGCGAGCGCCTCGGCGTTGCGGCCCCGCGCATTCTTGATCTCGGCGTCGACGCGGCCGAAATCGAACAACCGCCAGCGCAGCCCGGCAACACCCTGCGCCTGGAAGGCCCCGCCGGTGAAGAGGCTCGCGGGTCCGGTCGCGGCGGTGCCGACCAGTCCGGTAAGCGAGATTTTCGGGAAGTATTCGGAGATCGCAGATCCGATGCGGGCGTTCGAGGCGGCGAGCCTGCGTTCCGCGACGATGAGGTCGGGCCGGCGTTGAAGGAGGTCGGCCGGGCTGCCGATGTCGGTGATGGCGGGGGCGGTCGGAATCGCCGACGGGGCGGCGAGCAGCACGCGCTCGGCGCCGGGTTGCTCGCCCATCAGCACGTCGAGCGCGTTGAGCGCGGCGTCCAACGCCACCTGGAGCACGGGCACCGTGCCCTTCACCTGCGCGAGGACGCCTTCGGCCTGGCGGAGCTGGAGTTCGGCCGCGACACCCTTGCGGTATTGCAGGCCGATCGTGTCCACCAGCCTCTGCTGGGTGGAGACCTGCTCGTTCGCGACTGCAAGCCGCTCCTGCAGGCCGCGGATCGCGATATATGTGTCGGCCACCTCAGCGGCGACCGCGAGACGTGCAGCGGCGACGCCGGCGCGCGAGCCCTGATATTCATCGAACGCCGCTTCGCGGTCGCGCCGCAGCCCGCCGAAGAGATCGATGTCCCAGCTGGCACCGACGTCGCCTTCATAGGCCTCTTGATTGCGGCCCACGCCGAAGGCGGCGAGCTGTCGCCCCTGGAGGGTGTCCCTGGACAGCCTGAGCGCGGCGGCTGAAGCCGTCACGTCGCCGGACGGAAGCAGCGCGGCATCGGCCTCGCGGAGGCCTGCCCGCGCCTGCGTCACCCGGGCGACCGCCTGTGCGATGTCGAGGTTCTGGGCGAGCGCCCGTTCGACGAGGCCGGTCAGGGTCGGATCCCCAAAGCCGGACCACCATGCGAGGTCGGTTCCGGACACGGCCGTGGGTGCGACGCGGTCGGCGACGGCGGGGGAACCCAGGAACGTCGCGGGGGATGCGATCGCAGGGCGATGATAGTCAGGGCCGACTGCGCAGCCGGCCATGAGACTCGACGCAAGAAGGAGCGCCGCCGACGTGTGGACGTGCATGGTGACCTCGAAGTCGACTGGATGTGTGACGAATATATAGATAGGTCACTCGTTGTCAATCAACGCTGCCAAAGCTATGTAGCGTCGATGAGCGACCTCCAAGCCAGCAGCGCGGCGGGCCAGCGCGGGCCCGCCGATCACAGCATCCGCGACCAGATCATCGCGGCGGCGGACGAGCATTTTAGCCACTATGGCTATGGCAAGACGACCGTCGCAGATCTGGCGAAGGCGATCGGTTTCTCCAAGGCCTACATCTACAAATTCTTCGAATCGAAGCAGGCGATCGGTGAGGCGATCTGCAGTCGCTGCCTGGGCTCGATCATCGAATCGGTCGAGGCATCCGTTGCCGACGGGAAGACGGCGACCGACAGGCTTCGTCGTCTTTTCAAGACGATAACGTCTTTGAGCTGCGAGCTTTTTTTCAACGATCGCAAGCTCTACGACATCGCCGCTTATTCCTGCGCCGAGCATTGGCCGTCGTCGGAAGCCTATGTGGAAAAGGTCGGCGCGATGCTCGCCGAGATCATCCAGGAGGGGCGCGCGTCCGGTGAGTTCGAGCGCAAGACGCCGATCGACGAGGCGGTCCGCGCGATCGTGCTCGTGTTCCAGCCGTTCATGAACCCGGTGATGCTCCAATATAATCTCGACGCCGTGCCGGAAGGCGCGAACGAGGTTGCCAGTCTCGTGCTGCGGAGCCTCGCACCCTGACCTGTAGCGTGAAAGTAACCTGTGACCCATTGACATAACGGTCACTCGTAGACAGATGAGCCGTAGCCCAATGCGGGGAGCGACTCATGCCACGTCTTCGTCACGTCACGCCGATCATCATGCTCGGCTCCCTCAGCCTCGCATTGTCGGCCTGTTCGAAGCCGGCCGGCGATCCCCGGGTCGGCGCGCAGCTCGTGCGCGTCGCCACGATCGGCTCGACCGGGCAAACCGGCCGGGAGTTCACCGGGATCGTCTCCGCCCGGGTGCAGAGCGATCTCGGCTTCCGCGTCCCCGGCAAGATCGTCGAGCGTCTCGTCGACACCGGCCAGACCGTCCGCAGGGGGCAGCCGCTGATGCGGATCGACCGCACCGATCTCGCGCTGGCGACGGTCGCGCAGGCGGGAAGCGTCGAGGCGGCGCGCGCGAAGGCGCTTCAGACCGCGGCCGATGAGAAGCGGTATCGCGATCTTGTTTCGGCCGGTGCGGTCTCGGCCTCGGCCTATGATCAGGCGAAAGCGGCGGCGGATGCCGCGAAGGCTCAGCTCGATGCGGCGCTGGCGCAGGCGGGCGTCGCGCGCAACCAGGCGGGCTATTCGGTGCTGCTCGCCGATGCCGACGGCGTGGTCGTGGAGACGCTCGCCGAGCCGGGCCAGGTGGTGACGGCCGGACAGACGGTGGTGCGGCTCGCCCATGCGGGGCCGCGCGAGGCGACGATCAGCCTGCCGGAGACGATCCGCCCGGCGATCGGTTCGACCGCGTCGGCCTCGGTGTTCAATTCCGTGTCCGGCACCGCGCGGCTGCGCCAGCTCTCGGATGCGGCCGATCTTCAGACGCGCACCTATGACGCGCGCTACGTGCTCGAGGGCGCCGCGGCGAAGGCGCCGCTCGGCGCCACGGTGACGATCGCGGTGCCGGATGCGAAGTCCGCCGGCGCGATGACGGTGCCGATGGCGGCGATCTACGACAATGGCCACGGCCCCGGCGTCTGGATCGTCGACGGCAACCCGCTCAAGGTGGCGTGGCGGGCGGTGCAGGTGGCGGGCCTCGGCGACGAGGCGGCGACGATCACGAGCGGCCTGCGGCCCGGCGAGCGCTTCGTCGCGCTCGGCGCGCACTATCTCCATCAGGGCGAGGCCGTGCGCGTTGCCTCCGATCAGGTCGCAGCGCAGTGAGCCGCCCCGAGGGCACAGGGGGCTTCAACCTCTCCGCGCTCGCGGTCCGCGAGCGTTCCGTCACGCTGTTCCTGATCATCGCGATCTCGATGGCCGGGCTGTTCGCGTTCCTCCACATGGGGCGCGCCGAGGATCCCAACTTCACCATCAAGCAGATGACCTTCGTCACCGCGTGGCCGGGTGCGACCGCGCAGGAGATGCAGGACCAGGTCGCCGAGCCGCTCGAGAAACGGATGCAGGAACTCGCCTGGTACGACCGGGCCGAGACCTACACCCGCCCCGGCGTCGCCGTGACCACGGTCACGCTCAAGGACCCGACACCGCCGGCCATCGTGCCGGAGGAATTCTACCAGGCGCGCAAGAAGCTCGGCGACGAGGCGCTCAAGCTGCCGCAGGGCGTGCAGGGGCCCTTCATCAACGACGAATATGGCGACGTCACCTTCGCGCTCTACGCGCTGAAGGGCGAGGGCGAGCCCGAGCGAGTCCTCGTCCGCCAGGCAGAGGCGCTGCGCCAGCGGCTGCTCCATGTGCCCGGCGTCAAGAAGGTCAACGTCATCGGCGAGCGGCCGGAAAGGATCTACGTCGAATTCTCCTACGCGCGTCTCGCCAATCTGGGCGTGTCGGCGCGCGACGTGTTCGCGGCACTCGCCAGCCAGAACATGCTGACGCCGGCGGGGTCGATCGACACCAAGGGGCCGCAGGTGCAGGTCCGCCTCGACGGTGCGTTCGACGATCTCCAGAAGATCAAGGACACGCCGATCACGGCGGGCGGCCACACGCTCAAGCTCTCCGACATCGCCGACGTGAAGCGCGGCTACGAGGATCCCGCCACCTTCATGATCCGCAACCAGGGCGAGCCGGCGCTCGAGCTCGGCGTCATCATGAAGGAGCGCTATAACGGGCTCCAGCTCGGCAAGGATCTCGACAAGGAGGCCAAAGCGATCTCGGCCGAGATGCCGCTCGGCCTCAGCTTCACCAAGGTCACCGATCAGGCGGTGAACATCCAGGAAGCCTATGGCGAGTTCATGCTGAAGTTCTTCGTCGCGCTGGCGGTGGTGATCGCGGTCAGCCTCGTCAGCCTCGGCCTGCGCACCGGCATCGTCGTCGCGCTCGCGGTGCCGCTGACGCTGGCCGGCGTGTTCGTCATCATGCTCGCGACCGGACGCGATTTCGACCGCATCACGCTCGGCGCGCTCATCCTCTCGCTCGGGCTGCTGGTGGACGATGCGATCATCATCATCGAGACGATCGTCGTGAAGATGGAGGAGGGGCATGACCGAATCACGGCGGCGACCTATGCGTGGGGGCATACCGCCGCGCCGATGCTGGCGGGCACGCTCGTCACCACGATCGGCCTGATGCCGGTCGGCTTCGCCAAGTCGAGCGCGGGCGAATATGCCGGCAACATCTTCTGGGTGGTCGGCTTCGCACTGCTCACATCGTGGGTCGTCGCGGTCGCGTTCACGCCCTATCTGGGCGTCAAGCTGCTGCCCGATTTCAAGCCGATCGAGGGCGGCCACGCGGCGATCTACGGGACGCCGCGCTATCAGCGGCTGCGCGCGGGCCTGTCGTGGATCGTGGACAACAAGAAGAAGGTCGCGCTGGCCGTCCTCGCATTGTTCTTCGTGGCGATCTTCTTCATGGGTTTCGTGAAGCAGCAATTCTTCCCGATCTCGGATCGGCCCGAGGTGCTGGTTGAGGTGCAGATGCCCGAGGGCACCAGCATCGAGGCGACCGGCGCGGCGACCGCCAAGGTCGAGACGTGGCTGCGCAAGCAGCCGGAATCGAAGATCGTCACCTCCTATATCGGGCAGGGTCCGCCGCGCTTCTATCTCCCATTCGCGCCCGAGCTGCCCGATCCGTCCTTCGCCAAGATCGTCGTGCTGACGCCCAGCGAGAAGGATCGCGAAGCGCTCAAGCATCGCGCGCGCGCAGCCGCGGCCGAGGGGCTGGCGCCCGCCGCCCGCATCCGCGTGACCCAGCTCGTCTTCGGACCCTATTCGCCATTCCCGGTCGCCTTCCGCGTGATGGGCCCCAACGAGGACAAGGTCCGCGCGATCGCCGAGCAGGTGCGCCGGGTGATGCTGGACAATACGTCGATGCGGCAGGTGAATACCGACTGGGGCGAGCGCGTGCCGACCGTCCACTTCGTGCTCGATCAGGATCGGCTGCGCGCGATCGGCCTGTCCTCGCAGGATGCGGCGCAGCAGCTCCAGTTCCTGCTGACGGGCGTGCCGGTGACGCAGGTTCGCGAGGACATACGCTCGGTCGAGGTGGTGGCGCGCAGCGCGGGCCCCGATCGCCTCGATCCGGCCAGGCTGAGCGCATTTACGCTGACCGGCAGCGCGGGCCAGCGCGTGCCGCTCGACCAGATCGGCAAGGCGGTGGTGCGGATGGAAGATCCGATCATGCACCGGCGCGACCGCTACGTCACCGTCACGGTGCGCGGCGATATCGGCGAGCAGTATCAGCCGCCGGACATCTCCAATCAGGTCATTAAGGGCATCAAGCCGATCGTCGATGCGCTGCCGTCGGGCTACAAGATCGAGACCGCCGCCGCGCTCGAGGAAGCCGGCAAGGCCAATGTCGCGCTGGCCGCCGTCTTCCCGTTGATGATCGTGCTGATGATGGTGGTCATCATCTTCCAGGTGCGCTCGATCTCGGCGATGGCGATGGTGCTGCTCACCGCGCCGCTGGCGCTGGTCGGGGTCGTGCCGACGCTGCTGCTGTTCAACCAGCCGTTCGGGTTCAACGCGATTCTCGCGATGATCGCGCTCGCCGGCATCATCATGCGCAACACGCTGATCCTGATCGGGCAGATCCACCAGAACGAGCGCGACGGGCTCGATCCCTATCATGCGGTGGTGGAGGCGACGGTCCAGCGCGCACGGCCGGTGATCCTGACGGCGCTCGCCGCGGTGTTCGCCTTCATCCCGCTGACGCAGTCGGTGTTCTGGGGATCGCTCGCCTTCACGCTGATCGGCGGCACGATCGGCGGCACGGTGCTGACGCTGGTGTTCCTGCCGGCGCTCTACGCCCTTTGGTATCGGATCAAGCCTTCACGAGAGCGTCGCGCGGCAGACCGGGTCGAAACGTTGGGCGTTTAGAAGGCCGACGTGCAGGTCTGCCATCCGCGAGCGGCCGATCTGGAATTGGCCCGATAAGCGCCGAGTGGCAGGCCGCATCCGTGGTGACGGATCATCGATGGAGCGGCGAAATGTAGAAAAGGGTGGTGCCGCTTAGGTGACTCGAACACCTGACCCTCGCATTACGAATGCGATGCTCTACCGGCTGAGCTAAAGCGGCCCGGTAACCCTATCAATCCCCCCACTAACCAGGCGGTTGCCTTGCCGAGCCGCTGTTCCGTCTCGCCGATTTCGCATGCACCCGCCAATGCGAATGCGATGCCCTACCGGCTGAGCTAAGGCGGCCCGCGCCGAGCGCCGTTACCAGCCAATATCGGCCAAGACAAGCGCCGTGCCCTTCACCTTTCCTCAACCATCGTCGCCGCATCCTCTGCCGGTGCTCGATGTGGGGTAGTGGGGTAGATATGCGGCAGGCCAGCCAAGGCGAACCGGGCAGCGGGATCGATCCCGCCTTCGCATTCGGACGCGAGCGGCGATTGCACGCTCTGGCCCACGATCACTGGCTGACGGCGGCGCGCGGTCGCGCCATGCCGCTGCTCGACGATTTCGCGCCGGATTGCTGGCCCGGTGCGCGCGACAATGGCGTGCTGCTGCGGCTTCGCGGCGAGGGCCGGCCGCCGGCGATCACCCATCTCGGCGATGCGTTCCGCGACGAGACCGGCGCCGCGCGTTCGACCGGCATCACCGCTCCCGATTCGCTCGTCGGCCGGCTGCTCGCGCGCCTGCCCGAGATCGTCGCCGGTCGCACGCCTCTGCAGTTCGAGGCGCGCTGCGCCGGCAATGAGGGCACGCCGATCGTGTGCCGCGGGATCCTGCTGCCGCTGGCGCATGCCGACGGTACACTCGGCGCGGTGCTGGGCGTCATCACGTGGAAGGCGCTTGTGGTAATGCCGACGTCGGAGATCGCGACGGTCGCCAGCAGTGCGTTCGCCGTTCGGCCGGAGGCCGCGCCGGTCTCGCCGTGGGGCGTTCGGCCTGCCGCGCCACTGCGCGCACCGTCCACGCTCGACCAGCTCCTCGCCGGCGCGCGCACCTGGGCGGCGCTGGCGGCGGGCGATCACACCGGCGGCACGACTGCGCTGCACGCCGCGCTCGGCGCCGCGTTCGACCTGCTGCTCGTGGCGCGCGCCCAGCCTACCGCTTTCGCCGGCCTGACGGGGGGCGATCACGCCACCCCGGCGCGGATCGTCGCGCTGACCTTCGGCGGGCAGAGCATCGCCCGGCCCGCGCGCGCTGCGTACATTGCGGCGCTCGCCTACGGCCTGCGGCTCAAGCTGGGACGTGGCGGCCTCACGCGCTTGCTCGACCAGCACGTCGATGGTCTCGACGGCATCGCCACCGCCGAACGACTGGCGCGCCGGGTCGCGCGCGGCCGTGCTCCCTTGCCGTCGCCGGCGTTCGACGACGGTATCACCCTCAAGCCATTGGCTCCGGTCGTCGCCGCCGTGCCGCGGCAAAGCGTCCGCGCCGCCTGATCCCAGCTTGTCGCCGCCGGCCTCCCGGCGCATAGGCCGCCGCCAGATCGGTTACCGGCAGCGGGAGAGACGAGATGGACAGCGAAACCCAGCAGGCCGCGGGCCTCCGGTTGATCGCCGCCGCGCTGGCCGAGGGTGCGCTGCCCGGCGAGACGCTGGATATGGACGCGACCGCGCGCGACGCCGCGGCGGCATTCGTCGCGGGCATCGCCGCGCAGCGCCAGCCGGGCACCGCCGCGATCGGCCTCGCCTCGATCGGTGGCGACGGCGTGCAGCGGCGGCTGCGGCTGGCGGTGGTCAATGACGACATGCCGTTCCTGGTCGATTCGGTGGCGGTCGCGCTGGCGGCGCGCGGCATCGCCATCCATCGCCTGCTTCATCCCGTCTTGTGCGTGCGACGCGACGCGTCGGGAGCGCTGACCGCGCTGCTGCCCAACGGCGCCAGCGGCGAGCGGCGCGAATCGATGATCTATCTGGAGATCGACCGCATCGACGCGCGCGAGCGGCGCGAGGTCGAGGCCGAACTGGCCGACGTGCTGGCCGACGTGCGCGCGGCGGTGGAGGGCTGGCCTGCGTTGCAGCAGGCGCTGCGCGATCTGGCGACCGGCCTGCCCGATGGCGAGGGGGCGGCGCTGCTGCGCTGGTTCCTCGAGCGCCACTTCACCCTGTTGGGCGCCGGCAGCGTGGCGCGCGACGGCACGCTGACCGGCGCGATCGGCATGGTCGGCCGGCCGGGGCCTGCCTTGTGGCTCGACGGGGTGCGCGAGGCGGCGTTGCGCTGGTTCGAGGAAGGCGGCCCGGCGCCGCTGGTGCTGAAGAGCGATCGCGTCGCGACCGTCCACCGCCGCGCGCCGCTCGACCTGCTGGTCGTGCCGATGCGTCGCGAAGGCCGGGTCGAGGGCCTGTCGATCGTCGCCGGGCTGTGGACCAGCGCCGCGCTGCGTGCGCCGTCGGACAAGGTGCCGGTGCTGCGCGCGCGGCTCGCGGCGATCGAGGAGAAATACGGCTTCGATCCCACCGCGCATGCCGGCAAGGCGCTGCGCCACGCACTGTCGGCGTTGCCGCACGATCTGATGGTGAGCTTCGAGCCGCCGGTGCTGGAGGAATTGGCGCTGACGGCGATGAGCCTCGCCGACCGCCCACGCCCCAAGCTGCTGCTCGCGCCCGGCCCGCTGCTGCGCCACCTGTTCGTGTTCGTGTGGGTGCCGCGTGATCAATTCTCGGTCGCCCGGCGCGAGGCGATCCGGACGATGCTGGAGGGTGCTGCCGGCGCGACCGTCTCGAACTGGACGCTCGACCTGGGCGAGGGCGATACCGCGCTGATCCGCTATACGCTCGATCTGCCGCCGGCGGCGGTACTGCCCGACGCCGCCGCGCTCGATCGCCAGCTGGAAGCGATGCTGCGCGGCTGGGCGCCCGGCGTCGAGGCGGCGCTGGGCGAGCTGGTGGCGCCGCATCGCGCCGCGCGGCTCGCGCTCGAATGGGCCGAGGCCTTTCCGGTCGCCTATCGCGCGCATGCCGATGCGGCCGAGGCGGCGGCGGATGTCGCCCGCCTCGCCGGGCTCGGCGATCCGGCACAGCGCGCGGTGCGGCTCTATCGCGCGGCCGACGATACCGGCGAACGGCTGCGGCTGAAGACTTATCGCCTCGGCGCGCTGATCCCGCTGTCCGAAGCGGTGCCGGTGTTCGAGCATTTCGGTTTTCGCGCCCTGCAGGAGATGCCGACCCCGCTCGACGGCGGTCGCGGCTATCTCCACGAATTCGTGCTGCAGGCCGACAGCGCCGAGGCGGCGGAGGCGGTGCTCGCCCGCGCCGACGTGGCCGAGGCGGCGATCGCGGCGGTGCTGGCGGGGCAGGCCGAGAATGACGCCTTCAACGCGCTGATCGTCGATGCGGGGCTCGATCCGGGCGCGGTGGTGCTGCTGCGCGCGTGGTTCCGCTATCTGCGCCAGACCGGCTTCCCCTATGGCCTCGCCACCGTTGCCGATGCGCTGCGCAATGCCCCCGACGTCGCCGGCGCGTTGATCGCTTTGTTCACGGCGCGGCATGGGCCCGACGGCGGCGACGAGGATGCCGCCGAGCAGGCGTTGGCGACGGCGCTGGGGCAGGTCGCCTCGATCGAGGATGATCGCATCCTGCGCCGGCTGGCGGCATTGGTCCGCGCGATCCTGCGCACCAACGCCTTCGCCCCGGCGGCGGACGAGGCACTGGCGTTCAAGCTCGACAGCGCCGAGGTGCCGGGCCTGCCCAAGCCGCTGCCGTGGCGCGAAATCTGGATCTACAGCCCGCGCGTCGAGGGCATCCACCTGCGCGGCGGCCCGATCGCGCGCGGTGGCCTGCGCTGGTCCGACCGGCGCGACGATTTCCGCACCGAGGTGCTGGGCCTGATGAAGGCGCAGGTGGTGAAGAATGCCGTGATCGTGCCGACCGGCGCAAAGGGCGGCTTCTATCCCAAGCAATTGCCGCCGCCCGCCAATCGCGACGCCTGGCTGGCCGAGGGCACCGAGAGCTATCGCATCTTCATCCGCGCATTGCTGTCGGTCACGGACAATCTGGTCGAGGGCGCGGTGGTGCATCCGGACGGCGTGCGCGCGCCCGACGGCGACGATCCCTATTTCGTCGTCGCCGCCGACAAGGGCACCGCCACCTTCTCCGATGTCGCCAATGCGATCGCGGTCGAGCGCGGCTTCTGGCTGGGCGACGCCTTCGCCAGCGGCGGCAGCCACGGCTACGATCACAAGGCGATGGGCATCACCGCGCGCGGCGCGTGGGTGTCGGTCCAGCGCCACTTCCGCGAGATGGGGGTCGACGTGCAGGCCGATCCCGTCACGGTGGTCGGCTGCGGCGACATGTCGGGCGACGTGTTCGGCAACGGCATGCTGCTGTCGCGCACGCTGCGGCTGGTTGCGGCCTTCGACCACCGCCACATCTTCTTCGACCCCACGCCCGATCCGGCGCGCAGCTTCGAGGAGCGCGCGCGCATGTTCGCGCTGCCGCGCTCGTCGTGGGCGGATTATGATCCGGCGCTGATCTCGCCCGGCGGCGGCGTGTTCCCGCGCACGCAGAAGGTGATCCCGCTGTCGGCCGAGGTGCGTGCGGCGCTGGGCGTCACGGCGACCGAGCTCGATCCCTCGTCGCTCGTCGCGGCGATCGTCAGGGCGCCGGTCGACCTGCTGTGGTTCGGCGGCATCGGCACCTATGTGAAGGCGGCGGGCGAGACCAATTCGCAGGTGGGCGACGTCGCCAACGATGCACACCGCGTCGATGGCCTGCAGGTGCGTGCGCGCGTGATCGGCGAAGGCGCGAATTTGGGCGTGACCCAGGCCGGGCGCATCGAGTTCGCCACGAAGGGCGGCCGCATCAACACCGACTTCATCGACAATTCGGCGGGCGTCGACTGCTCGGACAACGAGGTCAACATCAAGATCGCGCTCAACCGCGAGATGATGGAGGGCCGGATCGGCTTCGAGGAGCGCAATCTCTTCCTCGGCACGATGACCGACGATGTCGCGTCGATCGTGCTGGAGGATAACCGGCTACAGACGCTGGGCCTGTCGCTGGCCGAGGCGGGCGGGGCGGGGGCGCTGCCGGCGCAGATCCGCGTGATCGAGCTGCTGGAGGATGCCGGCCGCATCGACCGCACGGTCGACGGCATCGAGCCCAATCCGGCATTGCTCCGCCGCGCGACCGAGGATCGCGGCCTCACCCGGCCCGAGCTGGCGATCATCCTGAGCCACGGCAAGCTCGCGCTGCAGGCGGCGGTCGAGGCGAGCGCGCTTGCCGCCGATCCGCTGTTCATGCCTTTGCTCCATGCCGCTTTCCCGACGGCGATGCGCGAGCGGTTCGCTGCCGCGATCGATGCCCACCGGCTGCGGCCCGAGATCATCGCCACCAAGATCGCCAACCGCGTCGTCAACCGGCTGGGGCTCGTCGCCCCGTTCGAGCTGGCGGAAGAGGAGGGCGCGAGCCTCGCCCAGGTCGCCAGCGCCTATTTCGCGGCGGACGCGATCTTCAAGCTGGAGGGATTGTTCGAGGCGATCGAAAGCATCTCGCTGCCCGAGCCGACGCGGCTGATGCTGCTCGCCGCGGCGGGCGAGGGCGCGCGGCTGCATGTCGCGGACCTGCTGCACGCCGCACCCGACGATCTCGCGCCGGGTGCATTGGCCGAGGCGCTCGCGCCCGGCCTCGCGCGGTTGGAGAATGGCCTCGACGATCTGCTGCGTCAGGAGGCACGCTGGCAGCTCACGCAGTTGCGCGCGCGGATCGGCGCAAGCGACGCGCCGGCGGAGATCGTCGATCGCCTCGTCACGCTCCACGCGCTCGACGGCGCGGTCGGCACCGCCGCGCTCGCGCATCGCGCCGGGGCGGACGAGGTCGCGGTGACGCAGGCCTATGTGCGGCTGGGCGAGGCGCTCGGGCTCGACTGGGCCAAGGCGGCGGCGCTGCGCTTCGTGCCGACCGATCCGTGGGAGCGATTGCTCGCCGCCGGGCTCGCGCGCGATTTCGAGCAATTGCGCCTCGCCTTCCTCGCGCGGGCCGCGGGCGATCCGCTCGCTTATGTCGAGCAGTGGCTGGCGGAGCACGCGCTGCGCGTCGCGCAGTTCGAGCGCCTGATCGACCGCGCCCGCCAGTCGCCCGCGCCCAGCGCGGCGATGCTGGCGCAGGTGGCGGCGCAGGCGCGGACGCTGCTGGGGCGGTAACGCCGGCCACTTGCCCTCGGCACGAGCGGGCCGGGCGACCCCTCCGCACGTCGATCGGCTCTGGCGCTTCGGCGCATGATCGCGCATGGGCGCGCGCATGACCGACATCGCCATCCGCCGCGCCATCCTCTCCGTTTCCGACAAGACCGGGCTGGCTGACCTCGGCCGCGCGCTCGCCGCCAAGGGGGTCGAGCTGGTCTCGACCGGGGGCACCGCCAAGGCGCTGCGCGATGCGGGGCTTGAGGTGAAGGACGTGTCCGACCTGACCGGCTTTCCCGAGATGATGGACGGCCGCGTCAAGACGCTCCATCCGACGGTGCATGGTGGCCTGCTGGCGGTGCGCGACGACCCCGCGCATGTCGCGGCGATGGAGGCGCACGGGATCGGCGCGATCGACCTCGTCGTGGTCAATCTCTACCCGTTCGCGCAGACCGTGGCGAAGGGCGCGGCGCGCGACGAGATCATCGAGAATATCGATATCGGTGGCCCGTCGATGGTGCGTTCGGCCGCCAAGAACCACGCCTTCGTCGCGATCGTCACCGATCCTGCCGATTATGCGCTGGTGGCGGAGGCGAGCACGACGCTCGACCAGCGCAGGCGGCTCGCGGCCAAGGCCTTCGCCGCGACCGCCGCCTATGACGCCGCGATCGGATCGTGGTTCGCCTTCGCCGATCAAGGCGAAACCTTCCCCGAGAGCCTGTCGGTGCCGCTCCGCCGCGCGACGGCGCTGCGCTATGGCGAGAATCCGCACCAGTCGGCGGCGCTCTACCTGCCGACCGCGCCGGGCGCGCGCGGCATCGCCCAGGCCGAACAGGTGCAGGGCAAGGAGCTGAGCTACAACAATTATAACGACGCCGACGCCGCGCTGGAGCTGGTGAGCGAGTTTCGCGACGGGCCGCCGACGGTGGTGATCGTCAAGCACGCCAATCCGTGCGGCGTCGCCTCGGCCGACACTTTGATCGAAGCGTACAAGGCGGCGCTCGCCTGCGACAGCGTCTCGGCCTTCGGGGGGATCATCGCGGTCAACCGGCCGCTCGACGGGCCGACCGCCGAGGCGATCAGCGGCATCTTCACCGAGGTGGTGGCCGCCCCCGACGCCGATGCCGACGCGCGCGCGGTGTTCGCGCGCAAGAAGAATCTGCGCCTGATGCTGACCGGCGAATTGCCCGATCCGGCGCGGCCCGGCCTGATGCTGAAGAGCATTGCGGGCGGCATGCTCGTCCAGTCGCGCGACAACGGCCATGTCGGCCGTGGTGACCTGACCGTCGCCACCAAGCGCGCGCCGACCGAGCGGGAACTGGCCGATTGTCTGTTCGCATGGACTGTCGCCAAGCACGTCAAGTCGAACGCGATCGTCTACGCCAAGGACGGCGCCACCGCCGGGGTCGGCGCGGGCCAGATGAACCGGCTGGAAAGCGCGCGTATCGCCGCGTGGAAGGCGCGCGACGCCGCCGAGAAGGCCGGCTGGGCCGAGCCGCGCACGATCGGCTCGGCGGTCGCCTCCGACGCCTTCTTCCCCTTCGCCGACGGGCTGCTGGCGGCGGTCGAGGCGGGCGCGACCGCGGTCATCCAGCCCGGCGGATCGATGCGCGACGCCGAGGTGATCGCCGCCGCCGACAAGGCTGGACTGGCGATGGTGCTGACCGGAATGCGGCATTTCCGTCACTGAGCCCGACCTTGACGGGCGAGAACATTTGCGGTACATAGGCAGGCTGATTTTCGGGGAGCGGTGATGGCAACGCGCATCGCAAGCGGGACGGGCGCCGGTCGATCGGAGTGGGGCCAGCATGTGCGGCGCGTCGGCGCGCGCGGCGGGGCAATGGCGGCGGCGCTCGCTTTCCTCGCGCTTTCGCTGATGCTGGGTTTCGCGCTGGCGAGCTATTCGCGCTACGACGCGGCGCTCAACACCGCTGCCGGCGGCCCGATCGGCAACGTGCTCGGCTGGGCCGGCGCGTGGACGGCGGATCTGCTGCTCAGCCTGTTCGGTCTGCCCGCGGTCCTGCTGGTGCCGCCGCCGGTGGTGGTGGCGCTGCGCCTGTGGCGCGGCGGCGCGCCCGGCAAGTGGATCCGCGCGCTGCCGATCACGATGCTGGCGATGGTGCTGTGCGGCGTCGCGCTGGCGCTGCTGCGCGGCGGATCGATCGGCGCGCTGCCCGCGGGGCTGGGCGGGGCCTTCGGCTTCGGCGGTGCGACCGCGATCGACGCCGGGCTCGCGCGGTTGCCGATGCCGGGCTGGGCGGTCGGCCTGCGCCTCGGCGCGATCGTATTGTTCATGGTGCTCGGGCTCGCTGCGGCGTTCCTGTCGCTCGGCCTCGATGCCGACGAGCGCGCCTTGCTGTTCCGCCGCCGTGACGCCGAGTGGGACGATGAGGATGAGGCCGTGGCCGTCGCACCCGCGCCGGTGCGCGAAGCGCCGACGCGCGCGCCGCGCGAGCGGCTGGCGGCGGTGCCCGAGCTCGACGAGGAGGACGCGCCCGCGCCGCCCCCGACCATCACCGAGCCATCGCGTCCGGCGCCCGCCGTCGCCGCCGCGCGCAGCCAGCGCGAGCGGCAGGCGAAGCTGGCGCTCGGCGATTCGTGGGAACTGCCGTCGCTCGATCTGCTGAGCCCGATCCCCGATGCGCCGGTGCAGAAGCTCGACAATGCCGCGCTGGAGCGGAACGCCCGTTTGCTCGAGACGGTGCTCGAGGATTTCCACGTGAAGGGCCGCGTGACCCAGGTCCGCCCCGGCCCGGTCGTGACGATGTACGAGCTCGAGCCCGCGCCCGGCATCAAGGCGAGCCGCGTCGTCGCGCTTTCCGACGATATCGCGCGCAACATGTCGGCGCTGTCGGCGCGCGTCGCGACCATTCCCGGCCGCACCGTGATCGGCATCGAATTGCCCAATCAAAGGCGCGAGAGCGTCGTGCTGTCCGAACTGGTCGCGAGCGACGGGTTCGAGAATCAGGGACCGGGCACGCTCGCCTTGATCCTCGGCAAGAATATTGCGGGCGATCCGGTCATCGCCGATCTCGCGCCGATGCCGCACCTGCTCGTCGCCGGCACCACCGGCTCGGGCAAGTCGGTCGGCCTCAATGCGATGATCCTGTCGCTGCTCTATCGGCTCAATCCCGATCAGTGCCGCATGATCATGATCGATCCCAAGATGCTCGAACTGTCGATCTATGACGACATCCCGCATCTGCTGGCGCCGGTCGTCACCGAGCCGCCCAAGGCGATCCGCGCGCTCAAATGGGCGGTCGAGCAGATGGAGGAGCGCTATCGCATGATGGCGTCGGTGGGCGTGCGCTCGCTCGCCTCGTTCAACGACAAGGTGCGCACCGCCAAGGCCAAGGGCCAGCCGCTCGGCCGCAAGGTGCAGACCGGCTACGACGCCGAGACCGGCCAGCCGATCTACGAAGAAGAGAAGCTGGAATATGAGGTGCTGCCGACGATCGTGGTGATCGTCGACGAGCTCGCCGATCTGATGATGACCGCCGGCAAGGAGGTCGAATTCCTGATCCAGCGGCTGGCGCAGAAGGCGCGCGCGGCGGGCATCCACCTCATCATGGCGACGCAGCGCCCGTCGGTCGACGTCATCACCGGCGTCATCAAGGCCAATCTGCCGACGCGGATCAGTTTCCAGGTCGCGTCCAAGATCGATTCGCGCACGATCCTCAACGAGCAGGGGGCGGAGCAGCTGCTCGGCAAGGGCGACATGCTCTACGTCGCGGGCGGCAAGCAGATCGTGCGCGTCCACGGCCCGTTCGTGTCGGACGACGAGGTGCGCGCGGTCGCGGAGCATTGGAAGGCGCAGCGCCAGCCGGATTATGTGACGGCGGTGACCGAGGAGCCGTTGGAGGGCAGCTACGAGATCGAGGGCGCGCCGTCGGGCCCCGACGATCCCGAGACGCAGACCTATCGCCGCGCCGTCCAGCTCGTGGTCGAGAATCGGAAGGCCTCGACCTCGTGGCTCCAGCGCCAGCTCCGCGTCGGCTATAATGGCGCGGCGCGGCTGATCGAACGGATGGAGAAGCAGGGGATCATCTCGACCCCCGATCATGTCGGCCGCCGCGAGGTGCTGATCGAGCCGGCGGACCTGCCAAGCTATCTCTGACGCACGCCGTCGCCGGCGGGCGAAGCGTGGCCGCGCCTAGAGTGTGATGCGCGCGTCGTCGATCAGCGCGGAGGCGAGCGCGTCACGGATCGCCTGCAGCTCGGCCAGCGGCGCGACCGCGGATGCGGACGGGCCGGACGGCTCGGCCGCAGTCGCAGGCTCGCGCTCCAGCAATTGCTGGACGCCGCGGACGGTGTAGCCCTCATGGTTGAGCAACCGGTCGATGCGGCGGGCGAGTGCCACGTCGTCTGGTCGATAGTAACGGCGGTTGCCGGCGCGCTGGAGCGGACGGAGCTGCGGGAAACGCGTCTCCCAATAGCGCAGGATATGCTGCGGCACGCCAAGCTCCGCCGCGACTTCGCCGATGGTGAGAAATGCGCCCGCAGCTTTTGATCCCACGTGCGCTTTCTCTTTCTCAGTCGGCTTCGACGATGCGGTCACGCAACGTCTGGCTCGCGCGGAAGGTCAGCACCCGGCGCGGCGCGATCGGCACCTCGATACCCGATTTGGGATTGCGGCCGATGCGTTCTGCCTTGTCGCGCAGAACGAACGTGCCGAAGCCCGAAATCTTGACGTTCTCGCCGTCGGCGAGCGCATGGCACATATGTGCGATCACCTGCTCCACCAAGGCGGCGCACTGCGAGCGTGGCAGCCCGATGCGCCCATGAAGTTTCTCCGAAAGATCCGCTCGCGTCAACGTGCCCGATTCGGCCATAGTTCCCCCCAAAGCCGAGAGTTCATTGCCATTCGTAACGCGCGGAAGGAAGCGCTACAAGCCTCTTCCTAACACAGATCAATATCTTGCTACGGCGGCGCCCCACGTGAAGCCGCCGCCCATCGCCTCGAACACGATCAGGTCGCCGCGGCGGATGCGGCCGTCGCGTACCGCGACGTCGAGCGCGAGCGGAACCGAGGCCGCCGACGTATTCGCATGCTCGTCGACGGTGATGACCATCCGCGCGGCAGGCAGGCCGAGCTTGCGCGCGGTCGCGTCCAGAATGCGGCGATTCGCCTGATGCGGCACGACCCAGTCGACGTCGCCGACGTCGACGCCGGCCTTGGCGAGCGCTTCCGCCAGTACCGCCGCCAGATTCGTGACCGCGTGGCGGAACACCTCCTGCCCGCGCATGCGAAGCTTGCCGACCGTGCCCGTGGTGGAGGGGCCGCCGTCGACATAGAGCAGCTGATTATAGCGCCCGTCGGCATGGAGCGCGCTGGAGAGGATGCCGCGCGCGCTGTCCTCCTCAGCCTGCAGGACGACGGCACCCGCGCCGTCGCCGAACAGCACGCAGGTGGCGCGATCCTCCCAGTCGAGGATGCGGCTGAACGTCTCGGCGCCGATCACCAGCGCGGTGGTGGCGCCGCCAGCGCGAATCATGCTGTCGGCGACCGACAGCGCGTAGAGGAAGCCCGAGCAGACCGCCGCCAGATCGAACGCGACGCAATCGGTGATGCCGAGCGCGGCCTGAATCTTGGTGGCGCTGGCGGGGAAGGTCTGGTCGGGCGTGGCGGTGGCGAGCACGATCAGGTCGACCGCGCTCGCGTCGATCCCCGCCGCGTCCAGCGCGCGTCGTGCCGCGTCGGCACCGAGCGTCGCGGTGGTCTCGCCCTCGCCGGCGATATGGCGCGCGCGGATGCCGGTGCGTTCGGTGATCCACGCATCCGACGTGTCGACCGTCTGCGCCAGTTCGTCATTGGTCACGCGCCGCTCGGGCAAGGCCGATCCGGTGCCGGCGATGATCGCGCGACGCGTCACGCCTCCACCCCGGTCGCAGGCGCCCGGATCGCGGCGAGATCCTCGGCGATGCGATGGACGATCCGCCCGCGGACCAGCTTGGCGGCGACGCCGACGGCATTGGCGAACCCCTCGGCGGTGGTGCCGCCATGGCTTTTCACCACCGTGCCGTTGAGCCCGAGAAAGACCGCGCCGTTGCGCGTGCTGGGATCGAGCCCCTGGCGCAGCAGGGTGATCGCGGGACGCGAGAGCAGGAAGCCGAACTTCGAGCGGAGCGAGCTGGTGAAGGCGCGGCGAATCAGGTCGGCGATGAACCGCGCCGTGCCCTCGGCGGTCTTGAGCGCGATGTTGCCGGAGAAGCCGTCGGACACGATCACGTCGGCCTCGCCGCGCCCGAGCGCATTCGCCTCGATAAAGCCGTCGAATCGCAGCGGCAGGTGATCGGCCGCGCGGAGCATCGCGGCGGCTTCGCGCAACGCGTCGGTGCCCTTCAGCTCCTCGGTGCCGATGTTGAGCAGCCGCACCAGCGGCTCGTCGGTATCGTGGAGGATGCGCGCATAGGCCGCACCCATCACCGCGAACTCGAACAGGTTGCCGGCGTCGCACTCGGTATTTGCGCCGAGATCGAGCATCACGAGATCGTGGCGTCCGAGCGTCGGCAGCAACGCCGCCAGCGCGGGGCGGTCGATTCCCGGAATGGTGCGGAGCGCGAGCTTGGCCATCGCCATCAGCGCGCCGGTATTGCCGGCGGAGACCGCGGCATCCGCGTCGCCGGCCTTCACCAGCGCGATCGCCATGCCCATCGAGCTGGTCTTGGCGCGGCGAATCGCCTGGCTGGGCTTGGCCTCGCCGCTGATCGTCTCGGCCGAATGGACGATCGTCACCGGCTGGCCGGGCTTCAGGTGGCGGGCGCACTCGGCCTTGAGCGCGGCCTCGTCACCGAACAGCGTGAAACGCAGCGTGGGGTCGGCCTTCAGCGCCAGCGCCACGCCGGATACGGCAATGGCGAGCCCACCGTCGCCGCCCATCGCATCGATCGCGAGATGCGGCCCCACACTCTGCATTCCCTGGACTTCAGTTGCCGGCCGGCAGGATCTCGCGACCGTTATAGTGACCGCAGTGGCCGCACAGATTGTGCGGACGCTTCAGCTCGCCACAATTCGGGCATTCCTGGAAGGCGTCGACCGTCAGCGCATGGTGGCTACGGCGCATGTTCCGCCGCGACGGCGAGGTCTTTCTTTTAGGGACGGCCATCTCGGCACCTGTTCCAATCTATCACGAACGACGAGCACACGCTTCGCCATCGACCTGCCCCAAAAGGGGTCTTCGGCCTGCGGCTCGGCGCGTCGGGAAGACGTGGGCCTATAGCGATTTTCCATGCTGTTGCAAGCAGGGAAGGGAGGCGGTTCCGCCTAGATCGAGAAGCTGGTGCCGCAGCCGCAACCCGAGGCGGCATTGGGATTTTCAACACGGAATGCGGCCCCGCCGAGCGACTGGACGAAGTCGACCGCGCAGCCGCGCACAAGGTCGAGGCTGACCGGGTCGACCACCAGCCGCACGCCGTCGCGCTCCGCAACCGCATCCTCGCTGGCGACATCGTCGGCGAGATCGAATTTATACTGGAAGCCGGCACAGCCGCCGCCTTCGACCGCGAGGCGCAGGATGGCGGGCTTGGCCTGCTTGGCCGCGATCGTCGCCACGCGGGCGGCGGCGGCGCTGGTCAGGTCGATCGTGGCGGCTTCGCTCATGCCCGCGAGATAGGGTGTCGCCGCGCGCGCGGCAATGGATCACTCGTCGTTGACGTCGTCGTTCGCATCGTCGGGGCCGCCCATCGCGATCGCGCTGGAACGGGCCTCCATCGCCGTCACATAGTCGGCCGACTGGAGGAACGGGATCGGGTTGACCGCGTGGCCGTCGATCCGGACCTCGTAATGGAGATGGTTGCCGGTCGAGCGCCCGGTCGAGCCGACCAGCCCGATCAGCATGCCGCGCGTCACCTTCTCGCCCGGATGGACGAGGATGCGCGACAGGTGGCCGAAGCGCGTCTGCAGCCCCTTGCCATGGTCGACCTCGACCATGTTGCCGTAGCCGCCCGACCATTCGGCGCGATCGATCATGCCGTCGGCGGTGGCGTAGACCGGCGTGCCGAGCGGTGCTGACAGATCGATCCCGGCATGCATCGCCGCCGATCCGCGGAACGGATCGGAGCGGACGCCGAACGAGGAAGTGAAGGTGGCGGCGGTCAGCGGCTTGGACGAGGGCACGGCCATCGCGCCCGGCGTCTGGACGGTGTCGAGCCGCTTCCAGGTCATGAACAGCGAATGGAAGCGGCCATCCTCGTCGGCATTGACGACCGGCGCGTCGGGCGTCGCGGCGATATGATCGCCCTTCTGCGGTGCGGCGATAGGTGAAGCGACGGTGGGCTGGGCGACGGCGGTGATTGCGGCAACGGCAGCAAGGCCAAGCGTGAAAATCGAACGGATGGTCATTCTTGCTCCGGCGATGCGAAGGCCCGTCGCGGCATCCATGCGGACGCCGCGCGATCCTCGAGTTCAGCGTGTCACCGGAATTGCCCCTCCCGCGACGACGGGAACTTTTCTGGCGCACCGGCGTAGCCCTGCGCAACCGCCGCATAGAATTCGCAGGTCAGACCGGCAGCCGCACGCGCCGAGTCGTTGAAAGGCGGCCGCAACACTCCTGAAAAATAGCTTTCGACAAGCCGCTTCCATGCGGTCGGTGCCGATTCGGAACGGATTTCGCAGATGCAACGAAACCACCGCACGCCGGTGGCGACATGGGCCACCTCATCGGCCAGGATACGCCGCAGCAGGCGGGCCGAGGGCGCGTCGCCCGCAGCTTCGAATCGCGCGATCGTCGGCGGGGTCGCGTCGAGGCCGCGCGCCTCCAGCACCATCGGCACGACCGCGAGCCGCGCAGCGGGATCGTGCGCGGTCGCGGCGGCGGCATCCCACAACCCGTCATGCGCCGGCAGCGCGCCGTAATGGCTGCCGAGCGCGCGCAGGCGCCGGTCGAGGATGGCGAAGTGCATCGCCTCGTCGGCGGCGACTTTCATCCAGTCGTCGGCGAAGGCGTGCGGGAAGCCTGCGCCGAAGCGCGCGACCATGTCGAGCGCCAGATCGATCGCGACATATTCGATGTGCGCGAGCGCGTGGAGCAAGGCGATGCGGCTGGCGAGCGTGCCGCCACGGCCGCGGCGCGGCATCCGGCCCGGCGGGAGCAGCAGCGGATGTTCGCCGCGCGGCGGGCGATCGGGCGGGGCGGCGTCGAAGCGCCAGTCGAGCCGCCCGCATCGCCAGTCGCGCGCGACGGCGCGTGCCGCCTTCACCTTGGCGGCCGGATCGGGTGTGGAGAGCGCGGCGCACGCCGCCGCGCCAAGGCTCAGGATGGCGTGTTGCCCTTCAGCGCGCGGGCGGCGTCGAGCACCTCGGCGGCATGACCGGGCACCGACACCTTGCGCCACGCTTTCGCGATATTGCCATCGGCGTCGAGCAGGAAGGTCGCGCGCTCGATGCCCATATATTTGCGGCCGTACATGCTCTTCTGGATCCACACGCCGAATGCCTCGGTGACCGAGCCGTCGGCATCGGTGGCTAGCGGGACGGTCAGTTCGTACTTGGCGGTGAACTTGGCATGGTCCTTGGGCGAATTACGGCTGATCCCGATCAGCGCGACGCCTTCGGCCGCGAACGCGGCGGCGAGTGCGGAGAAATCCTTGGCCTCGGCCGTGCAGCCCGACGTGTCGTCCTTGGGGTAGAAATAGACCACCAGCGGCCGCTGGAGCGTCGACAGCGGCACCATGCTGCCGTCCATCATCTGCAGGGTCACGTCGGGGGCGGGGTCGCCTTCGTTCAGCATCGTCGGTCTCCGAGTTCGGCCGCTGCCTAGCCCAATCCGGCGACGCGGCGCCACTCCCCGTGAATCAATGCGCGGGCGGCGTCGTAGCGGGCGAGCAGATCGGCCCAGTCGCGCGCACCGCTCGCCTGCGCCACCAGCGCCCGCGATGGCTCGGCCGGCACCTGCGATGTCGGCGAGACGAGGCGCAACGTGACCAGCATGCGCGCGAGCAGGGCCGCCGCCTCGGCAAAGCCCGCCGCGATCAGGCCGGCCGCCTCCAGCGCCGCCGCCGCCACGCCGAGATGCGGATCGAGCCCGACGCCGTCGCGAAGCTGGAGCAGATGGACCGCGAACTCGGCATCGACCAGCCCGCCGTCGATCAACTTGACGTCGAACGGGCCGGCGGGCGGCTTGTGGGTGGCGATGTCACCGCGCATCTTGATCGCGTCGGCGGCAAGCGTCGCGGGATCGTGGCGGCGCGTCAGCGTGCGATCGATCGCGGCCTGCGCGGCATCGCGCGCCGACGCCGCGCCGAAGATCGGCCGCGCCCGTGTCAGCGCCATATGCTCCCACGTCCACGCGCTCTCCGCCTCATAGCGGTCGAAGCTGTCTAGGCTGACGGCGAGCAGCCCCTGATTGCCCGAGGGGCGGAGCCGCGTATCAACCGGATAGAGCGGCCCGGCCGCGGTCGGCACCGACAGAGCGGCGGTGACGCGCTGGGCGAGCCGATTGAAATAAGTGGTGGCGCCGATCGGGCGCGCGCCATCCGATTCGGCTAGGAAGTCGCCCGTGAACAAGTAGATCAGGTCGAGGTCCGAGGCGTGGGTCAGCACGCCCCCGCCGAGCCGGCCGAGCGCGAGGATCACCAATTCGCCGCCTGGTATGCGGCCGTTGGCGCGCTCGAAATCGGCGACTGTGGCCTGGGCGAGCGTCTCGACCGCCGCCTCGGCGACGCGTGCATAGCCCGCGCCGACGTCGAGCGGGTCGGCGTGGCCGGCGATCAATTGCAGCCCGAGCTGGAAGCGCCGCTCGCCGACCGCGAAGCGCACGCCGTCGAGCATCGCCTGATAGTCGCCGCCCGCGCCCGCCTGCGCGAATGCGGCGGAGAGCGTTGCGACGTCGGGTGGCGGGGTGAGCGCGCTGGCGTCGATCAGCCCGTCGAGCAGGCTTGCGCGCCGGCGCAATTCCTCGGCCAGTGCAGGCGCATGCGCAAGGATCGCGACGAGCTGGTCGGCGATCGCCGGGCGCGCCTCCAGCAGGCGGAACAGGTTGACCGCGCTCGGCAGGCGGCGGACGAGCTCGTCGAGCTGCGCCAGCGCCGCATCGGGATCGGGCGCGCGGCCGAGCGCCGCGATCAGGCCCGGCAGCATCGGCTCGAGCGCCGCGCGCGCCGCCGCGCTCCGCGTGGTGCGGGTGCGGCCCTCGCGCCAATCGGCAAGCCGCACGCGCGCAGCGGCAGGATCGCGGAAGCCGCTCGCGTGCAACGCCGCGTCGAGCCCCTCCGTCGCTTGGGGAAGCCCGGTCGGCGTATCCTGCTCCAGCGCGTCATAGGCGCGACCGACGCGGTCGATGTGGGGCGCGAGCCGCGCGACCAACGCGTCGCCATCGCCGAGATCGGCAAGGCGGGCGACGGCATCGAGCGCGAGCGGATCCTCGGGCAGGCGATGCGTCTGGCGATCGTCGATCATCTGCAGCCGATGCTCGATCGTGCGCAGCACGCGATATGCTTCGGCAAGCGAGGACGCCTCTTCGGGCGCGACGAAGCCCGCTTGCGCCAGCGCCGGCAGCACGTCGAGCGTGGCGGGCAGGCGGATCGACGGCATGCGCCCACCGTGGATCAGCTGGTGGACCTGCGCGAAGAATTCGACCTCGCGAATGCCGCCGCGCCCGCGCTTCAGATCGTAGCCTGGACCCGGCCGCTGGCTCTGCGCGTGATGATCGCGGATGCGGGCGGTAAGCGCGCGCATTTCGCGGATCGCACCGTAATCGAGCGCGCGTCGCCACACGAACGGGCGGATATGCGCGAGGAAATTCTCGCCCATGACGATGTCGCCGGCGGCGGCGCGCGCGCGGATGAAGGCGGCGCGCTCCCACGGCAGCGCGCTCGATTCGTAATGGGTGATGGCGAGGCCGAGCGGCACGGCGAGCGGCGTCGCCTCCGATGCCGGGCGCAACCGCAGGTCGACGCGCAGGACGTAGCCGTCGGCGGTGCGCTCCTGCAGCAAGGCGACCACGCGGCGCGCGATGCGCACCGCCGCCTCGGCCGGATCGTCACGGGCGCGGCGGGGCAGGGTGGCGGGATCGAACAGCAGGATCGGATCGATGTCCGACGAATAATTGAGCTCGCGGCTGCCCTGTTTGCCCAGCGCGAGCGCAACGAAGCCGCGCGCGGCCTCGCCCGGCGTGCGCTCGGCGATGGCGGCGGAGATCGCACGGTCGAGTGCATGGTCGGCGAAGTCGCTGAGCGCGTGGGTTACGGTCTCGAACGACGCACCGGCAAGATCGGCGAGCGCTACCGCGAGCGCGACTGCCTGCCGTTCGCGGCGCAGCGCGTGCGCAATATCCGAATCGGACGCGCTTTCCGCACGTGCCTCGGCTAGCGTGGAAATCAGGCCATCAGCGGCGAGACGTTCGACGATTGCGCCGCGTCGAACGATCAACCCGCGCAGGAAGGGCGAAGTGGCGCTCGCGCGGGCGATTGCACGGTCGAGAGCGGCCGGATCCGGGATATCGCCGGTAACTTGCATCGGCTGGGTGGAGCATGGCCGAAGCGGGCGCGCAACTCTCGCGCCACCGCCGCGTTTTCACGGCATGACAATTACGGATCAACGCGAGATGACGGGGATCAGGACGGACCGGCCACGCGTCGCCGAGATCAGGCCGACGCCAACGCATGACGGGCTGCGACGCGCGCTGAAAAGCAGCTTCGCGTCGCCGCCCGCCTTGCCGGAGGATATTGCCCGCCTTCTGGCGCGGCTGGACTGAGCAGGGTCAGCCCCGCTCAGTCCGCTTGGTCGTCAGGCGAACAGGCCGATCGGCCCGCGCCCGTTGCTGGTCCACGTCGCCCAGTTGGGGAAGACGTAGGGCATGTCGGCAGTGGCGACACCGTGCCACTGGGCGATCGCGCCGAGATATTCCTCGGTCGCAATGGTCGGGATGAAGCGGCCGTCGCCGATCGCGTCGTCCGCACCGCCCATCACCTGCGACGGATAGGCGCCGTGGACGGTCTTCGGCTTGATCGCGCCGCCGATCACCAGGTGGTTGTTGCCCCACGCATGATCCGAACCCGCCTGCGCGTTGCCGGCATAGACGCGGCCGAAGTCGCTCATCGTGAACGCGGTGACGTTCTGGCTGAGGCCCAGGCCCTTCATCGCATTGTAGAAAGCGGCGATCGCCAGGCCCAGATCGGTCAGCAGAGTCTTCTGCTGCGCGAGCTGCGCGGTGTGCGTGTCGTAGCTGCCATGGCCGACGAAGAAGCTCTGGCGCGAATGGCCGAGCGTGCCGCGTGCCTCGATCATGCGCGCAACCCGCTTCAGCTGGTTGGCGATGTCGGTGCTGAGCGCCGCGCCGGTCGTCGGGTTGACGAAATACTGATCGACGCTGCTGGTCGCCGCGAACAAGGCGTTGGCGGTGGTCGCCTGGCCGAACGCGGCCGAGATGCCGGTCGCGGTGGTGGCGGTGACCGTGCCGTAGGTCGATCCGTCGGCCAGCGCGCTCATCGCGCTGTTGCGGGTGCTGGTCGCCAGATCGGTCGCGGTGCTGGCGGCCTTGCGGACGAGCGAACCCGACGACGGGAGCACCAGTGGCGAGGAGGCCTGCCCCATCGAGATCAGGTTCGAGCCGTAGAAGGAGATCAGCGACGGCAGCGCCGGCTGGCTCGACCGATCGTAGATCCGGCCCATATAGCCGTCCGAGCTCGCCTCGCGCGCGCGCTGGCCCTGCCAGTGCGCCTGCTCGTCGGCATGGCTCATCAGGTTGACCGGCCGCAGGTTCGGCGCGTTCTGATACTGATCCTTGGTGAGCGGCTGGTAGAGCGTGCCGGTGTTCAGCACCACGTTCATCCCGCCATCGTTCCACACCGCCTGAAGCGGCTGCAGTGCCGGGTTGAGCGCATAGGTGGAGCCGGTCAGCGGAACCAGATCGCCCTTGGCCAGCACGATCTGGCTGTTGCGGGCGCTGGCATAAGCGGCGTAGCGGCTGTCGTCATACGGGATGATCGTGTTCCAGCCGTCGTTGCCGCCGAACAGGAAGATGCCGACCATCGCGCGGTAGCCGTCGGTGGCGGTGGCGAGCGCGGCCGAACGGCCGAGCTGGCTGTAGGCGGCGGCGCCGGCCGCGGTCATGCCGATCGTCTTGCCGAGCTGGCGGCGGGAAAGCATCATGTCCATCAGCGGTCAACCTGGAAAAGGGGGCTCGTGCCCACGATGTAGATGAGGGCCTGGGCGCGCATGCGCGCCTGGGTCGCGGGGTCGGCGTTGATGACCGAGGCGGCCGCGGCGGTGAGCGCGGTGCGCTGTGCCGTGGTCATCGTGCGGTTCATCATGATGAGGTCGATGCGGTCGACCATCGCGGCGATGTCGGTGCCGAGCGCTTCCCAACCCGACCAGTCGATGGTCGTGCCGGTCGAACCCATGACGGTGCTGATCGGCTGGAATTCGCCCTTGGCCGACGTCGCGTAATTGACCGTCCAGTCGTAGACCATGTTGTCGCGCGACGTGATCGTGACGGTGGTGAACAGCTTGGACACCGGCGAGAACAAGGTCGTGCTCTGCGGCAGCGGGAAGTCCGGCGGGTAGAAGTTGAACACCGACGGCGACTGCATGATCATCTGGCCGAGCGTCTTGTCGCGGTTGATGAAGACCACGCCGTCGGTCGACTTCATGCCGGAAGCGCGCGCGATGCTGGTCATCAGCAGGATCGGCTCCTTGACCTTGCCGACATTCGTGCTGCTCGGGGCGATGCGTGCTTCGCTGTCCATCAGCACGGCGCGAACCACCGCCTTCATGTCGCCGCGAACGCTGTTGCCGTTGTTGACGAACACCGCCGCGACGCGCGCGACATAGGCGGGCGTCGGGTTGGACGTGACGAGCTGCTGGATCATCCGCTTGGCGACGTAGGGCGGGGTCGAGGCGTTGTTGAACGCGGCGTCGATAACCGCGGCCACGCTGGTCGCTTCGCTGACGCCGGCCGGCACGGTGACGCCGAGGAAGGTCTTGGCGCCGGTGTCATAGAAGCCGGCGACCTGCGTCATCTGCTTCGTGTAGTCGTTGCTGTTGTCCGGCTGCTTGTAGATCGTCCAGCCGGTCAGCGCCTTCGCCGCGCCGGCGATGTCGGCAGCGGTGTAATTCGGGATCGCGGCACCGGTCGAGTCGGTGACCAGCGAGCCATCCATGTTGAGCTTGTTCGGACCCATCGAGAACAGCTGCAGGAATTCGCGAGCGTAATTCTCGGACGGCGCGACGTGCGAGCTGCCCGACATGTTCAGATAGTCGCCCATGAAGCCGAGCATCGTGACCTGAAGCAGGATGTCGCGATAATTGCCGAACGCATTGTCCAGGAAGATCTGGTTGTACGCGGCGACGCCCGCCGCGTCGGTGATGGGATCGGTCGAGGCGACGACGAACTCGGACAGCGCGAGCGCGACACGCTGGCGAAGCTGATCCGGCTGGCCGATCGTGTTCGAGTAGAACCGCATCGCGACGTTCTGGCGGTTGAACCAGCGATAATAGCAGGGCACGTCGATCGGATTGGCGTTGCACTGGTTGCGAACCGGCGCGACCGCGAGATCCTTATAGGTGCTGGAGCTCAGCGCGAACTGCTCGTCGAGCCATGCGCTGGAACCGACCGAAGCGATGTGCGCGATGAGATCGGGGGTGGCGCCGAACGTCGCCTGCTTGGCGAGGCGGCCGGCGTCGATTTCCTTGGTCGATTGGACGGCGACCGCGCTCTTGGCTTCGGTCGTAAGGCTTCCGTCGCTGCTGCTGCCGCTGCTTCCGCCGCCGCAGGCGCTTACCATCATACACGTCAACGCGATCGCGCTGACGCGGCTTGCTTGCCACGCTGACTTCACTACAAATCCCATCTGCTGGAGGTCGGTTCGAAGGAACCACCCGCGGGGTCTCACCGCTCAGATTGTCGATGTGCAGTCTTTACCGTGACACTAGTTAACAACTCGCCCAACGCGCCCAAAAAGACAGTCTACGACCGAGGTCTAATCAGGCATTCGCAGTCGTAACGAGATGAATACTGCTTTAGTCGAAATGGTTAACGCCGCATTTCATCTGTTGATGCGCGGCTTTAGAACTGCTTCCAAAGCAGTAGTCGCATCATCCCAGCTATAGTCAGTCGCGGTATGATGGGCGCAGTCGGACAGACGCCGCCAAGTCGACTCCGGCAGCGCGAAGAAGGTCTGGAGCCGATCGGCCATTGTAGCAGCATCGCCGACCGGAACGAGGAAGCCATTCTCGCCTTCCTTCAACAGATCGGGCCACGCGCCGACCGGCGTCGTGATCACCGGGGTTCGACACGCCATCGCCTCCAGCGGCGGCAGGCCGAATCCCTCGACCATGCTCGGGCACAGCCAGACGTCGCACGCGGCGTAGATGTCGCGGATCCGGTCCTGCGGCGGCAGCATGTGAAATTCGGTGCCGTCCGGCAACGGCAGATGCGGCGCCACGGGATAGCCGCCGAACACGATCAGGCGCGCCTCGGGCACCGCCTTGCGGAAGCGTTCGAACGCGGCGAAGCCGGTGCGGCAATCCTTCCAGTCTGCGACGCTGTACAGCATGCCGACGGTCGGCTGCGGCTGGCGGCCGCGCGGCGGGGCATGAAACTGGTCGGTATCGACGCTGTTCATCACCAGCGCGACATCGATGCAGCCGAATCGCTCGCGCAGCAATTCCTCGATCCAGCGCGAGATCGCGATCTTGAAGCTCGGCGCGACCAGCACCGCATCGACGCGCGCCTTGGGGATGTTGTCGAACGCCTCGTAATGCTGGATCAGGTGGAAATGACGCCCCTTCGACGGCGGCATGGCCAGCATCCACTCGGCCGTTTCCCACCAGGTCGCGATCACCACGTCGGCATCCGGCAGGTCGGACGGCACCATCGGCCGCACGCGATCGATCGTGCGGATGGTGTAGCGCGTGGGATCGAAATGCGTGGCGAGCGTGGGCACGCGCGCCGGCCAGCCCTTGCCCTTGACCAGCGAGGACAGGCGCTGGCGGAGCGTGCGCGGATGCGGCGGTCGCATCACCACCGTCACCTCATGTCCGCGCGCCCGCAATTTCTCGGCATAGATATGGACGACCCGCGCCCCGCCCGAGGCGTCGGCTTGGGGGGCGATGAACGTAATCCGCATGCAATCGACTCCAGGGGCGGTCTCGGGGAGGGCCGCAGCTGCTGCGACCACCCTAGGAAAGACGTGGTGCCCGTCGGATTGGCACAGTTTGCATCATGCCGCGCCGGTCGCCAGCGGGCCAGCCGGTGCCGAGGCGCGAATGGCACGCGGCGCGCGGGCATCCCGCGCCACCGCGCGCTTCTCCGCGCCCACCAGCCGCGAGCCGGCAAGCGCCAGCAGCAGCATATAGGGAATACGGTCGATGAAGCTCATGAAGGCGAGTTCGATCAGCACCATCGCGAGGCCGGCGAAGCAGAAGGCGCGCACCCGCTCGAAGGCAGGATCCGCGCGCGCCGGGAAGCCCGTGATCGCCTTGCGGAGCGAAGCGAGGACCAGCAGCGTCAGCGGCACCATGCCGACCAGACCCGATGTCAGGAAGAAGGTGAGGTAGGTGTTGACCAGATCGACGATGTGCTCGCCCTGCTGGATGTCGGCCAGATGGTCGAACACCGTGCTGAGCGACTGGCCGAGGATCGGATGCTGCCAGCCTTCCTGCATGCCGCGATGCAGCAGCAGCTGACGATAATCGTAATATTGCCCGGCCACCGGCTGCGCGTCGAGGTTGAGGAATGCCGATACGCGCGGCGAGACCTTCGCGATCGCCAGCAGCGCGACGCTGCCCAGCAATGCGGTGCCCAGGGTCGCGACGACATAGCCCCATTTGCGCCAGACCACGCACAGCATCAGCACGCCGAACACCACGCAGGCGAGGTTGCCGCGCGATTGCGGCGCGAGCAGCCCGAGCAGCGCCAGCACGAGAAATCCGAAATGCGCGATCCCGGTGCGGTAGAGCCGCTTGGTGCAGGCGATCGCGAGCAGCCCCAGCGACATGTAGCAAGCAAGGTTCAGCGGCGTCATCATCGTCACCGACGCACGCAGCGCACCGCCGCGCAGGCCAGCATTCTTGGACATGCCGCTGGTCGTGCCGAGATGCATCGACACATAGTCGAACAGCGACCATGTGGTGCGCGCTTCATAGACGGCATAGACCGCGAGAATGATCGAGGAGGCGCCGAACACGCCGATCAGCTGGGCGAATTCGCGCGTGTCGCGGACGTAGCGGCGCAGCAGCCAATACGGGAAGACCATCAGCAGCGCCTGCGCCGTCAGGTTGCGCAGGAAGCCGCTGGTCGATGGGAAGCGGCCGATGCCCAGCCACAGGATCAGGAACGTCACCAGCACCACGCCGTCTTCGGCGGTGAAGCCGCGCGGGCCGCGCATACGCTCTTCGGCGCCGAATCGCAGCTTCAGCGCGAGGACCACGCCCAGCCCCAGCACGTCGGACGTGTAGAATTGGGTGATGTAGGCCGGCCCGATATGCGCGCTCCACCCCACGAACGGGATCAGCGCGGTGAACAGTACGTAGCGGCACATCGCATCCATGCGATCACGGACCGATGCCACGAAGATGACCAGCAGGACCGGGAAGAAGTATTCCGCGGAGGGAAGCACGAACTCCGCGATGGTCGCGATGCAGAACGACACCGCGAAATTGGGGCCGATCAGCCGCCGCAGCTGCGCGGTCGCCATCATGTACAGCGGGACATAGGCCACGAAGAACAGGATCAGGACGAAAATCAGGTTCTTCGTCACCACATTCTCCTTCGCCCGACGCCGCCGGCCCCGCGAACCGGGCGCGCTTCGGCGCCGTTCTCACCCGTGCACACCGACCCTCTCCGCGGTCGTCGGTACGGCGCGGTCGGTAGAATAGCCACGACCACGATGCCACAGGAAAGGTTGAATTCTTCTATACGATCGGCGGCGGCCCGAGCGCCAGCAGCCACGCGCCGGCGGGGGCGTCGGCAAACGGCGCGGGCTCGGTGCCGGTCATCCATACCTGGCCGCCCGCCGAGTCGAGCCGCTCGAACAAGGCGGCGCGGCGGCGCGGATCGAGATGCGCCGCCACCTCGTCCAGCAGCAGGATCGGCCGGCTGCCGCGCGCCGCCGCCACCAGATCGGCATGGGCGAGCAGCAGACCGAGCAGCAGTGCCTTCTGCTCGCCGGTCGAGCAGAGTGCGGCCGGCAGCCCCTTGTCGAGATGCGTCACGGCAAGGTCGGAGCGATGCGGCCCGGCGAGCGCGCGCCCTGCCGCCGCATCGCGACCGCGGCTCGCCCGCAGCTCCGCCGCCAGCGCCGGCGCGGGTTCGTCGGCCGCGGCCTGCCAGCCGGTGAGCGCGATGCCGGCGCGCGCGAACGGCCCCGGCGGCTGGTCGATCAGCCGCGCCGCCAGCGCGGCGACGGTGGCCGCGCGCGCGGATGCGATCGCCGCGCCATGCTCGGCCATTCCCGCCTCCAGCGCGGACAGCCACGCTGGATCGGTGCCGTCCGGCTCGGCGAGCAATTTGTTGCGCGCGCGCATCGCGGCTTCGTAGCGGGTCGCGCGGGTGGCGTGGCCGGGATCGCGTGCGAGCACCAGCCGGTCGAGGAAGCGCCGCCGGCCGCCGGCGCTCTCGGCGAACAACCGGTCCATCGCCGGCGTGAGCCACAACAAAGCGAGCCACTCGCCCAGCGCCGCCGCGGCCGCCCCGGCGCCGTTGATCCGGACCTGCCGCCGCTCGGGCGCCGCCGCGAGCGTGCCGGTGCCGAGGGTCGCCTCGGCGTCGAGCGTCGTTGCGATCGCGAAACCGCCCGGCCCGTCGCCGCGCGCCATTTCGGACAGGGCCGCACCGCGCAGGCCGCGGCCGGGCGCCAGCAGCGACACCGCCTCGAGGATGTTGGTCTTGCCCGCGCCATTCTCGCCGGTGAGGATCACCAGCCCCGGCCCGGGGGCGATCACCAGATCGGCATGATTGCGGAAGTCGGTGAGCGCGAGGCGGGTGAGCGTCACGGCCCGTCGAACAAAGCGGCGTGAACGTGATCACGAACGGTCCGCCAAGTTAGCGCATCGAGCCGGCCGAGTAGGGTCGCGGCGCCGGCCTCGACGGCGGCGATCTTCGCGGTGCGTACCTTGGACGGGATAAGCAGACCAAGCCCCTGCCAGTCGTCGATCGGCACGTCCCCGGGCCATGCCGCCCGATCTGCGTTGGTGATCATCATCGTCCAGATGAGCAGCCCTTCCAGTCCGAGAGGACGCTTCGACACGACCAGCGCGGGCCTGGGCACCATTACTGGGCGCTCGACGTGCGGGAAGGGCACCCGCACGATGCTTCCCGCCTCAAAGATCGTCGTAGACCGAGTCGAGTTCGTCCGCCCATTCGGTGAACATCGCGAACGGATTATCGAACGGATCGGCCGACACGGGCGCCGCGCGCGTCACGATGACGCGGTCGCCGTCGATCTGATAGGCCAGCCGATCCCCTTCCTTCACGCCCAAAGCGGCGCGCACCGCACGGGGAATGGTGGTCTGGGCCTTGCTGCTGAGCCGGCTGTGGATCATGCCATCAAGGTAAGGAAATTCCCTACTTCCGGCAAGCGGCCGGTCAGACGCGCATCGGCATCAGCACGTAGAGCGCGGGCGCGGTGTCGTTCTCGCGAATCAGGGTCGGCGCGGCGGCGTCGGCGAGATGGACCTCGACCATGTCGCCGTCGATCTGCGCGAGGATGTCGAGCAGATAGCGCGCGTTGAAGCCGATCTCGAACGGCAGCGAGGTATAGTCGCCCGGCACTTCTTCGGCCGCCGTGCCGTTCTCCGGGCTGGTGACCGACAGGGTGATCTTGTCGCGCTCGAGCGCCATCTTGACCGCGCGGGTCTTCTCGCTGGCGATCGTGGCGACGCGGTCGACGCCGTCCTCGAAGCTGCGCGGATCGAGCTTGAGCAACTTGTCGTTCGCGGTCGGGATGACGCGCGAATAATCGGGAAAGGTGCCGTCGATCAGCTTCGAGGTGAGGATCGCGGTGCCGAGGCCGAAGCGGATCTTGGTGGGCGAGAGCGACACTTCGACCGAACCGTCGACCTCGTCGAGCAGCTTGCGCAGTTCGGCGACGCATTTGCGCGGAATGATGACGTCGGGCATCCCCTCGGCGCCGTCGGGGCGCGGCACCGTCACGCGGGCGAGGCGGTGGCCGTCGGTCGCGGCCGCCTTCAGCACCGGCGTCGCATCGTCGGCGACGTGGAGGAAGATGCCGTTCAGATAATAACGCGTCTCCTCGGTCGAGATGGCGAAGCGCGTCTTGTCGATGATCTGCTTCAGCGTCTCGGCTGGCAGGTCGAAGCGCGTCGGCAGCTCGCCTTCGGCGATCACCGGGAAATCCTCGCGCGGCAGCGTCTGCAGGTTGAAGCGGGCGCGGCCCGCCACCACCAGCATCTTGCCCTCGGCCGCCGACAGCTGGACCTGCGAGCCTTCGGACAGCTTGCGCGCGATGTCGAACAATGTGTGCGCCGAAACCGTGGTCGCGCCCTGCGTCTCGACCTGCGCCGGGATCTGCTCGACGATCTGCAGATCGAGGTCGGTCGCCATCAGCCGCAGCCCGTCCGGCCCCGCCTCGATCAGCACGTTCGACAGGATCGGAATCGTATTACGCCGTTCGACCACCGATTGGACATGGCCCAGGCTCTTCAAAAGGGTCGCCCGCTCGATCGTCGCCTTCATCATTCGCCCCACACACTCTTGGACGATCGTTATAGCGCTGACGCTTGGACGTGCCAGTAGCTTCGCGACAATTGCGTTTCCTGCGTCCCTTGCGCATCGGGGTGTGATGGATTTGCGCTGGACAGGGCTGTTCGCGCTCGCGCTCGTCGCCAATGCGCCGCAGCCGGGGCGGGTGCTGATCGGCCGCTATGGCGGCTGGGCGGCGTTCCGCGAGGGTGCGACCTGTTTCGCGGTCGCCTTGCCGCGCGAGCGCGCCGGCGGGGCGGAGCCGCCGTTCCTCGCTTTCACCCGGCGCGTGGACGCGGCCGTGCCGGTGGCCTTGTTCGTCCGGCTGAGCCACCCGTTCGAGTCGCGCGCGCCGGTGACGTTGCTTGCCGCCGGCCGCACGTTCGTATTGCGTGCGAACTCGGACGGCGCATTCGCGGATAGCCCGCGCGAAGAACTGCGCATCCTCGCCGCGGTGCGGGCCGCGAACCGGCTGGAGGTGCGCGCGACCGGCGCCCGCGGGCGGGCATTCGGCGACGTCTACGATCTCGCGGGCGCGCCGAGCGCGATCGATGCGGCGATCCTGGCGTGCGGCACGCGCTGACAGCCCTTTTGCCGCCGCACTTCGGCGCTATATGGCGTTCGTCAATGAACGCGCCGATGCCCATTCCCGGTCTGGTCGATCCCGTCCCCGTGCCGCGCCCCGCGGTTGCGCGCGCCGACGGCCGCGTCGACCTGATGGGCTTGCCGCGCGAGAATCTGCGCGCGCTGCTGATCGACGCCGGGCTCGATCCCAAGCAGGCGAAGCTGCGCGCCAAGCAATTGTGGCACTGGATCTACAATCGCGGCGCCACCGATTTCACGGTGATGACCGACATCGCCAAGGCGATGCATCCGTGGCTGATCGAGCGATTCGTGATCGGCCGGCCCGAGGTGGTCGAGGCGCAGCTTTCGAGCGACGGCACGCGCAAGTGGCTGCTGCGCTCGGACGACGGCCAGGATTACGAGATGGTGTTCATCCCCGACGCCGATCGCGGCACGCTCTGCGTGTCGAGCCAAGTGGGGTGCACGCTCAACTGCTCCTTCTGCCATACCGGCACGATGCGGCTGGTCCGCAATCTGACGGCGGGCGAGATCGTCGGCCAGGTCATGCTCGCGCGCGACACGCTGGGCGAATGGCCCAGCCAGCCCGAGGGGCGATTGCTCACCAACATCGTGCTGATGGGCATGGGCGAGCCGCTCTACAATTTCGACAATGTCCGCGATGCACTGAAGCTAGTGATGGATGGCGACGGGCTCGCTCTATCCAAGCGGCGCATCACGCTCTCCACCAGCGGCGTGATCCCGATGATGGCGCGCGCGGGCGAGGAAATCGGCGTCAATCTGGCGGTCTCGCTCCACGCCGTCACCAAGGACGTGCGCGACGAGCTGGTGCCGCTCAACAAGAAATACGGGCTGGACGATCTTCTCGCCGCTTGCGCCGCCTATCCGGGCGCGAACAATGCGCGCCGCATCACCTTCGAATATGTGATGCTGAAGGACAAGAACGACAGCGACGCTGACGCGCACGAACTCGTCCGCCTGCTGCGCAAGCACAAGCTGCCGGCGAAGGTGAATTTGATCCCGTTCAATCCGTGGCCGGGGTCGAACTACGAATGCTCGACGGCCGAGCGGATCCGGCGTTTCTCGGACATCGTGTTCGAGGCGGGCATCTCCGCGCCGGTGCGCAGCCCGCGCGGCCGCGACATCATGGCGGCGTGCGGCCAGCTCAAGTCCGCATCCGAAAAGAAGAGCCGCGCCCAGCGCGATCGTGAAATGGCGGTGGTCTGACGTAGATGGCGGCAGGAATGGGGCTGTTCGACCGGGCCTTTACCCGGTTGATCAAGGCAGGCGAACTCACCGCGATCGACCGCCACGGCGGCGAACATCGCTATGGCGCACCCCATCCCGGCCGTGATCCGGTCGTCATCCGGTTCATTGACAGGCGGACCCCGTCGCGCATCGTCGCACGACCGTCGCTCGGCGCCGGCGAGGCCTATATGGACGGCCGGCTGTTGATGGAGCGGGGCGATGTCCATGCTTTGCTCGATCTCGTCACCTGGAACACGCGGTTCGAGACGCGTGGCGCCAAGCGCCGGCTGGAGTCGCGCAGGCGCTTCTTCGGCGATACGTTCGGCTGGTTGCGGACGCTGAACCATGAGCGTCGGTCGAAGCGGAACGTCGCGCATCATTACGATCTGTCGGCCAAGCTCTACGATCTCTTCCTCGACGCCGATCGCCAATATAGCTGCGCCTACTTCACCGACCCCGCGCACGAGACGCTCGAGCAGGCACAGCTGGACAAGAAGGCGCACATCGCCGCCAAATTGTACCTGAAGCCCGGCCAGCGCGTGCTCGACATCGGCTGCGGCTGGGGCGGCATGGCGCTCTATCTCCATCGCACCACGGGCGTCGATGTGCTCGGGATCACGCTGTCGGAAGAGCAGCTCAAGATCGCGCGCGAGCGCGCCGCGGCCGCGGGCGTCGCCGATCACGTGAAGTTCGAGCTGGTCGACTATCGCGCGCTGGAAGGACGGTTCGACCGGATCGTCTCGGTCGGCATGTTCGAGCATGTCGGCCCGGCCCATTTCCGCACCTTCTTCTCCAAGTGTCGTCGCCTGCTCGCCGAGGACGGCGTGATGCTGCTGCATACGATCGGGCGCATGGGGACGCGTCGGCCGACCGACGCGTGGACCACGAAGTATATCTTCCCCGGCGGATATATACCGAGCCTGTCGGAGATTGCGGAGGCGGCCGAATCGGCGCGGATGATCTGCTCCGATGTCGAGTCGCTGCGGCTTCATTATGGCTACACGCTGGAACATTGGCTGCGGCGCACGCAGGCGCACCGCCCCGAGATCGAGGCGATGTACGATGCGCGCTTCTACCGCATGTGGGAATTCTACCTCGCCGGATCGGCGACCGGCTTCTTCAACGGGCAGATGCTGAACTATCAGCTGCAATATGTGCGCGACCGCACCACGCTGCCGATCACGCGCGACTATATGGCGGCGGCGGAGCGCCTGCTGCTGGTCGATTGACCGCCCGGCGCCATGCGCCGGAGCATATCAGCCGATGCAGCCGACCGCCCGGCCCGCCGCCGCGAAGATGCCGAGGATCTGGTCGACCTGCGCGTCCGAATGCTCGGCGCACAGCGAGCAGCGCAGCAAATAGGTGCCGGCCGGGGTCGCCGGCGGGCGCGCCATGTTCACGTAGAGGCCGCCTTCCAGCAGCGCCTGCCACAGCAGAACGGTGGTCTGCTGGTCGGGCATCATCACCGCGATGATCGCCGACTGCGCGGTCTCGGTGGCGATGGTGTAGCCCATCTCGCGCAGGCCGGCATGCAGCCGCCGGCTGTTCTTCCACAAATGCGCGCGCTTGTCGGCGGCGTGCATCAGCTTGCGGATCGAGGTGGCGGCGGTCGCGACCACGCTCGGCGGCAGCGAGGCAGTGAAGACATAGGGCCGGCAGACGAGGCGCAGCACCTCGAAATCGGGATGGTCCGAGACGCAGAAGCCGCCGACGGTGCCGACCGACTTGGAGAAGGTGCCGACGACGAAATCGATATCGTCCTCGACCCCCAGTTCCTCGTACACGCCGCGGCCGTTCTTGCCGAAGAAGCCCATGCCGTGCGCCTCGTCGCACAGGATCATCGCGCCGTGCTTCTTCGCGACCGCCACCATCTCGGGCAGCGGTGCGATGTCGCCGAACATCGAATAGACGCCTTCCAGCACGACCAGCTTGCCGGCCTCCTTGGGCAGGCGGCCGAGGCGCTTGTCGAGATCCTCGACCGAATTGTGGCGGAAGCGCACGATATCGGCATTGCCGAGCCAGCAGCCGTCGTAGATCGACGCATGGCTGTCGGCGTCGAGGATGATGTAGTCGCCCTTGCCCGCCAGCGTCGAGATCACGCCGAGATTGGCCTGGTAGCCGGTCGAGAAGACGATCGCGCTCTTGGTCCCGTAGAACTCGCGGAGGGCGGCCTCGACCTCGGCGTGGCCCTGATAGGTGCCGTTCAGCACGCGGCTGCCAGTGGTACCGGCACCGAATTCGTCGAGCGCGCGCTTGCCGGCCGCGACGACGTCCGGATCGAACGTCATGCCCATATAATTGTAGGTGCCGAGCAGGATCGTCTCGCGACCCTGGATCACCGCCAGCGTGGGCGACTTCACCTCGGTCATCACGATCGCGAACGGATCGCGCACGCCGGTGGCGAGCAATGCCTCGCGCTCGCGGATCAGCGGCTGGAACTTGGCAAGCAGATCGTGATTGCCCGCCGGGCTCGGCAGGTTGGCGAGGCTCACATCCTCGGGCGTGTCGATCGCGTCGGTCATGCGGCGGCTTCGTCCTGCAGCTTGGCGACGGCGTCGACCAATTGTCCGATCGTCTCGATTTCGGCCTGCATGTTCATGGTGATGAGGATGTCGAACTCGTCCTCGACCGCCGCCACGAAGTCCATCACCGTCAGGCTGTCCCATTCGAGGTCGCCGCTGAAGGTGGTCGCGTCGGTCAGCGCGACGCCCTTCTTGTTGAACGGCGCGATCTGCTGGGTCACGCGGGTGAAGATCTGGTCGCGGTCGCTCATGGGGTCCATGTCTTACGGAAGGAGGGGCGCCTCTGCCAAGCGAATGCGGCGGCGATATGGCCCGTGGCCGCTAGAGCCAGCCTGCTTGCTCGTACCAGCGCGCAGTGGCGGCGAGGCCGGTCGCGCCGTCGATCTTCGGCTGCCACAAGTCGGCGGGCGGGCGGGCATGCGGCGCGGCGGTCCAGTCGGGGTGGCAGAAATAGGCGACGCGGTCGCGCGTCAGCTTGGCCTTGTCGCGACGGATGGTGCGGTCCGCCCACGAGCCGGCCAGCAGCAGCACCTTGGGGATCGACAGAGGCAGCACGCGCCGCCCGACCGCTTGGCCGATGGCGCGCGCGAGCTCGGGCGCGGGCCAGCCGCCCGAGCGGCCGTCGTCGGGCTCGTACAGGCGGTTGAAGCTCGCGGATGCGTCGAGACAGACGAGCATCAGGTCGGCAAGATCCTCGACCGCGATCAGCGACAGGCGCACGCCCGGCGGCAGCGGCACCACCCTGCGCCGTGCCCAGCGGAAGAGCTCGAGCATCTCGCGGTCGCGCGGGCCGTAGATTGCCGGCGGACGGATGATCGTCCAGTCGCCACCGGCCGCGACCACCGGATCCTCAGACTCGCGCTTCGACCAGCCGTAGGTCGAAAGCTGCGGCTCGCGTGCCGCAAGCGACGAGACGTGGACGAAGCGCCGGATACCGGCTGCGCTCGCCGCGGCAACCATTGCGTCGGTGCCGGCGATATTGCCCTTCGCGAAGGCGGCGGCGTCGCCATTGATGACCCCGGCGATGTGGATCACCGCGTCGCAACCCTCGACCAAGGCTGCGAGGCTCGCCGGCCGGTCGAGTGCGCCGGGCACCCAGGCAACGCCAGCACGCGGCGGCTGCTCGCGCCGGGCAAGCGCCCGCACCTGATGCCCGGCGGCGAGCGCGCGCTCGATCAGGGTCGAGCCGACGAAGCCGGTGCCCCCGGTCACCGCCAGCCGCATCACAGCAGCACCAGATGGTCGCGATGCACCAGGGCCGCGCGCGGGGCATAGCCGAGCAGCTCGGCTTGGGCGTCGTTGCGGCGGCCGGCGATGCGGCGCGCGTCGGCGGCGTCATATTCGGACAGGCCGCGCGCGATCGGGCCGCCGCCCTCGTCGGCGATCTCGATCACGTCGCCGCGCGCGAACGCGCCCTCCACCCGCCGTGCGCCGGCAGCGAGCAGGCTCGCGCCCTGCCGCAGCGCCTCGACGGCGCCCGGATCGACCACGATCCAGCCGCGCGCGGTCAGTCGCCCGGCGAGCCACGCCTTGCGCGCGCTCGTGCTCGGTCGCGCCACGAACAAGGTGCCGCGCCCGTCGGCGACGAAGGCAGAGAGCGGGCGGTCGCGCTTGCCCGATACGATGGCGAGATGCGCGCCGCCGGTCTGCGCGATCTTGGCCGCCGCGAGCTTCGACACCATCCCGCCCGATCCCATGCCGGAGGCCGAGCCGCCATCCGCCATCGCGCGGATGCGCGCATCGATCTCCTCGACCACGGGCACGAGCGTCGCGGCGGGATCGCGCTGCGGATTGGCGGTGTAGAGCCCGTCGATGTCGGACAGCAGGATCACGCCCTGCGCGCCCGACGCCTGCGCGATGCGCGCCGCCAGCCGATCGTTGTCGCCGAAGCGGATCTCCTCGGTCGCAACCGAGTCGTTTTCGTTGATGACCGGCACCACGCCGAGCGCCAGCAGCCGGTCGAGCGTCGCCGAGGCGTTGAGGTAGCGGCGGCGATCCTCCAGATCGTCGAGCGTCACCAGCATCTGCGCGGCGGTGAGGCCTTCGGCGTGGAGCAGCTCGGCCCAGGCGTGGCTGAGGCCGATCTGGCCGGTCGCGGCGGCGGCCTGCGCATCCTCGAGGCTCGCGCGGCCGCCCTTGGCAAGGCCGAGCCGCCGTGCGCCGAGCGCGATCGCGCCCGACGAGACGATCGCCACCTGCTGGCCGGCACGCACGCGTTCGGCGACGTCGGCGACGATACCCGCCAGCCAGTCGCGGCGGATCGCACCGGCCGGGTCGACAAGCAGGGCCGAGCCGATCTTGACGACGAGGCGCGGGCAGGCGGCGGGCGCGAACCGATCGGCGATCGTCATGCGGCTGCGCCTAGACCGGCGACCACGTGTCGGGTTCGGGCGCTTCCTTCGCCTCGATCGGGGCGAGCGCCGCGACGATCCGGTCGAGCGCCTCGTCCACGCCGGTGCCGCCCGCGCCGGACAGCAGGAGCGGCTCGACGCCCGATGCCTTGGCGAGCTTCTTCGCGATCTTGGCCACGTCCTTCGGGTCGAGCGCATCGACCTTGTTCAGCGCCAGGATCTCGGGCTTGTCCTCCAGCCCGGCGCCATAGGCGTCGAGTTCGCCGCGCACGACGCGCCACGCCTCGATCGGATCGTCCTGCGTGCCGTCGACCAGATGCAGCAGGATCCGGCAGCGCTCGATATGGCCGAGGAAGCGGTCGCCGATGCCGGCGCCGTCGGCAGCCCCCTCGATCAGGCCGGGAATGTCGGCGATCACGAATTCGCGGCCGTGGCGGCTGGCGACGCCGAGCTGCGGGCGGATGGTGGTGAAGGGATAATCGCCCACCTTCGCCGCGGCGTTGGTGACGGCATTGATGAAGGTCGACTTGCCGGCATTGGGCAGGCCGACCAGCCCGGCATCGGCGAGCAGCTTCAGCCGCAGCCAGACATACATTTCCTGGCTCGGCCAGCCGGGCCCGTGCTGGCGCGGCGCGCGGTTGGTCGAGGTCTTGTAGCTGGCATTGCCTCGTCCGCCGTCGCCGCCGCGCAGGAACACCACGCGCTCGCCCGGCTTGGTGAAATCGGCGAGTATCTCTTCCTTGTCTTCCGACAGCACCTGCGTGCCGACCGGCACCTTGATGATCAGGTCTTCGCCGCCCGCGCCGGTGCGGTTGGTGCCGGCCCCGCTTTCGCCGCGCGGTGCGCGGAAGTGCTGGGTGTAGCGAAAATCGATCAGCGTGTTGAGGCCGGTGACCGCCTCGAAGATGATGTCGCCGCCCTTGCCGCCGTTACCGCCGTTGGGGCCGCCATATTCGATATATTTTTCGCGCCGGAACGACACCGCGCCGGGGCCGCCGGCACCGGAGCGGACGAAGATCTTGGCCTGGTCGAGAAAATGCATCGGATTCGCTTATCGCAAGAGAAGAGGGAGTGGCACCCCCAAGCGTCACCCCGGAACGCGTCCGGGGGTGACGATATGGTTCAGGCAGCGAGCGCCGGCGCGGCCGGCTCGACGCGGTCGCGCGTGAACTGGTGCACCTCCAGCGTCTCGCCGCGGCCGAGGCTGTGCAGCCGCGCCTGCAGGCCGGGGCGGAAGCCCAGTTTGCCGAGCACCCGGCCCGACGCCGGATTGTCGAGCGAGTGGCTGGCCCGAAGCCGCGGCAGCCGCAGGCTGGCGTCGGCCAGCGCACACACCGCGCGCCCCGCCTCGGTCGCGAAACCCTGGCCCCAATATGCGCGCGCGATCCAGTAGCCGAGATTGGCGTCGCCCTCGCTCTCGCCGTCGAGCGCGATGCCGCCGATCAAGGTGGCGCCGTCGCGCAGGAAGATCAGGAAGCGTGGCCGGCCGGGCTCCTGCGGCAGCGCCAGGAACGCCGCCGCATCCGATTCGGCGTAGGGATAAGGCACCCGCGCCAGATTGCGGGCGATCGCAGCCTCGCCAATGGCGGCGGCGAGGACGGGGGCGTCCTCCGCCCAGCCGGGCCGCAGCAGGAGTCGTTCGGTGATCGCGAACATACCAGGTCTCCCTGTCTGGCTTGTGTTGCTCACGGATGACGCCGTGGCCACAAAGCGCTTCTTGTCAGGGAGACACGAAAAAGGGAGGCGGGGCGTCCCGTCTCCCTGATGGCTCACATGTGAGCCCCGGGCCGCCCGCTGGACGACCCGTTTTTCAACGTTCGTCCGTTATTCTGCCGCTTCGGCGGTAATCACGCTCACATACGAGCGGCCGAGCTTGCCGGTGTGGAAGGCCACGCGGCCCTCGCTGAGCGCGAAGAGGGTATGGTCCTTGCCCATGCCGACGTTCACGCCCGGATACACCTTGGTCCCGCGTTGGCGGATGATGATGTTGCCGCCGATCACTTCCTGACCGCCGAACTTCTTGACGCCAAGGCGACGGCCGGCCGAGTCGCGGCCGTTGCGGGATGAACCGCCTGCTTTCTTATGTGCCATGTCTCTCTAGCTCCTCAGGCCTCGGCAGCCGCGGGCGCGGCAGCCTTGGCGCGATCCTCGGCCTTGTGATCGCCGATGGCGGTGATCTTCAGGACCGTGTGATACTGGCGATGGCCGTTGCGACGGCGATAATTGTGGCGACGACGCTTCTTGAACACGATGATCTTGTCACCGCGGCCCTGCGCCAGGATCTCGGCCGAGACGGTCAGCCCCTCGACCGACTGGAAGTCGGAGCCTTCGCCCGCCAACAGCACGTCGCCCAGCGACACGGATGCACCGGCATCGCCTTCAATCTTCTCGACGACGATCTTGTCTCCGGGGGCAACGCGATACTGCTTGCCGCCCGTGCGCACGATAGCGAACATGGCCCTTATCACTTCCGATAGATTTGACACGCGAACGACCGACCGGATGGCCGGGTCCGCGAAAGCGCGCCAGCTAGGTGATGAAGCGATTCGTGTCAACCGCCCAGCTCGGCTCGACCGCGCGCGGATCGGCCGTTAAGGCAGCGTCATGCTCAAGATCGTGATCGGCAACAAGGCCTATTCCTCCTGGTCGATGCGCGGCTGGCTCGCCGTCAAGCAGTCCGGCCTGCCGCACGAAGAAATGGTCGTGCCGCTCTACGACGAGAATTGGGATCGCGCGCGCGAAGGGGCCGAATTCGCGCCGTCGTCGGGCAAGGTGCCGATCCTGTGGGACGGCGACATCGTCGTGTGGGACAGCCTCGCGATCATCGATTATCTCGCCGACAAGGCCGGGCGCGACCTATTCTGGCCGGCGGACGATGCCGCGCGGGCGGCGGCGCGCTCGATGGCGGCGGAGATGCATTCCAGCTTCACCGCGCTCCGCCGCGAGCATAGCATGAACGTCCGCGCCCGCTTTCCGCAGGCGCCGCTGTCGCCCGAGGCGGCCGCCGACGTGCAGCGCGTCGTCACCTTGTGGGCGGAGGCGCGGTCGCGCTGGGGCACCGGCGGCGACTTCCTGTTCGGGGCCTTTTCCGCGGCCGACATCATGTTCGCGCCGGTGGTAACGCGGTTCGTCACTTACTCCGTCCCGGTGCCGCGCTTCGCCGTCGCCTATGGCGAGGCGGTGCTGGCGCATCCCTTCGTCGCACAATGGATCGCCGAGGCGCAGGACGAGCCTTGGGTCATCGAGAAATACGAACCGCCGGTGGTCTGAGGCGGCTTCCGCCTCATCCCTTGCGTCGGAAGCCGGTGCCGTCGCCGGGATTGTACAGGTCGATGTCGGGATAGTGGCACGGCGTCTTCATCGGCAGGCCGACCGCGACCATCACGCAATCCACTGTGCCCTCGTTGAGAAGCTGGTGGCCGTTGCCGCCCTTCGGGAAGGCGGCGCAGTCGCCGGGGCCGAGCGGGGTGCGGCCATGATCGTCGACCAATACCGCGTGCCCGGACAGGATGACGACGAACTCGTCCTCCCCTTCGTGCCAATGACGCTGCGAGGAGATGCCGCCCGGCTCGACCCGGATGAGGTTCACGCCGAAGTCGGTGATGCCCGCGGCCGGCGCGAGCCGCTGGTTCCAGCGCTTGCCCATCGGTTCGTGATAGGGCGGCAGATAGCGGCTGCTATTGTCCTTCGGCACGGCGGCGAGATCGATCTTCGGCATGCATGGCCCTCCCGCGGCATAGTCTAGGCAGGGCGCTGGTGCGGCGCTACCGCGCGCCGATGACCATCGATCCCTTCGAGCTCGCCAAGGCGCTGATCGCCTGCCCCAGCGTCACGCCCGCCGACAGCGGCGCGCAGGATGCGCTGGCGGCGGCGCTGGAGGCGGCGGGCTTCACCGTCCACCGTTTTCTCGACGGCGAGGCGCCTGACGGGCCGATCCACAATCTGTTCGCCGTGCGGGGAGCGGGCGCGCCCTTCCTCGCCTTCGCCGGCCACACCGACGTGGTACCCCCCGGCGCGGGTTGGACCGGCGATCCGTTCGTGCCCGAGGTGCGGGATGGGCTGCTGTACGGCCGCGGCGCGGTCGACATGAAGGGCGCGGTCGCCGCCTTCGCTGCCGCGGCGTCGCGCGTGGCGGATCATGCCGGCACGATCGGCTTCATCATCACCGGCGACGAGGAGGGGCCGGCGACCCACGGCACGCGCGCGCTGATGCGCTGGATGGACGCGGCGGGGCAGCGGCCCGACCTGATCGTGGTCGGCGAGCCGACGTCGGCGGTGCGGCTGGGCGACATGATCAAGATCGGCCGGCGCGGCTCGGTCAACATGTGGGTCGACGTGCCCGGCACGCAGGGCCACGTGGCTTACCCGCACCTCGCCGACAATCCGCTGCCGGCGGTCGCGCGGATTGTGTCGGCGCTGTCCGCGATCACGCTCGACGACGGCACCGACTGGTTTCAGGCGTCGAACCTCGAAGTGACCGACGTCGAGGTCGGCAATCGCGCGCACAATATCATTCCCGGTCACGCGCGCATCCGCCTCAACATCCGCTTCAACGACCGCCATCGCGGTGCCGATCTGATCGAGCGGGTGCGCGCGATCGTGGTCGCCGAGGCGCCGCGCGCGACGGTCGAGGCGCGCATCTCGGGCGAGGCGTTCCTCACCGCGCCGGGCGCGCTCTCCGATCTGGTCGCGGCGGCGATCCACGACGTCACCGGGCTCACTCCCGAATTGTCGACCACCGGCGGCACGTCCGACGCGCGCTTCCTCTCGACGATCGCGCCGACGGTCGAGTTCGGCCTGCTCAACGCGACGATGCACAAATTGGACGAGGCGGTGGCGGTGGCCGATCTCCACGCATTGACCGATACCTACGAGGCGATCATCCGCCGCGCCTGCGCCTGAGAATCAGGTAGAGCGCGCCCGTGCCGCCATGGCGCGGATGGGCGTTGCGGATCGCGGCGATCAGGCTGCGATGGCGCGAATGGGCGAGCCAATTGTCGATGTTCGCGCGGATCAGCCCGCGCCGCGTCTCGCTCCCGCGCGGCGGCTTGCCGGTGACCACCAGCAGCACGCGCACCTCGTCGGCGATTGCGTCGGCCAGCGCCGCCTCCAGCGCGGCATGCGCGCCGTCGAGCGTATGGCCGTGCAGGTCGATCGAGCGATCGGGCAGGACCGCGCCCCGCTGCAGCCGTCGGTCCCAGCCGCCATCCAGCGTATTGGCGGGTGCGGTCACCACCCTCTTCCTGTCATCCCGGCGCAGGCCGGGGTCGAGGGCGGCGGTAAGTCCTCGTTTGGCAGGTGTGCCGCGACCTGGATCCCGACCGTCGTCGGGATGACGGGTGGGGGCTGGCTCGACGTCCCCCTCCGCAGGCCGCGCTTTCCCCGCCAGCGGCTTCACCGTGGCGGCGACGCGCGCCCACACGGCGCGATCCTCAGGGTTGAGCCGGCGCCCCGCCACTTGGCCCCCGTCCGTTGATTCGCGCGAGCGTGCCACGCGGCACCAGCACCAGCGCCTGCCCGCGCGCCGACATGCCGCCGGCGGTGATGCGCGCGACCGGGCCCGCCCCCCAGAATGTATCGAAGCGATTCGCGCCCTTGATCGCGCCGCCCGTATCCTGCGCCACCCACAGCCCGGTCGCCTCGGGCCGATCCATCGACAGCCAGACCGGCGCGCCGAGCGGCACGTAATTGGGATCGGCCGCGACCGAGACATGACCTGCGACCGCCACGCCCAGCGCGCCGATCGGGCCGGCGCCCGTCAGCTCGTGGAAGAAGACGTAGCTCTTGTCCTGCTCCATCATCGCGCGCGCATCGTCGGGGTGGTCGCGCATCCAGCCCATCATGCCCTGCATCGACGCGGCCACCGCCACGCCGTTATTGGCGGGATTGTTCGGATCGAAGATCCCGCGGTCGCGCATCAGCCGGCCGATGCCGACATATTCGCGGCCATTCTGTCCATCATAGCCGATCCGCATGATGGTGCCGTCGGGCAGCAGCAGCCGTCCCGATCCCTGGATCTGCAGGAAGAAGAATTCGTAGGGATCCTTCGCCCAGGCGAGTTCGAGCCCTTGGCCGCCAAGCGCACCGCCGTCGATCTCGGCCCGTTCGTAATAAGGCGCGAGGCCGCCATCCTGCATCCGCCCGCGCAGTTTCTTGCCGGTGGTCGGATCGAGCTGATCGATCAGATCGGGCGGGCGGCGGTAGATCGGCACGTCGTAGCCGGGATCGTGCGTGCGCGATCCCTCGATCTCCGGCTCGTAATAGCCGGTGGCGAAGCTCGCGCCGCCGCCGACCAGCACCGTCTCGAACTGGTCGCGGAAGAAGGCGACCGGATCGGCCGGCCCGGCCGCTGCCGCATCGCATGCGGGCTTCCAGTCGAGCGGTTGCGTCAGGCCTGACACGTCGGTGCGCTTGAGCAGGCGCGGGCAGGACAGGCGGAACGCCGCGAGCGCCGCCGCGGCGCTGTCACTAGTGATGTCGAGCGCCGAGACGGGCGGTGCGGCCGACACGCCGCTGGTGACCGCGTCGCGCGGCTTAGGCGGCGCGGGCGGCGGGGTGGGTCGTGGAGCAGGGCGTGCTGCAGCCGGCGGTGGCGGTGCACGGCGCGGTGGCGGCTTGTGCGAAGAGACGCAGCCCGCCAGCAGCATGAGCAGCGCCACGCTCGCGACACGCAGGCGCGCCGACATACTGCCGCGCGCCTCCCATCCGATCATCGCATTGATAGAAAGCATCGTGCCCGCGCTCAGGCGGCTTCGTCCGTCTCGCAGAGGATCCAGTTCGGATCGGCCGAGCGCACGGCGCGGCGGAAGGTCCATACGTCCTGCGTCGGCACGGCGTCGGTCAGCGAACCGGCGATGACGTTGCCGTCGCGATCACGCGTCACCGCCGCGATATCCGCTTCGAAGCGGATGCGGATGAAGGCGACCTGATTCTCGACCCGCGCATCCTCGATCTGCGCCATCTCGACCGACACCAGACGATTGTCGAGATGCTCGCCGACGGCTTCACGTTCGTGGATCGCAGCGGCAAAGGCTTGCGCGACTTCGGTCTCGACCATCTGGCCGATCTGCTCCTCGTCGCCGCGCCAGAAGGCCTCGAGCACCATCGCATAGGCGTTCTTGGCGCCTTCAACGAAACGCACCGCATCGAACTGCGGATCGACTGCCGAGATCGCGCGCAGGCCGGTCGCCGCGGCGGGCGACGGCAGATTGTCGATCGGCGTCACCGCCGGCTCGGTCGTGGGCACGCTCACGGCGGGCGTACGCGGTGCAAGCACCGCATCGGCCTTTGCCATCGGCTGCTCATGCCCGGTGCGACGCCCCAGCACGCTCCACAGTCGGAGTGCGACGAAGACAAACACCATGGCGAGAATGATGAGCGTGGTCACCCTGCCTCCAGAAACTCTAAGTCCGCAACATAGGGACGTGGGCTCCGTTCTGCAAACCGCTTAACGGGGCACACACTAGACGCAGGTCGTGCCGGGGGGTTCCGCATTGCTCTGCCCTGTCGTGGCTGCTAGCGGCGGCGGAACGACGGGCCCCTGCGTGCGGCCCGATCCCGCAATCCGGATCCGAGGATGTCATGGCCGAGAACGAATTCGTCACCGTCAACCCGAACGGCGCGGACAACGGCCCGCAAATCGGCCTGATCGCGCAATATGTGAAGGATCTGTCGTTCGAGAATCCGAACGCGCCGTCGGTCTACCAATGGCCGGCGCAGCCGCGAATCGACGTCTCGTTCAACATCGGCGTCGCGCCGGCGGCGGACGACGTGCACGAGGTGCAGATGAATATCGAGGTCCGCGCGGTCGGCGAGGGCGAGCAGGTCGCGTTCGCGCTCGAACTGCTCTACGCCGGTCTCTTCGGCATCCGCAACGTCGCACCGGAGCAGATGCAGGGCTTCCTCTACGCCGAGGCACCGCGCCTGCTGTTCCCGTTCGCGCGCCGCATCGTCGCCGAGACGGTGCGCGACGGCAATTTCCCGCCTTTGCTGCTCGATCCGATCGATTTCGCGGCGATGTACATGGCGCAGGCCCAGCAGGCGCAGTCGCTCGCCGGAGCAGAGCCCGCGGGCGAAGCCTGAGCCGGTCGAGGCCGGGCTGATCGCCGCGCGCGCCCGATGACGGCCAGGCCGCAATCGGGGTCGAGCGCGGGGCTCGTCCGCAAGCTGGGGTCGGTCGGCGGGCTCACGCTCGCCAGCCGGCTGCTGGCGCTGGTGCGCGATACGCTGCAGGCGAGCTATGTCGGCGCGGGCTTCGCGTCGGACGCCTTCTTCGTCGCCTTCCGCTTGCCCAACATGTTCCGCGCGCTGTTCGCGGAGGGCGCGTTTTCCGCCGCCTTCATCCCCATGTTCAACCGCAAGGTGGCGGAGGAGGGCGGCACGGCGGCCGCGATCGATTTCGCTGAGCGCACGCTTGCCCTGCTTCTACCGGTATTGCTGGTCTTCACCGTCGCGATGATCGTCGCGGCGTGGCCGATCACGTGGGCGCTGTCGGGCGGGTTCGATCGCCAGCATCCGACACACGTGCAATTCGCCTTCGCGGTGATGCTGTCGCGGATCACCATTCCCTATCTGCTGCTCATCAGCCTCGCGTCGCTTTTGGGCGGCATCCTCAATTCGCTCGACCGCTTCTGGGTGAATGCGGCGGCGCCGATCCTGCTCAACGTCGCGATGGTGACGGCGCTGGTCTTCTTCCACGGCCACGATCCCTATGCGACCGCGCGCGCGCAGGCCGTGTCGGTGACGGCGGGCGGCGCGCTCCAGCTCGGCTGGCTGATGTGGGCATGCCGCCAGGCGGGCGTGCGGATGCGGCTGCGCCGGCCACGGCTCGACGGCGATGTGCGCCGGCTGTTGCGCCTGATCCTGCCGGCGGCGGCGGGGGCGGGGGCGTCGCAGATCAACCTCGCCATCTCGACCGCGCTGGCCGGCGGGCTGCTGTCGGCCGGGTCGATCTCGTCCATTTATTATGCCGACCGGCTCAACCAGTTGCCGCTCGGCATGATCGGCATCGGCCTCGGCACCGTGCTCCTGCCCACCGTCTCGCGCCTACTCGGCCAGGGGCGCGACGACGAGGCGATGGACACGCAGAATCGCGGGCTGGAGCTTGCTCTGTTCCTGACGCTGCCGGCGACCGCCGCCTTCATCTTCGCGGCGGGGCCGATCGTGCGCGGCATCTTCCAGCACGGCGCGTTCGATGCGGCCGACACCGCGCGTTCGGCCGGCGCGCTCGCGGCCTTCTCGCTCGGCCTGCCATCCTACGTGCTGGTCAAGGTGCTGACCCCCGGTTTCTATGCGCGCGGCGATACGCGGACGCCGGTACGCTATGCGATCATCTCGGTCGGCGTGAACATCGTCGGCAATCTGGCACTGATCCCGACGATCGGCACGATCGGGCCGCCGCTCGCGACCGCGCTTTCGTCCACGCTCAACGTGGCGATGCTCTACCGCACGCTCGCGCAGCGCGGCCATTTCCATGCCGACGCGCAATTGCGCCGGCGCGTGCCGCGGCTGTTCGTGGCGGCTTTGGCGATGGGCGGCGTGCTCTATCTGCTCGCCCCGCTGGCCGATCCCTATCTGACCCGCGGCATCGCCGTGCGTGCGGCGGCGTTGATCGTGCTCTGCGGCGGCGGGGCCGCCGTCTATGGGCTTGCCTGCTTCGTCACGCGCGCTTTCGGGCCCGACGATCTGCGCCTGCTGCTGCGTCGCCGCCGCGCCTGACCGGCACCAAATGGCGCGGCCGACGTTCCGCCGTCATCGATAACAAAGCAGGAGAGTCCGAATGCGTATCTTGATGATCGCGGCCGCCGCCGCGCTCGCCGCGCCCGCGCTGGCCCAATCCACGACCACGACGACCACCGCCGACCCGATGGCGCCCGTCCCCGCGACCACGACGACCAGCACCTCGACCGGCGATTCGATGAACGGCCCGACCGCCTCGGCGACGACGACGACCAGCGGCGATATGACGATGCCGATGACGAACACGTCGACCAGCCAGAAGACCAAGACCGATCCGTCGACGGGCAAGACCACCGTCAAGACGAAGACGAAGACCAACCCCTGGTAAGCGACGCGCCGGGCGGGGGAGCGATCCCGCGCCCGGCCGCTTGACCTTGCCGCGCGGCTGACCGAAGGCGCGCGCCATGCGCATCGTCTCCGGCATCCAGCCCACCGGCAATCTCCACCTCGGCAACTATCTCGGCGCGATCCGCAACTGGGTGCGGATGCAGGACGAGACGGCGGGCGAGTGCTTCTTCTTCCTCGCCGATCTGCACGCGATCAGCGACTATCAGGAGCCGACGGCGTTCGCGCGCGGCATCCGCGAGATGGCGGCGGCTTTGATCGCCTGTGGCGTCGACCCCGATCGCGCCACCCTGTTCCGCCAGAGCAAGGTTGCGGCGCATGCCGAGCTGCAGTGGCTGCTGAACGGCACCGCGCGCGTCGGCTGGCTCAACCGCATGACCCAGTTCAAGGACAAATCGGGCAAGAATCGCGAGGGCGCCTCGGTCGCGCTCTACACCTATCCGGTGCTGCAGGCGGCCGACGTACTGCTCTATCAGGCGACGCACGTGCCGGTGGGCGAGGACCAGAAGCAGCATCTGGAGCTGGCGCGCGACATCGCGACCAAGTTCAACACCGACTATCAGGTCGAATTGTTCACCCTGCCCGAGCCGATCATCCCCCCGGCCGCCGCGCGGATCATGAGCCTGCGCGACGGCAGCGCGAAGATGAGCAAGTCTGATCCGTCGGACATGAGCCGCGTCAACCTGACTGACGATGCCGACACGATCGCAGCGAAGGTACGCAAGGCGAAGACCGATCCCGAGCCGCTGCCCGAGACCGCCGAGGGCCTCGCCGAGCGGCCGGAGGCGCGCAATCTCGTCGGCATCTATGCGGCGCTGGCAGGCGTCACGGTCGCCGATGTGCTTGGCCGCTTCGCCGGCCAGGGCTTTGGCGCGTTCAAGCCTGCGCTCGCCGATCTGATGGTCGAGACGCTCGGGCCGATCGGCGTCCGCCTGCGCGCGCTGGCGGCCGATCCGGCCGAACTCGACCGGTTGATGGACAAGGGCGCGGAGCGCGCCGCAATCGCCGCCGCGCCGACGCTTGCCGGTGCCTATTCCGCGCTGGGGCTGTGACCGGCGCGACGATCCGCCCCGCCTGCGCCGAGGATGTGGCGGCGCTCGCCGCGCTCAAGCGCGCCACCTTCCGCCAGGCATTTGTCGATGGCGGTTTCCACATCCCCTATCCGGCGGACGACCTCGCCGGGTTCGAACGCGCGAGCTATTCGGTCGAGGCGGTGGCGACCGAACTCGCAGATCCGCAACGGATGCAATGGGTGGCTGAGGCGGACGGGCGTTTCATCGGCTATGCCCATGTCGGGCCGGCCAAATTGCCGCACCCCGATGTTTCGGCAGGCGATGGCGAGCTTTACCAGCTCTATCTGGACGACGCGGCGCAGGGGCTCGGCCTCGGGCGCCAATTGCTCGACATTGCGCTCGATCATCTTGCCGCGGCGCGGCCGGGGCCGATCTGGATCGGGGTGTGGTCGGGCAATCACCGCGCGCAGGCGATCTATGCCAAGCGCGGCTTCGTGAAGGTCGGCGACTATCGCTTCCCCGTAGGGGAGTGGCACGACGACGAGTTCATTCTGCGCCACGAGGGGGCCGCGCGCGATTAGATCTCGACGCCGTCGTCGCGCCCCATGACGGCGATCGGGCAAAAGCATCCCACGATCAGCCGGCTCGCATCGAACGGAATCTCGCCGGCGACGTCCAGCGCGCCGTCGGCGTGCATCCGCTCCTCGGCGGCATCGAGGAAGGCTTTGTCGGGCCAGATCTGCCAGCAGAACACGATCTTCTCCCCGTCGTTCGCCGCGACCGCGCGGCGGAAGTCGGTTTGCTTGCCGTTGGGAACCACATCCTCCCACGACTCGACGATCTCGATGCAGCCATAACGTTTGAAGATGCGCGCGCCATTCTCCGCCCACGCACGATAGGCGTCCATCCGGTCCTCGGGCACGGGGATCACGAGACCTGCGACATACATGGTCGGGCTCCTTCGATGCTGTGCCCGACATCATAGCGCGATCGGGCGCGCCGGGGCAGCTCGGTCCTCCAGAGAATCGTTGCGCTTTCTTAATCTATGCTAGGATCACCCGGCGAAGGCCAGCGGCGAACCGACCCGAACCTGTATCGGACGGCGACATGCGAAGCGGCCTTCGCGCGTAAATTGGGCGTTCGGGGGATGCGTGATGAATTGCGAGACGTCGCTGTCGGTCGAGCTGCCCGATGCCGCCCGGTTCAACCGCAACGTGCGCACGCTGCGCACGCCGATCGAATGCGGTGCGGCATTCCGGGCGCTGATCGCACCGCTCGGCTTCGACACCTTCGCCTGCGGTGAGCTCGACCTCGATCATCGCGAGCGCAACACCTTCTACATCATCGATTGGCCGGAGCGGTGGACGCGCTTCTACACCCAGTCAGGCCTGATCGAGCGCGACCCGATCGTCACCGAACTGGCGGTGCGGCACGCGCCGTTCACGTGGAGCGAGCTTCGCGCCGATCGCAAATTGTCGCAGGCCGGCACCGATGCGCTGAACCTCGCGGCGGCGTCGGGCTGGAACGAGGGGCTGGTGGTGCCGCTGCCGACCGGTGGCCGCCGGATCGGGCTGGTGAGCATGGCCGGCAGCACGACGGTCACCTCGGCGTTGCGCGACCATCTCGCGCTGCTGAGCGTCTGCCTGCACAGCCATGTCCGCACGCTCGTCGCGCGCGAGGGCTTTCCGCTGCCGCCCGCCGGCCTGAGCCCGCGCGAGGTGGAGTGCGTCCGCCTCGTCGCGCGGGGCAAGTCCGACGGCGGCATCGCCGCAGCTTTGGGGATCGCGCCGTCCACCGCGCACGAATTCGTCGAGAAGGCGAAGCGCAAGCTGCGCGCGAAATCGCGGGCCGAGTTGATCGCCGTCGCCGTCGCGCTGGCGATCATCGAACTGTAAACGTCGCCGCACATACGGTTAATTATTTGGGAGCCCCTCCGATTGGAGGGTTTTGATCGGCACCGTCCCGGCCGAGAACCGCCTTCGGCACCTGTGCCGAGGGGGAGTATGCGATGCGTAGATCGAAGATCGGCCGGCTCGTGTCCGGTCCGGCGGCATTCGTCGGTATTGCCGCGGGGATGATGACGCCGACCGCCGCGGGTGCAGCGGGATACAGCGTCAATGCCCGATCCTATTCGCGCGCGGGGCATGCCGGCGGGACGAGCTGCTATTATAATTATGGCGGCGCGACCGGTTGCTCGGGCCTCGACCAGCCGGGCACCGGCGGCACCGTGACCCCCGCAGGTCTCGACGCGACGTCTGCGGCGACCAGTTCGATGCAGACCGGCTATGATTACGGCCAGACTCTGCCCGAGACCACGAGCATGACGGCCGCCGCCGACCTGTCGACCGGCAGCCTGCATTTCACGTCGTCCAACTCGGATGGCGCGCCCGCGTCCAGCTACGGCAGCGGCGGCAGCGCGTCGATCGCCGACACGCTGCATTTCGCGGTCGCCGGCGCATCGAGCGCCACGGTGACACCCATCACCGTCACGTTCACGATCGACGGCACGTTCAAGGCCGGCGGCGGAGATTCGCTCGGCGAATTCTACGGGACGATGGTGTTCGGTTCGAGCGATGCCCAATATTATTTCGTCAACGACGCCGCATCCGGCTTTGCGACCACCGGCACGTTCAGCACCTACCCGTCGGCCTATCCGGGGATCTGGACCTACAATTCGGATTATACCGAGGCGTCCTACACCGAATCCTACAATCTCGTCGGGGACGCGACGGACATCGCCTTCTCGTTGAACGGCTCGTTCAATTGCTACACCGGCGCGATCTGTGATTTCGGCAATACCGCGAAGGTCGGTTTGGTGCTGCCGACCGGCACCACCTACACCTCCGATTCGGGCGTGTTCCTGAGCGCGTCGGGCGCCGTTCCGGAAACGGCGACATGGGCATTGATGCTGTGCGGGTTCGGGCTCGTCGGCGGGGCGCTGCGGCGGCGGGGGGATATGCTGCCGCAACTCTGACCGAAGGAGCAAGACCGGGCGCCGTCGTCGATCGGGGGATCGGCGGCGGCGCTTTGGTATTCCGCGTTCCGGCATCGGCTTCTGCCAGGGCGCGTGCAGGCCTGTTTCCAAGCGTGCTGGTGAATAGCGGCCGCTCACCTATGTAAGGCGGTGATGCCACCCGCTTCTTCCGACATGCCGCCGAAACCCGTGAACGGCGTCGCCGCGCTCCGCCGGTTCCTGCCCTACCTCTGGCCGCAGGATCGGCCGGGCCTGCGGCTGCGCGTGGTGGCGGCGCTGCTGATGGTGCTGGCCGCCAAGTGCATCACGCTGGCGATGCCGTTCACCTATTCGGCGGCGATCAACCGCATGACGCACGGCGCCGATCGCGCGGTCGGGCTCGCGGTCGCCCTGGTCGTCGCTTATGCCGCGGCGCGGTTCGGCGGCGCTCTGTTCGACAATCTGCGCAACGCCATTTTCGAGCGGGTGGGGCAGGAGGCGGCACGGCGGCTGAGCCTGCAGGTGTTCGCGCACCTCCACCGTCTGTCGCTGCGCTTCCACCTCGAGCGGCGCACCGGCGCGCTGACCAAGGTGATCGAGCGCGGCACCAAGAGCATCGACACGATGCTCTATTTCCTGCTGTTCAACATCGCGCCGACCATCTTCGAGCTGGTCGCGGTGTGCGTGATCTTCTTCGTCAAGTTCGGCGCCGGGCTCGTGGTCGCGACCGCAGTGATGGTGACGGTCTACATCGTCTTCACCCAGCGCATGACCAACTGGCGCATCGCGCTGCGCCGCGAGTGGACCGCCAGCGACAGCGAGGCGACGCAGAAGGCGGTCGATTCGCTGCTCAACTACGAGACGGTCAAATATTTCAACGCCGAGGCGGTCGAGCAGCGCCGCTATGGCGAGAGCGTCAAGACCTTGGTCGACACCACCACCAAGGTGGAGGTGTCGCTCGCCTGGATGAATATCGGCCAGAGCTTCATCACCAACCTGATGATGGCCGGTGCGATGGCCTACAGCGTATGGGGATGGAGCGTTGGCCGTTTCTCGACCGGCGACGTGGTGTTCGTGAACACGATGCTCTCCCAGCTATTCCGCCCGCTCGACTTCCTCGGCATGGTCTATCGCGAGATCCGCCAGGGCCTGATCGACATGGAGGCGATGTTCGGCCTGGTCGACACGTCCGAGGAGGTGGTCGACGCGCCCGACGCGCAGCCGCTGCGCGAGGCCGGCGGCGCGGTGCGCTTCGAGGCGGTCGACTTCGCTTATGATCCAGAGCGCCAGATCCTCCACGACATCGACCTTTCGGTGCCTGCGGGCGGCACGCTGGCGGTGGTCGGCTCGTCGGGTGCGGGCAAGTCGACGCTCGCGCGGCTGCTGTTCCGGTTCTACGATGTCACCGGCGGCCGGATCCTGATCGACGGGCAGGATATCGCGCACGTGACGCAGGCCTCGCTGCGCCGCGCGATCGGGATCGTGCCGCAGGATACGGTGCTGTTCAACGACACGATCGGCTACAACATCGCTTATGGCCGCGATGGCGCAAGCCGGGCGGAGGTGGAGGCGGCGGCGCGCGGTGCCGCGATCCACGATTTCATCCTGTCGCTGCCCGATGGTTACGATACGCGCGTCGGCGAGCGCGGGCTCAAGCTGTCCGGCGGCGAGAAGCAGCGCGTCGCGATCGCGCGCACCTTGCTGAAGGATCCGCAATTGCTGATCCTCGACGAGGCGACCAGCGCGCTCGACAGCCGCACCGAAAGCGAGATCCAGGAGACGCTGGCGCGTGTCGCCGAGCGGCGGACGACGATCATCGTCGCGCACCGCCTGTCGACGATCGTCCATGCCGACGAGATCGTGGTGATGGAGCGCGGCCGCATCGTCGAGCGCGGCACCCACGGTACTTTGGTGGCGCTGGACGGCCTCTATGCCGAGATGTGGGCACGCCAGCAGGCCGAACGCGAGGCGGCCGAAGCCGAGATGCAAGCCGCTTGACGCCGGCCACCCGTCCCCATAAGAGCGCCGCTCCGCACCAGATCGGCCCCTTCGTCTAGCGGTCTAGGACGTCGCCCTCTCACGGCGAAAACACGAGTTCGATTCTCGTAGGGGTCACCATCTTGGAATTGCGGGATTTTTTCTGAGGGCTGTCGGCTATTTCCCCACAGTGGGGGATTTCTTTCCCACGAGCCCCATGATCTGGCCCTTTTGAACGCGCTCGGCGGCGCCCTTCGCGACCATCAGCACCCGCGCCCGCTTGGCGTAATGCCTTACGGTTTCGGGGGTCTTTCCGGTGATGGCGCTGATCTCACGATCGGACAGGCCCAGCTCGGTCAGGTAGCAGCACGCGTTCTTTCCGAGCCCATGGAAGGTGTACAGCAGCTGGTCTTCCTCATCGACGAAGCCGAGTTCGTGCATGATCCGACGGATTGACGCCTGCAGGCGGTCGGTGTCGGCGAACGGCTTTCCAGCGCGATCGTAGAGGATCGTCACTGATTTGCGGGGCAGCTTTCTGATCTCAGCCAGCCACAGCGGATGCATCGGCACCGCCGCCTCGGCATCCGTTTTCTTGTGGCGCAATTCCATGATGTGGCTGTCGTGCCATCCATGCTGCATGCGGATGCAGTCGCTTAGTCGCTGACCAGAGCAAAGGCCGGTCACGATCGCCAGCCGAAGCATCGGGCTGGCCTTGCCCAGAACGGCTTCCAACACCTCGACTGGCCAGGGATCATATTCGCCAAGCTCCAGACGGCCGACGCCCGTCGCGGGATTGACGGCGATCCAATCCCGCTCGGTCGCGAAGTCGAGCAGCGCGCGAAGCTTGGAGACGTAGGCGTTGGCCTTCCCCGGCGTGTCGCCCATCTTGTCGCGGATCTTGAACACATGGGACTTGCGCAGATCGGCAACGACTCGATGGCCGTGCTCTGTCTCGATCAGGTCGAGATAGTAGATCCAGCTCTGACGAGTACTGACGGCCATCTTTCGGTTGGCCAGAACCGGCCGAAACTCCTCGACGAGCAGCTTGAACGACCCCGGCAGGCCTTTCTCGCGCGCCGGCGGCTGCTTGTTCAGCAGCGCCAGTTCCTCGGCGAACCGTGGATCGGTAGGATCGGGGAGCTTCACGTAGAGGTCGCCCCAGCGACCGTCAGGCTTTTTGATCCTAAAGCGCCGGTACGTGATGCCATTCTTCTGGCAAACGCCAGGGATCATAAGTCGTCCCATGAGGAGCCCTTGACCTCGCCGAGTCCCGAAAGGGCGTCAACATAGCGGTCGAGCAGCTTGATGTCCCATAGCAGTCGTCGCCCATCCTTGTGGGGTTGCGGCAGTTCGCGGCGCTGCCAGCGATCCCGAAAGCGCGTCTTTCCGATTCCGAGATACGCAGCTGCGGTATCTTCGTCGATCAGGCGCGGCGTCGGCATCGCCACATGAGACGATCGCACCGCGCTCACGGTCGGCCGAAGCCGAGCTGGTAGCGGATCGACAGATATTCGGGTAGGCCCATGCGGCCGGCGTCGGCATCCTCGTCGCGCCAGCGGTTGATGAGCTGGTCGGCATCCTGATGCGCCCGCGCTCCGGTGACGCGATCGCCGCGCGTGCCGCCCCGCGTCATGCGCGCGACGACGGCGAAGGGATAGAGCTGCGCGCCGCGATGGCGGTTGCGCGCCTCCCAAGCCCGGCCATGGCCGCGATTGCAGAAGATCTGGAACGGGTGCACGCGTGGGAAGCGCTCCCCGCATTCGGGGCAACCATGCGCCGACAATGGCAATGATGCCTCAGCGGCGATCTGGCGGGGTGTCCCGGCGGAGGACGTCATGCTGCCCGATCCACCGGGCAACGGGTGCGCAGTTCGGCCGTCAGTTCGGCATAGAACATCGGCCCCAACGGGCTCGACGCGTGCCAGAGTAGTGCCTGCCCGAGATGTAGTCGTTCGAGGGCGCGTGCGACCGGCCGGATCACGTCGGCCGCAACGCACCGATCGTTGGCGGCGCGGATCAGATCCTCGATCGAGAACCCCGAGCAATTCACCTCGGCGCGGGTCGCGCCCGTCGCTGAGGGAAGGACTGCCGGCAGCGCGGCGCGCGCGCGTTGGCTCGTCGCTTCCAAGCGGTGAACGGCGCCGGCGAGCGCTTCGCGCTTTTCTTCACGCGTAGCGCTTTCGTCGCGGGCAGGGGTGGCGCGGCCGGCGTAAAGGGCAGAAATCCTTCGCCAATCGGCAGCGATGGCAGCCATGATGCGGATGCCGGACGCCGCCTCGGCCTGGGTCATCTTCCCCGCGTCAATCTGCGAAGGGTAACGACGCTGACGTTCCGCTAGCAGATCAGCTGAGAAGGCGGTCAGCGCCTCCCAGTCGAAGGCGCACCACGATGGCGGAGACGTCAACATGACGATCAGTCGACCGTCGCTACATCATTGCGGGCGAGCCATTGGCCGCGATCGTCGCCAAGCCGGCTGTCCAGCTGCTCCTCGGTCTCGGGCCAGAGGTGCATGTCGTGGACCAGGCGCTCATAGGTCTGGCGCCACCAGCCGCGAATGCGGCGAGTGGGGTGCTTGTATCCTACGATCTCGGCGGCGTGGATGAGATGGAGCTGGAAGTGGTGCGGGATTGCATCGAGTTCGCGCAGGTATTCCCCTGCGATCTCGTGCATAAGCGGCTCCCAGCCGTCCTCGTCTTCCTGGTCCAGCGCGGCGCGTTCGACCGACCATTCACAGATTGCGTTCCGCTCGGCCGTCAGCTTCTCATATTCGGCACCGACGACCTCGTCGGCCCAATAGTTGGTCCGCGCATCGAACCGCTGGGTCGCCTTCATGATCAAGACCGACCTCGGGATACTCGGCCCAGTGAAGGATCCGCCGCCGTCTTCCATCGGATCCGCCAGCACGCGCTGATCCATGGCCGAGAGAAGGATGCATCGGCGATACCAGCGAAGCAGCATCTTCGGTGCGCCATACTTGGGCAGGCCATCGGGGCCGCGGATGGCAGTCAGCAGCACGGTCTGCTGCATGAGTGACAGGTCACCGACCCAAGGCTGCAGAACGCCGCTCACGCAAACCACGCATGGAACAGGCCGATCACGATCAGCGCGCTGAGCAGGGCAAGGCCGGCGCCACGACCGACACCGGGGCGATCGGCGGGGTGGCGGCACTTGGTGCAGTCACACGACGCGGCGTGGATCTGCGGCGGGAAGGGAAGCGGCGGCATCACGCCGCCACCCGCACGGGCTCGGCCAACGTGAGACTGGCGCAGTTGGCATTGCCTGGCCGCTGGAAGGCCTCGCGGACACGGAGAAATTCGACCTTGATGAGCGGCTTCGGCGCTTCGCTCAGCGCTCGGACGAAGGCCGCTTCCTCGGCGACGTAGTCGGGGCCAATCTCATGCGACGCCCACGTACTGAAGTCCTCATAAAGGCGGGCGACCGGCGTATAGCCGACCACCGAGATCGCGTTGTGAGTGCGGGCGGCGCGCCAGCGGTCGAAATGCTCGTCATCGATCCGCTTCAGCGGCTGGATGGCGGGTGCGGGCTTGGTGCGTGGCATCGGTGCCTCCGTTGTGAACGGACGCGATATGCGATTATCGAAGTTTATGCGTCAAGGAAAAACATTCGACTATCGGAATATCCGGCTAACGGTTGACCGCTTGTTCCCTTTGTGTTCCACAACCTATGTTGCGAATCAGAGAGGCGCGAATGCTGCAGCAGGTTTCACTCTACCGCGTGACGAGCTTTCGACGCGCGGTTGCGCCTTGGAGGGCGTCGCGCGAACAGGCCCAGCGCGATGCTATCCATTTAGGTATGGCGACTGCCGAGCATGGCAGAGTTTGGCTGACCGTTCCCGCCGATATCGAGATACTTCATGTCGAAACGGCCGTAATCCGGGAGGCGCTAGTCGGGGCTTATGCGATCGAGGGCGAGCTGCAATTGAAGCTCAAGCGCTGGCCGCGCCCTTCGTTTAAAGACGAGCGGCCGTCCAGATCACGCGCCCAACAACCGAGAACGGCTCGCCACCCATAGGGATTTCTGAGTAAGCTGGGTTGCTAGAGCACGGCACAAGTCGAGCTGGATCTGCCTTAAATTGCTTGAAGGTCGTCTCGTTTTCCGCATTGAGAATCACATAATAGCGGTTCGGAAACAGTGACTTGTCGTCGGGGTCGATCAACACACGGCTGCCATCTGGCGCGACAAGATCCATCGAGTCCCCGTCAACGTCGAGGTAGAACGCGTTCCGTGGAACGGATGGGTCCAACGCCGGCATATACCCGATCGGGTTCTGAATGGCCTCACGCCAGTTTCCCGCCGTAACCATGCCGATCACGGGCAACGCCCTAAGCGATTGAGCTGCTGGCTCTATCAGGAGCCTGCGTAACTCGTCCACTTCCGCGCTCTTCCACTGGCGCGTGCCGGTGAGTGCCTTAGACACTTTTACCTGGTCGATCCCCAGCGCGATTGCGATGTCGGCCTGACGCAATCCCAGCGCCTTCATGCGCAATCTGATCTCTGCATTATCCACGCGACCATGAAGCGCGGCATTCCGATAGTCGCAATTTCTATTGTCGAAAGAACCCGCTTGCGCTGAATATGCGAATATCGCAAATGGGTGGCTATGCCGAATGCTGATGCCCTCATCGACGCCTTGGGCGGGATTACGAAAGTGTCGGAGCTGACCAAAGCTCCCCCGTCGACGGTCCACAGTTGGCGAAGTAAGGCTTCCCGCTCGCGCATCGCGCATCTCGAACTGCTCGCAGAACGCGCTGGCATCGCCGTCGCTTCGGATGAGTGCCTCGCCGATCATGCCGAGAGCGTTACGGCATGACGGGCGCCAATGTCTTGGCTCGCCCGGCGCGCCCGACCACAAAGTCCTATCGCGGTGCGACTAAGAAGATCGTGCTTCGCATTCAGGCCGATCACGATCTCTCCGATGCCGAGCTAGCGGAGCGGATCGGATGCTCTGCCGGGACCGTCAAGAACGCGCGCACGGAAGCGACGAACCTCGACGGCGTCACGCTAGCCAGCATCGAGCATGAGTTTGGCGTGGGATCGATCGATCCCTTCTACGCGCTGGGCGGTGCCCGTGGCGTTCCTCGCGCCGGCCAATCAGCCTGTCCGAAGAACGCTCCGCTGGAGCTGGCCGAGGCGCTCCACCGCCTGATCGCCACCCAGCATCCATCGAGCGACGGCGGCGTCGAAACGACCAAGGTCGAGCTGCGCGCGATCCTTCCCTTCCTCCGCGATGCGCGAGGCGCACTCGATGAACTGATCGAACAGGCGGCATGACGATGATGGGGGGAACGGCGCCGATGATCGCGGGAGCGATGCCGGCATATGAGAGCTTCACGCTGGACGCCTCGGCAATACGCGATTGGTGCGGGACCGCCAAGGCGGGCGATCAGCTGGTCTATTCGGTCGGCTGGCATCTGCCGCCGCGATCGTCGGGCGCAGCCCGCGCCCGCAAGCTGCAAGCCCTCGGCTATGTCGCCCTAGCTCAGAAGCGCTTGCCCAACGGCATGATCGAATATCGGATGCAGCGGCTTCGGCCTGCCCGCGCCGCGGTCGGCCGCGATCCGCGCCAGACCCGCGTGCGTCTCGATGGCGACATGGCGCGTGTGATGAGCGTCATCCGACGTTGCGCCCGAACCCGGCAGCCGTGCCCGCAGAACCGAGTGCTGGCACGCTTGGCCGGGGTCATCAACGCCAGCTACCAGCTGCAGAAGCTGGTCGATGCGGGCTTTATCGAGAGCCGCATCGTCGATGCAGCCTCGGGCGCGCGCATCATCACGGTCAAGGAAACGGGCGCCAGCACCGCGGTGCCCCCGGTCGGTGCCCGCTGATGGGCCGCCCGCGCAAATACGACTTCGGGCAACTCGAGGTCGGCGATCGCTTGGTCGTCGCGCTTAACGGGCGTCAGCCCTACCTGGCGCAGGCCAGCGTCAGCAACGCCGCAGCGCATTATGCGCGCACCAAGGCTTCTGACTTCGCCTTCACCACCAGCACGTCGCTGATCCGCGGGTTCGTCGTGTTGGAGCGGGTCGCTTTTCCCGGCGACCAGCCGCTTCATCTGGCGGCCGATCGCAATCGCGTGGCGCAGATCGAGCAGTCGTCGCGCCAGCGCGAGTTGACCTCGACTGAGATCGATCGGTTCAAGCGCCAGCTTTCCCGCATCGAGCGGAGGGCGGCATGAGCGCGCCCTCAGCGGCCGCCGGCAAGGCGTTCGCGCGCGGGCAGCGGGACGATCCCGCCAACCGCGAGACGCATGACTTCTATCCGACGTGGCCTGCCGCAACGACGGCACTCCTGGCGGTCGAGCGATTCGACGGGCCGATATGGGAGCCGGCATGCGGTGACGGCGCCATGTCGCGCGTGCTGGAGGCTGCCGGCCACACGGTGATCAGCACCGACCTGATCGACCGTGGTTATGGCGAAGGCGGGCGCGATTTCCTGATGGAGTGGGCGCCGCGAGCGCCGAACATCGTCACCAACCCGCCGTTCCGCTGGGCCAGCCAGTTCGTGGATCGCGCGCTGCAGCTGACCACGGGAAAGGTCGCGCTCTTCCTGCGGCTGGCCTTCCTCGAGGGGCAGGATCGCGGCCGCTGGTTTCCGACGACGCCGCTTGCTCGAGCCTGGATCATGTCGCGCCGCGTGCCAATCGCGCGCGGCCGGCTAGCCGGTCCCGACGAACAGGGTGGCGGCGTGATCGCCTTCGCATGGTTCGTTTGGGAGCGAGGCCATTGCGGCCCGCCCGTCCTCGGCTGGCTGGACTGGAAAACCGCATGAGCTTCTCGACCTTCAGCAGGCGTGTCCTGATCGGCTGGCTTCGCGACTGCGAGGAGGACGGCCGGCCGGTGCCCGGTGATCGCGCCATCATGACCCGGCTCAATTTCGGCAGCGTCGCGCTGGCCGGCGACATTCTTGCCGAGCTGGCGGCGGAGGGCCTGATCGCGATCGATGGCAGCGGCGCCGATCGCAAGATTCGGGTGCTGGTTGCGCCTGGCGTGCAGGTCGGATCTGCCAAATCAATTCCCCAGGGGGCGTCTGGAACGGCTCGAAAGGCCCCCAGCGCGTCGGTATCGGCCGACGCCTCGCGGAGCATAGCTCGCGCCCCGATCAGCACGCCGGCACCGGACATGCCGGCGCCCCCGCCCGATCCGGTGCCGCAGGTTGCTCCCTTGCCTGCGGTACCGGCGGAGGCAGAGACGGCGCGCGCCAAGGCGCCGTCGCAGCGGGTGGAAGCCCCGCACCCTGCATTCGCCAAGGGACGCAAGCCCTTCATCTCGGCCGATATCATTCGTGCCGCCCGCGAGCGCGATCAGCCGCTCGACGTGTTCGTAACAGCGCTGCTGAACATCGGCTTCGCCGAATGGCGGCAGGCGAACGGGTGGCGCGGCTGATGGCGCCGCCGGCAATCCCGCCGCTCTGCCCGCCCGCCCTGACGGCGGCACGATGAGCGTAATCGATCAGCCTTCGCTCTTCGATCGTGCGCGCCAGGTGGCGCCGGCCGAGGTCGCACGCCAGCATGGCGGGAAACTGCATCGCGCCGGCAAGAACAAGGCGCGTGGCGGTTGTCCGCTGTGCGATGGGCGCGACACCTTTCTCGCCGACGATCCCGGCCCGATCTGGCACTGCTTCTCCTGCGGTGCGACCGGCGACAGCGTCGCGTTGGAGATGGAGCTGGGCGGCCATCCCGATCGCACCGCCGCCGCGCGCGTGCTGGCTGGAGAGGCACCACGCATCGAGCGCGAGCGCGCCCAGCGCACCCGCAGCGAGGAACCGCAGAGCGAGCTGGTCGACAGCGCGGTCGTCGCATCGTGGATCGCTGAGCATATGCGGCCGGCGCGCGGCACGATCGTCGAGGCATGGCTCACCGCACGTGGGATCGACCCCGCGCGCATCGGCGGGGCGCTCGATCGCCTGTTCTTCCTGCGTGGCTGTCCGGTCACCCCCTGGCGTGTCGGCAGATCTCCGGACGGCATGCGATCGCGACCGGCAATGGTCGCGCCGCTTCGCGCGACTCCCGACGGGGCGATCCTCGGCGTCCATACGACCTATTTGCGATCCGACGGCAGCGCGAAGGCGGATCTTGGCCTCGACGGCGACGGCCGACCGCGAAAGGCGCGCAAAATGTGGGGCCGCGCCCGCATGACAGCCTGTTTCCTTGCCGATCCCGCCGACGCTGGGCCGCTCGTGCCCGGCGAGGGCATCGAGACGGTGCTGAGCTACGCGGCCGGCCTCGGCGCGTGTCGGCCGCTGGCGCTGCTAAGCCTCGATAATCTGCAGGGCCGCGCGATGCGCGATGCCGAAGGCGCGGTACCGCTGTGGAACATTCGATCCGATCCCGACGCGCCGCCGTTCACGCTGCCGAATGCCGGCGAGGTCCGCATCCTCGTCGACGCCGATATGAAGCCGCACCGCATCCGCGCCCAGGCGCAGCGTCGCGGCCGGCGCGAGATGGTGATGATCGACGGCGGGGTGCGTGCCGAGATCTGCGCGACGCTGGCAACGCAGGCTTGGCGTCGCGCCGGCGGCGCTCCGGTGCGCGCGCTTCGCCCCCCGATGGGAATGGATTTCAACGATCTCGGTAGGGCAGCATGAAAATGCTAGCGGACAAAATCCTCTTCCAAAATCAGTTCGCCGCCTTCGTAGCCAATCTCCGCGAGCTGCCAATTTGCAGCGTCTTCGATGATGCTTATCGGGCTCTTGAATCGGTAATTCCGCGCATGCGCGTAGGCCAACTGCTCCGCCCATTCGTAGATTGCCGCCGAAACGACGATACTTATCTCGCGCGCGCCATCCGACGCGACCCACACGCGGCCTCGCGGATCGGGCGCGGAGCGCCTCATTTCGTCGATCTCAAATCGAGGTTCGGTCATGGCTATCGTTCCAGAGATGTTTGCATGCCGATGGTGCGCGCCCTGCTGGCTTGCCGCAAGATGCACACGCAACGGACGTTATTCCCATGTCATGCAGGGCATCACCGATTGGCTTCCGGCTGATGTCCGATCCAGACTACGACCGCGCCGTCGCGCTGGTCCTTGAACACCAGAAGGCGTCGACCAGCTGGCTCCAGCGCCAGATGCGGATCGGCTACAATTCCGCTGCGCGCTTCATCGAGCAGATGGAGAAGCAAGGCTATGTCGGCGCGCCCGATCATGTCGGGCGGCGCGCCGTGCTGCGGCCGCCATCCGCCACCCTGCCGGGATCGAGCGTCGGCGCCGAGGTTCATCCGTGGAACCGGAACGAAGGCAAATACGACACGCCGAGCAGCATGCTGCCCAAGGCCGACACGGCCCACAGCCGGCGCATCGCCACCGATTGGCAGCCGCCGGAACCGCCGATGCGATTCGCGGCCGCAGAGCCCGATGAGGCACGCGCGACGCGGCCCGTGGAAGATATTGCGGCGGAGCTGGTCGGTGCGATCGGTCTGGATGGCGCACGCCGTTTAGTTCGAGTGGCTGCGACCGCCAGCGGCATGATGCTGCCGCCGGCCGTGCCCGACCCTGCCGTCGACTGGCTGACTAAGATTGTCGAGCGGGTCGAGCAACTGTTCGCTGAACGCGCGCAGCTGGCCGAGGAGATCCGCAACGCCTTCACCTTTGCCAAGGATTGCGGTTTCGATGCCCGCGCGATCCGCGCGTGCGTCGCCGATCGCGCGATGGACAAAGACACGCGATTCGAGCGCGAGGCGATCCGCACCGTTTACCGTGCCGCGCTGGGGATCGAGGATCCCGACTTCGCGATCGAGCTGCCGGCGCCGGCCGTTCCAGCGCCGCCCAAGGCGCGCAAGCTGACCGCGCGCGAGAAGAATTACCGGCAGGCACTGGCGCTCACGGCGGCCAGCGCGGCCATCATCGACCAGTAAGGAGGCAGAATTGGGGGACGTGACGACACGCGCCATTGCGATGGCGACGGTCGACCCGGCGGCATTGGCATGGCGCGAGCTATCCGACCTGGGCAATGCGGAGCGCCTAGTTGCGCGCGCCGGCGGGAAACTGGTACACGTGCGCGAGTGGGGCTGGGTCGCATACGACGATCGGCGCTGGTCGGCCGACGACGGCGAGCGCCTCGCCCATCTCAAGGCGCATGAGGTTGCGCGCGGACTGCGCGACGAGATCGCCGCGCTCGCCGAGGTAGAGGACGCCGAGCTGCGCACGCGCTTCGGCGAATGGTGCACTACCGATCTGCGCGCCGATCGCGTCATCAATCTTCGTAAGCACGCGGTCCAGTCGGGGAACGCGAGCAAAACGGTGGCGATGCTCGCCCAGGCACAGAGCCTCGACGATCTCACGCGTCGGATGGACGATTTCGACCGCAACCTGCTGACGATCAATACGCAGAACCGCACCCTGCGTTTTGCGCGCCGGCGTGGCGACGGCGACAGCGCGCCGTGGGTGTTGCTCGATACGGCGCACGATCCGGCCGACCACCTGACCCGCGTCATGACGTGCGAATATGATCCTGCGGCCGAGGCGCCGAAATGGAATGAACACCTCGCAACCGTGCTGCCCGATCCCGAGGTACGCATCTATTTCCAGCAGGTGATCGGCTATGCGTTGTCGGGCCTGACCGTCGAGCAGTGCATGTTCATGCTGCAGGGCAAGGGCGGCGACGGCAAGTCGACGACGATGAACGTGCTGCGCGAGCTGATGGGCGGCTATGGCGTCGCTGCCGATGTGCAGACCTTCATGGCGGCCGGCCAGCGCTCCGGCGCCGACGCGACCCCCGACCTGGTGCGGCTCGCCGGCGATACGCGCCTCGTCTGTACGCAGGAGCCGAAACGCGGCGCCGCGCTCGACGAGCAGCGCATCAAGCAATTTACGGGCGGCTCGCCGATTCAGGCGCGGGCAAATTACGGCGATAGTTTCGAGTTCAAAGCGCGCGGCAAGCTGTTCATCGAGTGCAATAGCCGCCCGCGCATCTCCGGTGATGACGATGGCATTTGGCGCCGCATCATCATCATCCTGTTCCCGCACCAATTCAAGGGCTCCGCGATCGACAAGGGCGTCGAGACGCGCCTGCTGGGCGAGGGGCCGGGCATCCTGAACTGGATGCTTGAGGGACTGCGCCAGTGGCTGGAGGCTGGCAGGCTGGTCCAGCCGACCGCCGTCGCCGACGCCGTCGAGGAGTATCGCCGCGCGGCGAACCCTTTTGGCGAGTGGATGGCCGCGCGCGTCGACACGTCTGATCCGCTGGCCGTGATCGAGGCGCGGGCGCTGTACGATGATTATTCCCGCTGGTGCGAGGACGAGGGCGTCAGCGACCGCGAGAAGCTCAATTCGACCGCCTTCGGCCGCGCGCTGGGCGATCGTCAGATCATGCTCGGGCCGCGCCATCGATCGGGCCGGAAACAGCGCAAGGGCGCGAAGCTGCGCGGCGATCCGCTGCCCATGCCCGACGATCGCGGCGCATCCTCCTCGGCCGCCCCAGCGCAGCCGTTTACGGCCAATGAGTTCGAGCGTGCGGCTTGGCAGGACGAGGACGACGACATGCCGCCGTGACCTACGCCGGCCTCGCCAATCCGCTGACGACGAATAGTTGACGAACAGTTGAGCCGAACAGTTCGTCATTCTCAAGGGTGGCGGCAAGTGAGGCGCGACGGGCGGCAAGTGTCAAGCCAGCACTATCGCCAAATCGCTCGCGCAGACTGTTCGTCTGTTCGTCAACCGTTCGTCGCGTAAGTGACTGATTTTGCGCCATTGAAGAACAGTCCGAACAGTTAGAACCGTTTCTCTCAGGACACTTCCATATGTGTGCGCAGGCATGCGCGATAATGCGTCATCTGTTCGACTGTTCATCATAAGAAAGAAAGAATCAAAAGGATGGAAATGGTCTGGTCATTCGCGATGGTGGAAGAGCGCATGATCGAAGCGGTGGGGTTCCTCGACCGCTGCACTCGCGGCGGTGGATCACCGTTCGCAGGCGACGGGCCGTGGTCACAGATCATCCGTGACCGCAACGCGGCCGCGCAGGTCGGCGGCGAAGTGGCCGACTGGATCGAGAGCGACATGGATGGCGCGGCCAAAGCGCGCGGCGGATTGCGGGCGGCCGAGGTCGACCGCATGGAACAGGCGCTGGAGTGGATCCGCTATGTGAAGGATCGTGCGCGGCTGCGCCCGCTGGTCGGCATCGTGCTGCAGCAGAAGCTCCATTACGGCCGAGATGCGCGGGTGGACTGGGCTGAGGTGAAGCGGCGGCTGCGATCCGGCGACACGCACGACGTGCTGCGCATGGGCTATTCGCGATCGATAGCGACCATATGCATGCAGCTGAACCGCGCGCATGTCGCGGTAAGCTAATGACTTTCGACCCTAAAATCCCGCAACCCCTAAAATCTGCATGGTGCGAAATATTCCCTGTTCGTTTTAGGGGTCTGGAGCAGCTATTTCTTGTCAGGCTGGGGCAGAGCTTCGGCTTCCCGGCATCCTCTCCAGACCTTCCGCGCCCCGCCTCGCATCAGCGGTCGGGGCGCGGTCGTTTGGTGAGCCCGATGCCGATGCCAGCCCCGATCCTCGCGACCCTTGGAGATCTCCATGCGCACGATCGTCATCGCATCCATCAGTATCGCCTCGGCCCTGCTGCTCGCCGCCTGCTCGACCACGTCGATGCCGCCGGTCGACCAGGTCAACCTGATCGACAACGCGCCCTGTCCGACGCCCGACGGCTCGGTCTGCAAGTAGGGGGCCGCCCCTGCCGCCGGCCCTCGCGCCGGCGGCAGGCCCACCCCCCTTTGGGTCCTTCGCCGGCATCTGAGCCGTATGCGGGGTGCAAAGGCGCTGGGAAGGCGACTACGTCGTTTTTTCTGGCGGTTTTCTCTTGTTCTTTCGGTTTCGGTTATGCTCGGTAAGCTTGCCGACCTCGCCGCGATTGCGGGCATGCCGTCGGAGCCGACGCTCCGGAAGCTGATCGCGAGCGATCCCGATTTCGCCGGGATCGTGAAGCGCGGGAAGAATGGCGACGCCTACGAGATCGAGATCGAGACCGCGGTCCGGTACGTCCTGAGTATCGAAGAGCGGAAGCGTGATGCAGAACGGGCGCGGCTCGCCGGCCTTGCCCAGCTCGGCCTGGATCTCGGCCTATCGGCAGGCCCGACCGAGCCCGGCCTGACGCTCGCCGATCGGAAGGCGCTGCTCGAAGAGGAAGTCCTCGCGATCAAGCTTGCGCGCCAGCGCGGCGAGCTGGTGCCGAAGGGCAGCGTCGAAGCGGCTATCGGCCAAGTGCTGGTCTGGCACCAGCAGCAGCAACTGAGCTTCTCGGCGCGGCTCGCAAAGCGTGCGGACGTGTCGCGACAGCTGCAAATTGAGATCGACGCGATGGTCGCGGCCGATCTCGCCGAGTTCGCGCGCCGGATCGGCGCGCTGGGAGACATCGAGGCAACCGAAGATGGCGACGGCAGCACAATTGCCCGCGCCGCGGTGGTCGATCCCGCCCTTTGAGACCGGCGCGCATATATTCGCCCGACTGGCGCACCTCGTCGCGCCGCGCGAGAAGCTGACGGTCAGCCAGTGGGCGCGCAAAAACACCAGTTTCGACCTCGATGCATTGCCCTGGCATGCCGAGGTGATGGACGCGCTGTCCGATCCGGACACGGCCGAGGTCGGCCTGCTCGGCCCGGCGCAGGCAGGCAAGTCGACGATCGGGCTCAGCTGGCTCGGCTGGGTCGTCGATCAGGCGCCCGATAACTTCTTTTTGTGCCAGCCGGATCGATCGGCGACGTCCAAATTCGTCGTTTCTCGCGTCGATCCGTTCATAAAAGAGACGTCCAGCGTCAAAACGAAGTTGCTGGACCTCTCCAACGCCAACAATATGTTCCTGAAGCAATTTCAGGGCATGTTCCTCTATTCGGTCTGGCCAGTGCCCGGCCAGTTCATCCAGGTGCCGGCCCGCTACGGCTGGCTCGATGACTTCGACCAGATGGACGACGACATCGGCGGCACCGAGGAGAAGGCGGGTCAGGGGTCGGCGATCAAGCTGGTCGAGGGACGTCTTACGACCCGCAAGGGCCGCGACACGAAGTTCGTATCGTCATCCCCGGCGGACGAAACCGGCGGCAAGACCGAGGCTTTCGTCGAGGGCGGGACGGACGAGCGACTGCACCCGGAATGCCCGACGTGCGGCGACCGTTGGGCGATCGACATTCGACGCGACCTGCGCTTCGACGACACCGGCGACGAGGACCTGGCGGAGCGCACCGCCCACGTGATCTGCGGCGCCAACGGCTGCCTGCTCGATCCGGCCGACCGTCGTGCCTTGCTGAACAGTCTGGCGCGGCTGCCTCGAAAAGGGTTCGTGCCGGCGCGGCCGGGGGCGAGCAACCGACGCCGCAGCTTCCGGGTCGACGGCCTGCTGGCTTTCACGACCTGGCCGGACCTCGCGCGCGAATGGCGCGAGGCGCAACGCACCTGGGCGACCCGGCAGGACGAGGCGCCGCTGCGCACGTTCATGAACACCAAGGCCGGCGTGAACTACCGCTCGATCCTGTCGGGCGAGAAGCCGCTTGAGACCGAGAGCCTGCTCGACCGGCGCGAGAAGGGCTGGAAAGCCGGCACCGTCCCGGCCGGCGTGAAGGTCGTCGTCACTACCGTCGACGTGCAGCAGAAGAGCTTCCAGTGCGCGACGATCGGCATCGGCGAAAAGCGCGAGCTGTGGCTGATCGATCGCTGGTCGATCGATACCCTTTCGGACGGTCTGACAACGGTGCAGCCGCTGCGCTACCGGGAGCATTGGTCTGCGCTGCTCCCGCTGTTCAGCCGCGAATGGAAACTGGCGGACGGATCGGGTCGCTCGGTTCGTGCGCTGACCGTCGCGATCGACGCGCGCGGCGGCGAAAGCGACCTGGCGATTGGCTTCTGGCATATGGCGGCGGCTGCCGGCATCCACCCGACGCGCGTCACGCTTCTGCAGGGCGGCAACAATCCGAAGGCCGCACTGATCAGCCCCGCCCGCCGGTCGGATCAGCGCTCGAACGGCGGCCAGAAGCGCAATTCGCCGGGCATCTGGACGATCAACGTCCATTGGCTGAAGAACATCCTCGACGCGATGCTGCGCCGGGACAAGCCTGGCCCCGGATATGTCCATCTCGCGGGCAATCTCGCCGAAGTGCATGTCGACGAGATCACCGCCGAACAGCTCGACAAGGGCAAGTGGAAGAAGATCCGTCCGCGCAACGAGACATGGGATCTGCTCGTCTACGCTTTGGCTGCCATCCTGCGCCGTCCGTTCGCACAATCGCGGCTCGACATGCGTTGGGTGCCCCCGGATTTCCGGGTGCCTGATCCCATCGGGCCGGCAGCGGCCGAGATCGAGCCGGACGAGGTAGCGGCAACCGTCGCCGCGGCCCGACCCGCCCCGGTCAAAGCAAAGACCGACAGTCGCAAACAACTTATTCGCACCAGGCCCAGCCCGAACTGGCTCAACCGACGAGGACGCTGATGGCTTACAATCAGGGCGACCTCGACGCGCTCAGTACGGCAATGCTGAACGGCATTCAGGAGGTGACCTATGCCGATGGCCGCAAGGTTCGTTACCAGACGCTCGCCGACATGCGCGCGCTGCGCAACGACATGAAGGCCGAGATAGCCGCCGCTGCGGCAAAGGTGACGCCCGCCCTTCGAACGACGATCGGCCGGATTTGCCGTCGATGAACATGATCGATCGCGCGATCCGCGCTGTCTCGCCGGTATGGGGCGTCAAACGCGCTGCAGCGCGTCGCGCCCTTACCGTGATAGACCGCGCCGATCAGCGCGTCAGCCAGCGGTTTGTCGGCAAGCCGGCCGACTGGGACCGGAACACAGGCAACCCGGATGACGCCCGCCTCGGCCGCGTCGTCGACCGTCGCCGCGTCCTCGAACTGGTCGCACAGGACCCGTTCGCCCGGAAGGCGCTGGCCGCGCTGGTCAACAATACCGTCGGCTGGGGCATCACCGGCGCGCCCAAGAAGGCCCCGGCTACTTTCCGCAACCTGTGGAACGACTGGCTGAAGATCTGCGACTGGAACGGCCGCCTCAACTTCTATGGGCTGCAGGAACTGGCGGTCCGCACGATGTTCCGCGAGGGCGAGTGCTTTATCGTGCTGCAGCAGCTTTCGCTGCAGGACGCTGCCGGCACCGTCCCGTTGCGGCTCCAGCTGCTCGATGCGGGCATGCTGGCCACTGGCCTCACCAGTTTCCAAGGCAATAGCGTCGTCCACGGCGTCGAATATGACGCCCGTGGCCGCCCCGTCGCCTATCACTTCTATCAGGGCCGCCCGAACCAGCTGTGGGTCAGCTATCAGACGGTCCGCATCCTCGCCGCCGACGTCATCCACCTGTTCGTTCAGGAGTATGTCGGCCAGCGCCACGGCGTCAGCGTCTTCAACACGGTCGTCAAACGGCTGGGCGACATCGACGAAGGCGTCGAGGCGGAACTGGTCCGCAAGAACATCGAAGCATGTTTCGCGGCCTTCATCACGCAGGGCGTTGACGACGAGGGCCGCCTGTTTGGTGCCCTCGATGCCGATGCCCCGACGCCGGTCGAAGGGCTGCAAGCCGAAACGCTGACTCCCGGCATGATCAACCGGCTCGCACCCGGTGAGGGCGTCAGGTTCGGCGATCCGAAGGCGTCGGGCGGGCTAGCCGAAATTTTGCGGCTGGCATTGCTATCGTCGGCGGCTGGCACGGGCATCACCTACGAGCATTTCGGCGACCTCTCGAACGTCAACTTCTCCAGCTACAAGGCCGGAAACCTTGAATTTCAGCGCTCCACCGGCCGGATCCAGTTCAACACGATCATTCCCGTGTTTCTCGACCGCGTGGCGGCTCGCTTTCAGGAGGCGGCCTTCACCGCCGGCATGATGGCGAACCGGACCTACGAGATGAACTGGGCGCCGCCGCCGTTCGAGAGCATCGACCGAATGGGCGACGTGCAGGCGGACATTCTTGAGATGGCCGCAGGCGTCGAGAGCCGACAAAATCTCGTCGTCGCGCGCGGCCATGACCCTGACCAATTGCGCGCGGACATCGCCACCGATCGCGCCGCCAACAAGCTGGCCGGGCTCGTGTTCGCCGGCGACTTCCCGCCAACCCAATACGCCGCGGCGAAAGATCCGGCCGCCGCAACGGCCGCACCGGCCAACTAGGAGCCACCATGGAAAAGCCCGACACGCCGCAGGAGGCTGCGGCGGAACCCACGCGCGCGCCCGAGCCGCGCACTGCGAACGGCCCGCTGCCACCGCCAGCGAAGGGGCGCACTGTGGCGATCGTTGGTGCCGGCGCCATCGCCGGCGCCGCTCTTGCCGGCATGCTGACCCGCGACGATCCCGGCCAGCGTCCGCAGCCTGACGCGGAGGAGCGGCGCCAACCGCAGGCGGGCGGACGCGGCACGCGCAGCCTCGATCTGACGCCCGGCAGCTACGATGCCGCCGCCCATACCGTCGAGGCGGTGCTGTCCGTCGGCTCGCCGGTCACGCGCTATTATTTCGTCGAAGAGCTGGAGATCAGCTCCACCGCAATCGACCTCACGCGGGTCACCGGCGGCGTTTGTCCGATCCTCGACTCTCACAATCAGGGCGACACCGGCGCTCAGGTCGGCCGGCTGGTCGAGGCTCGTATCGAGGGCGGCCAGCTCGTCGGTCTGATCCAGTTCGACCAGACCGATGCGGGGCAGGCGCTGGAAGCGCGCGTCGCGCGCGGCGAGCTTCGCGCCATCTCGATCGGATACCAGGTCACCACCTGGCAGATCACGTCCACTCCCGGCTCCGCCGATCTCGAAACGTGGCGCGCTGTCTCGTGGCAGCTGCTCGAGGCCAGTTTTGTCACCGTTCCCGCCGATCCGAACGCCGTGGTTCGATCAGCACCGGGCAATGCACACGGCACCACCCACCAGGAGAATGATATGTACCGGAACGCTCCGGGCGGCGGTGTCGCCCACCCAAATGCCAACCGCGGCGCAGCGCCGGAGACCCCGGCGGCCGATACGACCGTCGTCGTCGAGCCGAATGGCGAGACCCGTACCGAGCCGCACGGTCACGCGCCGGTCACGCCGCTGGCTGCCCCCGCGCCTGCGGTCACCGCTTCGCGCATCAGCGACCTGTGCGGTCGATCGACGGCGCTGGGTAGCGACTTCGCGCTGGAGCTGATCCGCGCGAACGAGACGACCCCGATGAACGAGGCGCAGCTGCTGGCGCGCGTCAACGAGCGTCTGCTCGATCCCTCGCGGCATACGATCGATGCGCGGGCCGGCGCCGCCGGACACGAGAGCGAAGGTTTTCGGCAGGCGATGGAGGATGCGGTCACCCTCCGCGCGAACCCTTCGCTGCGGCTGGAGGACGTCGCCGGCCGCACCCACGACCAGCGCGTCGCCGACGCCCGTGAGTTCCGCGGCATGACGATGATGGAGATGGCGCGTGACTATTGCGGCCGCACCAACGTCACCATCCGCGGCCTCGGCCGGATGGAGATTGCGGGCGCCGCACTCGGCATGCAGCGTTATGGCGCGCTGACCACCAGCGACTTCGCCAATGCGCTCTCCACCGCGTCGAACAAGCGCGTGCGCGCCGCCTTCACCGCGGCACCGCAGACGTTCCGACCGATCATCAGCACCGACACCCTGCCCGACTTCAAGCCGACGCAGCTCGTCGGTCTCGGCGACGCGCCGTCGCTGCTGGTCGTTCCCGAGAATGCCGAGTTCAAGCGCGGCGGCCTGACGGACACCGGGCTGTTCTACAACCTGACGACCTATGGTCGCATCATCGCGATCACCCGGCAGGCGATCGTCAATGACGACCAGTCGCTGTTCAGCCGCATCCCGACCATGTTCGGGCGCAAGGCAGCGGACCTCGAAAGCGACCTGGTGTGGGGCATCGTCATCAGCAATCCGACGATGTCGGACGGCTATGCGTTGTTCTCGACCCAGCACGGCAACCTGATGACGGGTTCGGCGATCACGATCGACTCGATCGGGCTCGCGACGCAGGCGATGCGCCAGCAGACGAGCGCCGAGGGCGGCTATCTCAGCATCCAGCCGTCCTTCCTTATCGTCGGGCCGGCGAAGGAGGCCGAGGCACGCAAGCTGTTCTTCGTCGATCCGCAGCTGAACGGGAATTACTTCTCGTCCACGCTGACGCTGATCGTCGAGCCGCGCATCACCGGCAACCAGTGGTTCCTGGCGGCCGACCCGGCGGCGTTCGACACGATCGTGCTGGCGCATCTGCTCGGCCAAGAAGAACTGTTCACCGATACGCGCGTCGGCTTCGACGTCGACGGCATCGAGAACAAGGCTCGCCTCGATGTCGGGGCGGCCGCGATCGACTGGCGCGGTCTCGTCAAGAACCCCGGCAACTAAGCCGCGGCGCAACCTCAAATGGGGGCGCCGGGTGATCCCGCGCCACCGGGAGACAGAACATGCAGGAAGTTATTCTCAAGGGCCCGCGTGTCATCGACGGCCAGGTTCGCTACCCGATCGAAGGGCCGATCCCGGTCACCGACGACGAATATGATCGGCTGCTCGAGGCAGGCGTCATCGACACCGACGATGATCATGACGGCGAGGACGCCGATGGGCTGGAAGACATGACCCTCGCCCAGCTCAAGGTCATCGCCGACAAGGAAGAGGTCGATCTCGACGGCAAGTCCCGCAAGGCCGACATCATCGCCGCCATCCGCGCAAAGCGCGCCCCGGCTGCCTGAGCCGCCGGATAGGAAGGAGCATCCACCATGAAGAACTTCGTTCACCCCGGCGACAACGTCAGCTTTGTCGCACCCTACAACGTCACGAGTGGCCAAGGCGTTCTCGATGGCGTCGAGTTCTCCGTCGCCTCGACCGATGTCGCAGCCGGTGCCACTGGCCAGGGCGTCACGCGCGGCGTGTTCACCCTGCCGACGGCCGCCGTGGCGGTCGTGCGCAAGACCGTCGCATATTGGGACAACGCCGCCCGTGTTGTCACCAACGTCGCCGGCGGTAACACCAAGATCGGCATCTTCCAGGCGTCGGCCGCCACCAGCGCCGGCGCGCCGGTCAAGCTGATCCCCGTCATCTGACAAGGTCCCTGACCTGACGGGCGCTGCGGCTTCGGTCGTGGCGCCCGTGCCATTTGGAGCACCGCCATGAAGAGCATTCAGCTGCTCGACGATGTCGTCATCGCAGGCGTGCGCCGCACGCCCGACGACGATCCCTTCATGCTCGACACCGACGCCGCCAATGCCCTCATCACCGCCAAACTGGCGGAGGAGAGCGACGACCTGGACAAGATGAAGCTCGACGAGCTGACCGCGCTTGCCGCGGCAGAGACGGTCAACCTCGGCGAGGCCAGCCGCAAGGTCGACATCGCCGCCGCGATCCGTGCCCACCGCGCGCTTGCCGCCGGCTGATCCAGCGTGTTCGATCCTTTCGCCTCGGCATTGGTCGCGCTGTTCCGCGGGCCAGGGTCGGCCGAGGCGATCTATCTTCCACCTGCGAGTTCCCCGGTGGCGCTTCGTGTGATCCGCGGCAGCAGTACCAAGGATGCCGACTTCAACGGCGGGTCGATCGAGGTCGACGTCAATTCTGTCCAGATCCTGCGCTCCGATATCGCGATGCCGGTCGCGGGCGCGCTGCTGTCGTTCGTCACGCGAGACGACACTGGAGCGATCGCCAGCCATGAGGACTTCACGCTTCAGGGCGGACCCAGGTCGGACGTCGAGCGGCTGACCTGGACCTGCGATTTGGAGCCGCTGTGAGCTTCAAGCTGAAGGCGCAGATGTCCGGTCTCGCCGAGGCGCTCGACGCGGCCGACATCAAGGCTCGGATGGATTCAATGAAGGCGATGCGACGCGCCGGCGAGGGCATGAAAGACGACCTGCGCGACCAGATGCTTGCCGCTGGCTTCTCCGACCGCTTTTCGAAAACGTGGCAGGATAAGGTTTATCCTTCGGCCGGATCGAGCCTGACGCCCGCCGCTTTGGTCTTCTCCAAGGCGCCCGGCATTGTCGACGCCTATGCGCGTGGCGTCACGATCATCGCGAAAGCCGGCCGCCGGCTGCTCGCCATTCCGACCGACGACACGCCGCGCAAGGGGTCAGGCGGCCAAGCACGCCAACCTCGCGCCAAGACGCCGCGCGAGGTTGAGGCGCAATTCGGCCGCCGCCTCCGCTTCGTTCCCGCCAAGAGCGCACAGGGGTCGCATGCTCGCAACGGCACGACCCGGGGCGCTGTCGGCTATCTGCTGATGGACAATCTGGTTGCCCGCAAGGAAACGGGCCGGTTTCGCAAAGCGAGCGTCCGCGAACTCGCCGGCACCAGCCGCAACAAGGCGCGCCAAGTGCAGGCTGTGGTGATGTTCGTGCTGGTGGCGTCGGTCCGCATTCCGAAGAAGCTGGATCTGCAGACCGTGCTCGATCGTGCCGCAGCGACCCTGCCGCAGCTTCTCGCCGAGGAATGGAGCGCATGAGCCTGCAGCTCGACATTCTTGCGGCGCTCAAGGTGCTGGCACGCTCAGCACTGCCCGCCGCCGACGTCGACATCATCGCGCCCGAGGATGATCTGCCAGCCGCGGATCGGCTGTCGCCCGATGGCCGCATCGTGATCGAATATGGCGATCCGGGCGAGCCCGAGATCGATCTTTGCCCGCCGACCTACAATTACGAGCATCAAATTCCCATCGGCTTCGCCGCCAGCAAGGCGATCGGCGGAGACAGCGCGGTCCGGGCAGTCGCCTCAATGATCGACTCCTTCTCGGCCGCGATTGCCGCCGATCGCACGTTGGGCGGGCTGGTCGATTATCTCGACGCTGCGGCGCCCGCCATCGACGACATGTTCACGCCCGGCGCCACGCCGGCGCGGGAAGCACAGGTGGTGCTGACCGCGATCTACGCCACCACCCGCCCGCTGTAAGGAGAACCACTATGGGACGCGCACGCGGTTCAAACGCCCTGCTGACGGGCGCTTTCGAGACGACTGCCGGCGTCGCGCCCGGCCCTGGCTTCGCCAAGATGCCCTTCGTCAGCCACACGCTGGGCGAAGAGCGGCCGCTGATCGCGTCCGACCTGCTGGGTCAGGGGCGCGAGCCGCAGGATCCGACGCCGGACGTTGCGACCAACACCGGCGACGTCGTCGTGCCGGTCGACGTTCGCAACTTCTGGTATTGGCTGAAGCTATTCTTCGGCCAGCCGGTGAGCGCCGCCGGTTCCGGCGCGGAGACCGTGCACACGTTCACCTCGGGCCTGCTCGCGCTGCCGTCGATGTCGCTGGAGATCGGCTCGCCCGAGATCCCGACCTACAGCACGCACTATGGCGCGCGCGGCAATCAGCTTAAGATCAGCCTCGCCCGGTCCGGCCTTCTCAACGCGACGTGCAGCCTGATCTGCATCGGCGAAAGCGATCCCAGCGCCACCAGCATCTCCGGCGCGCCGACGACCAAGGCAACGCAGCGCTTCCCGCAGGCCACCGGCTCGGTGAAGAAGGATGGCGCCCAGCTGGGATCGGTGGTCGCGGCCGATTTCACCTTCACGAACAACCTCGAGACCGTCGACACGATCAAGTCCGACGGCCGGATCGAGGACAGCGACCCCGGCATGGTCGGCATGTCGGGCTCGGTGACCGTCCGGTTCAAGGATACGGTCCTGCTCGCGGCGGCCAGCGCCAGCCCGCCGACGCCGGTCGAGCTCGACTTCGGCTGGACGAGCGGCGCGCATAGCCTGATCTTCTCGGTGCCGCGCGTATTCCTGCCGCGCCCGAAGCGCCCGATCTCCGGTCCGAACGGGATCCAGGCCGTGTTCAACTGGCAGGCCAGCGGGGCGGCTGCAGCCAGCGTCATCGCGACCCTCACCAACGACATCGCGTCCTATGCCTGACGCAGCCACGCCGCAGATCGCGGTCAAGCTGGTCGCGTCGGGCAACGAATGGCTCGGCGAGATCGTCAGCAACGATCCGGAAGACCCCCGGCCGTTTCTTCTGCCCGGCGTGCGCGTGGAGTTCGCGCCGATCGGCCGGAAGGCGGTGCGGGCAGCTCGCGACGCTGTTCGCGAAGCGCTCGGCCTCGACGAAACCGATCTGGTCGGCGCGGCGGACGCGCTATCCGAGGAACTGATCCGGCGCGGCATCACTGCGTGGGAAGGCGTCGGCGATCAGGACGGCAACGTCATCCCGGTGACGCCCGACGCGGTCGCGATCTTCCTCGGCGACATCGGCCGCTTCGAGGCCGCCGATCGCATCTATGTCCGCCCATGGTCCCGCCGGGACATGGAGGGAAACGTATCCGCCGGCTCGCCGATTGGCACTTCGGCGGAGGCGACGCCGGCGGACGATATTGCCATCTCTCCTGCGGCTACGGAGGGGCAACCGGAAGCCCTCGCTGCGAAGCGTGCCCGTACCGCGAGCACGAGCCGGCGACCGAAGAAGGCGAAGCCGTCTGGGAAGTGATTGTCGGCTGCGGCTCGCAGCTGCGCGTGGGCGGGTTCGGCGTGCCGTTCGCGCTCGATTTCGGGGCCGTCATGGCCGTCGGAACCGCCCGCCGTGTCGATCTCGATTTGCTGGCGGCGTCCCTGCCGGCGGCTGAGGCTGCGATCCTTTCCGGCCGCGACGACTGTGCCACCGATGACGAAGAGGAGGGATGACGATGGCGAGCAAGCCCGGTGTGTCCCTTCGTCTCGGCATGGACGGCAAAGAGGAGATCAAGTCCGGCTTCGCGGAGATCGGCGCGAGCGGCGAAGCCAACGCACGGCGTGCGTCGGCGGCTTTCGAGCGCGCGGGCGACGACATCGCGCGCGCCACCGCCCAGCAGGCCGCCGCCGCGCAGAAACTGGCGGCCGCCGGCGTCTCGACGCCAGGTGCCAACCAGAACCAGCAGGTGCTCGACTATCGCGCGTTCACGAAGGAGATGGCCGAGCAGCAGCGTCAGGCCGACGCGCTCCGGAACGCGATCGACCCGCTTCGCACGGCTCAAAAGCGTTATGACGACGAGATCGCGCTTTCGTCCAAGCTGCTCGCCTCGGGAAAGATCAACGAGCTCGAGCACGCCGCAGCAGTTCAGCTATCATCCAAGGCGCTCGCCGCTGCGCAGCGTGACGTCGAAGGCCACACTGCGGCGATGGGGCTCAATCGCACGCAGACGGTGATCGCTCAGTCTGCGGTCATGCGGTTCACCGACTCGCTCATCGCGGGTCAGTCGCCGATCCGCGCCTTCGCGCTGGAAGCGCACAAGATCGGCGAGGTTGCGGCATTCGATGACGGAGGTGTCGCGGGCGCGCTCGAGAAGGTCTCGGCCATTATCACCCCGACGACGATCGGCATTGCCGCAGGCACGGTCGCCTTGATCGCCGGCGCAGCGGCGTGGCTGTCCTACGACGACGCCATGAATAAGTTCGCATCCCTATCGTCGGGCGTCGGCGCGGTTGCGGGCGTCACCAAGGATCAGATGGAGCAGATCGCCGAGGCAGCGGCGAGCGCCGGCGATATCACCGTCGGCACGGCGCGCGAGTTCGAGACGGCATTCGTCCAGACCGGCCGCATCGGCACCCAGGTCCTGCCTGGCCTGATCGCGCTGGTGAAGGATTATGCGGCCGCGACCGGCGAAGATGCCAAGGAGGCGGCGAAGGAATTGGCGGCGGCGTTCGCCAACCCCGCCAAGGGTGCCGAGGAGCTTGCGACCAAGATCGGCGCGCTCGACGCCAGCACCGTCGCCTATGTCCAATCGCTGGTGGAGTCCGGCCGCGAGACCGACGCGCAGATCGTGCTGCTGAAATCGCTCCAAGACGCGGCGGGCAAGGCGTCGACCAACATCAATGGCATGGCGTGGGCGTGGCGAAACGTTACCACCTTCGCGTCCGAAGCCTCGACCTGGCTGGGCAAGGCGATCGAGCAGGCGCTGTCCGGCGGCTCCGCCGTCGAGCGGCTGGCCAACCTCCAGGCGCAGCGCGCTCGCGCGATGCGCGACAGCTACGGCATGGCCGACACGTCGGATTATGACCGTCAGATCGCGGCGCTCCAGCAGCAGCTTGCCGCCTCACAACAGCGCCAGAACAGCGCACGGGCGCGATCGGAGGCGGCGCCCGGCTTGAAGCTGGTCGACAGCTTCACCGGCGACGATAAGCTGGGCGAACTGCGAACCAACCTCGCCGCGGTGAACAAGCTGCTGGTCGACAACGGTTCGGCAGCCGGCCTATCGGCTGATCAGCTCAAGGGCGCCCGCGAAACGCAGGATGCCTATACCCGCGCGATCCAGTCCTATTTGTCGCCTGCCGAGAAGCAGCGGCAGCTGGACGGCCTCGATGCCCAGATCGCGGCCGCCCGAACGCCTGCGCAGAAGGCCGCGCTCGCCGTTCAGAAGGAGCGGGTCGAAAACGCCGGCAAGGTCATCACCGCCGCACAGGCCGAGGCTGACGCGCACTCCAAGGGCGCTGCTGCCTTGGCGACCGCGAGCAAGGCTGGCGAGAAGCATGCCGACACGATGGCGCGCGACGCCGCGTCGATGGATGCGAACATCGCGGCCACGCTCGCCCTCGCCGACGCCTATCTGAAGGGGGGTGCCGCGGCGATCGAAGCGGAGGCGCGCCGCAAGGCCCTGACCGACGCCACCAAGAAGGGGATCGACGTCGAGGCGGAGATCCGCCGGCAGCTCGCGCTGAACGTCGCCGAGGGCATCGCCAACGGCGCGAAATCCGTGTCATTCCTGCGTGACGAGCTCACCGCCCGGAAGGCGGCGAACGACAACGTCGCTGCCGGCACGCTTGCGATGGCCGATCTCGGTCATGCGCTGTCCGACGAGGCTGCGCTCCGTCCGCTGCTGACCCTGCGGACGATCGCCCATGGCGATGCGCTCAAGAAGCTGACGGACATCATCACGGCCTATCGGGCGGCGCTCGCGGCTGCCCACGAGGAAGAGAAGCGGACGGCCGCGCTGACCGCGATCGACGCCACAAATAACAGCATCTCCGGGCTGCAGGATCAGGCGGAGTTCGCCGGCGATCGGACCGGCGCCGGCCAGATCGAGATCGCGCGCCGCGCAGCGCAGCGCGACAGCGACAAATATGGCGCCAGCGCCGGTGATGTGGCCGCCGCCAAGGTGCGCGAGGCGGAGCAGAAGCTGGCGACCGACCGGAAAAAGTACGCGTCGGACGAACTAAACAGCCAGAAGGACGCGCTCACCCTTTCGCAGGCCGATCTCGCCAGCGTTACGATGGGCACCGACCAGCGCCAGAAGTATCTCGACCTCGTCAAGAAAACGGTCGACCTGCAGGGCAAGGGGATCGACCTCAACAGCGACGACGCGAAGGCGATCCTCGCTGGTGTGGCCGCGCAGGATGACATGACGGCCGCGGTGACGCGGCTCTCGAACGCGATGCAAGAGGTGCGCGACTTCACCTCCACGTTCATCGACGACCTCGCCTCCGGCAAGAACATCGCTCAGGATCTGGAGCAAGAGTTCATCAAGCTCGCCGCGCTCAATCCGCTCAAGAACCTGATCAACGGCAACAGCAATCTGCCGACGCTGGGATCGGTGTTCAGCCTGCTCGGCAAGTCGGGCGGCGCCGGCGACTTCAGCGGCACCGGGCTCAGCCTCGGCGATATCGACACGACATCGCTCAGCATCCCCGGCTTTGCTACAGGCACCGACGATGCGCCCGGCGGGCTGGCCTGGGTGGCGGAGAACGGTCCGGAGCTCATCAACCTGCCGAAAGGCGCGAGCGTGACTCCCGCGCCGCAGACGCGCCAGATGCTGGCCGCGAACGGCAATGGCGGAGACACGCACATTCACGTTTACGCGCAAGACGCCGTCCTGGCCGATACGGTTCGCGGCTGGGTTCGCGCTGGCGTCGAGGAGGCATCGACGCGGGGCGCCTACGGAGGTGCCCAGATGGCGCGCGCCAACGATGTCCGGCGTGCCGCGCGCCAGATCCGGCGCTGAACATGGCTTTTATCCTCCTGCCTTCGTCTCCGCTGCCCCAGTCGGCCAATCCGAAGCCGATCGACTATGGAATGTGGCAGCAACCCATCGCCGGCGGCACGACGACGCGGCTCGATCGGTTCGGCAATCGGTTCAGCATGGATGTTGTGCTTCCGCGGCTGAAGCCGGAGCCTGACGGCCGCATCTGGGTCGCGCGGCTGCTGCAGGCGATCAACCAGGACGTGCAGCTGGCCTTCCCACAGATGGGGCTCAATATTGGCGTGCCCGGCGCCCCGGTTGTTGACGGCCCCGGACAGGGCGGCCTCGCGCTCGCCATTCGCGGTTTCTCAGCAGGCTATCACGTCCGCGAAGGTCAGTTTTTCAGCTTTGTGGACGCCGGTGGCCGGCCATATCTGGAAATGTCGACGGCCGACGTCGTCGCGGACAGCGCGGGGAAAGCGGTGGTGCCGCTCTATCCGATGCTTCGCACATCACCCTCCGATGGCATCGCGCTCAATTTTGCCGCTCCGGTGATCGTCGGCCAGCTCAGCGGCAACGAAAACGGCTGGACGCTCGAGCGTGCCGGCACCCGCGGTCTTCAGTTCACGATCACGGAACGCAAATGAGCGCACTCTCCCCCGGCCTCGATAATGCGCTGACGCAGGAGCGCGCGCTGATCGCCATGCTGATCCGCGCCGAACTGCCCGGTCATACCATGCGGCTGCTCGTGGGCGGCGCAGGCGCGATCTCGTGGGGGTCCGACGTGTATTCCGACGTCGATCCCATCTTCGGCACGATCGCCGCGATGGACTCGTTCGAGGATGGCGCGGGGGATGAGGCGCCCGACTGGAGCTTCTCGATGTACCCGCCGAGCAACAGCACGGCCGCCCAACTCTGTTCGCCGACATATCAGGAAGCGCCGGTCTACGTGTACCTCGCCGCATTTTCGCCCTTCACCGGGCTGCTGATCCCCGATCCCTATCTCTACCAGAGCTTCCTGTGGGACGTCGGCACGCTGATGCCGGATCGGCAAAAGCGCGAGGTCGACATCCAGTGCGTGTCGATGTTCGAGCGTCTGCTCGAGGACGATGAGGGTGCGCGCCTGTCCGACGCATTCCACCAGAGCATCCACCCCGGCGAAACCGGCTTTGCCAACGTCACCGGCAACGAGCGCGATATCTACTGGGGCTTGGCGACGCCGCCAGCCGGCGCGGTCGTCACCGGCTACGGCTATGCAGGCGTCGACGGGGGGTTCGATCGGTGATCGCGCGCCCGCCCACCCCGCTCGAAATCCGGGTGGCGGCAGCCCAGCAGCTTCTGGACGCCTGGAAGGGCCGACCGTTCGACTGGAAAGCGAAAAGCCACTGCGCACGCATGGTGGCCGAGCACCTGCGCCGCATGGGCTATACGCCACCGCTCGCGAAGGCCGGACCTTTTTCGACTGAGATGGGCGCCCTGCGCGCGCTGCGCCGGCTCGGGGTGCATAAGCTGGGCGATGCGGTCGATCTGCTCGGCGTCCCTCGCATCGCGCCGGCGGCGGCCCTGCCAGGCGATATCGTCGAACTGACGAGCGCGAGCCCGCTCGGCTGCCTCACGGTCGCGCTATCGAATGGCCGCGTGCTAGGATTCGTCGACGATCACGAGGGTGTTGCGGTGTTGGAACCGCTGCAGTTCGAAGCGGCATGGAGGATCGATCCACGATGAGCGATGATCCGAAAGAGCGCTGGCGCGCGGTTATTGATAGTCAGATGTCGGCGGCCACCGCTGACGCGGCCGACCGAGTTAAGAACCAGCTCGCATTGGCGCAGGAGGCGCTGAAAGCGCTCCTGATAGCCAACGGCGGCGCGATGGTCGCGCTGTTCACGTTCGTGGGCAATGTCCTGTCGCGCGCTCCGACAGTGCGTTTCGACTTCCACAATCTGCGGGTTGCGTTCTGCTTGTTCGTGATCGGCTTTACAGTCGACCTGATCGCCTACGTGCTGGCGTTCATGTCGCAGGACCGGTTTTACAACACGTCGATGGCGGAGTTGGAGCGGCTCCGGTCAGCAGCCCTCATCGACCAACCGATCCTTGATCAAGCGAAAGAGTTCAAATTAATCGGCCAAGGCTTTGGCTATTATTTTTGCGGGCTCGGGTTGGCGCTCGTGTCGGTCATTTCTTTCGCCTTGGGCTCGGTTTTTGCATTGGCTGGCGTGCTCGTATGATCAGCGGTCAGGACGCGGCGCGCAGCCCAATATTACGCTTTCCGGAATCCACGCTTTAATTGCGGTTCCGCTCTCCAATTCTTGAACATCGACGCGAGCGGCAGTTTGGCCGTTTCCTAGTCCGCCCATCCACACAAACATTTGAGACTTAGGCCGATCTGCTTGCCGATAAATCATCGGCGGTTGATATCCTCGCAGATCGATCAGGCATCGCTCAATCTCAGATGAACTTCGTGTCGAGATATAGCTAGCCGTTGGCGGCCGATCGTCAAATTTCGAGATGGGTCCGCCTGCGACTGCAGCGATAAACATTACAATCATCGAAAATTCTTCCTCGCCACCGAAAGGCGGTAATGCCTTATGGCCAAAGCTTTGAAAACCGCCGCGCTCGTGGTGGGCGCGGTGGCGCTTGTCGCGACCGGTGTCGGTGCCGCTGCAAGCGCGGGGCTTATTGGGGTCGGGATCGGCTCTTCGGCCACGGTCTTGGGCGTCACGGCCGGCACTCTTTCGACCATCGGCACTCTCGCGGGCATTGGCGCCGCCGTGCTAAGCGTCGGCAGTTCGCTGCTCACCAAGACGCCGCCCACTACCATCTCGGGCAATCAGACCAAATTCACCGCTGCGATCGATCAGGGCATCCCCTACGCTGTCGGTCGCACCGCCATCTCGGGCTTCATCGTCCATCGCCAGACGTTCGACTGGTCCAATTCGCAGCCGCAGAACGCCTTCCAGACCTTCTTCGGCATTTGGTCGTGGGGTCGATCGAAGAACGACAGCAACGCCGTGTTCCAGGTGGAAGGCAACCCGGTCACGTTCGGCGGCGACGTCGGCAACGATGTCGCGCAGGGCGGCTATAACGATGGCCACAACACCGGCTGGATGTGGCTGCGCTGGCAGGACGGCACGCAGACGGAAGCGGTCAAGGCTACCGGCTTTTACCCTTACCCCGCCGGATGGTCGGCCAGCTCCAAGATGTCGGGCTATTCCGACTTCGCGTGGACGCTGAAGTTCGACGAGAGCGGCAAAGCGTACCCCGGTGCGGTCGTGCCGCAGCCGCGGCGGATCGACGAGTGGAACACGGTCTACGATCCCCGGCAGGATAGCACCTATCCCGGCGGCTCGGGCACGTGCCGCGCGCTGGACGAGAGCACCTACGTCTGGTCGCGCTGCCCCGCGCTGCATGCTCTGACCTGGGCGCTGGGCCGCTGGGACAACGGCAAGCGCATCCTCGGGATGGGCATGGCACTCGCCGCGATCGACGTGCCGGCCTTCGTGCAGGCCGCCAACGTCCATGATGTGAATGGCTGGGAGGTCGGCGGCGTCGTCTACTCGACCGACGGCAAGTGGGACGTCATCAAGAAGATGCTGGCGGCGGGCTCGGCCGAGCCGCTGCAGCTGGGCGGGATGCTCAGCTGCACGGTCGATGCGCCGCGCACCAGCCTTGCGACGATCACCGACGACGACATCATCGGAGCCTGCACGGTGCCCGGCGGCGCTCGGATGCGGGACCGCATCAATGGCGTGATCCCGACCTGCCGACTGGAAGATCACGATTGGCAGCTGGTGCCTTGCGCCAAGGTTCAGGTCGACTCTTATGTCGCGGCCGACACGCGGCCCCGCACGAAGGCGATGACGTGGGAGCTTGTTCAGAGCGCGAACCAGGTGGCCGAGCTTGCCACCTACGCCATCTGCAATAGCCGCGAGATCGACGGCATCGTGGTCCCGCTCAAGATCCGATGGATCGGCTATAAGGGCGGCGACGCGCTCACGATCCAGTCGCCGACGTTGGGGATGGAAAGCCAGCTGGTGGTGGTGCGCAAGCGCCAGCTCGAGCCGACGACGGGCGCGGTGACGCTGACGATGCGGTCCGAAACGGCCGAGAAGCATCCATTTTCGCTCGGCAAGACGACCACGCCGCCGCCGCAGCCCGCCCTGCAGACGGTGGACCGGACACAGCTGCTCATCCCCGGTGTCAGCGCTTCGTGGAGTGCGACCCGTGACGACAACGGAAAGCGGCCCGAGGACAACGCCACCAATACCGCCGATCCGACCAGCCCGTGGGGCGACGCCGGCCAGAAAGTGGCCGACGCGATCGCGGGGATCAAAGCGGCGGAAGACGGCGTGGCGTCGCTGGTCGCAACCTATGGGACGACCGTTGCGGCTACGACCTCTGCGACCGCCGCTGATAACGCGAGGAAGGCTGCCGAGGCAGCGCGCGATACGGCTGTCGGTGCATCGGGCGACGCTGCGACGCAGGCCGGTCATGCGCAGGGCTATGCGCAAACCGCGACCGACCAGGCTGGCGCCGCGGCGTACTATGCCAACCTGTCTTCGCAGACGAGCGCCGGAGCGCTCGACCAGAACCCGTTCTTCGTCAAATGGGACGATGCGACCCAGCCGCCCGCCGGATGGGCGTGGTGGGATGCGTCGGCCGGCATTCGCCGCGACACTGGCCAGCAGGGGCGCCCCTACGCGGCCGCCTTCGATCCCATCGCCAACCAGAATGCTGGTATTCTGCAGTTCGTTACAACGACGTTCGGCGCCTACGTGATCGAGGTCACCGGCCGCGCCACGAATTGGAACGGCGCCGGGCTCCTGCTGAACTGGCTCAACCCCTCGGGCCAATACATGGGCGAGGCACGGATCAACTGTGGCGGGGAGAAGGACAACTCGGGCTGGCTGAGCAATGTCGACGGCGGCGGTGGCACGTACCAGCGCACCTGGTCGAAGCTGTTCACCACCCCGATCGACGGCAACGTGCGCAGCTTCGTCCTGTACGCTATGGCGAACTGGGAAGGGTTTGAGGGACTGCAACCCAGCGGCGTGACTGTGCACCGCGACGCCAAGTCCATCTCATTCGACAGCGTTGTCTTCCGCAAGGCGACGCAGCCGGAGATCGACGCCGGCGCGGCGCTGTCGGGGCTGGGGGCGAAGGCCGATATTTCATACGCCCAGCAGGTCGCGACCGACGCGGCCGGCAATGCCCTGACCGCCGCGCAACAGGACTTCAACTCCAAGTTCTCGGGTACGGTCAGCACGCCACTGTTGACCGCCATCAACGGCAAGGCGTCGATCGCCGATGTCAACGCGAGCCTGCTGGATCAGGTCAGCACCGGCGCCGGTCCGCTGGGCGCGGTGGTCAGCCGCACAAGCACCCTGGAGGCCAAGTTCCGGGCCGGTTCGACCTGGAACATGGTCAAAAACTCGGACTTTTCGAATGGCTTGGCCAACTGGAATATCAACGGCGGTAACTGGGCCACTTACGTCGACCCTAATGTCGGGCCGTTCGTCGCCCACGCGCCGGGTAACGGCAATCCGCTGTTCCAGGACATTCCGATCTACGGAAATACCGATTACGCGCTGAGCTTCGAAGGCAATAGCCGTCAGGTCGGAAACCCCCAAAACTCCTACGTTCGTGTCCAATGGTGGGACCTGGTCAACGGCGGCGGCTTCCTTGGCGATGGCGTCGGGCAGGTGCTTTACGGCACACCGCAGGACGCCTGGAGCGGCCGGATGGAGGTCTATGCCGGTCATAGCCCGGCGAATGCGACCCACGCCCGCATCCTTTTATACACGGGCGATTATTTCGACGTCTCGCGCATCCAGTTCCAGCCGGGTACGCGCCCGACCGCCTACCGTCGCGACAACGACCAGGTCGATGTCAATGCGCGCCTGACCACGGCGCAAGGAGTGCTGGCCACGCTCGACGGCCGCACCACGGCTTACTTCCGCGTCGGCGCCTATTCGAGCGCGGGCGAAGCGCTCCTCGATCTGGTCTCGGACTCGCTGGCGGGCACGCTGTTCCGGATCCGCGCGGGCACGATCGTGCTCGACGGCGACGTGTTGGGGACCGGCACGGTCCGGGCCAAGGCGTTTGTTACCGATCAGGGTGTCGATCTGGCGGCGATCGTCAACGGCACCTTCAGCTTCGATCTGGTCGGCAATCAGGGGTTGAGCCAGACCCTCAACAACGGCGAACAGACCGGCGTCGTCGCGATCAGCGGCGCCGGCAACTTCAACGGCGCTCAGATGGTGATCGTCGACGGCGCTTGGCAGTACAGCGGCCCGACGGGCTCGACGGGAAGCCCGGACTTCGTCACCTTCTCGTCGTACCTGCAGGCGACGTTCGTCTGGTCGAATAACGGCGGTGCTAGCTGGAACGCGTTCGGCAGCACCGACTATCCGGGGACCGGCGTCGTCTCGACCGTCAGTTGGGGAACCGGCACGTTCAACGTCAACAGTCCCAAATACTATTTCGGGGACAACGTCATCATCGGCGTCATCCTGCGCAACGTCAGCAACGAGAATGGCCACGACAGCCATGGCCAGAACATGCCGATCAACGTGTTCGGCATGAGCTACCGCGCGCGCTTCATCACCCTGAAATAGGTGCATCATGGCCCAGCCGGCGCAGCTCAATTATGTCCTGTGGGACAGCGCACTTTTAATCACGGTCCGAAGCACGGTCGTCGTCAATGCGGCCCATCTGCCGCCGGCCGCTCCCAATACCGAATGGGTGGCGATCGAAGGCGACGCGATGACGACGTGCCTGGCTATGGTGGCCGGCGTGCGGACGGAGGTGCCGTTCGCGCTGCCTGCGGCGGTGGCGCTCGACGTCGCGCGCGTTGCCGCGTGGGCCGATGCGCTCGCCTACCGCAATGCGCGCCAGACCGGCGGATGCCTGACGCCGCTCGGTCGGGTCGACACCGACGCGGATAGCCAGCGCAAGATCAGCGGCGCTGCGCTCGCCGCGTTGATCGCCAAGAGCGCAGGCCAAGCCTTCTCGATCGACTGGACCATGGCCGACAACAGCGTCGTCACTCACGATGCCGCCGCCATGATCGCGATGGGCATGGCGGTCACCCAATATCTCGACGCCTGCCAGAAGGCGGGCACCGCGAAACGCGAGCAGATCGAGGCCGCGGCCGACGAGGCCGTGCTCGCCAGCATCGACGTAACCACCGGCTATCCAGTCTGATCCGCCCGCCGGTCCGCCGGCACTTCTTCTTCCGAAAGGACGACAATGACCAGCCACGCCGCGCGTCGTTACCTGTTTGGCACCAGTCTCAGCACGGGGCCGACGCTCCCGTCTGTCGACCAGCAGCGTATGGCGACCGTCTCGAAACTCCAGCGTGTGATGACGGCCGCGCAGACGAACAATCCGCGCGACATCGCGCCGCTGGGGATCGTGCCCGTCTCGTCGCTGGCGCCGTCGCTGACGAACGAGGTGACCTATCAGAACAATCCCGGCGTGTTCGAGGTGCTGGGTGGCGTCCCGTTCGTCACCACCGACCCGGCGATGTTCATTGTCGGGCAGGCGGATGACACGCCGAACAACAATAGCAGCACTGCCGCCTTCATGCCCAACAGCCAGCCCGTCTGGCAGTATGCAGGCAAGTGGAACATCTCGATCGCAAACACCCGCTATATCGAGGTCGTCACCCGCGAGAATGCCAGTCCGCTCATGCGCGTATGGGTCAACGGCCGCCTCGCGCATGCGACCCGTGCAGGCTATGCACCAAACCCCGGCGGCAGCGGCCTCGTCTACACGAAGTACGACCTCGGCGCTGTCGGCACCTATGAAATTGCCGTCGAGATGCATACGTCGATGCGCTTCAAGGGCATCCGCGCCGACACGGGAGCGATCTTCTCGAAGCCGACGCGCGCCGATACCGTCACGATGGCTGTCTTTGGTGACAGCTACAGCGCAGGCGTGGCGAACAACTCGCTGCGCGGCGACGACCTGATGAACAATTTGGCGCAATATTTGGGCGTCAAGAGTTCGGTTACGGCTGCCATCGCGGGGTCGGCGCTGGCGATCACCAGCAACCTGATCAAGATGATCCCGCAATTCTATTCCGACTTCGTCGTCCCGAACCTCAAGCCGGCGATCGATCCCGACATCATCGTCATCGCCGCAGGCTACAACGACACAGAGAGCGCGGGCATCAGCACGCCGGCCGCCTACGCCTTCTGGCAGCAGGTCCGAGCAGACTTCCCGCGGGCGCTGATCGTCGTCGTCGGCATGTGGGGCGGCGTTATCCAGGTTCGCACCACGCTTCAAAATCGCGAGGAGGCATTCCGCGCCCAGTTCAACACCTGGGCCGACCCCTTCTCGATATTCGTTCGCTCGGTCTATGCGCCGGGCTCGGCTGGCGACTTCGGCTGGCAGATCGGCACCGGCTATGTCGGCACCCCGAAATATGACGGCATCAACGACTACATTCTTTACAGCGACCGCAATCACCCGACCGACGGCTACGATCAGTTCAACGGCAACTGGTACATGTCCACGAAGGCGCGCGACGCCGTCATTGAGGGCATCAACAACCTCGGCGCGACCTACAATCCAGCGGGCACGCAGATCCCACGCTGGCCGCTTAGCCTTAAGCTGGCCGATCCTTCGGGCGCACCGCCTGCTGCAACGCTTAACGCTCCCTACCTGCTCGCAACGATGGCAACAGGCGGTGCGGTCGCACGCACCTTCTCGATGAAGGCGGGAAGCCCAGCGCTCCCGACCGGCCTGACGCTGAACCCGCGCGCGGGCCATTGGACTGGCACGCCGACGGCAGCGGGGACCTATGGCCCGTGGACGCTGACCGTGACCGACGGCGTTACGTCGACCGACCTGACCATCCCTCCGATCACGGTGAGCTGACGAAATGGGGCGCGGCGGTCCAATATCGCCGCGCCCCATCCCTTTGCCCCAGCGACTCGCTGAGGGGTACCCATAGTCGGGATGGGATGTGCCGGCGACCTCGCCGTGCACGTATTATCCAGAACGGATGCAATGAAGCGCGCCTGAGCGGGAGGCCGAGGGCGCGCTTCACCGACAAAGCGCTGGATGCGCATCCTTATCAACGACCTCGCTCGCCGCGCCTTTAGCTAGTCGAGCGTATCAACGGAGATGTTTGACGACGACCCGGTCACAAGCCCGGCATCGTTGAACGAACGTCCCGAAGCGCGCCGTGGCGCGGATCCGCCAACGATGAAGTCCGAAATAACAAAGTAGCTTCATGCGTATCCCCCGGACCGGATCGATCACCGGAACTTCCACAACGCTGCAATCGAACGTGGGCCGCCAACCCTTCAACATAAACTCTGAGAGGCCTGTATGCTCACGCCCGAATACCTTTTGCGCTGCGCGAGCATCGGTGCGTGGCTGATCTGTCTCGGATCGCTATCGCCTGCTGTCGCTCGCTTGCTGATCGCAAAGGGCCGATACCTTGATCCGATCTGGGCGATCGCCTTTCTGCTGGTGCTCAATCGGCTGTCGTTCCTCGCCCGCGTGTCCTCCACGTTCTCGCTCGTCACCGCCCTGTTCCTGGCGCTTGTTATGGCCGGCTTCTCGACCTGGTATCAGCGCCATGACGCCTGAAGGCATCGAGCCCGCAAAGCAGGCGGTGCAGCATGTCGCCGTCACCGGCTTCTCGTGGTCGGCAACCCTGCTGACCGTTCTCAACCTTCTCGTAGGGAGCGCGCTCGTGACGTGGCTCAAGCTGCGACCGAAGATGGCAGAGATCGAACAAACCGCGGATGATCGCTTGCTCACGACGTTGACGACCCGCGTGGAGCAGCTCGAGCGTAAACTCGATGAGGAGCGACAGCTGGCTGCATCTGATCGGCGGTCCCTTGAGCAGAAGCTTGAGGCGGAACGCCAAAGGCACGAGGCCGAAATCGCACTGCAGCGGCATCGGGCCAACAACTCGGACCAATGCCTCGATGCGATGATCTTGCTGCTCAAGAACGCCGACGAGTTGCCGGAAAAGGTGAAGCGGGCGATCGCGTCCGTCGAAGAGATGCGCGCGCGGCAAAAGGCGGAGGAGGCTTTGGAAAAGGGCGCGATCGCGGGAGCTAAATTGGCGGCGGTCGGACCGCAGGCCGCGCTCCCGGAACGTGCCCCGCCGGCCGCCTAAAAGGGGGGTGACCGGCGAGGCACTCCCGCCGCACAGGGGAGCACGGACGGGTCAGCGCGGCATATCGCAAAAGCTGATCGCGCAGCAATACAAAGGATTGCAGAAACCTTCTGCCGAGACAGCGTTGGACGCGGCATCGACGCGTCAACTCAGGACGGCGCCGTCGCGAAGATGAGCGCAGAGACCCTGTAATTTATGGCCGCAGACGCCCCGCCGCAGCATCCTCCCCCAAGGTGAGCGACGGAGCGTCACAACAGCCGGCAAATCGCAGCTGCCGGATCGGTCGATTAGCATACATATATTAGTTTCGGAAACGCCCCGCTGACCTTCGTGGAAAAGGCCAGCGGGGACGCCGGAGGCGAGCATCGGGGGCGAAGTGCTCAGCCTCGCGCTCCAAAACATTCGGCTTTAACTTGGAGTTCCGCATGATCGACTGGAAGGGCATCGCCCAGCCAGCGCTTTCGCGCGCCGGCTATTACGCGGGTGCGACCGACGGCGACGATGGCCCGAAGACCTATACGGCGGTGTTCGCCTATGCTGCCCAGCGGCCGGCCGACATCACCATCGCCGCAATCGGCATGGCGGCGGCGAAGTGGATCAAGGGTGATCCGATCGCGCAGACGCCCGCGCGGCTCGCCGAGTTCGTCGCGCAGACCTGCAACGAGACCGGCGGCTTCACGAGGTTCGAGGAGGATTTGCGCTACTCGGCGGCGGCCTTGCTCGCGCAGTGGCCCACGCACTTCACCGCTGCGCAGGCGGCGGCCTGCGTCGGGCGGCCGGTCGACATCGCCTGCCGGGCCTATGGCGGCCGTATGGGCAACGTTGCGCCACCGGCGAAGGATGGGTGGCTCTACCGCGGTCGGGGCATGCTACAGCTGACCGGCAAGGCCGCTTATGCGCGTTTCGGCCAGCTGGTCGGGCTCGACCTTGTCGGCAACCCCGATCTGGCCGCCGACCCGGCCGACAGCCTCGTCATCGCGCGCGAGTTCTGGCGCGCGGCCGGCGTCAACGCCGCTGTCGACGCCGGCAACTTTGCGAAAGCGCGCCAGCTCACCAATGGCGGATCGATCGGCCTCGCAAATGTCGCGGCGATCCGCGCGCGCCTGCTCCGCGTCTTGGCCTGACGGAAAAGCGGCGGCCGTACTCCACACTACCAACACGGACTGAAGCCGGAGCGCGGGTGCTTACCCCTCACCGCGCTCGACATGCCCCGTGTTGAGACGCCGCCGCGTGGCAACGTGCTCATCTCATGGAGAAATTTATGTCCGACCTTCCCGCGCCGGTCGCCACGGCCGTGCATGCCCTGCTCGCGTCGCTCGTCCGTCACGCCCTCGTCGCCGCCGGCTCCGCGCTGGTGACGCGTGGCATCGTCGACCAGGGCGCGGTCGACGGTTTCATCGCCACCATGGTCGAGACGATCGTCGGCACGCTCATGGTCGCCGGCGCCACCGGCTGGGCACAGGCGCGCGCCTTCCTCTCCCACACCCGCTGGCCGCCGCATGGGCGGCGCTCAACGTCGAGCCCGCATCTCTTCCCGCCGCTGCCGCCGGTCAGGCCGGCAGCGCTGGCCCCGTCGCCTGACCTTCAATCGGAGAACATCATGTCCAAGCTTTTCGTCGGCTTCCTCAATTCCGCGCAGCTGACTGCGCTCCACGCCGCCGGCCACGCGGTCGAACAGTTCGCCCTGTCCGAGACGCAGAAGGTGGTCGCCACCCTCAAGGCAACCTCGATCGGCGCCACCGTCACCGCCGACATCAAGGCGCTGAAGGACTCGACGCTGACCGGCGCTGAGAAGTTCGAGCAGGTGGTGACGAACACCGCGCCGCTCGTCCTGTCCTATGTCACCGGCGGCGGCCTTGCCTCGCTGGCCTCGGACGCGGCCGACGTCGCGCGCGAGCTCGTGCAGTCGCTCTACAATGACGTGGCGTCGGCGCTGAAGGTTGCCGCTGCGCCGGCGGCCGCTGCCGCCTGACCCAAACGGCGGAGGGGCTTAGCGCTCCTCCGCCAACGCGGCATCGAACATGGCCAGCCCCCGTTAGCCGCCGATGCTGGCTAGGGCGATAACGGGCGCGTCCTGGTCAGCAGATATTTGCACGAATGGCAGACCCATTATCCTTCGATCGCCACCATCGGCCACGTTGTAAGCCAGAAAGCCGTTGTGCTCCGCCTCAATCTCAATCGAGATTAACGCCTCGCGCTTGATCTCCCAATGTGTTGGCGTGCGGCCCTCGGCAGTGACATCCGCCAACAGTTTGCGCATCTGCTCGATCATGGTCGGTTCGGTCATGCTGCCACCCGCGGCTCGATCTTGATCTGCAAGTCGAGCGCCTTCAGTACCTTCATGACGGTCGCCAGCGTTGGATTGCCGTCGGTTGCCAACGCGCGATAGAGCGCCTGTCGCTTCATGCCGGTATCCCGCTCCATCTGCGTCATGCCGCGGGCGCGCGCGATGATGCCAAGAGCGTGTGCGAGATAGCCCGCGTCGCCCTGCTGGATCGCATCCTGTAGGAGTTCGGTCTGTGCGGCCGGCTCTTTGAAATGCTCGGCGCTGTCATAATCGATCAGTTCGGTCGTCATTTTCCAACCCTCCGGTTTGACTACTGCCCAGCCATCCGGCTTGGGGGGCGGGAGGCTCAATCGAGCCCCGCCGCCAGTTCTTTCGCTTTCCTGATGTCGCGCTCCTGCGAGTTTTTGTCGCCACCGTTGAGCAGGATCACCCATTCGTTGCCGCGCTTCACGAAGTAGACCCGATAGCCGGGGCCGACATCGATGCGCAGCTCGCCGATGCCGTCGAAGAACTTCACGTCGCCCAGCAGGCCGGCCTCGACACGGGCGATCCGGATCGTGACGGCGCGCGCTGCGCGCTGATCCTTCAGGCCCTTGAGCCACTTTGCGAACAGGGGGGTCTGCTTCGTCTTCATACGTCGTATATAAGCGACGCATCGTAATACGTCAACATATAAGTGACAGATTGTCGGGCTTCGGGAGGATAAAAATTTTACAGCGCCCGGCTAAGCTTTTGAAAAGAAGGGCCGATTTTCGCGTGATTTTACACGAAGCGCCGCAGAAAACTGGCAAATCTGGTAGCTTGGAAGGCTATCTATTTGCCCTATATTTTCGCTTTCGGTACTTTTTCCGCATACGTATTACGTTGATGGAGAGGGTCCGCACCGCTTGCGCAGAAACAAAGGAGCCGCTCAGGAACAAGAGCGCAAAGGTTAGGTTTATGAACCTGGCCAACATCATGATCTTAAAATATTTATGTCCGAATACATGCGCGTCGGCGAACGGATCGAACTGACCGAGGATTCCTATCAGCGCTCCAGCTATCGATAGAGCAAATAGACAGGCCGCCATCGCGAGGTAGGCGGCGTATAGATTTATGTCGTTCGCACATTGGATCGATCTGCGAGCAAGTTGGAACTTAGTGCGTTCGTAAGCAACCTTGATTGAGGTGTGATAAGCATTTGCGCAGAAATTCCAAACCGCGCGCAAACTGACCGCAATCAGAACGATGCCCGATATCAGGGCAAACGCGTTTGCGGCGGCCTGAATAAGGGTGTTCTTAGCAAATAGGATTGTGATTGCTTCCATGTGCCCCCCCCGTATGCGCGTGTTATGCGTTTACGCGCACTCAGGTTCAATCACACAGAGACACGTCCGCTGGCCGTAGGCTGAGCGGGGGTGCCGTGCTTGCAACACGGCAACCAACGGGAAGAGAGCCCGTCACGCGCGGCTGGCCTAGCCGCTAACGCCCCGCACCCGTCGACGGGCGGGGCTCCCCTGAAAGCAAAACAGAATGGAGTCCATACTGAGCGAAGTGCGTCCGGTCAGCCCGGCCGCTCCATACCTTGGCGGAAAGCGAAACCTCGCGAGCCGCATTGTCTCTTTGATCCGGAGCGTCCCCCATCGGACTTACGTCGAGCCTTTCGTGGGCATGGGCGGAATCTTCCTTCGTCGCGATCGCCGCGCGCCGGTCGAGGTTATCAACGATCTTTCCGGTGATGTGGCGACGCTCTTCCGTATCCTCCAGCGCCATTATCAAGCGTTTATGGATCTGCTGAAGTGGCAGTTGACGAGCCGTGCCGAGTTCGAGCGCCTCCGGGCCACGGCCGCTAGCAGTCTCACCGACTTAGAAAGGGCCGCCCGGTTCCTTTATCTGCAGCGGCTCGCCTTTGGCGGCAAGATCGAGGGTAGGACTTTCGGCGTTGATCGACGTACCCCCGGCCGATTCGATGTCACCAAGCTCGAGCCCATGCTGATGGAAATTCATGAGCGGCTTGCCGGCGTTGTGATCGAACAGCTGCCGTATACCGCAGCGATCGAACAGTACGATAGCGCGGAGACCTTGTTCTATCTCGACCCGCCCTATTGGGGCTGCGAATCGGACTATGGCGCTGCCGCATTTTCGCGCTCGGACTTTGCGTGCCTTGCTGACCTCCTCGACCGAATCGAAGGTCAGTTCGTTCTGTCGATCAACGCAACCGATGGTGCCCGAGAGGTTTTCAGCCGCTTCGACTGCGCCGACGTTGAAACCACCTACACGGTATCGAGCGGCGCCACGGGGGAGGGCAAGCGAGCGACCGAGCTAATCGTCAGCCGGCTTGCTCCTGGCCGGCTCTTGCTTTGAGGCTACACGTCCGCTTTTAGGATTGCTGGTAGCGATCAAATCCCTCTACCCGCTCTCCGCTCACTCGTTAAAGCACATAGCCGCAGCTGATCGCTTCAGGCCATCGGGTAGAGCAATGGCCGGAAGTGGCGGTTAGCGGACGTGTCCGACCCAGGGCATGCCTTGCCGCCGCACGCTTTTCTGCCAAAGCATACCCAAGACCGTCTTCACGGAAGCGGATCGATTAGTGCTTTGACCGTTTCGTGCAAAACCTCGACGAAATGCATGAGATGTAGCTTGCGGAGCCGGGTGCTTCGAATCCGGAGAAATTGTCCGGCAGACATCAAAAAAAGGCGCTCTGTGCCAAGATAGTTTCGCTGAACGATGCCGAATTGCTGGCGAGCCTCCAACGAATCATGGGCGATCCGATTCCGGATACGTTCCCCATCCGATAGCACCTCCTCCTTGGTAGCCATCATATCTATTAGCGGCCACCCTTCTTTCATATAGATCGACGCAGTATTTCGTATCTCGGATGGCTTTGCCCAGCTTAGGTACTGCTTCCCAGCTTTCGTTAATCGACGTGCGTGCTGTGCGTCCTGGACATTGAGGTAGCTTGTTCCAATTGTTCCTCCTCGTGATGCGCCGCCGGTGACGTAGTGTAAAAACATTGCTTCTACTGAAGACTCATAGGCCGTGAACGCTCGGAGAAAGATAGCTTCGGCAAAGCCGTCAGATCGAAAATCATCGGACTCGACGTCCGCCGAAGCCGCTTCGAGTTCATCTACCATTCCGAGCGCGAGCGCGTTTTTCGCGGCCGCCGCTTCGGCGAAGTCGCTCAGCTCTTCCGGGCTCACAGTTCTAGGGCAGCTAGAACGTACTTCGCGCGCTCCCGGCGAGCCTCAGTATCGGTCGTCCGGCGCTGAGCGTAGTTGATGAATCGTGCGAAGGCCGCCGGCACGTCCTCTTCTGTGTCTTCGGTATAACGATCATACAAGGCACTCAGCTCGTCCAGCTGTCCCCGCCAATATATTACTTGGGCTTGGGTAAGGGATGGCCGATCCGCATCTTCCAAGCCTACCAGCGGTTGCAGGGCGTGGGCAACGCAGGTGAAGAGAGTATAAAACCAGTGGGACCGAGCCCAATTCGTGCCCGCAAGTTCTTGTGCAGGGTAAATTGCCCCGATGTATCGCATCGTCTCATTATAAAGCTCGATTGCGCTTGCCACTTCCGGTGGCACGACTTCTTTGCTCTCATATAAACGGTAATATCGCTCGATATTCTTAACCGTCTGCACTCCACCCACCAACGCGACCAACAGATCAGACGCCAGTTGAGCCTCCCCCATTCGGCTGATAGCTTTCTCTGACAGCACACCGCCGTCCAAAACATACCCTACGTATGCATGCCCAAGTTCGTACGCTGCAGTTTTAAACACCCCAAGGTACTTCGCATTGAGCTTCTCTTGCGTGTTCAGGGTGACCGAATAAGTGTTGATGCGGGCGAATATGTCCAGCATATCGGACAGGCTCACATTGTATAGAAGATCAACGCCTAGCTCATATTGCAAGATAATCCCTTGGGTATCGTCATCCAGTGCGGAAAACGTCTTTCCGGCGTGATCCGCATTATGAGCGGCAAGCACGGTGAATCCGTCCGACACAAACTCCAAGATCGTACGGATCCGCTGCTGCCCATCGACCACAGTGCGGACGTTCTTTTTGCCCACCAAATCCTGCGTCAGCAGCACCTTGGGCATAGGCTTGCCGCGCAAGACGGTATCGATAAGGAAGGATTTTGCAGCGCGCGTCCAAACGCTACGACGTTGGAACTTTGGTGATAAATCCAGAAGCTGGCCCGCATTCCACTCGATGAAGTCAGCAATACTGTAGGATCGGGCATCAAATTGCTTCACGGTTCGGCCTCGAATGGTATGGCCTTTCCTTAGCTAGGCCGATGGGGAAGAACCAGAGCCAAGACCCTGGCTAGCTCGCCTCCGGTTAATGAGCCGTTCGTAGCAGGCGCCCGGCTTACCGCCGCAGTGTCACTACGCGGCTGAGATGGCCCTGCCGCTCCCGCCGATCGCCGAGCATGAAAAGCTGGATATTTGCCGTTGTGTGCCCAAATCAGACCCGCCGCGAATGTCCGCACCTGGGCGATGCCCGCCACTCGCGAATCAGCAGCACGTTCAAACGATAGCGATCAAAATAGCTGGTAGCGGCCAACTTCCTCTAGCCGCTCCAACCCGCATTTCCATCCCACAAGGGTTCTAAGTCTTTGAAATCTAACGGCATGAAAATAGGGGCGCGATGGGGAAAGGGCTTTGAAAACGTTGACCTTTTCCCTTCCACGGCGAAAACACGAGTTCGATTCTCGTAGGGGTCACCATGGTCGGCTTGAGCCAGTTTCGGCTGGCATGCCCGCACACCGCTCGTGCAGGAGTCGCGCCGCGAGCGTGTGGCGGTTTCCCCGCATCGACCGGCAAGATTTGGCCTGCGACGCCGCGATTTGCCGCTATTCCGGTTCCGTTCGCCGTCATGGCATTCGGAGCCGATCGATGATCCTGCCTGCTCTCGTGGTGGCCGCCGCCGGCTTCCATTGCACCATTAGCGATGCGAATCCGAGCGCAGCGCCCGTCATCCTCGAGCTGCGCCGGGATGCTGGCGGGCTCGTCGATCAGTCCGGATCGCGATACGTGCTGGTGGGCGAGAATCAGAATGGCCTGGCCGCCGCCCAGTGGATTTCGGGCAAGGATCTGCTCGCCGACACGCCCTATGTCGGCAGCCGCACCATCGTCATCAACAAGGTCACGGGCGCGTTCAGCCTGAGCCAGCTTTCGATCCCGCTCGGCGGTGGCGTCGAAACGGTCGCGGGGCTGTGTACGCACCCGGACCATGTCATCGAGAGCCGGCCAAATCCGGCGCCTGCGCCGAAGAAAAAGGGCGGCCGGCGTTGAGCCGGCCGCCCCAGGGCGTCGCATCGTGAGCAAGGGGGCGGCACTGCGCCGTCCCCTCGGCCCCATTAGAAGTTGATCGTCGCATCCACGCCGAAGGTGCGCGGCGCGTTGAAGTTGCCATAGTCGCCCAGCACGTTCGAGATGCTGCCGGTCGACACGCTGGTGGTCGGCGAGCCGGGCAGGCTGTTCGACGGATCGCGGCGATAGACATATTGCTCGTCGAACATGTTGCGGACCCACACGCCGAACGTCAGCTTCTGGCCGCCATTGCTCATCGGCAGGTCGGCGAGCGAGAGGCGGCCGTTGAACAGCAGCGACGCGTCGTTCTTCGTCGCAAACTGGTCGAACGCCTGCGTCGCCTGCGAGTAATTGCCGTCGATGTGGAAGCGGACGTTGGTGCCCGCGCCGCCGACCGGCAGGCTGTAGTCGGCCGAACCGCTCGCGGCGTTGCGCGGCGTGAAGACGATGTAGAAGTTCTGGTAGACGCTGGTGGTGGCACCGCCAGCGGTGGCGCTGATCAGCACCGGCGGGATCTTGGTATAGGTATAGGCGTAGGACGCGTTCAGCGTCAGGCCTTCGATCGGTCGCACCGTCAGGTCGGCCTCGATGCCGCGGATCTTGGTCGTGCCCGGCGCATTGATCGTGACGAGGTTGTTGAAGCTGCCGGTCGTGGTCGTCTGGATCGAGCTGATGTCGACCTGGCTGTTGTCGCGATCCATGATGTAGCCGGCGAGGTTCAGGCGCGCGCGGTGATCCCAGAAATCGGTCTTCAGGCCAACTTCGTATGAGCGCACGTCCTCCGGGTTGAACGCCTGATAGTTGGAGGTACGCGAGCTGGCGCCACCGGCGCGATAGCCGGTCGCATATTTCGCATAGGCATGGATCGTGTCGCTGAGATCGTAGGCCAGCGTCACCATGGGATTGAAGCGATCCCACGTCTTGTCGAGCGGCTTGTAGCCATTGCCCGCCGCGGCGGCGGTGTTGGTGTCGTAATTGACGTTGCGCGACATGTGCAGCACGCCGCGCTTCTTGTCGTGCGTGTAGCGTCCACCGACCGTCAGGTGCAGCACGTCGAGCGGGTTCCACGTCACCTGGCCGTAGACGGCATAGCTCTTCGACCACACTTCCGATGCGCGGTCGGTCGACCGGCAGCGATATTCGGAGCCGAAGCCGCCTGAGCCGGTGCACGAATCGAGCACGCCGATCACGCCGGTGGCAGGCGTGTAGACGTTCGAGTTCGGCGTGGCGGCGTCGTCGCTGACATGCTCGTTGAAGTAATAGAGGCCGCCGACATAATCGAACCGGCCGGCGCTGCCGACCGCCTGCAATTCCTGGCTGAACTGATTCTGGAACAGGTCGGCGAGGCTGTAGCGGCTGAAATTACACGTCGCGCTGGTGCAGTTCATGATCGGCACGCGGTGTGCGCCGCCCGAATTGTCCCACTGGGTCGCACCGACGCCGCGCCATGCGGTGATCGAGCGCAGCTCGACCTCGGGCAGGGCCTTCCACTTCAGCACGTTGGTGTAACCGTGGGTGGTGTCGACGCTCGGCTGCTGCGGCACGCCGATATCGGCCACGCTCATGCGCGTCTTGCCGTTGACCACCACCTGCGGTGCCAGCGGGCGGACCGAGCCGCTCAACGCGGTATAGGCCGTGCCGGGCAGGACGCAGCCGGCCGAAGCCGATTGCGCGCCGGCGGCGCAGCCGTTGGGATTGAAGTTCAGCAGCTGGCTGTAGAAGGGCGAATTGGCGTCGCGCGCATTGTCGTACGAGAAGTCGTTGGTCAGATCGGGGTTCGGCTGCCAGCGGACGGCGGCGCGGACGCCGCGCCGGTTATAGTAATTCCAGCCGGTCTGCCCCGCGAGCGGGTTCTTGGTCGTGGCGCCCTGATATTGGACGACGCCGTCCACCTTGGCGCTGAAATTGTGCCAGGTCGGCAGGTCGACGTGCAGCTCGCCGGTATAGGCGCCGTAATTGCCGATGCCCGCGCTGGCGCGGCCGCCCCATTCGCCGCTCGGCGCCTTGGTGACGATGCTCAGCGCGCCGCCTTCGGTGTTGCGGCCGAACAGGGTGCCCTGCGGGCCCTTCAGCACTTCGACCCGTTCGACGTCGAACAAGGCTGCGTTCAGGCCGTGCTGGCGGCCGAGATAGACGCCGTCGATATAGATGCCGACGCCCTGCTCGCGCGCGGGCTGGTTGGCGTCGAGCGGCACGATGCCGCGGATGCCGATCGTCAACGCGCTCTGGCGCGCCTCGAACGTGGCGACACGCAGCGACGGGATGGCACCGTCGGCGAGGTCGTACAGGCTCTGGACGTGGCGATCCTTGATCGCCGCCGTGCTGAGCACGTTCATCGCGATCGGCGTGCGCTGCAGGTTGGTCTCGCGCTTGGTCGCGGTCACGACGATCTCGCCGAGACCGGACTCGTCGGCGGCGGCAGGCGCCGCGTCGGCCGGGGCCGCCGCTGCCGCCGGAGCCTCGGCGCGCAATGCGACGGCGGGCGCGCCCATGACGAGCGCCGCGCCGCCCAGCATGAGCGCGCGTTTCATCGATGTAATGTGAATCACGTGTCTACCCCTTTGGGAACGGGGCCTCCCGCCCCTGACGCGTGTCGCTATGGAAATACCGGGTAGCTTTTATGACGATGCGGAAACACTAAGTTACAATGCTGACGCACCGGCCGATACGGACCAAACGACGACGGCGAGCCTTTCGGCCCGCCGTTCCGATCGTTTTCTCGCGCGTGAGGAGACGCGTCGCGGCTTACCAGCGATAGCCGATCGTGCCCTGCACGGTCCGGCGATTGCCGTACCAGCACCAGCCGTAATTGCTGTAGCAGCTCGACAGATACTTCTTGTCGAAGATGTTCTTGGCGTCGATGCCGACCGTCATTCCGTCGAGGCGCGGCACGATCTTGCCGATCTCGTACCGCGCAAGCGCGTCGAACAGGTCGTAGGTCGGTGTGTAGCGCGCGACGCCGTCGAAATAGATGCCGGCATAGACGCCGTTCAGATGGCGCCACGCGCCGCCGATCGTCAGCCCCTGGGCCGGTCCGCTCTTGGGCGACCAGTCGAGATTGGCGGTGATGCCGCCCTTGCCGACGCCGATCAGGCTCTGCCCAATATTGGCGGGATTCACATCGTCGAGCTGTTTCACGCGCTGGCGGCTGAAGGCGACATGCGCGTAGAAATCATAGGGCAGGGGTGCCGTGACCTCCGCCTCGACGCCGCGCGAGCGCACCTTGCCGACCTGATAGGCGAGAAATGTCAGCGGATCGGACACGACGACATTGGTCTGCTCGATGTTGAACCACGCCGCGGTGGCGATGATCTGCGTGCCCGGCACCTGATATTTCAGGCCGGCCTCCACCTGCTTGCCGAGCGACGGCTTGGCGAGGCCGCCGGCCGCGAGCTGCGACGCCTGCGGCTCGAACGACGTCGAATAGCTGGCGTAGGGTGCGAGGCCGAACGGCAACAGATAGAGGCCGCCAACGCGATAGGTGAACTTCTGGTTGTGCTGCTGGCTGTAGACGCCGCCGGTTTCGCTCGCCTGCCGCGCCCAGTCCTGCCGCCCGCTGAGCGTCAGACGGAAGCCCTCGATCGCGATCTGGTCCTGCGCGTAGATGCCCTGCTGGCGCTGTTGCGTCGTGGCGAGCGTCGGCGTCTGTAGTGGCGCGCCGGCGACATAACCCGGCACCTGATAGGGCGTCTGCGGCGTCGGCATCGAACCGTAGACCGGGTTGAACACGTTGATGTTGGTCGCGCCGCCGAAGGCGTAGAGCTCGCGGCTGTGCGACACCTGACGATCGACGCCGAGCAGCACGGTGTGCTTGAGCGGCCCGGTCTCGACCACGCCGGTCAGCGTATTGTCATAGGTCCAGCCATTGTTTTGCTCGCGCGTGGCGTAGGAGAAGCGCGAAAACAGGCTGGGCGCGGCGTCGGTCGTCGCGGGCGATCCGCCCGTATAGATTATGCCGAGGCTGCTCTTCACATATTGATAGCGCAACGACGACTTGAACACCCAGCTGCCGCCGAAATCGTGGCGGAAAAAGGCACTCACCGCGGCCTGATCGCGCTTGAAGAAGTCGCCCGGCTCGCCCCCGTAGAAGCTGGTCTTGATCGTGCCGGCTGCGTTGGGGATGAGCGTGCCGAGCGCGGGGAAGACGGCATAATTGCCGTTGCGCGGATCGTGCGAATAATTGGCCAGCACCGTCAGGCTGGTCGGCGTGCCGTCACCGATGGTGGCGGCGCCCGACACCGTCTGCCGCCGCCGCACGCCATAGTCTGCCTGCGAATGCGCGCCGTTGGCGCTGCCGTACAGGCGCCAGAGGATGTTGCTGGAGGCGCGCCCGCCGACATCGGCGTCGACGCGATAGAGATCGTAATTGCCGTAAGTGCCCGCCACCGCGCCGTAGAAATCGCGGTCGAGCGGCAGCTTGCTCGATTCGGCGACGAGGCCGCCGGGGCTCGACTGGCCGTACAGCACCGACGCCGGGCCCTTGACGACCTCGATCCGGTCGAGCCGCGACACGTCGACCTGCGGCACCGCATAGCCGGTGGCGCTCGGGAACAGCTTCAGGCCATCCAGATAGGTCGGCGCGTCGAAGCCGCGCAGCTTGAACTGATCGTAAACGTCGGCCGACGAACCGCGCTGCTCGGCGGTGACGCCCGCCACATAACGCAGCGCCTGGTTCAGACTCTGCAGCCCTAGCCCGGAAATGTCGGCGTTGGAGATGACCGTGATCGACTGCGGCGTCTCCATGATCGGGGTCGCGGTCTTGGTGCCGCTGGTCGACTGGGTGAGCGGCTGCTGGCCGGTAACGACGATCTCGTCCCCGCTGCCCTCGGGCGCTTCGGCCGTGACGTCGGCGGCGAAGGCGACGGCCGGCATCAGGCTGGCGCAGGCGAGCAGGATGCCGCGAAGCGTTCGATTGGTCGAGATCATTGTCATTTCCTTGTTGGTGCGGCGCCCCTAGCTAGATTGATAACGACTCTCAATAGCGGAGATTGTAACGATCTCTTTCCGCGTTCGCACTGTGGCCTAGGCGAGACAGCGGCGCGGAACGGCGGCCGTTGCGCCTGCTCGCGCTCGCCGTCGCGGTGGGGTAGGGATGCGCGATGATTTTCACCCGCTTCATGCTGCTGCTCGCGGCGCTGCTCGCGCTGCCGTCGCGCGCCGTCGCCACCCACATCGCGCCCAGCCTCGTCGCTGAAAGCCTGTCGCCCGCCGCCGGCAGCCAGGTGACGCTCGCCTTCGCGATGCGGCCGACGCCGGGCTGGCACGGCTATTGGAAGAATCCCGGCGATGCGGGCGTCGAGACGCGCGTGGCGTGGTCCGCGCCGGCGGGGCTGCAGTTCGGCGCGTTGCGCTATCCGGTGCCGCAGACTTTGCTGATCTCCGGCCTGATGAATTACGTCTACGAGCGCGATTATGCCGAGCTGGTGACGCTCACCGTGCCGAAGGGCCTCGCCGCCGGCACCGCGCTGCCGATCGGCGTCAAGCTCGACTGGCTCGCCTGCAATCCGCAGACCTGCGTACCCGAAACCGCGACGCTGACGCTGCGGCTGACGGTGGGCGACGGCGCGGCAGCGCCAGCGACGCGCGCGCAATTCGATAATTGGCGCGCTGCCCTGCCGCGCCCGCTCGCGGCGGCTGCCCAGTTCCAGGTGGCGGGGGGACGGCTGCGGCTGGCGTTGCCGCTGCCCGCGAGCGCGCACATCGACCGACCTTATTTCTTCCCGCTGACCGACGGCGCGATCGACTATGCCGCGCCGCAGACGGTCGGTCGCGACGGTGACCGTCTGGTGATCGAGACCGCCGCCAAGGCGGGCGCGACGCCGGCACGGATCGAGGGCGTGGTCCGGCTCGCCCCCGGCACCGGCGTATCGTTCGCAGCTACCGCCGGCCGCGTCGCCGCCGCGCCCGCGATCGCAGCGGCGGACGAGCAGGGTTCCGCCGGCGGCGGCACGCCGTCATTCCTGCTCGCGTTGGCCGGCGCGATCCTCGGCGGCCTGCTGCTCAACATCATGCCGTGCGTGTTCCCGATCCTCAGCCTGAAGGCGATCAGCCTCGCCCGCTCGGGCGAATCGGAGCGGCATGCGCGGATCGAGGCGATCGCTTATACTGCCGGGGTGGTGCTGGTGTGTCTCGCGCTCGGCGGGGTGCTGCTGGCGCTGCGCCAGGCGGGGGACACTGCCGGCTGGGCATTCCAGCTCCAGAATCCGCGGATGATCGCCGGGCTGATGCTGCTGATGCTCGCGATCGGCCTCAATCTCGCCGGCCTGTTCGAGCTGCCGGTGATCGCCGCGGGCGGCGGCCTGGCGGCGGGGGGCGGCGCGAGCGGCGCTTTCTGGACCGGGGCGCTGGCGGCGTTCATCGCGACGCCCTGTTCCGGGCCGTTCATGGGGGTCGCGCTGGGCGCCGCCTTGCTGCTGCCAGCGGCGGCGGCGCTGGCGATCTTCGCCGGTCTCGGCCTCGGCCTTGCCATCCCGTTCCTGGCGCTCGGCTTCGTCCCGGCATTGCGGCGCCTGCTGCCCCGGCCGGGCGCGTGGATGGACACGGTGCGGCGCATCCTTGCCGTGCCGATGCTGCTGACCGCGCTTGGCCTCGCATGGATCCTCGGCCGGCAGGCGGGCGTCGACGGGATGACGCTTGGGCTGGGCGCCGCGCTGCTGCTGGCACTCGGCCTGTGGTGGACCGGGCGGCGGCAGGGGCGGCTGGCAAATCGCGTGTGGTGGCCGACAGCACCAGCGCTGGCCGGGGCCGCCGCGCTGATCGCGATCGTCTCGACCGCACCCGCCGTCGTGGCGCAGGCCGCCGGCAACGAGCCGTTCAGCGAGACGCGCCTTGCTGCCTTGCGGACCGAGAAAAGGCCGGTGCTGCTCTACTTCACCGCCGACTGGTGCCTGACCTGCAAGGTCAACGAGAAAGCGGCGATCGAGCGAAGCGAGGTGGCGCAGGCCTTCGCTGCGCATCATGTCGCGGTGATGGTGGGTGATTGGACGCGCGGCGATCCCGCGATCACCCGCTTCCTCGCGGCGCACGGCCGCTCGGGCGTGCCCTTCTACCTCTTCTATCCGGCCGACGGTACGCCGCCGCGCGAGCTGCCGCAGGTGTTGACCCCGGGGCTGCTCGCACGGCTGGCCTGACGTTTAGAGGTTGGCGCCGCCGCTGGCCTCGATCGAGCGACCGTCGACCCAGCGCGACTGATCGGACGCGAGGAACAAGGCGAGGTCGGCGATGTCGTCGGGCTGGCCGATCCGCTTGAGCGACTGGATCGACTTGATGAACTCGCGCCCCTCCTCGGTGCCGAGGAAGACGTCGGCCATGTCGGTCCGGATCGCGCCCGGTGCGATCGCATTGACGCGGATGCCGCGCGGCCCGAGCTCCTTCGCGAAGTTGCGCGTCAGCACCTCGATCGCGCCCTTCGTCGCCGAATAGACCGACGCGCCGTCGAACGCCGCGCGCGCGACCACCGACGATAGCAGGATGATGCTCGCGCCTGCGCTCAGCAGGGGGAGCGCCTGCTGGACGAGGAAGAAGGGCGCACGCACGTTGATCGCGAACTGACGATCGAAATCCTCGACCGTCTGCTGCTCGATCGGCGCCGAGCCGAGCACGCCGGCATTGGCGATGACGATATCGAGCTTGTCGATGCCGAGGTCGCGCACCGCCTCGATCAATTTATGCGCGCCGTCGGGCGCCGCGAGATCGCCGCCGATCGCGTCGGCCTGACCGCCCTTGGCGCGGATGTCGGCAACCAGCGCATCGGCGGGTGCCTTGCTGGCCGAATAATGCACGATCACGCGCGCGCCGGCACCGGCCAGCCGCGCTGCCGTCGCATGGCCCAGCCCGCGCGAGGCGCCGGTGACGAGGGCGATCTTGTTGGTGAGGTCCGTCATGGAATTACCCCTTGAGTGTTCGGGCAGCGCGATCACCGGCTGCGCAGCGGCAAATGGGCATGGCCACGGCTCATTCAATACCGATCGGTATAAAATAATCGTGACCGGCGTGGACCTCGGCCCGTCGCGCGGCGATTGACTTGGCGCCGCAGCCCCTTAAAGCCGCCGGCGGGCCACGCCGTCCCAACGCGGCGCGTGCTCTCTGTGAGGAGAGTTACATTGACTGATACTGCTCCGCCAGCCGTCGATACGGCTGGTCTCAAAAACGACTCGGCCGCCACTCTGGTCGCCGCCACCCATGCGGCATCGGCCAAGCCCGATACCAAGCCCCAGCGCCCCCAATTCTCGTCCGGCCCGTGCGCCAAACCGCCCGGCTGGCATGCCGACGGGCTCGCCACCGCCAGCCTCGGCCGCTCGCATCGCTCGAAGATCGGCAAGAGCCGCATCGTCCACGCGATGGACGTGACGCGCCACATCCTGCGCCTGCCCGACACCCATCATATCGCGATCGTCCCCGGTTCGGACACCGGCGCGTTCGAGATGGCGATGTGGTCGCTGCTCGGCGCGCGCAAGACCACCCTGCTTGCCTGGGAAAGCTTCGGCGAAGGCTGGGTGACCGATGCGGTCAAGCAGCTCAAGCTCGACGCCACCGTGATGAAGGCGCCCTATGGCGCGCTGCCCGATCTCGACGCGGTCGACTGGTCGACCGACGTGGCTTTCACCTGGAACGGCACCACCTCGGGCGTGCGCGTGCCGAACGGCGACTGGATCCCAGACGATCGCGCAGGGCTGTCGCTGTGCGACGCAACCTCCGGCATCTTCGCGGCCGATCTGCCGTGGGACAAGCTCGATGTCGTCACCTTCTCGTGGCAGAAGGTGCTGGGCGGCGAGGGCGCGCACGGCGTGCTGATCCTCGGGCCGCGCGCGGTCGAGCGGCTGGAAAGCTACACGCCGGCATGGCCGCTGCCCAAGATCTTCCGCCTGACCAAGGGCGGCAAGTTCAACGCGAGCATCTTCAAGGGTGACACGATCAACACGCCGTCGATGCTGGCGGTCGAGGACGTGATCTGGAGCCTCGAATGGGCGCTCGGCCTCGGCGGCCTGATGGCGCTGATCGAGCGCGCCGACGCCAACACCGCCGCGCTCGACGCGTGGGTGCAGGCGACGCCGTGGGTCGAGCATCTCGCGACCGATCCGGCGACGCGCTCGAACACCAGCGTCTGCCTGAAGTTCGCCGACGATGCGGTCGCCGGGCTGGACGAGGACGGCAAGGCCGCGCTCGTCAAGAAGATGGCGTCGCTGCTGGAGGCGGAGAACGCCGCCTACGACGTCGCCGGCTATCGCGACGCGCCGGCCGGCCTGCGCGTCTGGTGCGGCGCGACCGTCGAGACCGCCGATGTCGAGGCGCTCGGGCCGTGGCTCGACTGGGCCTTCCACGCCGCCCGCGCGGCCTGATCCCTTTTCATTTCGTCATCCCAGCGAAGGCTGGGATCTCGCGAGGTTGTTTCCGGCCGTGCGAGATCCCGACTTTCGTCGGGATGACGATAAGCAAGGACGCTTATCGTCATGCCCAAGGTACTGATTTCCGACAAGATGGACCCCCAGGCCGCCAAGATCTTCCGCGAGCGCGGGGTCGAGGTGGACGAGATTACGGGCAAGACGCCCGACGAGCTGATCGCGATCATCGGCGACTATGACGGCCTCGCCATCCGTTCGTCGACCAAGGTGACCAAGGCGATCCTCGCCGCCGCCGGCAATCTGAAGGTGGTCGGCCGCGCCGGCATCGGCGTCGACAATGTCGACATCCCCGCCGCCTCCGCCGCCGGCGTCGTCGTCATGAATACGCCGTTCGGCAACTCGATCACCACCGCCGAACACGCCATCGCCTTGATGTTCGCGCTCGCCCGCGACCTGCCCGAGGCCGACAAGTCGACGCAGGCCGGCAAGTGGGAGAAGAACCGCTTCATGGGCGTCGAGGTCACCGGCAAGACGCTGGGCCTGATCGGTGCGGGCAATATCGGCTCGATCGTCGCCGATCGCGCGCTGGGCCTGAAGATGAAGGTCGTCGCCTACGATCCCTTCCTCACGCCCGAGCGTGCGGTGGAGCTGGGCATCGAGAAGGTGCCGCTCGACGAGCTGCTGGCGCGCGCCGACTTCATCACCTTGCACACGCCGCTGACCGATTCGACCCGCAACATCCTGTCGGCCGAAAATCTCGCCAAGACCAAGAAGGGCGTACGCATCGTCAATTGCGCGCGTGGCGGCCTGATCGACGAGGTCGCCTTGAAGGCGGGGCTCGATTCGGGCCACATCGCCGGCGCGGCACTCGACGTGTTCGTCAGCGAGCCGGCCAAGGAATCGCCGCTCTTCGGTACGCCGGGCTTCATCTCGACGCCGCACCTCGGCGCCTCGACCACTGAGGCGCAGGTCAACGTCGCGATCCAGGTCGCCGAGCAGATGGCCGACTTCCTGATGACCGGCGGCGTCACCAACGCGCTCAACGTCCCGAGCCTCTCGGCCGAGGAGGCGCCGAAGGTGAAGCCCTATCTGGCGCTCGCCGAAAAGCTCGGCAGCCTCGTCGGCCAGCTCGCGCATGACAGCCTCGCCAAGATCGCGATCGAGCTCGAGGGCGCCGCCGCCGACCTCAACATCAAGCCGATCTCCGGCGCGGTGCTGGCGGGCCTGATGCGCGTCTATTCGGACACGGTAAACATGGTGAACGCGCCCTTCCTCGCGAAGGAGCGCGGGCTCGACGTGCGCGAGGTGCGCCACGACGTCGCGGGCGACTATCACACGCTGATCCGCGTGACCGTCCAGACCAGCCAGGGCGAGCGTTCGGTTGCCGGCACCCTGTTCGCCAACGCCGAACCGCGGCTGGTCGAGATTTTCGGCATCAAGGTCGAGGCCGATCTCGCCGGCCAGATGCTCTACGTGGTGAACGAGGACGCGCCGGGCTTCATCGGCCGGCTCGGCACCTCGCTCGGCGAGGCGGGCATCAACATCGGCACCTTCCACCTCGGCCGCCGCGCGGCCGGCGGCGAGGCGGTGCTGCTGCTCTCGGTCGATCAGCCGGTCGACGAGGCGACGCTCGCCAAGGTCAAGGCGCTGCCCGGCGTGAAGACGGTCCGCGCGCTGGCCTTCTGATTTGGAATCGGCATGCCGTTCGTGCGACGGCATGCCGATGGTCCGCTTAAGCCTGCCATGACGGATACCGGAACGATCAAGGGGCCGTCGGTCCGCCTGACCCTGGTGGACGGCCTGCGCGGCTATGCGCTGATGGGCCTCTTCCTGGTCCACATGACCGGCTATTTCGAGCTCTACAATGCACGGCCGACGCCGAGCTGGGTGCAGGATGCCACGCGCATCCTGTTCCAGGGCAAGTCGTTCAGCCTGCTGGCCCTATGCTTCGGCTTCTCCTTCTTCGCGATCATGGAGGGCGCCGCGCGGCGCGGGCAGCCGTTCGCGGCGCGCTTCGCGTGGCGGATGGCGGTGCTGGCGGCGATGGGCTGGTGCCATTCGCTCATCTATCGTGGCGACATCATCCTGGTGCTGGCGGTGGCCGGACTGGCGTTGATCCCGCTCGATCGCGTCCGATCGTCGCGCGTGCTGCTGGCCATCGCCGCGGTTTTGCTGGCCCAGCCATTCCTGCTCGTGCGCATCCTCGCCGGCTATCTCCATTACGAATGGGCGTGGGCCGATCCGCTCTTCTACGATGACGGCGGGGCGATGGCGCCGTCGCTCCACGGCTCGTTCGGCGCGCTGGTCCGGGCCAATCTCGTCGCGGGTGGGACGAGCAAATGGTCGTTCTTCATCGAGACCGGCCGCATCTTCCAGATCCTCGGGTTGTTCCTGATCGGGCTAGTGGTCGGTCGCGCGGGCTTCTTCGCCGCACCCGAACGCTTCGTGCGCACGCGGTGGTGGGCGCTAGCCATCGCCATTCTCGCGATCGAGCCGCTGAGCATCGCGCGGGTGCACAGCTGCTGCTATTCGCACGGGCCGATCTATTGGACGAACGTGCTCCTGTCCGGCTGGAGCGATCTCGCCGACATGACCGTCTCGCTCCTGCTGTTCGTGCTGCTCTGGCAAGGCTGGTTGCGCCCGCTGCTCGCGGCCTTCGTGCCGTGCGGCCGGCTGACGCTGACGCTCTATATCGGGCAGAGCCTGGTATTCGTGCCGGTCTTCTACGGCTTCGGCCTTCATCTGTGGGACCGGATCACGCAGGAGCAGGCGCTGCTGCTCGGCATCGTCGCGTTCCTCGCCCAGCTCGCGCTCGCGCATTGGTGGTTGCGCCGCTTCGCTTACGGCCCGCTCGAATGGTTGTGGCGCAGCGCGACGCTGCTTTCGCGCGACGTGCCCTTCCGTCGCCGCGCGGAGCCGCTAAAGGCGGCAGCACGATGACGATTGCCCCTGGCCTGCTCCCCGAAGGATTGCGCGACCGCCTGCCGCCCCAGGCGGAGGCCGCGTCGCGCCTGATGCACCGCGTGATCGTGGCGATCGGGCGCCACGGTTATGCGCGCGTGATGCCGCCTCTGGCCGAGTTCGAGGAAAGCCTCGTCGGCCGCCTTAAATCGGGCCGGGCGCAGGATCTGCTGCGGATGGTCGATCCGGTGTCGCAGCGCATGCTGGCGCTCCGCCCCGACATCACCGCGCAGATCGGCCGGATCGCCGCGACGCGCATGGGCCACGTGCCGCGCCCGCTGCGGCTGGCTTATGGTGGCCCGGTCATCAAGTTGCGCGCGACCCAGCTCCGTCCCGAACGCGAGCTGATGCAGGCCGGTGCCGAGTTGATCGGCCATGACGGCATTGCGGCCGTGGCCGAAATCCTGCGCGTGGCGCTCGACGCGCTGCGCGCGGCCGGCGTGCGCGACATCACGATCGACCTGACCCTGCCCGATCTGGTCGAGACGCTGGCGGGTGGCGCTCTGCCGATCCCGCCCGCACGCGTGCCGGCGATCCGCGCATTGCTCGATGCCAAGGATGCCGGCGGCCTCGCCGGTGCGGACGCCGCGGCCTATTTGCCCTTGCTCGCCGCCGCCGGGCCGATCGAGGCCGCGCTCGAGCGGCTGCGGGCGCTCGACGTCGGTGGTGCGCTCGATACGCGGCTGGCGGCGGTCGAGGCGATCGCCGCGACGGTCGGCGCCGACGTGGCGCTGACGCTGGACCCAACTGAGCGGCACGGCTTCGAATATCAGAGCTGGATCGGCTTCTCGCTGTTCGGCGGCGGCCTGTCGGGCGAGATCGGGCGTGGCGGCACCTATACCATCCTCCATCCCGATGGGCGTGAAGAGCCCGCGGTCGGCTTCTCATTGTTCCTCGATCCGCTGGTCGATGCCGGGCTGGGCGTGGAGCCCGCGCGCCGCGTCTTCCTGCCGCTCGGCCACGATTCCGACGACGGCGTGAAGCTGCGCGCGGAGGGCTGGACCACGATCGCGGCCTTGGCCGAGACCGACGAGCCGGTTGGCTGCACGCACATTCTGCGGCAAGGGCAGCCGCAACCTCTGTAAGGAACCACCTCCGCGTCGATCGCTGCACGCGGACCTTTGGAAAGTGAACAATGGCCAACGTCACCGTCATCGGCGCCCAGTGGGGCGATGAGGGCAAAGGAAAGATCGTCGACTGGCTGGCCAGCCGGGCCGACGTCGTCGTGCGCTTCCAGGGCGGGCACAATGCCGGCCACACGCTGGTGGTCGGCGATCAGGTCTACAAATTGTCGCTGCTGCCGTCGGGCGTGGTGCGCGGTACTTTGTCGGTGATCGGCAATGGCGTGGTGCTCGATCCCTGGCATTTCCGCGACGAGGTGGCGAAGCTGCGCGCACAGGGCGTGAACGTCAGCCCGGAGACGCTGCAGGTGGCGGAGACCTGCCCGTTGATCCTGCCGCTCCATCGCGATCTCGACGCGCTGCGCGAAGATGCGAGCGGCGCCGGCAAGATCGGCACCACCCGCCGCGGCATTGGCCCGGCCTATGAGGACAAGGCCGGGCGCCGCGCGATCCGCGTGTGCGACCTCGCCCATCTCGACGATCTCGGCCCGCAGCTCGATCGCCTGTGCGCGCACCACGACGCGCTGCGCGCTGGCTTCGGCCAGCCGCCGGTCGACCGCGACGCGCTGATGGCCGACCTGCGCGAAGTGGCCGACTTCGTCCTGCCCTATGCCAAGCCGGTGTGGCTGACGCTGGGTGGGCAGCGCGAATGGGGCAAGCGTATCCTGTTCGAGGGCGCGCAGGGCGTGCTGCTCGATGTCGATCACGGCACCTATCCGTTCGTCACCTCGTCCAACACCGTGTCGGGCACCGCGGCGAGCGGATCGGGGCTGGGGCCGTCGGCGGCGGGCTTCGTACTGGGCATCGTCAAGGCCTACACCACCCGCGTCGGCTCGGGTCCGTTCCCGACCGAGCAGGATAACGACGTCGGCGAGCGGCTCGGCACGCGCGGCCACGAATTCGGCACCGTCACCGGGCGCAAGCGCCGCTGCGGCTGGTTCGATGCGGTACTGGTGCGTCAGGCGCTCGCGGTTGCGGGCGTCACCGGCATCGCGCTCACCAAGCTCGATGTGCTCGACGGCTTCGACGAGCTGAAGATCTGCACCGGCTATCGCCTGAACGGCAAGAATTACGGCTATCTGCCGCCGCACGCGCGCGATCAGGCCTCGGTCGAGCCGGTCTACGAGACGGTCGAAGGCTGGTCGGGGTCGACCGCGGGCGCGCGCAGCTGGGCCGAGCTGCCGGCGCCGGCGGTGAAGTATATCCGCCGGATCGAGGAGTTGATCGGCTGCCCGGTGGCTCTGGTTTCGACCAGCCCCGAGCGCGAGGACACGATCCTGGTCCGCGATCCCTTCAGGGATTGATCGCGGCGATACCTGCCGCCGTGCGCATCAGGATCGGATGAGCAAGGGCGGCAGGCCGAGATCGTCGAGGCGGACGGCGACGCCGAGGATCAGCGTCGCGACCAGATCGTGCGATTCATATTCCTCGACGTCGACATAGACGCCGTCCAGCGGAGAGCGGTGGACGCGGATCGTGTAGCGGTTCGCATCGACAACCCAATATTCGCGGACGCCGCCGGCGGCATAGAGCCGCGCCTTCTCGCGCAGATCGAACGCGATCGATGATGCCGCAACCTCGATGATGAGCGCGACCTGTTCGCTCGTGACCTCGCGGCACCCGACGTCGCTTGGCCAAAGCGCGATGTCCGGTTCGAGCAGGCTGTTGTTCGAGACGCGCAAGGACGATTCGATGAAGACGCCAAGTTCGTCGGGTGCGGCCCGCACCAGCCAGCGATTGAGCCGGGACTTCATCATTTCATGCGGGCTTGCCTTCGCGGCCGCCATCGGCACGATCTCCCCCTCGATCAGCTCGAACGCATCGTCTTCGCCCAGCACGCCCTGATCGGTGAGCGCATAGACCTCGGCGACGGTGAGCCGCGCCGGGATCAGGCCTCTGCGGACGTTCTGGAAGACGGTCATCGCGTTCCTCCGATCGGGTGGCTACCGCAGGTCGGGCGGAGTAGCCTCAGCCTTGAGCATGGTGATGGCGTCATCCAGCGACAAGACCTGCTGGTTCTGCTCGCCCAGCCGGCGGATGGCGACGGTGCCTTCCTCCGCCTCACGCCGGCCGACGACCAGCAACGCCGGCACGCGGGCGAGGCTATGCTCGCGCACCTTGTAGTTGATCTTCTCGTTGCGCGTGTCGGGCTCGGCGCGCAGCCCGGCCGCGCGCAGTTTCGCCACCACTTCGGCAGCATAATCGTCCGCGTCGGACACGATCGTCGCCGCCACCGCCTGCACCGGCGCCAGCCACAACGGGAAGCGGCCGGCATGATGCTCGATCAGGATGCCGATGAAGCGCTCGAACGAGCCGAGGATCGCGCGGTGGAGCATGATCGGACGATGCCGCTCGCCATCCTCGCCGACATAGCTCGCGTCGAGCCGCTCGGGCAGCACGGTGTCGGTCTGGATCGTGCCGACCTGCCACGTCCGGCCGATCGCGTCGGTCAGGTGGAATTCCAGTTTCGGCGCGTAGAAGGCGCCTTCGCCGGGCAGTTCCTCCCAGCCGAAGGCCTCGGTCGCGCGGCCGGTGGCGGCCACCGCGTCGCGCAATGACTGTTCGGACCAGTCCCACATATCTTCCGAGCCGAAGCGCTTGTCGGGCCGCAGCGCGAGCTTGATCGCGTAGGAGGGGAAGCCGAGATCCTGATAGACGCGGTCGAGCAGGTCGATGAACTTGGCGACCTCGTCCACCAATTGATCGGCGCGCACGAAGATGTGCGCGTCGTCCTGCGTGAACTGGCGCACGCGCATCAGCCCATGCAGCGCGCCGTGCGGCTCGTTGCGGTGGCAGCAGCCGAACTCGGCCATGCGGATCGGCAGGTCGCGATAGCTCTTGATGCCCTGGCGGAAGATCAGGACGTGCGCCGGGCAGTTCATCGGCTTCAGCGCCATCAGGTCGGCCTTGCCCGACAGGACGGGCCCGTCATCCTCGCCGCTCGGAATCTCGTCGGGGACGACGAACATGTTCTCGCGATATTTGCCCCAGTGGCCGGACTGCTCCCACTGGCGCGCATCCATCAGCTGCGGCGTCTTGACCTCGCGATAGCCGGCGGCGTCGAGGCGGCGGCGCATATACGCCTCCAGCTCGCGCCACAGGATATAGCCCTTGGGGTGCCAGAAGATGCTGCCCTGCGCCTCGGACTGCGTATGGAACAGGTCCATCTCCTGCCCGATGCGGCGATGGTCGCGCTTGGCGGCCTCCTCCAACCGCGTCAGATGCGCGTCGAGCTGCTTCTTGTTGAGCCAGCCGGTGCCGTAGATGCGGCTGAGCATCGCGTTCTTCTGGTCGCCGCGCCAATAGGCGCCGGACACGCGCGTCAGCTTGAACGCCTGCGGGTCGAGCTTGCCGGTCGCGGCGAGGTGCGGGCCGCGACACATGTCGAGAAAGTTGCCCGCGCGATAGACGGTCAGCTCATCGCCCTCGGGCAGTTCGGCCGCCCATTCGGCCTTGAACGTCTCGCCCTGTTCACGCCACAGCGCGATCAGCGCATCGCGCTCCCACACTTCGCGCACCAGCGGCTCGTTCGCGGCGATGATGCGGCGCATCTCGGCCTCGATCGCGGGCAGATCCTCGTCGGTGAAGGGGCGATCCTTGGGCGCGAAATCGTAATAGAAGCCGTCGTCGGTCGCCGGGCCGAAGGTGATCTGCGTGCCGGGAAACAGGTTCTGCACCGCCTCCGCCAGCACGTGCGCAAAGTCGTGGCGCGCGAGCTCCAGCGCATCCTTCTCGTCCTTCGCGGTGACGAGCGCGAGGCTCGCGTCGGCCTCGAGCGGGCGCATGATGTCGCGCAGTTCGCCATCCACCCGCGCGGCGATCGCCGCCTTGGCGAGGCCCGGGCCGATCGACGCCGCAATGTCGGCCGGCGTGGTGCCGGGCGCGACTTCGCGCACGGAACCGTCGGGCAGGCTGATCTTGAGCATCGCGGTCATCGGAAAAGTCACTCTAAAAGTGAGGATATGGTGGCCGCCTATGCCCGCGAACAGGGCTACAAGTCCACGCCCAGCGTAAGCGCCGCGCCCGATCCGGGGCTGGCTTGGCCGGCAACGCGCAATCGGCCTTCCACAGCCACGCTGAGGACATGATCGGCCAGCGGCATCGTCACGCCGATGCGCGGCCCTGTATCGATCCGCGAAACCCCCGGCTGTGCCGCACCCCACAGGGCCGCCCCGAGCGTCGCGGTGGCCGGGCCGAACGCGAGCCGCCGCCCGGTACGGATCGCGCCGTCGACGAACAGGTCGCGATGATGCGCGCCGACCACACCCGCCTGCGCATAGCCGTCGATCACAAACACGCCGGGGATCGGCTCGCGGTAGAAGCCACCGGCGGCGTAGGCCGACCACGCTCTTCGACCCTGTTTGTCCAAGGCGAGGCGTCGCTCGATGGAGAGGCGCAGCGGCAGCCGTGGGAGCGGGTGCCAATCGAGCCCGACCGCCCCTTCGGCCCCCAGAGTCGACAGCGGCGCATAGAGCCGGGCGGCAAGCGCGGTTATGATCGGGCCTTCGGGATTGAGCCGATAGGTCAGCCGCGCCGCCGCCTGCGATCCGCCGAGCAGGCCACCGGCGGCCAGGCTGGCCTGCCCGCTTCCCGGACGCGCGAACAGATAGGCCTCCGCCGTCCAGCGCGAGCTTTTGGAGCGCGGCGGGGCTATCGGCGGGGGCGCGAAGCGCATGCCTTCCGTCAATCGATAGGCGGGGTCGGTATCGAGGCGTAGCGGTCGAGAAAGGGCCGCCGCACCGATCGAATCGGGCTGCGGCTCGGGCAGCGCCGCCGCGGATCGCGGCGTCCGGTCAGCAGGTGTCACCGGCGAGCGCGGGCTCGGCAAACGCGGCTTAAACGCGGTCGCCAAGCGAGGCGTGGGGGGAGCCGGTCGCGCAATTTCGTTCGTACGGTTCGTCAATGCCGGTCCCGCAATCGGCGAGCGTGCCACCGGATCGACGCTCGGCGGCTCAGCCCAAGGGGCGAGCATGGCGGCGCGCGCTGCGATCCAAAGCGCGAGCGTGCCGACGATGAAGCGGGTTTGGCGCGATCTCAATCGCACGGCAGCGTTTCGGGGAAGACGTGCGCGGTCTTGTCCCACGGCGGCACCTTGCCCGGAACATAAGCGATCAGCGCGCGGCGCGCGGCGGCCATGGCGATGATGTTCGCGACGATCACACGCGGCACGGCGCGCAATCCCTCGCGCCAGCCGTAGAAATATCCCACCGTCGCGAACCGCACCACCAGCCGCCATGTCAGCAACAGGCCGTTGGTCGCGAGCAGCCAGCCGGCCCACCACGGCCAGACGGGAGCGATGTCGAACGCGGCGCACAACGCTCCCAACGCGAGCACCGCATAGCTCGTCGCCAGGATCAGCGCCGCGAGGAAGGCGCGCCGGTCGCGCAGCCGCATCCATCGCTCCGCGAGACCACCATCCCAGCGCAGCCGGTCCCAGCCGGCAAGCGCGATGCCGATCAGCCAGCGCGTCTTCTGGCGGACCGCCGTATCGAAGCGATCGGGGAAGTAAGCGCGCACCGCGACCAGTCCGGCGCCGGGTGCGGCACGCATCGCGACGAAGGCGGCGCGACCGGCCCCTCCGATGCGCACGCCGATCTCGTAATCCTCGGTCAGGCTGGTCTCGTCGAACGGCAGCCCCTCGGCATGGTGCGCCATCCGGCCCAACGCGTCGCGCGACAGCGCGCAACCGACCCCGGCGGACGGGATGCCCGCGCCCAGCGCTTCGCGCACCACCAGCAGCCGGCTGTGCGCCTCGGCGAATTCATCGGCATAATGGCCGGACACCCAGCGCGCGCGCCCGTCGATCAGCGGCAGTACCGGAAGCTGGACGAGATCGAATCGTTCGATCAGCCGATCGAAGACGCGCAATTCCTGCGGGTGGACGACATCCTCCGCGTCGTGAAGCACGATCGCCTTGGCACGCTCGCCATCCTCGCGCTCGTCGTGCAGCAGCGCAGTCCAGAGGCGATTGAGGCATTCGGCCTTGGTGGTCGGTCCGGGCAGCGTTCCGCCGACCATCCGGACGCGCGGATCGGCGACCGCTGCCACGGCGGCCGCGGTCGCTGGATCATTGGGGTAGGTGCCGACATAGATGCGATAGAGGGGATGGTCGAAGCGCGCGAGCGCAGAGCGGAGCATCGTGCCGATTACGTCCGCCTCGCGCCACGCGGGCACGAACACCGCGATCAGGCCCGGTCGCTCGGGCGGCGGCAGCGTGGCTGCGGTCGAGCGACGATGGCGCCGGTAGACCGTGGCGCGTCGCCAGACGAGCCGGGCCAGCCAGAGAAGATCGATCGCCAAGTCGTCGATGCCGCCCAACAGCAGCCCGATCCCGGCGAACAAGGTTAACTCGCGCGTCGCGGCCGCCAGCAGCCACTGCGCTTCGTCAAGCACGCTCCCGCCCCTATCTCGCCCCCACCGCTGCGATCATTTCGTTAAATTCGGCGCCAGTCACGTCCGAATTGATGCAGGTTAGGAAAAGGACGGCGGCGCGGTTGGGTCAGGCTTCGCTGGTGGTGCCGATCTCGGCAATGATCGCAGCAACTTCGCCGGCCAGCGCTGCGAGTTCGTCGAGCGGCAGCGTGCCGGAACGAGGCTCGGGATCGATCGCGCAGAGCGCCCCGAGCGGACGGCCCCGCGGATCGAGGATGGAAGCACCGGCGTAAAAGCGAATCGCCGGAGCGCCAGTGACCAGCGGATTGCCGGCGAAGCGATCGTCGAGCGTCGCATCCTCGATCACCATCACCCGCTGCGGATCGAGGATGGCATGCGCGCAGAACGACACGGCCCGCGACGTCTCCGGCGCGTCCAGGCCGATGCGGGCCGCAAACCATTGACGCTGCCGATCGACGATCGACACGGCAGCGATCGCCGATCCGAACAGATCGGCCGCGCGAGCGACGATCGCCTGCAGCGCCGGATCGGGTGGCGCGCGCAGGATGCCCGAGCGATCGACCGCATGCTGGCGCTTCGCCTCGTCATTCGGCAGAGGCGGCGGTGAGAAGAAGCTGAGGCTCATGCCGCGCGCCGCTCGCTATCGGACGAGCGCTCGATTCCATCGGCGTCGATCCGTTTCAGCAGCAGGGCGAGTTCGTCGGAGGTATCGATCGGTGCATAAGCGGCGCGGAGCGCCTCGCCGACACCACCGCCGCGTGCGATCCGCAGCGCGTTCTTGCCCGAGCGCTTGACCTCGTACATCAGCGCATCCGCCATTCGCAGCAATCCGCCCTTGCTTTCCATGCCCGCGGCGTCGGCGACCAACGCGCCCATGCTGCACGTCACGCCGAGCCGCGTGTCGACGAGGATCGACGTCAGCCGCGAATGCAGCATCGTTGCGACCTGGTCGCCTTCCTCGCACGATCGCACGGAAAGCAGCGCCACGAATTCGTCGCCACCCAGGCGAGCGAACAGGTCGCCGCGCCGGACCACACCCACGGCCGCGGTCGCAAAGGTACGCAGCACGTCGTCGCCCACCGCATGGCCGAAACGATCGTTCACGCCCTTGAAGCCATCAAGGTCCATATAGGCCAACACCAGCGCCCGTCCGCGCGCCTTGGCGTCGACGATCGCCTGAGCCATCATCCGCTCGAACGCGGCCTTGTTGAGAAGCCCTGTGAGGCCGTCGCGCGACGCCCGCCAGCGCTCGAGCGCGAGCGCCGATCGCAGACCGTTCACCACCATCGCCAGGATTGCGACGGTAAGGAAGCGGGCCAGTGTGTTCCAAAGCTCTGCCGCCGGCCCCAGCGCGTGGAGGTGCAGGGCAACCAATTGCGAATGCTTGATGATCGCACCCGCGCTGACGGTCGCGAAGCCGACCAGCAGGCCGCCGGTCAGACCGACGCACCATGCCGAGCAGGCGCATGCCAGCATGTAGAAGAGCGATGTGCTGACCGTCGCCGGCGTCAATTTCTCGCACAGCAGCACCGCCGCCTGCAGGCCGAACGTCACCGCCCACGCCTTCTTCGGCGACAAGTCTGCCGTTGCGCCGATGAGCCTGACGAAAAGCCGCGAGACGGCCGTGAGTTCGGGCGGTCGTTGTTGCAAATGGGGTCTCCGTCGACCCCAGTAGATTGACTTGAGTTAAGCGGTACTTAAGCGACCGTATCGCATTGTAACCACGACGGCGCGATTATGCCTCGGCGGCTGCCTTGAGCCGTGCGGCATAGCTCTTGCGCAGCTTGGCCAGCTTGGGGGGGATCACCGCAAGGCAATAGGGATTGCGCTGGCCTTCCCCCTCCCAATAGCCCTGATGATAATCTTCGGCGGGATACCAATGCGAGTCGGGTTCGATCGTCGTGACGATCGGCTTTTCCCAATCGGCTTGGTTGCGCCGCTTTGCCGCCTCCGCCTCTTCCGCCTGGGCAGGTGAATTCGGGAATATCGCGGAGCGATATTGTGTCCCGATATCGTTGCCCTGACGGTTCAGCTGGGTCGGATCATGCGTATGAAAGAAGATATCAAGCAAGTCGCCATAAGCGAGCAGCGCCGGATCGAACGTGAGCCGCACCGCCTCGGCGTGGCCGGTATTGCCGCCGCACACCTGCTTGTAGGTGGGATTGACGACTGTCCCGCCGATATAGCCGCTCTCGACCGATTCGACCCCGACGATGTCCTGGAACACCGCCTCCACGCACCAGAAGCATCCGCCTGCAACCGTCGCGATCTCACGCGCCATGTTCGTCCTCCGTTATGTGCGCAAGATGGGAGCGCCGGTGGCGGCCGACAAGAGAGGCCTTGCGCCACAAGCCATTGGCAGCACGCGAGCAAACCGCTATCGACGGGATGCGCATTTCAGCTTTGGCAACAGTCGCGCGATAAGGGCTGTTGGACTGAGCGAGGCTGTAGGGGTGGATCCGGCGTGGCATCGACGCGGAAGCGTTTCCATTCTGCGGCATCGGTACTGTAAGTGGATAACCAGATGTCGCATGTAGATCTGAAACCGATGAGCGGCGTACAGGTGGCGGCCCCCGTCGGGTTCCGGCCGCTCGCGGCGCATTGGTTCCTGATCGTCGGCGTGCTGGCGATGATCGTCCCGACGATGGTTTCGGTCGCGCAGCAATCCTGGTCGACTGAGCAGGGCGCGCACGGGCCGATCGTGCTGGCGACCGGCATCTGGCTGGTGGCGATCCTGCGCAAGGAATTCGTGCCGCTCATCCGCCCCGGCAGCCTGCTGCTGGCGCTGCTCGTGCTGGTGCCGGCGCTCGCCATCTACGCGCTCGCCCGCGTCACGACCACGCTCGAACTCGAGGGGTTTGCACTCTACTTCGCGATGGTCGCGGTCGCTTATGCCTATCTGGGCGCGCAGGCGATGCGGATGCTGTGGTTTCCCACGATCTACTTCGCGTTCCTGTTCCCGCCGCCAGACAGCCTCGTGTCGACGCTGACGCAGCCGCTCAAGCTCGGTATCTCGCGCGCCGCGGTCGCCTTCTTCGATCTGTTCGGCATGCCGGTCGCGCGCAAAGGCGTGATCATTCAGGTCGATCAATACGATATTCTGGTCGCCGCGGCCTGCGCCGGGCTCAATTCGATCATCAGCCTGTCGGCGATCGGCCTGTTTTACATCTACATGCGCCACAATGCGAACTGGCGCTATGCGCTGCTGCTGATGCTGGTGATCGTGCCGGTCGCCTTGCTCGCCAATTTCGTGCGCGTGCTGCTGCTGATCCTGATCACCTATTTCTTCGGCGATGCGTGGGCCCAGGGCTTCCTTCATGGCTTTGCCGGCATGGTGATGTTCGCCGTGGCGCTGCTCAGCATCTTTGCGATCGACGAATTGCTCTCGCCCGTGCGTGCGCGATTGAGCCGGAGGATTGCGGCATGAGCGACGGCAGCAGCAGCGAGGTCGGCCCCGCGACGAATTTCGTGCCGGGGCGGCGTGACCTGTTGTTGGGCGGGCTCGCGGCGGGCACGGCCGCGCTCGCTCTGGCCGGAATGCCGCGCCGACGCCTGATGGCGATCGGGCCGCGCCAGCTCGACAGCATCGTGCCGCTCCAATTGGGCGCGTGGCAGTTCGAGACCTCGAGCGGGTTGGTCCTGCCGCCCCCCGATCAGCTGGCGCAGATCCTCTACGACCAGCAGGTGATGCGCACTTACTCTGCGGCGAGCCTGCTGCCGATGATGCTGCTGATGGCGTATGGCAGCAGCCAGGGCGGCATGCTGCAGGTCCACCGTCCCGAAATCTGCTATCCGGCCAGCGGCTTCCGGCTGAGCGAGACCCGCGTGATCACGCTCGACCTCGGCAACGGCCATTCGATTCCGGCGCGCACCTTCACCGCGACCGGCGGCGCGCGGACCGAGCACGTTTTGTACTGGACGCGCATCGGCAACATGCTGCCGACGAGTTGGACGTCGCAGCGCGTGGCGGTGATGCGCGAGAATCTGCGGGGCTATGTGCCGGACGGTCTGCTCGTGCGCATTTCGACCGTGTCGGAGAATGGCGCGCAGGCGGCGGAGATGCTCGGCGGTTTCGCCCGCACGATGCTCGATCGCATCGGACCGGCCGGCCGACGGATGTTGATCGGCACTGATTAAGCGTGGCGATCTAAGACAACGACGCCGGTGATTCGTACGGGCCCGATGGCTCAAGCGGCGCCCGCGACACGACAGGGATAAGGGAGCTGAAGATGTCGAGACGGATCGGTTTGATGATGGCGTGCGCCGCGGCGGCGCTGGTGGCGGGATGCCACAAGACGCCGCAGGGGCAGGTCGCGGCGACCGTCAATGGCGACGAGGTCACGCTCCAGGAGATCAACACCGAGCTGCAGGGCGCCAACCTGCCCAACAGCGCCAACAAGGAGACCGCGCAGCGTGTGCTGCTCCAGCGCGTTATCGATCGCAAGCTGCTGATCGGCGCGGCCAAGGACAAGGGCATCGACAAGAGCCCGGAATATCTGAGCGAGAAGCGCCGCGCCGACGAGATGCTGCTGGCGCAGGCCTATGCCAAGCAGCAGCTCGCTGCCGTGCCGCTGCCGACCGATGCCGAGATCAACAAGTTCATGACGGATCATCCGACCGCCTTTGCCGGTCGTGAATTGCTGTCGCTCGATCAGGTCCGCTTCCCGCCGCCCAAGGATCTGAAGATGCTGTCCGCGCTGGATCAGGATCACACGCTCGACGCGGTCGTCGCGCACCTCACGGCGATGGGCATCAAGTTCGAGCGGCGTCCCGCCGGGCTCGATACCGCGGCCGCGCCCGCGCAGCTCGTCAAGGCGATCAACGGCCTGCCGGCGGGCGAGCCGTTCGTGGTGCCCGCGCCCGGTGTCATCACCGTCAGCGTCGTCATGAACCGCAAGCCGATGCCGACCGACCCGACGCAGGCGAAGCCGGCTGCGGTGCAGGCATGGCGTCAGCAGAAGTTCGCCGAGCTGATCACCCAGCAGATCGCTTCGCTCAAGAGTGGCGCCAAGATCTCCTACCAGAACGGTTTCGGCCCGCCGCCGGCCGGGTCGGCGCCGGGCGCGCCCGGTGCGACGCCGCCCGCGGCTGCACCGGCGGCAGAGCCCAAGTAACGTCGTAGCCGGGACGGGGCTCGCCCCGTTCCGGCCATGGCGCGACGATCGTCGCATCAAAAAGGGCCCGGAGCGAAGCGCTCCGGGCCCTTTTTATTATCTGGCCTGTCCGTGGTGCGGCTCAGTAATAGCCGCCATAGCCATAGCTGTAGCCATAGCCATATTCGTCGGAGAAGAGCTGGTTGCGGTAACGGTTGAGCACGCTGCCGATCAGCGGCGTCGGCTCCAGCAGGCGGACCGTATCGCGCACCTGCTTGCGGGTCGTGCGGCCGTCCTCCACCACCATCAGATAGCCGTCGAGGCGCTGGCTGATGATGACCGCATCGTCGTCGGCAAAGATCGGCGGCATGTCGATCAGCACGATCGCGCTCTGCGGCAGCGCGCGCAGTGCCTCGAACAGGGCATCGCCATTGCTGCTGGTGAGCAATTCCCCCGTGGCCACGTTGCGCCGAAAGCCGGGAAGCACCACCAGCCGCTCGTCGTTGATGCGGCGCGCGACCGACTGGAGATCGGGCGCTTCGCCCGAGAGATAATCGTGGATTCCGAGCGACTCGCCCATCGAGAAACGCTGCGCCACGGCAGGTCGATGCAAGTCGAGATCGACCAAGTACACGTCGAGATCGGCGATGCGCGACATGGCCGCGGCGAGGTTGGTCGCGACCAGCGTCTTGCCGACGTTGGGTGAGGGCGCAGTGACGCCGATCACCTTCATGCCGCTATCCTGGCACTGCTTCAGAACCTGCGAACGCAACAGCTTGAAGGGCCGGGCTCGCGTATCCGAATTGCGGAAGCCGAAGAGATACTGCTCCTCGAGCTGCGACGAGCCGACATCGTGCGGCAGCGTCTGCTCCGGCGGTGCCAGCAGGGCACGTGCACCATGCAGCGCCATGTCGTCCGGGATCTGCGCGTTCATGATCGAAGCTTCCTCAAAAATACAGTCACGGCACGGCGCGCGGTCAAGCGCGCGCCGGCGTCTTCCGCCGGGTGCGCCGCTCGATCAGCCGCGCGATCCAATGCTGCTTGCGATCGAAGTCGGGGACGATCGCCAGCGGCGCCGCGCCCAGCGCCTCGCGCAAGGCGAGCGTACCGCGGATCGGGCGGAGCACCAGTTCGATCAGCAGGATCAGCGCGGCGCCAAAGCCGAGGCCACCGATGATCGAGCCCGCGATCAGCAGGGGCCGGTTGGGCTTGATCGGATGATCGGGCACGACCGGCGGATCGGCGAGCGTCAGCCGCTCACCCTTCTGTTCGGTTTCGACGCGCGCCTGGATCTGCGCGGCCTGCAGCCGGGTGCCGATCAGTTCGTTGCGCGACCGCAGCGAATCGGCCTGCTTCTCCAACTGGCTGACCTGCTCCATCAGGATCGGCGCACGCGAACGCTGCGCGTCGGCCGAGGAGGAATGCGAGGCGATCATCGCCCGCGCGCTTTGCAAAGCCGCGAGCCGCGCGCGATTGGCTGCCAGTTGCGCGGCGATCGGATCCGCACCCTTGGGCGCGGCCGAGGCCGCATGCTTCGCTGCATCGAGCTGGGCGCGTGCCGCCAGCACGTCGGGATGGCTGTCGGAGAATTTTGCCTGGGCGACGCGCAGCGCCGCTTCCGCCGCCGCAACGCCGGTGTCGTCGCTCTCGCGCGACGTCATCGACGGCAGCCGGGCATTCTCCGCCTGAATGCCGGCAATGTCGGCATCGATGCGCGACAGATCGGCCACCGGATCACCGGTCGACTGGGCGAATGCGAACGCCGGGCCATTCTCGGTCTTGATGCGGTTGATCTGATCCTGCACCGCGTTGATCTGCGTCTGGACGCCGTTCGCCTGCTCGGTCAGGAAATTGACGGCGTCGGCCGCTTGGCTCGCCTGGCTGCTTGCGTCGACGTCGAGCAAGCGGTTGACGAACTGCTGCGCGACGATCTGCGCCTTTTCCGGATCGTCATAGTCGAACGCCACGCTGATCGCGACCGTGTCGCCCGGCACCGACTGGCGCGTGGTGCCGATATTGATCGACGTGTCCACCGCGGCGATCGTCGTGCTCGCGCGCATCAGATCGACCACCCGCGACAGCGGCATGTTCTTCTGCGCTGTGGGATAGAGATTGTAGGTGCGGATCAGCCGGATCAGATCCATGCGGCTCAGCACGCGCTCACGCGCACGCGCCACGCGCGGCCCGATCGTATCGCCCTGATCGCGCTGGCCGATCACCGAATCGGGCAGCTGCTGCTGCTCGATCAGCACGGTCGCGCTCGATTCGTAGATCGGATGGATCATGTAGGCGGCGGTGATGCCAGCGATCGTGGTCAGGATCGCGGGAAGGATGATCAGCCAGCGCCGCTCCCAGAACACGTTGGGAAGTGATGCCAGGAAGCCGGTGCCGGGCTGCAGCTCCTCCTCTTCGGTGGTCGGCGTCATTGGATGTGTCCGATGCGATAAGTGAGGTTGACGCTTCCGCCGACCGCGGTGGCGCGGCCGAACGTGCTATAGTCGCGATGCTGGAAACGCGCGGTCGCGCCCGCCGAAAGACGCGGCGTCAGATCGCGCGAATAATCGAGCCGGGCCTGCGCGAACTTCTGACGCGGCAGGTTGAGGAAGCCGCTGCCGATCGGCGCGGTGCCGCGCGCACGGCTGTCGTCATACAGCGCCGAAAGCGTGATCGACTGCTTGTCGCCGATCTTCTGCGTGACATTCACTTCGCCGGTAAGATCGGTGCGCAGCCCGCCAATGCCGCTCGCCGAAGTCTGCCGGCTGGCGGTGATGCAGATCGTGCGCCGCGGATAGGTGCCGCACAGATTGGCGTGGAAGCCGACACCGGTGCTGTTGCCGCCGCCGTTGATGTGCGTGCGGATGACGCCGATGTCGCCGTTGAACAGCCAGATATCGCTCAACACCTGCTTCAGCGCGACGGCGGGCTGGAGCGACCAGCTGTCCGGATAGATGTTGGAGGTTACGCGGCTGTAGGTGCCGATGAACCCCGCCTGCGTGCGCGCGGTGAACGTGTGATAATAGCTCAGCGTGCCGCCATATTGATCGTAATCGCTGGCGACGAGCAGGCCGGTCTGGTTGCCGTAGCTACCGTGCGCGGCGTTGAACGAGGCACCGAACTGATCGCGCGCGCTTTCCTGCCAGGTCAGCCCGGCGGCGCCCGAATAGATGCGTGTGTGCTGGCCGGTCGTCAGGACGTCGACCAGCGTGGGGTCGTAGCCCGGCGAGAGCAAAGCATTGTCGGTATCGGTGAAATTGCCCTGCAGCGATCCCTGCAGGCGCGACGTCAGCTGCTGTTCGCGCGAGACCTGGACCACGCCGGTGTCGCTATGGCCGTAATTGTTGAAATATTGCTCGCGATAGAAAGAGCCCGATACGGTCGTTGTCGATCGCGAGGTCTTCTGCGACAGCGTGGGCGCGATCGAAAAGGAGCCGAACCCCGCCGCATCGTTGACGCCGGTCACCAGGAATGGGTTCGTGCCGTAGCCGAGCTCACCCCGCAGGTTGGCGCTGAGAATCCACGGTGCCGCCACCGACGGGGCCGCCACGGTCGCCGCCGCCGCGGCGGCATAGATGATCTTCCTCACGGCACCACGACCGTGTCGCCAGCCAGCAGCTGCGGCACGCCGTTGGAACCGAGATCATCACCCGAGGGCTTGCCCTTGAGCAGGCCGGACAGATGGGCGCGGATCACCCGCGTGCGGTCGCCTTCGTGGCGCAGGATCGTGATATTGCCGACGTCGGCAAATTCGGTCGGGCCGCCTGCGAGCGCCAGCGCGTCGATCACCGAAACATAGCGGTTGGGCGAGAAGGTGCCGGGGCTGCGGACGCGGCCGATCACCGAGATCTGCATGCCGGTCGGCGCGCGGACCGAAACCGTCACCTGCGGCGCGACGCCCTTATACTGGCTCGCCAGCAGCTTCGAGAGTTCCGCCTCGATATCCGTCGGCGCACGGCCTGCGGCGCGGATCGTGCCCGCGAGCGGGAAGGCGAAGGTGCCATCCGGCAATACGCTCAACTGACGCTGCAGCCGCTCGTCACCCCAGACATAGATGTCGAGCTGATCGCCGGGGCTGATACGATAGCCGCTCGGCAGATCGGCATTGGCGCCGGGCGCCCCTTTGGCCGGTTGCGGTGCGGCACCCGCCTGCGATGCGAGCGCGATTGCGAGCCCGGCGACAACAAACATCCTCATGTGGGGAACGGCCTCTTGGTTGTGGGATCGGTATCGCACTTGCTTAGGCCCTTTTCCAGTTATTACTGGGTTAACCGCGGCATGGACGCCGCTGATCCTCGCATGAGTAACGCAATTGCCGCAACTATCTGAAGCATTGGTTGACGAGAGCCGACATGATGGCACCGCGATCCAGGTTTTATTGGCGGTATTGCGCGACGTCGTTAAGCATTGTTCACAATTGGGGGGATACAGATACGACATGACGAGCGCAGGACAGGTTGGGCGCCGACGCCGCGCAGGTGTCGTGGCGGCGTTGCTGCTGGCGCTCGCCGCCTGCCGCCCGGCCGCGGACAAGGCGAATGCCTATGAGGCGCTGTACGATCAGCTGATGCCGGTCAAAGCCTATCCGGCCGCGCTCGTCTCGATCCAGTCGGCCGTCGCCAAGGACGAGAGCGAGCCGCGCCGCTGGCTCAAGCTCGGGCAGGTGCTGTTGATTCTCAACCAGCCCGCGCAGGCGGCCGAGGCGTTCCAGCACGCGCTCGATCTGCAGCCCGACAATGTCGGCGCGCTCGAGAATCTGGCGGTGCTGTCCGTCCGCGGCAACCAGTATGAGATGGCGAAGCGTTATGCCGACCCGCTTCTGCTGATCCAGCCGACCAGCCTCGGCGGCCTGCTCGCATCCAGCATGACGGCACTGCACGAGAAACGCTACGACGATGCAGGCAAGGCCGCCGATCTGTTGATCGCGAACTATCCCGACCGTGAGGACGGGTGGATCATCAAGGCGCGCATCCTGGACGCGAGCGGGCATACGCGCAATGCCGCCGCGCTGCTGACCAAGCGGGCCGAAACCAATCCCGACAGTGTCGAGATCAACAGCCAGCTGCTCTTGCTCTTTCAGCGCCTCGGCGATTTGCGCGGCGTTCAGGATACGGCGATCCGGTTGGCGCGGGCCTTCCCCGACGATCCGCGCTATTTGCTGGAAAGCGCGCGCGCGTGGCAGTCGCGAGGACGCACCGATCTCGCCAACACTGCCATCGCGCACACCGTGGCGCGCTTCGGCGGCAATCCATCGGCGATGAGTGCCGTTGCTAATTTCTGGCGAACGACCTTGCCGCCCGCGGCCGCGCGCGATCGAATCGCCGGGCTGGCGGGGCAGGCGACGACGCCGGCGGTGAAGAGCAATCTTGCGGCGACGTTGATCGACATGGGCGATCCCGTCCGCGCAGCCGCGCTGCTTGCGCCGATCGCCGCCGGGCCGGTCGCTTCGGCAAATGTCGATCTGCAAGGATGCTATGCGCGTGCCCTGCTCGCCGCGGGACGGACCGGGGAAGCGGAAGCCAAGATCCGCGCGATCCTCGCCTTCGATGGCAGCAATCCCGAGGGGCTTTTGCTGCGCGCGCAGATGGAGCTCGCCCACAAGAACTACAATGACGCGCTGACCGACGCGCAGCTCGTCGCGAGCGACGATGGCGAGAACGAGCAGGCCGCATTGCTGATCGCCCGCATCTATGGCGCGCGCGGCGACAAGACCTTGGCGGCCAACGCATTTGCCGATGCCCGCAACAGCTTCCCGCACAGCATCGTAGCGTTGCGTGCGGAGGTCGATTGGCTGATGTCGCAGCATCAGACGGCCGATGCGCTCGCCCACGTCGCGGATTTCGCCAGCACGCATCCGCGCCGGAGCGACGGTTGGGCGCTTTATGCCGAGCTGTGCGCAGCCGCCGGCGACGCCACCTGCAGGGCGAAAGCGCAGCGCGCACCGCGGGGGCGGGCGTGACGGGCGTGGCCAAGACGCCGCGTATCGAGTTCCTCGATCTCGATTTCGCGCAATTGTCGCTGGAGGAGACGCTCGCGTGGCTGGCGCGGCGCGGCGCGGACGCGCCGTTCGCTTATGTCGTGACGCCGAACGTCGATCACATGGTCCGCTTCCAGCAGGCGGACGATGCGGTGGCCCGCGCCTACCGCGAGGCCGATCTATGCGTCTGCGACAGCCGTATCCTGGCGCGGCTCGCCGCCTTTCATGGCGTGGATCTGCCGCTGGTGCCGGGCAGCGATCTGACGCGGCTGGCATTGGAGCGCGTGTTCAGGCCGGGCGATCGGCTTTGCCTGATCGGCGGGACGCCCGACATGCCGGCCAAGCTCGAACAACGATTTCGAGGGCTGGCGATCATCCAGCATCTGCCGCCGATGGGCCTGCGTCAGAATGCCGCGGCCCGGCAGGCGGCGATCGATGCCGCCGCGGCTGCCGACGCACGCGCGGTGCTGATCGCGGTTGGCGCGCCGCAGCAGGAACTGCTCGCGTGGGAAATGCGGGCGAGCGGGCGCGTGACGGGCACTGCGCTCTGCATCGGCGCGAGCATCGATTTCCTCACCGGCGCCCAGCGCCGCGCGCCGCGGCTCGTGCAACGTGCAGGAATGGAATGGGCATGGCGCCTGGCCAGCCAGCCGCGGCGGCTGTGGCAGCGCTATCTGGTCGATGGGCCGGCGATTTTCCCGATCGTCCGCCGCTGGGCCCGCGCGCGTCGCGCCGGTCACGGCTGACCATCGGTCGTCCCAGCGCTGCAGCGGCGCTGCCATCGTCGAACGGATCGTAGCCCGTTCTCCGGGCGCCTCCCGGCAATGATGTATAAGCGCGAAGGTCTCGAACCGCGCCGAATAAGCGGGACCGAAACGCGCAAAGAAAAAGGCCGCCGGCGAACCGGCGGCCTTTAATCTTTACCTAAAGCAGCCGAAGCTGGCTTCAGGCGAACGCGCCTGCGCGGCGACGGTTCGAGCGGAGCGCTGCGCCCATCGCGCCGAAGCCGACGAGCATCATGCCCCAGGTCGCAACTTCCGGCACCGCAGCCGTGGTGAAGGTCACGTTGCCGCCGTAGGAACCGCCACCGTTGACCACCGAGCCGGCGATCGACAGCGACTGCGGATCAGCGATCGAGGCCGTGGTCGCGAATGCCGAATAGAGCTTCGTCGTGGCGTCGTACGAGAAAGCGAGCGACGTGCCGTTGAGCACCAGCGTGCTCAGAGCGAGGTAATCGCTGCTGACAACGAGCTCGATCGACGAAGCGCCGACCGTGCCCGGGGTAGCGCCAACCGAGAACGTGTAATCGTCCGTGAAGTCGGTGCCGGTGGTGTGGGTTGCCGTGAAACCGCCGGTCGAGCCGGTGGTCGTCGGCGTCATAACGATAACCGTCGAGAAAGCCGGGCTCGCGAGCGCGACTACCGAGGCGACGGCAAAGGACTTGACGAAGGTGGTGGCGTTCATACCGATTTCCCCTGTTACGCGATACTGGACACGTGGGGAATACGCGATTCGCGCGGCAATGCAACAGGAATTAACAAATAGTTATCCTTAAAGTCTGCTTTTGACGGTTAATGACGGCATCAGATCGACCGCGGGGGCGGAGACTCCAAGCCGCGCAATTGTTTACGAAACAGGTTAGGGCTGGTCGCGAGGGGGCGTGGCGCATGGTAACGGAGTTGACACTTCCGCCCCCTTATGGTGTCCCGGTGGCAAGGCGGGTGACCATGCACGGTGCTGCGGATACGATGGGGGACGGCGACACGGGCGGTCCGCTGCATCGCCGTGGCCCGCACGACAGCAAAGCGCGGAGCAAGGCGTGAACGTCATCGTCAAGCCACGCGCGGCGCGCCACCAGGTCGCGCTTTCAGAACTGCAGTCGTTGCGCGTGCGGCTGTGCTTTACGATCCTCGTGGTCGATTGCTGCGCGATCCTGGTCGGCTGCCTGCTCGGCAACCTCATCCGGTTTGGCGATCTGCTGGCGACGCCGGGGCTCAACCTCTTCTCGGTCACCCTGCCGATCTATGTCGGCATCTCGGTCAACAGCGACGCCTTCGGTGCCGAGGTGCTGTCCGACGTCCGCACCGGGCTGACCCGCGCATGGCTGGCGTTCATCTTCGCGGTCTGCGCGGTCTTCTTCCTCGCATTCTACATGAAGGTGAGCACTGACCTCTCGCGCATCACCTCGGGGATCGCGACGCTCATGTCGCTCGGCGCGCTGACGGTCGGCCGCTGCCTGTGCCACTGGTATATCGTGCGGCGAACCGGGCTCCGGCTGGTCTACGACCTGCTGATCATCGACGGCGTGGCGATCACGCCGCCGGCGGGGGTGCACGTGCTCGACACGACCGCCGACAATCTCACGCCGAATATCCACGATCCGCACATGCTCAACCGGCTCGGCTCGCACCTGAAGGGTGTCGATCGGGTCGTCATCGCCTGTCCGCCCGAGCGGCGCCACGTCTGGGCGATGCTGTTGAAGGGGTCGAGCGTCAACGGCCACATCCTCGAGGACGAGCTGGAGGAGGTGGGCGCGATCGGCATCGGCCAATTCGCCGGCCAGCGCACGCTCGCGGTCGCGCATGCGCCGCTCGACCTGAGCCGCCGCGCTGCCAAGCGTACGCTCGACCTGGCGCTCACCATTCCCGGCCTGGTCTTCCTCGCGCCGATGCTGATCGTGGTGGCGATCGCGATCAAGCTCGATAGTCGCGGGCCGGTCTTCTTCCTCCAGCCACGCGTCGGGCGCGCCAACCGCATCTTCCTGATGTACAAGTTTCGCAGCATGCGCGCCGACATGGCCGACAGCGCCGGCAACAAATCGACCAGTCGCGACGATGATCGCGTGACGCGGATCGGGCGCTTCATCCGCGCGAGCAGCATCGACGAGCTGCCCCAGCTGTTCAACGTCCTTCGCGGCGAGATGAGCCTCGTCGGCCCGCGCCCGCACGCGCTCGGCAGCCTCGCCGGCAACGAGCTCTTCTGGGAGGTCGATCAGCGTTACTGGCATCGGCACGCGTCGAAGCCGGGGCTGACCGGCCTCGCGCAGGTGCGCGGCTTCCGCGGCGAGACCAAGGAGCGCGTCGATCTCGCCAACCGTCTCAACGCCGATCTCGAATATCTCAACGGCTGGACGATCTGGCGCGACATCTCGATCCTCATCACCACGCTGCGCGTGATCGTCCACCGCAACGCATATTGACGATCCGGCGATACGGGCCGCGCGACGCCGGCGCCCGCGGCGGGTTCACCATCCGTTCAATGCGGCCGCATCATGCGCCGGCGATCGGGCCGCGCGTTCCTGCGCGGATCCCAGGGAGACAATGATGTTCGTTCGCCTGGCCGCGGTTGCGGCCTTCGTCGCGGCACCGGCCGCCGCCGCCGATCTCGCCCAGGTTCAGGCGCATCTGCGCAGCGTCGGGACGATGACCGCCGATTTCTCGCAGACCGATCAGATGGGCAAGACGCTGACCGGCACGCTCACGCTCAAGCAGCCTGGCCGGATCCGTTTCCAGTATCAGCCGGGCGTGCCGCTGCTGATCGTGGGCGACGGCCATGCGCTGACCATGATCGACTATAAGGTCGCGCAGGTCTCGCGCTGGCCGGTGGGCGATTCGCCGCTGGCGCTGCTCATCAACCCCTCGCGCGATATTTCGCGTTACGCCCACATCATCCCGAGCGGCCGGCCGGACCGGCTGCTGGTCGAAGGACGCGACCCGAAGCATCCCGAGTTCGGCACGATCACGATCGGCTTCACCATTGCCCCGGCGGCGCCGGGCGGCCTGGTGATGGCCGGCTGGACGGTGCTCGATGCGCAGGGCAATCAATCGACCGTCGTGCTGACGAACCAGAAGTTCAACCAGCCGGTCAGCGATCGGATGTTCCAGTGGCGCGATCCGCGCCCGCAGAATCGGGGCCATTGATCCACGCAATTAAAGTTCGCGTTCAGGTAAGAGACAGAATCGCTGCCCTATACGCCTTCTTGCGGTCGTGGCGCCGTCGTCGGGCTTCCCCCCTGTTACCCGACGACAGAGCCCATCACCCTACCTGCGTTTCGTACGCCAGGTCGGCCCTCGCTCCCGCCCCCGGAGCGAGGGCCTTTCCTTTTCTGCGCAAGCGGTTAGCGGAGGCCGCGATGAACGATCCCTTCGACCTCGACCGCTTCGTCGCGGCGCAGGCGGACAGCTACACCGCCGCGATCGGCGAAATCCGAGCGGGCGCAAAGCGGTCGCATTGGATGTGGTTCGTGTTCCCCCAGCTTGCCGGCCTCGGCCACAGCGCCATGGCGCAGCGTTATTCGATCGGATCGCTCGACGAGGCACGCGGCTACGTCGCGCATCCGCTGCTTGGCGCGCGCTATCGCGAATGCGTCGCGGCGCTCGCTGCATTGCCGGATCCCGACGCCGAGCGGGGCTTCGGGCCGGTCGACGCACAGAAATTGCGCTCCTCGCTTACCCTTTTCGCGGCTGCAGTCGATGATCCGGCGATCCCGGCCGCGCTCGGGCGCTGGTTCGGCATCGCCGATCCGGCGACATTGCGGCTGATCGAGGCAAATCGGCAATGCTGAGGCTGCGGCGGCGCGGGCTCGCCGCGATCAACTCGGAGGTGCGCGACGGCATCGTTCCCGCGGCATCGGACGTGAGCTGCATCCACGACGACACGATCGAGAGGCGCGGGACCGCGCGCAATTACCGTACGGTCGCACTGATCATCGCCTGCGCGCTGTTCATGGAGCAGACCGACGCGACGGTGCTCACCACGGCGTTACCGACGATGGCGCGCGAGTTCGGCGTGACCGCGCCGTCGATGAGCATCGCGCTGACGATCTACTTGCTGGCGCTGGCGATCTTCATCCCCGTCAGCGGCCGCCTCGCCGATCGTTTCGGATCGCGCACCGTGTTCCTCGCCGCCATCGGCACGTTCGTCGCCGGATCGATGCTGTGCGGGCAGGCGCCGACCTTGTGGTTCATCGTCGCGGCACGCTTCATCCAGGGGCTGGGCGGCGCGATGATGATCCCGATCGGACGGCTCGTGCTGCTCCGCTCCGTCGACAAGGCGGACATGCTGTCGGCCACCGCCTGGCTCATCATGCCCGCCCTGCTCGGGCCGATCGTAGGGCCGCCGCTCGGCGGCTTCATCGTCACCTATCTCGACTGGCGCTGGATCTTCTACATCAACGTGCCGATCGGCCTGCTCGGCTTCGTGCTGGTGCTCGCCTTCATCGACGACGTGCGCGAGGTGCGCGCGACACCGCCCGACCTGCCGGGCTTCCTGCTGTCGAGCGTGGCGCTCGGCTGCCTGCTGTTCGGCTTCGAACTGGGAAGTCGGCACGGGCAGGGCAGGCTCGCCGTCACGCTGATCGCGATCGGGGTGGCGGCGGGGCTCGGCTACCTTCGTTATGCACGCGGCCGGGCTAACGCGATTCTCGACCTCACGCTGATGCAGGTGCCCGCCTTCCGGCTGTCGGTGATTGCGGGTTCGCTCACCCGGATCACCCAAGGTGCACAGCCATTCCTGCTGCCCTTGATGTTCCAGCTCGGCTTCGGCCTCAGCGCTGCGACCAGTGGCACCATTACCATCGCCGGCGCGATCGGCTCGCTGGTGATGAAGGCGCTGGCCCTGCCGATCCTGCGCCGCTTCGGCTTCCGCCGCAGCCTTGTCGTGTGCGGGTTGGTGGCGACGCTCGCTTATGCGCTGTGCGGCTTCTTCCGACCGTCATGGCCCATGCCGATGATCTTCGCGGTGCTGGTGGTGGCGGGTTTCTTCATGTCGTTTCAATTCACCGCCTATAATACGATCGCCTATGACGGCATCGGCAAGGAACGGATGAGCGATGCGACGAGCTTCTATGCGACGTTCCAGCAACTGATGCTCAGCCTCGGCATCTGCATCGGTGCGTCGTCGCTGAACCTGGCGATGCAGCTGAGCCATCATGCGCACCCGCGCCCCGCCGATTTCACCGTGGCGTTCCTCGCCGTGACCGCGATCTCGCTGCTCGCGAGCGTCTGGAACCTGCGCTTTGCGCCGGACGCCGGTGCCGAGATGCGCGGGCAGCCGCCACGGCGGAGCGCGCCGGCGGCGCTGCCGTCGCCCGCCGATAACCCTTCGCTAATTAATCTATGACAAGTAATCCTCAAAGTACGCGATCTGGCGCGATCGCAGGGGACTGAGCATGACGGATGGTCTGCAGCGATTGATCGATGCCGACGCTGCGGCGGCTGAATTATCGGAGCGGCGCCAGGCCACGCGCCACACGACCGTATTCCAGGTTGCCCGCATCATCTCGGGCGACAGGGACGAATTGTGCATCTTGCGCAACGTTTCTCCGGGTGGCCTGAAGGCCGAACTCTACATGGCGATCGCGCCCGGCGCGCGCGTCGTGATCGAGCTCAAGACCGGGTTTCGGCTCGACGGCACCGCCGTGTGGGCGCGCGAGCCGTTCGTCGGCGTCCAGTTCGACGCGCCGGTGGCGATCATGGAGATGCTGAAGCGCTGCGCGCCCGACGTGCTGTTCGATCGCGGACGGCCGCCGCGGCTCGAGACCGAGTTGCCGGCGATGCTCCGCATCAACGGCATCGAGACGCCGACGCGCATCTCCAACATCAGCCAGAGCGGCATGAAGATCGCGGTCCCACACCGATTGGGAATCGACACGCGCTGCGAAGTGCGACTTCCCGTGCTCGGCTGGCGGCGCGCCTGCGTCCGTTGGTCGGAGCCGGACGAGGCCGGGCTCATGCTCGTCCAGCCGTTCCTTTATCCCGACTTCGTTGCCTGGCGCCGCGCGCTGCAGGATGACACCGCCGATCGCTAGGCGGCTGGACGGTCCCGTCAATTTGTTGCATCACCGTAATATGGGTGCAAGCCGCTGTCCGTAGGCATTTTCGGACGGATCGTCCGTCGAGGCGAGGGCATGCCCATGTATTGGTCCGGCGAGACGGCGTTCGCGGCGCGCAGGCCCAGCGCGGACCATATCGTGCTCGTTCTTCACGATTTCGGCGGCGGCGGCAGCGAACGCATCGCGATCCGGCTCGCAAACGCCTGGGTCGATGCCGGCCGCCGGGTCAGCCTGTATTGTGGGGCCGAGGATGGCCCCCTTCGGCGGCTCGTTTCACCGCGGATCTCCATGACGTCTATCGCGCCAGGCGGCACGCGCCGCGCCGGCCGTCGCGAGCTTGGCCGGGCACTCGCCGCATCGGTGCGCGCGGACCGTCCTGACATCGTCGTCGGCCCCGGAAATTATCACGTGCCGATCCTGCGCGCGATGATCGACGACCTCGCATGGGACCGGCCGGCGGTGGCGTGCAAGCTCAGCAATCCGCTGGTGCGCGGCGACCGGCCACGGTTGGCGCAGGTGCTGTTTACCGCCAATTTCCGACGGGTGACGGCGCCGTTCGACACGTTGGTGGCGATGTCGCCGGCGCTGGCAGCAGAGGCGACGGTGCTGCTCCATCGCCACGACATCGCCTGCGTTCACGAGCCCAATCTCGATGCCGTGCCCGCGCCTGCGCTCGATCGGCCGGGTACCGGGATGATATTGTGCGTCGGCCGGCTGACGCGTCAGAAGAATTTCGGGCTGGCACTGGATGCGTTCGCGCGTGCCGACCCCTCGCTGCGCCTCGTCCTGCTCGGCCAGGGCGAGGAAGAGGCGATGCTGAAGGCGCGTGCGCAGACGCTCGGCATAGCTGAGCGCATCACCTTCGCCGGCTTCGTCCACGATGTGCCACGTTACCTGGCGCAGGCCGACGTCTTGCTGTGCACCTCGCTGTTCGAGGGCTATCCCGCCGCGCTGGTCGAGGCGCTCGCCGCCGGCGTGCCGGTGGTCTCGACGCCCTGTTCGCTGGCATTGCCGGAAATCCTGCTGGATCGATCGTTCGGGGCGATCGCGCGGCCCCGTGCCGACGAGGTCGCGCGCGCGCTGACCGCCGTGCTGCACGAGCGACGTCGCCCGGAAGCCGCATCGCTGGCGGAACTCGGCCGGCGACACCAGCTTGCCGGTTCGGCGCGCGACTGGCTCGCCGTGCTCGACGATGCGGTCGCCGCGCGCGCCGCGGTGATGGTCGCCGCCTGAACAAGGCGCGTGACGGCGCCCCGGCGGCGCCTTATCAGCCCGCCATGGCGCCGGCGGATGCGAACAGAACGACGCTGTCCCGGCGGACATTGCTGATCGGCGGCGGCGCGGGCGTGGGTCTCGTCCTCGCATGGGAGCTGTGGCCGCGCGACTATCGGCCAAACCTCGCCGTCGACCCGGGCGAGACGGTGATGGGTGCCTTTCTCAAGATTGCCGAGACGGGGCGGGTGACGGTCGTCGTGCCGCAGGCGGAGATGGGGCAGGGTGTGTGGACCGCGCTGCCGCAGGCGCTGGCCGACGAGCTTGGGGCCGACTGGCGCCAGATCGCGGTCGAGCCCGCGCCGCTGGGGCCGCTCTACGCCAACCGGCTGATCGCGGGCGAGATGGCAGAGGATGCGCTGCCGCATATGCTGGCCGGGGTCGGCCGCTGGGCGGCGCAGAACTGGGCGACGCGCAACGCACTGATGATAACGGCGGGCTCGACCTCGATCCGCGCTTTCGAGCAGCCGTTCCGCGAGGCGGGCGCAATGGCGCGCGCCTTGCTGTGCATGACGGCGGGCAAGCGGATCGGCGCGGATTGGCGCGCCTGCGATACCGAAGCCGGGTTCGTCGTACGGGGGCAGGATCGCTTCCGCTTCGGCGCACTTGCGGCCGAGGCGGCGGGGTTCGCCCCGCCCGCGACGCCACCGCTGCGTCGGCCGGGTGAAGGCGGCATTTCGGGCAAGGCGATGCCGCGGCTCGATCTGCCTGCGAAGGTCGACGGCAGCACGCGCTTTGCCGGCGACGTGCGCCTGCCCGGCATGCTCCACGCATCGGTGCGGCACGGCCCGCTCGGCGATACCGGCCCGGCCGCGCTCGATCTGGCGGCGGCCGATCGCGTGCCCGGCGTCGTCGGCATCGTCCGCAGCGACGGCTTCGTCGCGGCGCTGGCGGAGAATTGGTGGGCGGCCGACCGTGCGCTCGATGCGCTCCACCCGCGCTTCGCGACGCGTGGGGCTCTGCCCAATAGCGTGTCGGTGGCGCATGCGCTCGATGCGGCACTGGCAACCGGGGGCACGACGTTCGCCAAGCAGGGCGATGCGGCGACGGCACTCGCCGGCGCCGGCGTGATCGAGGCGGATTACGCCGTGCCGTTCTCCGCGCATGCAACGATCGAGCCGCTGGTGGCGACCGCGCGCCTGACCGGCGATCGGCTGGAATTATGGGTGCCGACCCAGGCACAGGGCCTCACCCGCGCCGCCGTCGCGCGCGCGACCGGGATCGGCGAGCATCGCATCATCGTCTACCCCATGCAGGTCGGCGGTGGCTTCGGCCGCAAGATCGAGAATGACGCCGCGATCGAGGCGGCGATCCTCGCGGTGCGGTCGGGCAAGCCGGTTCAGCTGATGTGGAGCCGGCGCGAGGAAATGCTGCATGGGCGCCACGGTCCGCCGGCACGCGCCAGGATGCGCGCGCGGCTCGGCGGGCAAGGCCGGATCGCGGCGTGGCAGGCGGTGATCGCCGCGCCCGCTACCGCCGCTGAGCTCGGGAGGCGGCTGATCCCGGCGCTGCCGCACGGTGGCGGGCCCGAGCGTGCGGCGATCGACGGCGCGGTGCCGCCTTATGCCATACCGGTGCTGGCGATCGCGCATGCGCTGGCCGACGTCGGTATCCCGACCGGGCTGTGGCGGTCTGCGGCGCATGCCTCCACCGCCTTCTTCGTCGAATGCTTTGCCGACGAGCTTGCCGCCGCGGCGGGCATGGATGCGCTGTCGTTCCGGATGGGGCTGCTCGGCGCGCAGCCGCGCCTCGCGCGCTGCCTCGCGCAGGCGACCGCTTCGGGCGGCTGGACCGGCGAGGCGCGATCGGGGCAGGGGGTGGCGGTTCATTCCGCCTTCGGCAGCCACATCGCGCTTTATTGCGAGGCGCGGATCGAGGGCGGCGCGATCAAGGTGACGCAGCTGACCGCGGTGGTCGACTGCGGCCGGGTCATCAATCCCGACATCGTCCGCCAGCAGATCGAGAGCGGGCTCGTCTGGGGCATGGCCGCTGCGCTGGGCGACGGCGTCACCTATGCGCAGGGCCTCGCCGAGCAGACCGGATTTGCCGACCTCCGTTTGCCGTTGCTCAAGGATATGCCCGAGATCGCGGTCGAACTGATCGCATCGGCCGAGGCGCCGGGCGGGGTGGCCGAACTGGCGGTTCCGGTGACGCCGCCCGCCATCGCCAATGCGATCTTCTCCGCAACCGGCAAGCGGCTGCGCGCGTTGCCGCTCGCCATATGAAACCCGCCGATCACCCCACAATCCCGCGCCCCCGCATCGGCGTGCTGCTGACCAATCTCGGCACGCCCGACGCGCCCGATGCGCCGGCGGTGCGTCGCTATCTCGGCGAATTCCTGTCGGATCGCCGCGTGGTGGAGCTGCCGCCGATCCTGTGGCAACCGATCCTGCGCGGGATCGTGCTGACCACCCGGCCCAAGAAGTCGGCCCACGCCTATCGCCAGGTATGGGGCAAGGATGGATCGCCGCTCGCCGCGATCACGCGTGCGCAGGCGGCGGCGCTGGCCGCCCGCTTCGGCGATGCCGTGCTGGTCGATCATGCCATGCGCTACGGTCGGCCCTCGATCGCCGAGCGGTTGGCGGCGATGAAAGATGCCGGCTGCGAGCGGATCCTGCTCGCGCCGCTCTATCCGCAATATTGCGGGGCGACGACCGCCACGGCGAACGATCGCGCCTTCGCCACCCTCGCCGACATGCGCTGGCAGCCGGCGATCCGTACCCTCCCGCCTTATTATGATGATGCCGGCTACATCGCCGCGCTGAAGGACAGCGTCGAGGCGTCGCTCGCCGCGCTGCCGTTTCAGCCGCAGGTGATCGTCGCGAGCTTTCACGGCATGCCGCAGCGCACGCTTGAACAGGGCGACCCCTATCATTGCCACTGCCAGAAGACCGCGCGGCTGCTGAGCGAGGCGCTCGGGCGCGAATTGATCGTCGCCTTCCAGTCGCGCTTCGGCCGCGCCAAATGGCTGGAGCCCGCGACCGACGTGACGCTCGCGGCGCTGCCGCGCGCCGGGATCGAGCGCGTGGCCGTCGTCTCGCCCGGTTTCTCGGCCGACTGCCTCGAGACGCTCGAGGAAATCTCGATCCGCGGCCGCGAGACGTTCCTCGCCGCCGGCGGCAGCGACTTCGCTTATCTGCCGTGCCTCAACGACAGCCCCGGCGGTATCGCCATGTTGCACGATTTGCTGCGGCGGGAGCTTGCGGGCTGGCTCCCGCCTTCATAAAGCTCGAACAAATCCAAGCTGGAGAGGATGGATATGGCACGCGTGGTGATCGTGACGGGCGGAACGCGCGGCATCGGCGAAGCGATCAGCCTCGCGCTGAAGGAAGACGGCTTCACCGTCGCCGCCAATTATGCCGGCAATGACGAGCGGGCCAAGGCGTTTGCCGAGCGCACCGGCATCGCCGTGTTCAAGTGGGACGTGTCGAGCCCCGAGGCCTGCGCCGCCGGCGTGTCCGCGGTCGAGCAGGGGCTCGGCCCGGTAGACGCGGTCGTCAACAATGCCGGCATCACCCGCGACGGCACGCTCCTGAAGATGAGCTACGACGATTGGAAGGAAGTGATCGACACCAATCTCGGCGGCTGCTTCAACATGGCCAAGGCGACCTTCGCCGGCATGAAGGACCGCAAGTGGGGCCGGTTCGTCAATATCGGCTCGATCAACGGCCAGGCCGGCCAATATGGGCAGGTCAATTATGCCGCCGCCAAATCGGGCATCCACGGCTTCACCAAGGCGCTGGCACAGGAAGGCGCGCGCTTCGGCATCACCGTCAACGCGATCGCGCCGGGCTATATCGACACCGATATGGTCGCGGCGGTGCCGGCCGACGTGCTGAGCAAGATCGTCGCCAAGATCCCGGTCGGCCGCCTCGGCCAGGCGCACGAGATTGCGCGCGGCGTCGCCTTCCTCTGCTCGGACAATGCGGCGTTCATCACCGGCTCGACGCTGTCGATCAACGGCGGCCAGCACATGTATTGATGGAGGCGCGCGTGGCCGGTCCGATCAAGCGATCGGTGATGATTGCCGGCCACGCGACCTCGGTCAGCCTCGAGCCGGTCTTCTGGGAAGCGCTGAAGCGCGCGGCCGAGGACGAGGCTTTGCCCATCTCCGCCCTGATCGCGCGCATCGATGCCGGGCGTGTCGCCGCCGTCGATCCGCCCAATCTCGCCAGCGCGATCCGCGTCTGGCTGATGGAGCGCGCCCTGAAGGTCTAGCCCACCGCCTTCAGCAGCGACTTCGCCACCGCGCTGCGGCGGCCGAGCCATAATTTGACCGTCAGCTCACCGCCTTCGAGCTCCACCACCTCGGGCGGCGCGAGGCCGGATGCGGCGAACCAGCCCGCCATCTGCTCGTCGGCGAAGCCGAGGCGCGCATGGCCTTCGCGCTCGCGCAATTCCTCGCGGTCGTGCGCAGCGAAGTCGGCGATCAGCAGCCGCCCGTCGGCGCGCAGCAAACGTGCCGCCTCGGCGATCGCGGCTGCGGGCGCCTGCGCGTAATGGAGCACCTGATGCAGCACGACGGTGTCGGCGCTGCCGTCCGCCAGCGGCAGCGCATACATGTCGCCCTGGCGCAGGTCGACCTGCGCGATCTCCGCCCGGCCGATGCGCGCGCGGGCGAAGCGCAGCATTTCGGGGCTGCGGTCGATGCCGATCGCGCCGGTCGCGTGCGGGGCGAGCAGTTCGATCATGCGGCCGGTGCCGGTGCCGATATCGACCAGCCGTCCGACCGGCTCGGCGCGCAGCACGCGGCCGATCGCATCCTCCACCGCATCCTCGGCGACGTGGAGCGAGCGGATGGCGTCCCATTCGGCGGCATGCGCGTCGAAATAGGCTTCCGCCGCTGCGGCGCGGTCGGCGCGCACCGCCTCCAGTCGCGCGGCGTCGGCCACCTCCCAACGCTCCGACGCGGCGTCGGGCCAGGCGTCGATCGTCGCGAGCAGCGGCCCGTCGGTCGCGGCCGGGCCGAGGCCGAGGAACACCCAGCTGCCCTCGCGCCGCCGCTCGCACAGCCCGGCATCGGCGAGGATGCGCACGTGGCGCGAGACGCGCGGCTGGCTCTGCCCCAGCGCCTGCGCCAGTTCGCCGACCGACAATTCCATGCGCCGCAGCAGCGCGACGATGCGCAGGCGGGTCGGATCGGCAAGGGCACGGAACAAAATGAGCGGAGCAGGCATTGCCGCGACGATGAAGCTGTTCGCGCGTGCGTCAAGTCGCGTGTCGGCACAAAGTGGATTGTCGGGGGCAAGGGGCTATGGCAGGCGCGACTTCATGATGGTGTATTCTCGCGCGCTGCGCGCTGCTGTTTCTCTCGCCGCGCTCACGCTGGTCAGCGCCTGCGCCACCACTCCCGGCCAAGACCGCCTTGCCGAGCGTGATCCGCTGGAGAAGCTCAATCGCAAGATCTGGGGCGTCGACATGTTCGCCGACCGGATCCTGATCAAGCCCGTGGCCAAGGGCTATCGGTCGGTCACGCCGCAGCCGGCGCGGCAGGGCCTCACCAACTTCTTCTCGAACGTGACCGAGCCGTGGTCGTTCGTGAACAATCTGCTGCAGGGCAAGCCGGCGCGTGCCGGGCGCAACCTCAAGCGCTTCGTCGTCAACACGACGATTGGCGTCGGCGGCCTGTTCGATCATGCCAGCAAGATCGGCATCACGCCGGCGCAGGAGGATCTGGGCCAGACGATGGCGGTTTGGGGCTTCAACGGCGGCCCCTATCTTGTCCTGCCGCTGCTCGGCCCCTCGACGATGCGCGACGGCATCGGCGCGGCGGCCGCTGCCTATGGCGATCCGGTCAACGTCGCCATCAACCAGTGGGACATCAACGTCTGGTACAAGCGCGGCTATCGCGCGGTGCAGATCGTCAGCGCGCGGTCCGACCTGATCGAGAGCGGCGGCGACGCCTTCCTGCAGTCGAGCCTCGACCCCTATGCGGCGGCGCGGTCGGCCTTCCTGCAGCGCCGGCGCGCGCAGATCATGGACCAGGAGGATGCCGGCGGCGCACCCGACGAGACGCCGACCACGGGCGAACCGGTCGCGACCCCCATCGGCGGTGCCGACGCCGTGCCGCCGCCCGGCGGCGAGAGCGCGGCACCGATGCCGGGCGACGCGCCGGCGGCGGCCCCGTCCAAGCCTGCCGACCAGGCCCTGCCGGAAAGCGCCGCGCCGATGCCCGGCGATGCGCCCGCGCCGGCCACGCCGCCCAAGCCGGGCGACAAGCCGCGGCCGTGAGGATTCTGATAGGCACTGCGATGCTGCTGGCGCTCGGCGCATGCCACCGGCAGACCGCCGACGTGACGCTCGACGCCGATGCCGACGCGCGCAACGTGACGGCACAGCGGACGCTCGGGGATATTGCCGCCGCCGATGCGGCGGCGCGCGCGCCGATGCCTGCCGTGCCGCACAAGGCCGCGCGGGCTGCCGCGGCGACCGAGCCTGCCGTCGATGCGGGAGACGACGCGCCGGCGGCGGACGATATCAACGGCGCCGACACCGCGCGCTGAACTGACGAGATACCGCCGAGATCAAGGCGGTGCGAACAACACAGGAGAGACGATGTGAGCGTGGCCTTCCGCCGCGAGAGCGACGAAGAGCATCTGGAGCCGCGGTTCGAGCTGCCGATCCCGCCCGGACCCAATCTGGTGACACCGCGCGGTCTGGCGCAGATCGAGGCGCGCGTCGCCGAACTGGAGCAGGCGGTTGCCGCCGCCGCCGCCGCCGAGCCGGAAGAGCGCAAGCGCGCGCTGCGTTACTGGCGCCAGCGGCTTGCCACCGCGCAACTCGCCCCGCCCCCGCCGGCGGACGAGGCCGGCTTCGGCAGCCGCGTGACCTTCCTGCTCAATCGCGAGCGCCGTTCGATCACGATCGTCGGCGATGACGAGGCTGAGCCGACGGCCGGGCTGATCGCCTTTTCAGCGCCGCTCGCGCGTGCGCTGATCGGCGCGGGCGAGGGCGATCGGGTGGCGTTCGGCGGCCGCGCCGACGCGATCGAACTGCTGTCGATCGACGGCTAGCGCGCGCGCCGCGTCAGATCGTCTGGCGCGGCTTCGCCGGGGTTGCGGGCACGTCGTATTTGGCCTTGGTCAGCACCGGCGCGGCCGGGGCGGCGGGGGCTTCCTGCACCGCCGGGATCGCCTTGGTCGTGTTAACCGCACTGCAGTCGCCCGAACTCTGGCGCGCGACCTTTGGCGCCTCGCCCGGCGCGAACGATGTCACCTGCACGCTCTGCTGGCAGGTGCCGTTGCTGCTGGAATAAGAAGTGAAGCTGTAGCTGACCGTGCCGGCGGGCTGCTGCGCCAGCGCGGCATGATCGAGCTGCGCGCCGGCCACCGGGGCGGCGGCCTGCACCGCCAGCGCCTGACGCAGCATCGCATCGCTGCGCGCGTCCATCTCGGCGGCGATGCGGTCGAACATGGCGAAAGGATCGCCCTCGTCGAACGCGGCGACCGGGGTTGGCGCCGCGACCGGCGTCACCATCACGCGCGGCGCGACGTTGCCGACATAGTGGATGCGCTCGACCGAGCCGTCGGGCAGCACTACGTTGAGCACGTGCGCATCGCGCTCGGCGGCGAGCGCCACGCCTGCAATTGCGGCCACGCCTGCACCGGCGACGAGGAGTTTGGAGAGAAGACGCATGATGCCTCCACGCTTCGATAGGACGCGCTTAAGCTGATCCCGCGCGGCTGAACGCGCGATGACCGCGGGCCTTCAGGCGTCGGGAAAGTCGGCGGCGAGGCTCGCGTCGCGCTCGCCCTCGATCTCCGCCAGCCGCGCCTTCAGCCGCTCGACCACTGCATCATAGCCCCATTTGCCCAGCACCAGATGGCGCGGCGGATCGGCGCGCTGGGTGAGCGCGATCATCGCCTCGCCCGCGCGAACCGGATCGCCCGCCTGCGTACCGCTGGCCGCGCGCGTGCCGGCGAGGCGCCTGGCGGCGGTTTCGGCATAATCGGCAATGGTCGACGGCGTCTGCCTGAGCGAGCGTCCGGCCCAGTCGGTGCGGAACGGCCCCGGCTCGACGCAGGTGACGTTGATGCCGAGCGGGCCGACCTCGGCCTTCAGCGCGTCGGACCAACCCTCCACCGCATGTTTCGAGGCGGCATAATAGCCGGAGCTGGGAAAGCCGACGAGGCCGGCGACCGACGTGATATTGATGATGTTGCCCGCACGCTGCGCGCGCATGATCGGCAGCATCGCGCGGGTAAGCGCAAACAGGCCGAAGACGTTGGCGTCGAACTGCGCGCGGATCTCGACTTCCTCGCCTTCCTCGACGCTGCTCTGGTAGCCGTAGCCGGCATTGTTCACGAGCACGTCGATGCGGCCGAACCTGGCGTGGGCCGCCTCGACCGCCGCGTCGATCTGCGCCTGATCGGTCACGTCGAGCGCCAGCGCGAGCGCGCGATCCTCTGCTCCCTCTGTCAGGTCTTCGACGCGCGCCGCGTCGCGCGCGGTGACGATCGCGCGCCAGCCGCGATCGAGCACCAGCCGGGCGAGGTCGCGGCCGAAGCCGGTGGAGCAGCCGGTGATGAACCAGACGGGGCTGTCGGTCGATGCCATGGGGATCGTGCCTTCCGAAGACAGAAAATGCTGGAGTGGTGACCTCCAACCCCCGGATCGACAGATCGTTCCCGAAACGAAAAGGGCCGGAGGATCGCTCCCCCGGCCCTTCTTCAGATCGTGATGTTCGGCCTGGGCTGGATCAGAAATCCATGCCGCCCATGCCGCCCATGCCACCGCCGGGCATGCCCGCGGGAGCCTTGTCGTCGGCCGGAAGCTCGCTCACCGCCGCTTCGGTGGTGATGAGCAGGCCGGCGACCGAGGCCGCGTTCTGCAGCGCGGTGCGGACGACCTTGGTCGGGTCGATCACGCCGGCGGCGACGAGGTTCTCGTAGGTCTCGGTCTGCGCGTTGAAGCCGAACTGCGGATCGTTGCTCTCGAGCAGCTTGCCCGAAACCACCGCGCCGTCATGGCCGGCATTCTGTGCGATCTGGCGAACCAGCGCGGTCAGCGACTTGCGGACGATGTCGACGCCGCGCGTCTGGTCGTCGTTCGCGCCGGTCAGGCCGTCGAGCGCCTTCGTGGCGTACAGCAAAGCCGTACCACCGCCGGGGACGATGCCTTCCTCGACCGCGGCGCGGGTCGCGTGCAGCGCGTCGTCGACGCGATCCTTGCGCTCCTTCACCTCGACCTCGGACGAACCGCCGACCTTGATGACCGCGACGCCACCGGCCAGCTTGGCCAGCCGCTCCTGCAGCTTCTCGCGATCATAGTCGCTCGTGGTGCTCTCGATCTGCTTGCGGATCGCCTCGACGCGGCCCTTGATCGACGCTTCCTCACCCGCACCGTCGACGATGGTGGTGTTGTCCTTGTCGATCGAGACGCGCTTGGCGGTGCCGAGCATGTTGAGCGTGACGCTCTCGAGCTTGATGCCGAGATCCTCGGAGATCACCTCGCCCTTGGTCAGGATCGCGATGTCCTCGAGCATCGCCTTGCGGCGATCGCCGAAGCCCGGTGCCTTGACGGCCGCGACCTTCAGGCCGCCGCGCAGCTTGTTGACGACGAGCGTGGCGAGCGCCTCGCCCTCGATGTCCTCGGCGATGATGAGGAGCGGACGGCCGCTCTGCACCACGGCTTCCAGGATCGGGAGCATCGCCTGCAGGTTCGACAGCTTCTTCTCGTGGATCAGGATGAAAGGATCCTGAAGCTCGACCGTCATCTTGTCGGGGTTGGTGATGAAGTAAGGCGACAGGTAGCCGCGGTCGAACTGCATGCCCTCGACGACGTCGAGTTCAAACTCGAGGCCCTTGGCCTCCTCGACGGTGATGACGCCTTCCTTGCCGACCTTCTCCATCGCCTCGGCGATCTTCTCGCCGACGACGGTGTCACCGTTGGCCGAGATGATGCCGACCTGCGCGACTTCCTGGCTGCCCGAGACGGGCTTGGAACGGCTCTTCACGTCCTCGACGACCTTGACGACGGCGAGATCAATGCCGCGCTTCAGATCCATCGGGTTCATGCCGGCCGCGACCGACTTCATGCCCTCGCGCACGATCGCCTGAGCGAGAACGGTCGCGGTGGTGGTGCCGTCACCGGCATTGTCGTTGGTCTTCGAGGCCACTTCGCGCAGCATCTGCGCACCCATGTTCTCGAACTTGTCCTTGAGTTCGATCTCCTTGGCGACGGTGACGCCGTCCTTGGTGATGCGCGGTGCGCCGAAGCTCTTGTCGATCACGACGTTGCGGCCCTTCGGCCCCAGCGTGACCTTCACCGCGTCGGCGAGGATATCCACGCCGCGCAGGATGCGCTCGCGTGCGTCACGCGAGAATTTGACGTCCTTGGCTGCCATGTCGGCTACCTTTCTGGATTACGAAGTTGAGGAAGTTGAGGCTTGCGACAGGTTCGTGCGGCTCAGCCGACGATCCCGAGGATGTCGCTTTCCTTCATGATCAGCAGATCCTGGCCGTCGAGCTTGACCTCCGTGCCGGACCACTTGCCGAACAGGATGCGGTCGCCGGCCTTGACGTCCAGCGGGGTGATCTTGCCGTCTTCGGCCTTGGCGCCACCACCGACGGCGATGACCTCGCCCTCCTGCGGCTTTTCCTTGGCGGAATCGGGGATGATGATGCCGCCGGCCGTCTTTTCGTCAGCCTCGATGCGCTTCACCAGCACGCGATCGTGCAGTGGACGGAAACCCATGATTGTCCCTTTCCTGCAATGAAGGCGGGATAGAGGCCGCGATCAGCCCCTCCCGCCTGCATCATCCATAAACTGTTGGCACTCGCATATGTCGAGTGCCAATGGGCATATGTGAATGCCGGTTCAGCCTGTCAAGGCGAGCCCAGGATCGGACGGTCGATCGTCGCGCCCGCTTCGTCGGAGGCGCCTCAAGGTTCAGGCGCTGCGCCCGGTCTCGCGGCGCCATAGCACGTAGGACCAGAGTGCCGGCACGATCGCCGCGACCGCGATGCCGACGATCATCAGCGCGTGAAGCTGGACCAGCGGCCGGCCAATCAGCGCGGCGACGACCCAGATCGCCCCGGCCGCCATCATCAGCCGGCCGCCCAGTCGATGGGTGGCGATCCACACGTCGGTGCTGGCCAGCGTCCACGGCGTGCGGATGCCGACGAAGCGGCTCGGCCGCGATTTCGGCATCAGGTTGCCGAGCACGATCAGGAACAGGCCGATCGCCGCCAGATGCAGTCGCGGCGCGCCGAAGTGCCAGCCCAGCGCCGTGCCGATCGGCAGCGTCTGCGTCACCGCCATCAGCGCCAGCAGGCCGATCCAGGCGGCACGATAGAGGCTGGCGCTGCGGTTCAATCCGTCGCGCAACGGATCGATCGCCGGCAGCGTCGCCAGCAGCACCGACACGGCCGCGGTCATCGCCGGCGCGACGCACAGGGCCGTCCACTTGCCGGCGAAGCCGTCGGCCTTGCCGTCCACGTTCCAGTGGATCGGCAGGACCATGGTCTCGGGCAATCGGATGCCGACGAGGTAGGCGGCGAGCAGCATCGCCAGCACGACGCCGGCGGACAGGAGGATCATCGGCTTCACCCGCATCATTCGGCTCCCTTGCGTGGTCGGGCATCCAGCCGGCGCATGAACCCCAGCACGACGTCCTCCAGCACCGAGAGGTTGAGGCTGTAGATGACGCTGCTGCCGCGCTGCTCGCCCTGGATGAGGCCCGCCGCCTTCAGCTTGGCGAAGTGGCCCGACATGGTCGGTTTCGAGACGGGGAATGCATCGGCCAGCTCGCCCGCCGAACGGCTGCCGCGCTTCAGCATCTCCAATATCTCGCGCCGGATCGGGTGCGAGAGCGCTTCGAAAACCGAGTCCATGCGCTTATTTAGCATATTAGCAAAATAACGAACAAGTGGGCGCTGGCCGCCTCGCGCGAAACCTCCTAGAGGAGCGCGAGGAGGCGGTTCGACGATGAAGCTGTTGCGCGGGTTCTGGAAGCTGCTGGTCGGCATCAAGGATGCGCTGGTGCTGCTGGCGATGGTCCTGTTTTTCGTCGGCCTCTACGCGGCGCTGACCGCGCGGCCCAATCCGAAGCTGGCGGCGAGCGGCGCGCTGCTGATCCGCCTGAACGGCACGTTGGTCGAGCAGCCGCAGGATGCCGACACGCTCGCTGTGCTGTCGGGCAACGGCCCGGCCGCGCGCGAATTCCGGCTGCGCGACGTGGTGCGCGCGTTGAAGCTCGCCGCGACCGATCCGGCGGTCAAGGCGGTGGTGCTCGATCTCGACAGCTTCGTCGGTGGCGGCCAGGCGGCGATCGCGACGGTGGGCGCGGCGGCCGATGGCGTACGCCGCGCGGGCAAGCCGGTGCTGGCCTACGCCACCGGCTATGCCGACGACAGCTATCAGCTTGCTTCGCACGCCAGCGAGATCTGGATGAACCCGCTCGGCGCGGTGCTGATCGCCGGGCCGGGCGCGCCGCACCTCTATTATAAGGGGCTGCTCGACAAGATCGGCGTCACCGCGCACGTCTACAAGGTCGGCAGGTTCAAATCGGCGGTCGAGCCCTTCATCCTCACCGGCCAGTCGCCCGAGGCGCGGCAGGCCAATCAGGCGTTGGTCGATTCGCTGTTCCAGACGTGGCAGGACGAGGTCGCCCATGCGCGGCCCAAGGCGCAATTGCTGGCCTATGTGCGCGATCCCGCCGCGGCGATCGCCGCCGCCAATGGCGATCAGGCGCAGGGCGCGTTCCGCGCCGGGCTGGTCGATACGCTCGGCGACCGCATCGCCTTCGGGCAGCGCGTGGCGAGCCTCGCGGGGGCCGATGCGGTGCGCGGGCCCGGCGCCTATTCGACGCTGTCGCTCGATTCCTATCTCGCGGCGCATCCGGAGGCGGATGGCGGCAAGGTCGGCGTGCTGGTAGTCGCGGGCGACATCGTCGACGGGCTCACCGGCCCCGGCTCGGCCGGCGGCGAGACGATCGCGCGGCTGATGACGGCCGAGATCGCCAAGCGCCGTATCAAGGCGCTGGTCGTGCGGGTCGATTCACCCGGCGGATCGGTGACCGGCTCCGATCGGATCCGCAGCGCGATCCTCGCCGCCAAGGCGCAGGGCATCCCGGTGGTGATCTCGATGGGCTCGGTCGCCGCGTCGGGCGGCTATTGGGTGTCGACCACCGGCGACACGATCTTCGCCGAGCCGGCCACGATCACCGGCTCGATCGGCGTATTCGGCATCATCCCGACCTTTGCCGGCACGCTGCAGAAATTGGGCCTGTCGGCCGACGGCGTCGCGACCACGCCGCTCTCGGGCCAGCCCGACGTCTATCGCGGCACCAGCCCTCTGTTCGACCAGCTCGTCCAGACCGGGATCGAGAGCGTCTATCGCCACTTCGTCGAGCTGGTCGCGGGTGCGCGCCACATGAGCCCGGCGCGCGTCGACGCGATCGGGCAGGGCCATGTCTGGGCGGGCGGCACCGCGCGCCAGCTCGGGCTGGTCGATCGCTTCGGCACGGTGGACGATGCGATCGTGTTCGCGGCGAACAAGGCCGGCCTCAGCGGCGCCGACGCCGCGCCGCGCTGGATCGAGAAGGAGCCGAACAGCTGGAAGTCGCTGCTGCGCGACTGGGCGCAGAAACGCGATCCCGGCAGCGACGTCGAGGGCGCGATCGATCCGTGGACGCGGCTGGCGCAGCAGCCGCAAATGCTGCTGGCGCGCGCGCTGCACGACGCACGCGCGCTGGCGTTCGGCCCGGCGATCCAGGTCCGCTGCCTCGAATGCGGCGCGGCCGAGCCGGTGCGGACGAGCGATCGCGCGGCACTGGCAACGTTGGCGGCACAAGCGGCGGCAGTAGCGCCGTAATACACAAAACCTCCCGTTCGTGGTGAGGAGAGGCTGAGCGCAGTCGAAGCCTCGTCTCGAACCACATGTCCTTCGAGACGCCGCTTCGACTGCGCTCAGCGGCTCCTCAGGCCGAACGGGGGCGCATAGGAAATGACACGCACACTCGCACTCGCACGCAAAAGCCTTTAGACCCCGCCGCAACTATGGCGAAAATCGAGACGCCGCGGCCGATCCGCGGGACGCAGAGCATGTTGGGGGAGGAGGCCGATCGCTTCACGCATGTCGTGGAGGCGTTCGAGCGGGTGCGTCGGCTGTACGGCTTCCGCCGGATCGAGATGCCGGTGTTCGAAGCGACCGCGGTGTTCGCGCGCTCGCTCGGCGAGACGACCGACGTCGTCGCCAAGGAGATGTACACCTTCCCCGATCGCGGCGGCGAGAGCCTGACGCTGCGGCCGGAATTCACCGCCGGCATCGCGCGCGCCTTCCTGACCGAGGGCTGGCAGCAATATGCGCCGCTGAAGGCGGCGACGCACGGGCCGGTGTTCCGCTACGAGCGGCCGCAGAAGGGTCGCTTCCGCCAGTTCCACCAGCTCGACGCCGAGGTGATCGGCGCGGCCGAGCCTGCGGCCGACGTGGAATTGCTCGCCTTCGCCGACCAGTTGCTGCGCGAGCTCGGCGTGTCGGACGGCGTGACGCTCCAGCTCAACACGTTGGGCGACAGCGCGACGCGCGAGGCGTGGCGGCAGGCGTTGGTCGCGCATTTCAAAGGCGCACGCGACGCCTTGTCCGAGGACAGCGTCGAGCGGCTGGGCAAGAACCCGCTGCGCATCCTCGACAGCAAGGATCCGCGCGACCGGCCGATCGCCGACGCCGCCCCGTCGATCGACGCGCATATGTCGGCGGAGGCGGGCGCCTTCTTCGAGGCGGTGACGAAGGGGCTGGACGCGGCCGGCGTGGCGTGGACGCGCAATGCACGGCTGGTGCGCGGGCTCGATTATTATCGCCACACCGCGTTCGAGTTCGTCACCGATCGGCTCGGTGCGCAGGGCACGGTGCTGGGCGGCGGGCGCTATGACGGGCTGATCGAGACGCTCGGTGGCGCGCATACGCCCGCGGTCGGCTGGGCGGCGGGGATCGAGCGGCTGGCGATGCTGATCGAGACGCCGAAACGCGCACAGCCCGTGCTTGCGGTGATCGCCGACACGACCGAGGCGACCGAGGCGGCAGCTCGCGCGACCCGACTCCTTCGCGCGGCCGGTTACGAAGTTCGTAACGGCTATGCAACTAAAGCGAAGCGGCAGGCGGAGCTGGCGCGCAAGGGGGGCGTCGATGCGCTGGTCTACGTCCGGCTCGTGCCGGGCGAGGGCGTCACGCATCATGTCAGCATGCCCGAGGGGGGAGCATTTGCATTGAATGACCTAGACGCGCAGGTGCGGGAAGTACTCGCCGCATGACCACGATCCCGATCGAACGCATCCGCCAGATCGAGGCGCGCCGCGACGAGCTGCAGGCGTCGATGTCGCGCGGCGATCTGCCGCCCGACCAGTTCGTCAAGCTGTCGAAGGACTATGCCGAGCTGGAGCCGGTCGCGCGCGCCGCGGCCGAGGTTCGGCGGCTGCGGCAGGAGATTTCGGCGCTCGACTTCCTGATCGAGGATGGCGGCACCGATGCCGATTTGAAGCGCATGGCGGGCGAGGAACTGGAGGGGCTCAAGACGCAGCTTCCGCCGGCCGAACGCGCGCTGGCGCTGGCATTGCTGCCGAAGGACGCTGCCGACGAACGCTCAGCCATTGTCGAAATCCGCGCCGGCACCGGCGGCGACGAGGCGGCTTTGTTCGCGGGTGACCTGTTCCGCATGTACCAGCGCTACGCCGATACGCAGGGCTGGCGCACCGAGATGATGTCCGCCTCGGCCGCCGAGCTGGGCGGCTTCAAGGAGGTGGTCGCCTCGTTCACCGGCCAGGGCGTGTTCGCCAAGCTGAAGTTCGAGAGCGGCGTCCATCGCGTCCAGCGCGTGCCCGCGACCGAGAGCGGCGGGCGCATCCACACCTCCGCCGCCACCGTCGCCGTGCTGCCCGAGGCGGAGGAGGTCGACGTGCGGATCGACGACAAGGATCTGCGGATCGACGTCTATCGCTCGTCGGGGCCGGGCGGCCAGTCGGTCAACACCACCGACAGTGCGGTGCGCATCACCCACCTGCCGACCGGGCTGGTCGTCATCCAGCAGGATGAGAAGAGCCAGCACAAGAACAAGGACAAGGCGATGAAGGTGCTGCGCTCGCGCCTGTACGAGGCGGAGCGGGCGCGGCTGGCGGACGAGCGCGCCGGGGCGCGCAAATCCATGGTGGGTTCAGGTGATCGGAGCGAACGTATCCGCACCTACAATTTCCCGCAGGGCCGCGTGACCGATCACCGCATCAACCTGACGCTCCATCGCCTGCCCGAGATCATCGAAGGCGAGATGGACGAGTTGCTGGGCGCGCTGATCGCGGAGGACGAGGCGAGCCGGCTGGCGCAACTGACCGACTGAGCGTGCTGCCATTGATCTTCCTGATCGAGGCACCCGCACCCACATCGCTCCCGATGCCGTCGCTCGCCACCATCGTCGCCAAGGCCGTCGCGCCGTGCCGCTCCGACGGGCGCACGATCACCGTGTGCGGCAAGGCCGACGGCGAATCGCCCTATCGCCTGCCGCCCCCGGCGCGCGATCCGGGCTTCCAGATCGAAGGCGCCCGCGACAGCGTCTCGCGCGAGCGGCACCGGCTGATGGACGTCGGTGGCGCCGGCTCGCAGGCGGGCGCGTGCAGCCCGGTCGGCGGAGTCGGCTCGACCGGCTGCCAGGTGCAGCGCTGGCGCGAGAACGATCAGCAGAAGGGGTTCCAGCACGATATCGGGGCCGACCCGCGATGATCTGGGCGCTGTTGATCCAGGCGGCGAATGTCGATGCCGCCGTCGAGCCCCCGGCGAGCCCGATCACGACCCAGCGGCAGCAGGTGGTGGAGGCGATCCGCAACTGTCCCAAGGGTGCGCCGGGCGAGATCGTCGTCTGCTCGAAGGATCGCGGCGTGGCCGAGGGCTTCCGCCTGCCCAAGCTCGATCCGCGCTTCGCCGGCAGCGGGGTCCGGCCGAGCGGTCGCGGTACGCTGGACGGCGCGGCGGTGGGCGCCACCGGCGTGGGCGCCTGCAACGCGGTCGGCGCGAGCGGCGCGACCGGATGCAGCCTGAAGCAGGAGAAAGCCTGGGGCGAATGGAAGAAGCAGCAGAAGGCCGACGGCAAGTGGTTTCCGTGGTGAGCGCGCTCGCCGCGGCGGCGCAGCGGCTGGCGGCGGTGAGCGACACGCCACGGCTCGATGCCGAGCTGCTGATGGCGCACGCGCTCGGCACGACGCGCGAGGCCTTGCTGCTGGGGCCGCGCGATATCGCGCCCCCGGATGCGTTTGCAGGCCTCGTCGCGCGCCGGCTGGCCTATGAGCCGATCGCCTATATCGTTGGTCGCCGCGACTTCTGGACGATCGAGTTGGACGTCGGCCCCGACGTGCTGATTCCGCGGCCTGACAGCGAGACGTTGATCGAGGCGGCGATCGACCATTTCGGCGCACGCAGCCCCGCGCGCATCCTCGATCTCGGCACCGGCTCGGGCGCGCTGCTGCTGGCGGCGCTCGCACACTGGCCCACGGCGACCGGACGTGGCGTCGACGCGAGCGCGGGCGCGCTCGCGGTCGCGCGCGCCAATGCCGTGCGGCTGGGCCTTGCCGATCGGGCGGCGATCGAACCGGGCGACTGGAGCGCGGGTGCCGCAGAGGACTGGGATCTGATCCTGTGCAACCCGCCTTATGTCGCGGCCGGCAATGCGCTGCCGCCCGAGGTCGCGCGGCACGAGCCCGCCTCCGCGCTTTATGCCGGCCCGGACGGCCTCGACGATTATCGCGCGCTGGTGCCGCAACTCCGGCTTGCGGACGGGGGCGTCGCATGTATCGAGATCGGCTTTACTCAGGCGGCGGCGGTGTCAGAACTTTGTAAGGCATCGGGGCTACAATCGACGGTAAGGCAGGATTTGGCGGGAAATGACCGCTGCATCGTTGCCACCCCGCAGCAATAAATCTCCCCTTGGAATTCACGGTGGGACTGACTAGATAGGGAACAGGATCGGAGCGAGGTCGCTGGTGCGACATGCTCTGCCCAACTCCCAGCGCTTGGTCGCCGGCAGTGGCGCCTCGGCAAAGCGGAAAGAGCGATTGCATGCGTGACAGATCACGCGTCCGCCCCTCCGCCGAAGCCTGAGCCCCGGTTGGGTTGACGAAATTCCCGGGCGTGCGGCCCCGGATGCGGACTTCCGGGGTAGGCCCGGTTGGGAGTGGTGACGTAGACCACAAGTGAAGGACTCGACCAACTTGATGAACAACCGTCAGAACGGTCGCCGTCGCGGCCGTGGCGGACAGCAGGCGCGTAATGGTCAGCCTGGGGTCCCGGATCGTGGCAGTCGGCTCGACAATCGTGCCCGCGGTAATGCCGCCCAGTTGCTTGAGAAATACAAGACGCTGGCGCGCGATGCGCAGATGCAGGGCGACCGCGTCAACACCGAATATTATCTGCAGTTCGCGGATCATTATTTCCGCGTGCTGAGCGAGAATCGCTCGCGGTTCGAGGAGCAGCAGCAGCAACGCCGCGGTCGCGAGGATTTCAACGAGTTCGGTAACGAAGGCGACGACGCCGACGGCCAGTCCGAAATGGGTGCCGACGACGGCTGGGACGACGGCTTCGATGCCCGCCCGCCGCAGCAGCAGGCACCGCAGCAGCGCGCCCAGCAGCCTTCGCTGCAGAACGGCCAGCCGCGGCGCGAGCAGCGTCCGGCATATCAGCCCGAAGCCGCTGCCGACGAATCGCGCGGGCAGGAGCAGGCACCTGCCGCCGCCCGCGGTGAAATGGGCGACGCCGACGGCCCCCGCCGCGATGGCCGGCGTGGCCGGCGCAACAATAACGGCGCATCGGCAAACGGCGCGCCCGCGAACGGATCGGCCAACGGCCATGACGAACTGGCGCTCGAGCCGGCGCGGATCGCGATCGACCTGCCGCCGCGCCTGACCGCCGAACCGGTGGCCGAGAGCGAGGCTGCGGAGGCTGCCCCGAAGCGCCGCCGCGCGCGCAAGCCCAAGTCCGAAGTCGAGGCCGAGACGGTCGACGCCTGAAACGGCGGCGAGCGTCTAGACTGAAAACGGCCGCGCTCCCTGGGGAGCGCGGCCGTTTTTCATTGTGTCGGTCGAATCAGGCTAGGCCTGATGCAGATGCCGCGATGCCCGACGCTATACGCGGCGCGCACCTCGCGATGGAATCGCCACGCGGGCACGGCCGCGCAGCGGACGATGCCGCGCGCGAGGAGATCGAAGCGGCCGGCAGACGAGCCGGCCGGATCGCTTATTCGTAATCGGCGCCGAGATTCTGCGTGCGCGGCGGCGCGGCAGCGGTGAGGCGCAGCGCCTCGGCCGACTGCGAGAGCGAGCCGATCGCATCGGGCGCGTCTTCCTCGTCGATCTGCACGCGCTGCAGGCCGGAAATCACCGATTCGTGCAGCTCTTCGGGCAGGACCATTTCCTCGGCGATCTCGCGCAGCGCGACCACCGGGTTCTTGTCGCGATCGCGATCGATCGTCAGTTCGGCACCGCCGGAGATCTGGCGGGCGCGCTGGGCTGCGAGCAGCACCAGGTCGAACCGGTTGGGAATCTTGTCGACGCAATCTTCGACGGTAACGCGCGCCATATTGAACGCTCCGCTTGACCAAGCATTGGTAGGATGTGGAAGTCGCGCGAGATAGGACGACGGCGGAGCGAAGTCAATGAAAGCGACGGATGCGGCCGGGTCGCCGCCGCGAACCTTCGCCGTCGAGGGTCAGCGGCTGACCCTGCTCGCGGGCGGCACCGAGCGGCTGGCGGCGCTGATCGACCTGATCGACCGAGCCGAACACAGCCTGCGGCTGCTCTATTACATCTACGCCAACGACGATGCCGGGCGGACGGTGCGCACCGCGCTGGCGCGCGCCTTGGGCCGCGGGGTGACGGTCGCGCTGATCGTCGACGATTTCGGCAGCGCGCTGCCCGAAGATTTCTTCGCGGGGCTGGCCGAGCAGGGCGCCGATATTTGCCGGTTCGTGCCGCGTTTCGGCCGCCGCTATCTGCTGCGCAATCATCAGAAGCTCGCGCTGGCCGACGAACGGATCGCGATCGTCGGCGGCTTCAACATCGCCGACGATTATTTCGACGATGCGCGCGGCTGGCGCGATCTGGGGCTGCGCGTGGACGGCTCGGTCACCGCGCATCTGGCGCGATATTTCGACGCGCTCGCGCGCTGGACGCATCAGCCGAACGCCCGGTTGCGCGACCTGCGCCGCACGCTGTCGCGCTTCAGCCAGACGAACGGGCGCGTGCGCTGGCTGCTCGGCGGCCCGACGCGGCGGCTGAGCCCATGGGCGCGCGCGCTGCGCGGCGAGGTTCGCGTGGCCGCGCGGCTCGACATCATCGCCGCTTATTTCGCGCCGACGCCGCGGATGATGCGCGCGATCGAAAGCGTCGTGCGGCGCGGCGGCACGGCACGCGTGCTGACCGCTGCGAAATCCGACAATGACGCGACCATCGCCGCCGCGCGCCACACGTATCACCGCCTGCTCAAACGCGGCGTGCAGCTGTTCGAATATCAGCCGACGAAGCTGCACACCAAATTGTTCGTGGCCGACGACGCCGTCTATGTCGGGTCGGCCAATTTCGACGTGCGCAGCCTGTTCCTCAATCTCGAGATCATGCTGCGGGTGGAGGATGGTGCGCTCGCAGCGGCGATGCGCGCTTATTTCGACGGCGAGCTGAGCCGATCGGCGGCGATCGATCCTGCGCGGCACGAACGTGCGAGCTGGCTGACGCGGCTGCGCTGGAGCGCGGCCTATTGGCTGGTGTCGGTGGCGGACGGGCGGATCACGCGGCGGATCAGCTTCGACGCGGAGTGAGCCGCCGATCGGCCGGCGAAGATGGGCGAGGCCCGGCGATTGCGCTTGGGGGTTGACCCGCCTCCTCCTTGGATCAGACAAAGGCGCGCACGCCCCATCTCGCCTCCGCGAGCTAACGTCGCGGCATAGGGGGAACGCAGATGGCGGAGCGCAAGGAGATCGACGCTGGGGCGACCGCGCTGATGGTCGTGCTGTGCGCGATCTGGGGCATGCAGCAGGTCGCGATCAAGGCGGCCGCGCCGCTGATGGCGCCCGTGTTGCAGGTGGCGATCCGCTCGGGCGTGGCCGCGGTCGTGATCGCCGGGCTCGTGCTTGTTCGCGGCGAAGCGGGGGCGCTCCGATCGGACACGTGGCGGGCAGGCATCATCGTCGGGCTGCTGTTCGCGATGGAATTCCTGTTCGTCGGCGAGGGGCTGCGCTTCACCAGCGCGTCGCACATGGCGATCTTCCTTTATACCGCGCCGATCTTCGCCGCGCTGGGCCTCCACCTGCGCCTGCCCGAGGAGCGGATGACCGCGCTGCAATGGTGCGGGACCGGGGTCGCGTTCGCGGGGATCGTCGTCTCGTTCGCCGGTCGTGGCGCTGCCAATGCGGGCAGCACCGTCTGGATCGGCGATCTGCTCGGCATCGCCGCCGGCGCCTCGTGGGGCGCGACGACGCTGGCGGTGCGCTTCTCGATCCTCTCGGATACGCCTGCGACCGTCACCCTGCTGTACCAATTGCTCGGCGCGTTCGTGTTGCTGACGATATCGGCACTTTTTCTGGGGCAGACGGGGGTGACGGTGGCGCCGCTGCTCGGCGTTAGCCTGGCGTTCCAGATCGTGCTCGTCTCGCTGGTCAGCTTCCTCGCATGGTTTTCGCTGCTGCGTATCTATCTCGCGTCGCGGCTGGGGGTTCTGGCATTCATGACGCCGCTGTTCGGGGTGAGCTTCGGCGTGCTCATCCTGGGCGAGCGGCTGGACCCGTCTTTCGTGATCGGCGCGCTGTTCGTGCTGGGCGGCATCCTTCTGGTGGCCGGACGCGATCTCTTCGGCCGCCGCCGCCTGGCGCGATAACGCCGCAACGGACGCCGGCCTCTTACGGAACCCGGTCGCGCGATCGTGCGCTGATCGCGGCATGGCACGGCTGTTCCATGTCTCCGACCTGCATTTCGGGCGCGAGGATGCCGCCGCGCTGCGCTGGTTCGCCGATGCGGTGCGCGCCGAGCGGCCTGACGCGGTGATCTGCACCGGCGACCTGACGATGCGCGCGCGCCGGCGCGAGTTTGCGGCGGCGGCGGAGTGGCTGAAGGCGCTGGCGGTGCCGGTGACGGTCGAGCCCGGCAATCATGATCTGCCTTACTTCAATCCGGCAGCGCGGCTGCTCGATCCCTATCGCCGCTTCCGCGCGGTTTCGGGCGCGGTCGCGCGGCCGCTTGCCTTGCCCGACGTGATCCTCGTGCCGCTCAAGACGACCGCGCGGCTGCAGTTGCGCCGGCTGTCATGGGGGCGGGTGTCGAGGTCCGGGCTCGTCGCGGCGCTGTCGATGCTGCACGCCAAGCCGCCCGGCGCGATCGCGCTCGTCGCCTGCCACCATCCGCTGGTGCGCACCGACTTTACCGGTCACGGCGACACCGCCGGTGGCGTCGAGGCGCTAAGGATGCTGGCGGAGGCGGGCGCCGATGCGGTGCTGAGCGGCCATGTCCATGATGGCTTCGACATGCCCTGGCGCTGGGCAGGGCGCACGGTGCGGCTGATCGGCGCGGGCACATTGTCCGAACGGCTGCGAACAACGCCGCCCTCGTTCAACGAACTGCGCGTGGCGGACGGCGCGCTGGAGGCGATCGCGCGGGCGATGCCGGCCTGAGGCTTGCCGCCGCGCCCGCGCGCCGCCATCGTCGGCGTCATGCGCTCGCTCCTCCTCGCCGCCCTCCTCGCCAGCCCCGCCATCGCCGCCGACCCGATCGAGACGCGCGTCGCGCGCATCCTGAAGGCGACGCCGCTGATCGACGGGCATAATGATTGGCCGGAAAGCCTGCGCGGGCGCGAGGGCGAGGGGCGCTGGACCAAGGATCTCACTGCCGGGCTCGATCGCGCGCCCGTGCCCTACAACACCGATATCGCGATGCTGCGGCGGGGCATGGTCGGCGGCCAGTTCTGGTCGGTCTACGTCTCGGCCGATCTGCCGCAGGACAGCCAAGTGATCGAAACGCTCGAGCAGATCGATCTCGTGAAGCAGATCGTCGCGCGCTACCCGCAGGTGCTCGCATTGGCGACCACCGCTGCCGACGTGCGCCGTATCCATGCGCAGGGCCGGATCGCATCGATGATGGGGGTGGAGGGCGGCGGCCAGATCGACGGCCGGCTCGCGATCCTGCGCACCTACAAGGCATTGGGCGCGGGCTATCTGACGCTCACTCATTCGCGCACGATCGACTGGGCCGATTCGGCGACCGACGATCCGAAACATGACGGCCTCACGCCGTTCGGCGAGGCGGTCGTGCACGAGCTCAACCGCATCGGCATGCTGGTCGACCTCAGCCACGTCAGCGAGGCGACGATGCTCGACGCGCTGCGGGTGGCGAAGGCGCCGGTGATCTTCTCGCATTCGGGCGCGCGCGCGGTCGACGATCATCCGCGCAACGTCTCCGACGACGTGCTGCGCAAGGTGGCCGCCAATGGCGGCGTGGTGATGGTCAATTATTCGCGCAGCTATGTCACCAATGCCTACCGGCTGTGGTCGGCGGATCGCTCGGCGGAGAAGACCCGGCTCAACGCGCCGCCGTTTGGCGGCCTCTATATCGGCCAGCCCGACAAGGCGGCGGCGGCGCTGGCCGAATGGGACAAGGCGCATCCCGCGCCGCGCGTGACGATGGACGACGTGATCGCGCACATCGAGCATATCCGCGCAGTGGCCGGGATCGACCATGTCGGGCTCGGATCGGACTATGACGGGGTCGACAATTCGCTGCCCGAGGGGCTGGGCAACGTATCGACCTATCCCGCGCTCATCGCCGCTATCCTGCGGCGCGGATGGAGCGATGCCGATGCGGCGAAGCTCGCCGGCGGAAACGTGCTGCGCGTGATGGAAGCGGCGGAGAAGGTGTCGGCGGCGATGGCGGCCGAGCTGCCGGCCACCGCGACCGAGGCGGCGCTCGATCGCGGCCACTGAGGGCGCCGCTCGCTCCCGCCCGTGCGGGAGGACAGGCCCTCAGCGACGATCGAGGTGGAACGCCACTGCAGCGGCGCAGTAAGCGACGAGCGTCGGCATGAACGCCCAGAACAGCAGCACGATCGCGACGATCCGCAGCAACGTGTCGTCGATGCCGGTGCGATCCGAAAGTGCCGCGCACGTTCCGAACAGCTTGCCGCGGTTCGGGACGGGGTTGGTCATATCATCGCGGACCATCTGGTCCTCCTCTCCAAGAAAATGATGGGTCAGGCGATCAGCGCGACCGGGCCGGCGGCGGCGAAAATGCATGCCGCGCTGACGGCGAATGCGACGAGGCCGACGCCGATCTGGCTGGCGAGCGAAGAAGCGAAGTTGGTCATGATAGTCTCCCTTTCGATGCGCCGGACCATTCCGGCGACACATCCAGGGATTGCATGAGCCGTGCCAAACACGGCGCAGAGGGCGATCACATCGCAATCGGACGATTCATATCGCACGCGTTACGGATGGTTGGTGAACCGCGCAGAAAGTTGGCGCGTTTTGCGAGAGCGATCAGCTCTTCAACATATTGTCGCTGATCGAGCAGGCCGCGGGCCCGAGGATGACGACGAACAGCACCGGCAGGATGAACAGGATCAGCGGCACGGTCATGATCGCGGGCAGGCGCGCCGCTTTCTCCTCGGCCTTCATCATGCGTTCGTGACGGAACTCGGCCGACAGCACGCGCAGCGCCGAGGCCAGCGGCGTGCCGTATTTCTCGGTCTGGATCATCGTGGTGGTCACGCCGCGGATCGATTCGAGATCGACACGCGATGCGAGATTCTCGAACGCCTGACGCCGTTCGGTGAGGAAACCCAGCTCGATCGCCGTCAGCGCGAACTCGTCGCCAAGCTCGGGATAGCCCTTGCCGAGTTCCTTGGCGACGCGATGGAAAGCGGCGTCGACCGTCAGGCCGGCCTCGGCGCAAATGACGAGCAGATCGAGCGCATCGGGCAGGCCCTTGCGGATCGCGGCGGTGCGCTTGGTGATCTTGTTCTGGACGTACAGATCGGGCGCCTTGTAGCTCAGCACCAAGGTGCCGGCGACGAGCAGATAGCGCTGGAACCCGCCCCAGTTCGGAAACCAGTCGAGCACGTAGACGAACAGGATGGCGAGCCCGCCCAGGCCGAGCGGCAGCGTCATGCGCGCGAAGATGACGCTGATCGCGGCGTCCTTCGAACGGATGCCGGCCTGCATCAGCTTGGTCTGGGCCGCCTTCAGCTGCGAATCCTGCAGCACCTTGAAGTTGCCGAGCAGCGCCCGCATGCGGTCGGTCGCCTGGCTCGACGGGGCGAGCTTGGCGCGCTTGCGCGTCGAGGCGGTGATCCCGGCCTTGAGCTGCTCGCGCCGTTCGTTCAGCGCCTTCACCCGCTTCGCCATCGGATCGCGCACGCTGCCGGCGGCGTAGATCGCGACGAGCAGGGCGAACACGCCCGCCGCCGACATCAAGGTCGCCGCCATCGTGACGTCCAGCCCGAAGGGTCCGCTTCCGCCCACGTCTTCCTCAGATCTCGAAGTTGATCATCTTGGCCATGATGAACACGCCGATGCTCATCCACAGCCCGCCGCTCATGGCCGCGATCACCAGCCGCTGGTCGGAGAAGAAGCTGCCCATATAGCCGGGGTTGATGTAGTAGATCAGCCCGAACACGACGAACGGCAGCGCGCCGATAATGTAGGCCGACGCCTTCGATTCGGACGACATCGCCTTGATCTTCAACCGCATCTGCATGCGCTTGCGCAGCACGTCGGCGAGGTTGGAGAGCGTTTCGGCCAGATTGCCGCCGGTTTCGCGCTGGATCGCCAGCGTGATGACAAAGAACTGGAATTCGGGCGTGGCGAGGCGATCGGCGCTTTCCTGTAGCGCCGCCTCCATCGTGCGGCCGATCCGCATGCGGTCGGCGACCGCGCGGAACTCGATCCCGACCGGGCCGGGCATCTCGACGCCGACCACCGCCAGCGTTTCCGAGATCGGCAGGCCCGAGCGCAGGCCGCGCACCAGCAGTTCGATCGCATCGGGAAACCGCTGCACGAAGCTCGCTATGCGGCGCTGGCCCAAGCGCCCGACCACCATGTACGGCAGGCCGATGCCGGCAAACAGCCCGGCGAATAGCGTCAGCAGCAGCGGCGCGCCGCGCGCGAGCAGCGCAACCCACGCCACGATCGCGATGACGGCGCAGGCGAGCGCATAATGGCCGAGCGTCCACGGCCGGCCGGTCATCTCCAGGCGACGGCGGAACAGATCCGGATTGGGCAGCAGCCGGCCGAAGGTGGTGTCGAGCTTGCTGTCGCGCTGCGAGGCGATGCGGCGGAGCTGCGTTTCCACCACGTCCGGGGCGTGGCGCGCGCGCACGGCCGCCAGCCGGCGCTTGCGCGTCTTGGTTGCCGGTCGGCGCTCGAGCACGAACCACAGGCCGCCGAGCGTCAGCAGCGCCGCAAGGAGGACGATCGCGATCATGCCGTCCGCGTCAGGCCTTCGGCTTCTTCGCGATGGCGAATTTCAGCTCGCGCAGGCGCCCGAGCAGCGAGGCGCCGCGCAACGATCCGGCGCGCTCCTCGTCCAGCACCGCATCGGCCAGCAAAGCGAGCGACTGGCCGATCTTCGCCGCCTTCGCCACCTCCGACAGCGGCTTGCCGGTCTTCGCCGCCTGTACCGTCAGCTTGGGCTCGAACGGCAGCAGCATGTCGAGCTTCTGCTCGATCGAGCTTTCAAACTCCTTGCGCGTGATTTCTTCCTGGCCCGCCGCCGGCACCTTGTTGGCGATCACCAGCACGCGCGTCCGCGGGGCGTTGGCCTTGAGCCACGAGAGCAATCGGATCGTGTCGCGCGCGGCGGCGAGCGTGAGCTCGGTCACCAGCACCGTGACGTTCACATCCTGCAGCAATGCCGGATGCTGCACCAGCATGTGGCGCGGCAGATCGAGGACGGTGCAGGCGAAGGCGCCGCGCAACTCGTCCTGAAGCTGGTAGAAGGCCTGGCCGTCGCCGGTGAGCGGCTGGCTGATCGGCGCCTCGGCCGAGAGCACGCCCAATTTGTCGCTCGGCCGCACCAAAGCGCGCTCGAGGAACAGGCCGTCGATGCGCCCGGGATTCTCGATCGCGTCGGTCAGGCCGCGTCCGGGCTCGAGGTCCAGCGCGAGCGCGCCGGTGCCGAAATGCACGTCGAGATCGAGCAGGCCGGTCGAACGCCCACGTTCGGAAAGCAAGGTGGCGAGGCTGACCGCCATCATCGAGCCGCCCGCACCGCCGCGCACGCCGATCACCGCCGCCATCATGTGCGGCACCTCGATCGCGGTCTCCGCCGCGCGCGCGCCGGCGATCGCGGACTGCGCCTGCATGACGGCATCGCGCAGCTGATCGTTGGAGACCGGCTTCACCAGATAATCGTGCAGGCCGGCCGCGATCAGCTCACGATAGAAGCGCACGTCGTTGATGTGCCCGCAGGCGATCACCATCGTGCCGGGCTCGCACACCTCGGCCAGCGCGTTGATGTCCTCCAGCGGATCGCCCGATTCGGACAGGTCCACCAGCAGCACCGCCGGCGACGGCGAGACGGCGAGGCTCTGCACCGCATAGCGCAGCCCCCCCGAATGGATGCGCTCGTGCGGCCAGCCCATGTCGCTGGCGATCGCGCGCGCCGCATCCTCGGTATCGAGATCGCACAGGAAGGCGCTGAACGGATCGCGTACATGTCCGCGCGGAAGGAACGGCGCGTTCACTGATTGCCTCCCTTCGACGACACCGACGTGGTCGTCTGCCACTGCTTCGAGGTCGGCACGGCCTCACGCCATGCCTTGATCGCGCGCGTACCGACATCGCTCTGGCCGGAGCGGTCGGCGCGGCCGTGGAGGAGATCGGCCGGGTCGGCGATCATCGCGGCGAGGTTGATGGCCGTGGCGCAGCCATAATTGGACGACTGCCCTTCGTTCGCGCCGAGCGTCGGCACCGACCAATCGGGGCAGTTCTGCACCTTGGCGGCATTCGCCGAAACCACCGGCTGGTGCGGATTGTCCACGCCCTTGTAGCCGGTCGCACAGGCGGCGAGCGGCAGGACGAGGATGAGAGGAAGGAAGCGGATCATCGCCGTCGTCTCCATACGCATCATGGCTTGACCGGTTCGGGCGCGGTGGTCCCGGCGGCGGTCGGCAGCGGCCGGCTCTTGGCGCCGTCGCTGACCGAGGAGCGATCCTCCAGCACGCGCTCGGCGGTGGTCGCCATGCGATAGCCGTCGGTCGGCAGCGCGATGTTCTTCGCGTCGGTCGGCTTCACCAGATAGGGCGTCACGACGACGATCAATTCGGTCTCGTCCTTGCGGAAACCGTTCGAGCGGAACAGCGCGCCGATGATCGGCAGGTCGCCCAGGAAGGGCGCCTTGTCGGTGTTGTTGTTGTGGCTGTTCTGGAGCAGGCCGCCGATCGCGAAACTCTGGCCCGAGCCCAGCTCGATCGTCGTCTCCACCCGCCGCGTGGTGAGCGCGGGGATCGAGAAGCCGTTGACCTTGACCGATCCGCTGTCGGACAGCTGCGACACTTCGGGCCGCACGCGCAGCGCGATCCGCCCCGCGCTCATCACCGTCGGCGTGAAGGCGAGGCTGACGCCATATTGCTTGAACTCGACCGAGGTGGAGCCGAGGCCCTGGCTCTGCGGGATCGGGATCTCGCCGCCCGCGAGGAAGGTCGCGGTCTCGCCCGACAATGCCACGAGATTGGGCTCGGCCAGCGTGGTGACGAGGCCGTCCTGCTCGTAGAGCTGAAGGCTGGCGATGAAATCCGCGCCGAAGACGTGGCCGGCAATGCCCAGCGTGGTGCCGGCAAGATCGTTGAAGGTCGCGATCGTCTGGCCGGTGGTGGTGCCCGACGCCGAGTCCAGCCCCGTCGTGTTCGTCGTCAGCGTGCCCGGCGTCCCGTTGTTGATGTGGAACAGCGGATTGCCCTGCGCCCGATTGGCGAGATTGACGCCGATGTTGCGGATCACCGAACGGCTGACCTCGGCGATCTTGACCGCCAGCATCACCTGTTGCGGCGTCGCGATCTTCAGCCGGTTGAGAATCTGCACGCTGCCGCCGGTGAATTTGTCGGTCAGGCGCTCGGCCTCTTCCGCATCCTTGGGGCTCAGCACGGTGCCGGTGAGCAGCACCATGCCGCCCACGGGCGTGGCGGTGATGTCGTCTTCCGGCATCGCCAGCCGCAGCATCTCGCCGACCTGGGTCAGGCCGTTGCCGACGCGGACGTTCGACGACCAGACGACGTGGCCGTTCTTGTCGGTGGCGTAGACGCTGGTCTGGCCGGTCTTTTTGCCGAACAGATAGAGCTGGGTGGTGCTCTTCACCTGCACGTCGGCGATCGAATCGTCGGCGACGAACATGCCGCTGATCGGGCGCGGCATGCGGATCAGCTCGCCGCTGGAGACCGACAGCGAAAGCGTGCGCGCCGGCAGCACGGCCTGCGCCGCGGTGGACGAGGCGCCGGCCGCGACATCGGCGCCGGCGGCCTCTTCGGCGCGCGCCGGCGAGGCCAAAGCGGCGAGCGTCGCGGAGACGAGCGCTGCGATCAATGTCGCCATGCCGCCCTGGCGCAGGAAGGAAGCGGAACGCATGGGCCTAGAAGCTCCCGACGGGCGTGGAGGTGACGTTGGCGCCGCGCGCGACCACGACGACCGACCCGCGTGGGGCGGCTGCGGAAGACGCGGGGCCGGGGACCGGCCCGGCCGGTGCGCCGGCCTCGGGCTTGCCGGGGACATTGGCGCGCTGGAAGCGCGAGACGTCGGCGCCGGTGGAGAAGCTGGCGTCGCCGTCCGAGGGGCGCGAGGCGAGCTGCAGCATCATCGCCTTCTCCGCCTTCGGATCGGTGGTGTCGGGCACGTTGACCTCGCCGGCGGCGATCTCGCGCTCCAGCTCCATGCGGTCGTCGGCGATCGAGCGCAGCGACAGCGACAGCTGGCCGACCGACTGCGCGACCGCGATCTTCTCGGACAGCTTCGGCGTGGTCTCCAGCGTCACGTTGGAGAATGCGGTGACGACGGTCTTGCCATTGTCGTCGGCGGCCTTGTCGGTGCGCTGGTCGGTGGCGAGCACGCGCACGTTGCGCACGATCGTCTCGGCGACCTTGAGCGGCTGGCCGTCGCCGCCGCCGGCGACCGCCTGCGTCAGCAGGATATCGACGCGGTCGCCCGGAAAGACGAAGCCGGCCACGCCCGACTGGGCCGAGACCGAGATTGTGACCGCGCGCATCCCCGGCCCGAGTGCGGCAGCGAGGAAGCCGCGATCGCCCGGCTTGATGAGCGAGCCCTGCGTGATCGGCTGGCCGGCGGTGATGGCGTAGCGCACGACCGTGCCGATCAGCGCCTGCGCGGGCTGCTGGCCCTTCAGATAATAAGCGCGCTCGACCAGATCCTTGGGCCACGGCTGGTAGCGGAATGCATCGGGGGCGACGATCGTGCCGACCTGCAGCGGGCGGGTGGCGACGAGCACTTCGGGCCCGGTCGGCGTCGGCGGCACGGCCGCCTGCGCCTGCGGCGCGGCCGATCCGCCGAGCATGCCGTGCACCGTAACGGCGCAGACGGCGGCGAACACCAACGCCCCCACCATCAGCATGAGCTTCCGAACATCCATGCGCGTCACTCGTCCCCGAAGCAGCGAGCCCCATCGGGCCCCGCGCTGCTATGCGGCCGGCAAAGTTAATTTTGCGTTTGCCATTATCGCGAGCGTGGCGACGCAAATGGCGACGCCGTAAGGAATTTCCGGGCGTCCGGGCTGCGCGCGAAGGCGGTGCCACAGCAGCATTGCGAGCGTCAGCACGCCGCCGCCGATCGCCATCCACACCAGCATCGCAAGCAGCGCGCCCGGCGGCAGCCACAGCGCCAGCGCGGCGATCAGCTTCACGTCGCCGCCGCCCATCATGCCGGCGGCGAAGGCGGCGCCGAACAGGACGAGCATCGCGATGCCGAGGCCGATCTGCAGCGCGATTGCTGCGCCCGACAGGCCGGCCGCCAGCCACCAGCCGATCGCCAGCAGCGCGATCGCGGCGTTGAGCATGTTGGGAATGATGCGGCTGCGTATATCCAGCCCCGCCGCCGCCACCAGCAGCAGCGCGAGCATCGACAGGAGGAGGGGTTGAAGCGGCGGCATCCCAGATTGCTCTAGACGCGTGCGCTTAACCGGCGGTAACCACCCGCCCGTGGACGGCTTGCGCGCCGATATCGCCATTATCGGCGCAGGCATGGCGGGGGCGAGCCTCGCCGCGGCGATCGGCGACCGCGCGCGCGTGGTGGTGATCGAGGCGGAGGCGCATCCCGGCTATCACGCGACCGGTCGCTCGGCGGCCTTCTGGTCCGAAACCTATGGCGGGCCGCATGTCGAGCCGCTGACGCGCGCGTCCTATGCGGCGCTCGTCGGCGGCGGCTTTCTGCGGCCGCGCGGCGAGGTGCATATCGCCGACGCCGCCAGTCATGCCGCGCTCGATGCCCTGGCAGCGACGTTCGCCGACAGCGGCGTGACGCTCCAGCCGCTCGATCGCGCAGACCTCGAAGCGATGATCCCCGGCCTCGCGCCGGCCTATGATCGCGGCATGGCGGAGCCGACCTGCCGCGACATCGACGTCGGCGGCCTTCATGCCGATGCGCTGGCACGGCTGCGGCACGCCGGAATCATGCTGCTGACCGATGCGCGCGTGACGGCGATCGAGCGGGCGGGGGCGAACTGGCGGGTCGAGACGCTGGGCGGCGCGGTCACCGCCCCGATCGTCGTCAATGCCGCGGGTGCGTGGGCATCCCCGGTCGCGGCGCTGGCCGGCGCGCAGCCGATCGCGATCACGCCCTATCGGCGCACGATGGTGCAACTCGCGCTCGATCCGCCGGCACCGGCCGAGCTGCCGCTGGTGATGGACGCGGCCGGTCGCTTCTACTTCAAGCCCGAGGCCGGCGGCCGGCTGTGGGTGTCGCCGCACGACGAGACGCCGACGCTGGCGCACGACGTCGCGCCCGAGGAACTCGACGTGGCGATCACGATCGACCGGCTGCAACAGGTGGTCGACTGGCGCGTGCTCAAGCGCGAGCGCGCGTGGGCCGGCCTGCGCAGCTTCGCGCCCGACCGCCTGCCGGTCTACGGCTTCGACCGCCATGCGCCGGGCTTCTTCTGGTTTGCGGGGCAGGGTGGGTTCGGCATCCAGACGGCGCCGGCTGCGGCGGCGATCGGTGCGGCGCTGCTGCTGGGCACCTCGCTGCCGGAGACGGTCGCCGCGATCGACGTCGCCCGCTACGCGCCGGCACGCTTCGGCTAGGGCGTCGGCTGACGCATCGACAGCGCGAAACGCATTGCCCGATTGCGGATGTTTTTCCGGTGCGACATCCTGCCCGGATGAAGGCCATCGCCCTGTTCGGGTCCGTCTTGCTGATCCTGGCCAATAAGGCGGCTCCGTCGCCGCAGGTCGCCGCCGTCTGGGCGCAGGAGCGGGCATATTGGCAGGCGACGGTCGATCAGGACGATGCCGTCTACCAAAGCCTGTGGCATCCGGCCTTCCTCGGTTGGCCATGCGACGAGAAAATGCCGGTTTCGGGACGTCCGCCGCACATGGTTCGCGATGCCGTCAAGCGGAGCTACGCGATGCGCGGGCAGGTGGCGACCGAGGCGCCCAACCTCGTCTCGACCTTCTACCATGCCCGCGAAAAGGACGTGATGCCGGGCGGGAAAGTCGCGGTCACCGACTATGAGGTTACCCATACATGGGTGCCGACACGGGCGGGCTGGAAGATCATAAGCGGAATGTGCAAGCATCCCGTCGCCGGCCGTTAGCTGACCGCCGCTCGGCAGTCTTTGCGCCGCGACGTTTGGAGAGCCTGACGCGCCGTCAACTCGCCGGATAGCGGAGGCGGCCGAGGAAGCGCGAGACGCTGAACATCCGTTCGGGATCGGGCTTGAGCCGCGCCTTGACCTTCTCGAAACGCATCACGTCGTCGATGCGGCGAGCGAGGAAGGCGCGCGTGTCGGCATGACCCTCGCTCTCGTCGTCGAGAAAGGCGAGCAGGGTGGTGGCATAAACGCCGCCGAGCGTCGTGCGCTTGGTATAATAAGCGAAGTCGGTCGCACGGTCGCCCGCCAGCCGCCACATCGCATCGGCGGCGCGCCAGCCGAGCCGCGCACCGGCGGCGATGTTCGCGGGCAATGCCAGTACGGCAAGCGCGCGGCGCAGCGCCTCCTTGTCCGGCGCGGCGGCGTCGATCCGCGCCAGCACCAGCGCGGCGATGCGCTCGCGGATCTTCATCGCCGCCAGCCGCTCCGGCGGAAGCGCCGCCGTCATCGCGCGGTCGATGGCGGCGAACCACGCGTCGATCATCGCCACCGGCCCGTCGACGAAGGCGAGTCGCGCGCGTTCGGCCGGCACGCCCAGCCGTGCGGCGGCGGCATCCAGCGCAGCGTTGGTCCAACCCTCGAACGCCGCCTCGGCGGGCAGCAGCGGCGCGAGCGCGTCGCGCAGTTCGTCGAGCGTGAGATCGTCGGCAGTCATGACGGCGAGTTGGGCCATCACGCCTCCGCCCGCAAGGGCCGTCGTTCGCGAATCAGCAGCACTGCTGCTGCAATGGCGACCGCGCCGACCAGATCGGGTGGGCCCAGCCGCTCACCATAGATCACCCAGCCGATCAAGGTCGTCACCACCGGCTGAACGAGCAGCATCAGCCCGACGACCAACGGCGTTACCCGGCCGATCGCATAGAGGATCAGCCCCTGGCCGATGATCTGGCTGCCCAGCGACATCAGGATCAGCGGGGTCCAGTCGTGCGGCCATACATGCTCGCCCGTCGCCAGCGCCAGCAGCAGCAGCCCGGGCGTGGCGGCGGCGCCCGAAATGGCCAGCACGGTGAGCGGGCCCATCGCGCCGCGCGTGCGGCCGATCGCGATCAGGTAGAGCGTGTAGCTGAGCCCGGCGAAGATGCAGAGCAGATCGCCGACGATGCCGTGCGCCGACAGGCTGTACGAACGGCCGAGCAGCAGCACCGCGCCGGCCACCGCGAGCAGCAGCGCCGCGCTTTGCCGCCGGCTCGGCCAATGGCGGGCGACCAGGAAGCCGTAGGCCGGAAACAGGATCGCGGTGACGTTGCCGAGCAGGCTCGCATTGGCGAGCCGCGTGTGCAGGATACCGACATGCCACGCGCCGAGATCGGCGGCGAACATGACACCGCCGAAGATCGCTGCCGCCATCGGCCAGCCGGCGCGGCGCGGTGCCGGCTCACGCGCCCAGGCGGCTGCCGCCAGCAGAGGTACGGCGAGCGCGATGCGCCAGAATGCGGAAGCGAGCGGCCCGATCAGCGACTCGGTCTCGGCCAATCGTACCGCCCACGGTCCGCAGGCGAGGCAGATGTTGGCGAGCAGCAACGCCGGAATGGCGAGCGCGGTCGAAGTGGGCACGGCGGGGCGGGATAACGTGGCGGTCACGCCTGCGGTGTAAAGCAAGCGCCACCGGGGTCGACCCCTGCCCGATCAAGGCCAGAAAAAAGGGCCAGCCCCGAAGGGCCGGCCCGTAAAAGTTTAGGAGAGGATGCCTGAAAGGCACCGGCTTTGTGGCGGAATGGTATACGACTGACAATTCATTTTGTTGCAGCGCACAATGCAAGATTTGCATTTACGATTGGGTTACGATGACGGGAAATGCAACCGAGCGGGCGATGAAGCACGCCTCGTGCGCGCGGTGATGCAGTTCAGGGAGCAGGCCGGCGTCGCCCGAAGCGATGGTCACGCGCGGGTTGAGCACGACCCGCTCGAACCGGCCGCTGACGCCATCCTCGACCATGATGCCCTCGGCATCGTCATGATAGGCGGTCACCACCAGCCCCGCCTCGGCGGCGAGGTGGAGGAACCATAATTTGTGGCAGGCGGCGAGGCTGGCGACGAGCAGCTGCTCGGGGTTCCAGCGCGTCGGATCGCCGCGGAAGGCGGGGTCGGACGAGCCGGCGATATCCGGGCAACCCTCGGCGCCGATCACATGATCACGCGCATAATCGCGATATCCGGTGGTGGCGCCGCTCCAGTCGACCGCGACGCGATACGCATGGCGCCGCCCGATCACGGCGCGAACTGGCCGAGCCCGCGGTCGGTGCCGCACAGCCGATCCCACAGCCGGAAATAGAGGCCGTAATTGCAGCGATAGTCCTTGTGGTGGCGCTGATGGTGGCTGGCGGTGATGATCCAGCGCCCGGCCGGCCCCTCGACCATCCTGCGCGGGAACAGTTCCCACCCCATGTGATTGGTCACGCCCATGATGGTCATGATCGTCAGCACCGTGCCCAGCATCGCGACATGGATCGGAATCAGGAAAACGAGCGCGGGGATCACCACCGCGCCGGTCAGCGCCTCCCATGGATGGAAGCTCATCGCCGCCCACGCGGTCGGCGGACGGCTGGCATGGTGGACGGCGTGCATCGCCCGGAACAGGCGCGGCCGGTGCATCGCGCGATGCGTCCAATAGAACCACGTATCGTGCGCAAGCAGATAAAGCAGCACCGACACCGGCATCCACCACAGGGGATAGGCGTGCGCATCGGCGTAGATCCGCGTCCAGCCGCGCGCCTGCCAGCCCCACGCCACGACGCCTGCGGGCACGCCGTAGATCGCGGCCGAAGCGAGGCTCCAGCCGATTTCGCGTGTGATCTGGCGACCTTGGCCCGCATAGAGGTTGGGCCGGTGCACGCGGGTGGCCAGCGCGAAGCCGGCGCTCGCCGCCAGATAGCGGACGGCGACGATCAGCGTCATGGTCAGTGCAGCGAACAGGACGGACAGTGCGATCGCCATGCCGCCGCTATAGGCGCGGGCAGCCCCGTTCGATAGAGCAACCCGATGCATGCCCCGTACATGACGACCGACCTGCTCATCGCCGGAGCGGGTCTGAGCGGCAGCCTGATCGCGCTGGCGGTTGCCAAGGCCCGACCCGAAATCCGCGTGACGCTGGTCGAGGGTGGCGCGCGCATCGGTGGCAACCATGTCTGGTCGTTCTTCGACAGCGACGTGGCGGGTGCGGGCGCCGATCTGCTGGCGCCTTTGGTCTGCCACCACTGGAGCGGCCACGACGTCGCCTTTCCCGCTTTCCGCCGCACGCTCGACGGCGGCTACAATGCGATCGAGAGCGAGCGGCTCGACGCGGTGGTGCGCGCGGCCCTGCCGGCCGATCGCATCCTGACCGGGGTGGACATCACCACCCTCGACCGCGACGGCGCGACGTTCGCCAACGGGCGGCGGATCGCGGCAAGCGGGGTGATCGACACGCGCGGTTTCACCGGCGGCGATGCGCTCCAGCTCGGCTGGCAGAAATTCGCCGGCCGCGTGCTGCGGCTGGCACGACCGCACGGAATCGATCGGCCGATCATCATGGACGCAACGGTCGATCAAAGCGACGGCTATCGCTTCGTCTACCTGCTGCCGTTCGGGCCCGACCGCATCTTCGTCGAGGATACCTATTATACGCCAGAGCCCGATCTCGACGTGGCCGCGCTCGAGCGGCGCATCCTTGGCTATGCGACTGCGCGCGGTTGGTATGTCGAGGCGGTCGAGCGCGCCGAGGCCGCCGCTTTGCCGATCGCGATGGGCGGCGACATCGACCGCATCCTCGCCGGCGACGTTGCCAAGGCGGGGATGGCGGCGGCGCTGTTCCACCCCATGACCGGCTATTCTTTGCCCGATGCAGTGCAGACCGCGCTGCTGGTGGCGGGGCAGCGCGACCTGTCGAGCGCGGCGTTACGCACGATTCTGGTCGCGCATGCGCGGCAGACGTGGCGTGCGCGCCGCTTTTATCGCCTGCTCGCCGCGATGCTGTTTCGCGCCGCCGATGCGCCGGAAACGCGCTATCGCACGTTCGAGCGTTTCTATGGTTTGGGGGAAGATCTCATCGCACGCTTCTACGCCGCGCGCTCGACACCGCTCGACAAGGCGCGCATCCTGATGGGCAAGCCGCCCGTACCGATCGGGCGCGCAATGGGGGTGATGATGCAGGGCGGATGGCGTTGACGCGCAGCGCGGCGGTCATCGGCGCGGGCTTCGGCGGGCTCGCGCTCGCGATCCGGCTGCAGTCGGCGGGCATCGCGACGACCTTGGTCGAGGCGCGCGACAAGCCGGGCGGACGTGCCTATGCGTGGCAGCGCGACGGCTTCACCTTCGATGCCGGGCCGACCGTCATCACCGATCCCGCCTGTCTGCGCGAATTATGGGCGCTGTCGGGGCAGGACATGGCGCGCGACGTCACCTTGCTGCCGGTCAGCCCCTTCTATCGGCTCAACTGGCCCGACGGCACCAACTTCGATTATTCGAACGACGAGCCGGCGTTGCGCGCGGAAATTGCGAAGCTCAATCCCGACGACGTCGCGGGCTATGCCCGCTTCCTCGATTATGCGGCGGGCGTCTATCGCGAGGGCTATGAGAAGCTCGGCACGACGGCATTCCTCGATTTCTCGCAGATGATCCGCGCGGCGCCCGCGCTCGCCAAATATCAGGCGTGGCGCTCGGTCTATTCGATGGTGTCGTCGTTCGTGAAGGACGAGCGGCTGCGCCAGGCGCTGTCGTTCCACACCCTGCTCGTCGGCGGCAATCCGATGACCACCAGCGCGATCTACGCGTTGATCCACAAGCTGGAAAAGGCCGGCGGCGTGTGGTTCGCGCAGGGCGGCACGAACGCGCTGGTGCGCGGCATGGTCGCTTTGTTCGAGCGGCTCGGCGGGACGGTGCGGATCGGCGATCCGGTGGTCGAGATCGAGACGCTCGGCGACCGCGCCACCGGGCTCGCCACCGCGAGCGGCTGGCGGCAGAGCTTCGATGCGGTCGCGTCCAATGCCGACATCATGCATTCCTACCGCGATCTGCTGCGCGGCAGCGGACGCGGGCGTCGCGTCGGGCGCGCGCTCGCGAACAAGCGCTGGTCGCCCTCGCTGTTCCTCGTCCATTTCGGCGTGCGCGGCAGCTGGTCGGGCATCCCGCACCACATGATCCTGTTCGGGCCGCGCTATCGCGGGCTGCTGACCGACATTTACGATCATGGCGTGCTGCCGGCCGATTTCTCGCTCTACCTCCACCATCCGAGCGTGACCGATCCGACGATGGCGCCCGAGGGCCATTCGACCTTCTACGCGCTGGCGCCGGTGCCGCATCTCGCCAAGCTGCCGATCAACTGGGAGGATGTGCAGGAAAGCTATGCCGACCGCATCCTTGCGGAAATCGAGCGGCGGCTGATGCCGGGGCTGCGCGAGCGGATCGTGACGCGCTTCCATTACACGCCGGTCGATTTCCAGCGCGATCTCAACGCGCATCTCGGCTCGGCCTTCAGCCTGGAGCCGGTGTTGACGCAGTCCGCCTGGTTCCGCACGCACAATCGCGACGATGTCATACCGAATCTGTATTTTGTCGGTGCCGGCACCCATCCCGGTGCGGGCATCCCCGGTGTGGTCGGATCGGCCAAGGCCACCGCGGCGTTGATGGTCGAGGATCTGGAGACGAAGGCTTGAGGCGACTGGCAGTCTATTGCGGATCGGCGACGCCGGCCGATCCGCGATTCATCGAATGCGCGCAGGCGACCGGCCGCACTTTGGCCGAGCGCGGCATCACCGTCGTCTATGGTGGCGGCCGGCTGGGGCTGATGGGCGCGCTTGCCGACGCGGCGCTGGCGGCCGGCGGCGAGGTGATCGGCGTGATCCCGGCGGCACTGGTCGGGATGGAAGTGGCGCATCGCGGCCTCTCGGCGCTGCAGGTGGTCGGCACGATGCACCAGCGCAAGCAGGCCTTCACCGATCTGTCCGACGGCTTCGTCACCTTGCCCGGCGGCACGGGCACGATGGACGAATTGTGGGAGGCGCTGAGCTGGGCGCAGCTCGGCTATCACGCCAAGCCGGTCGGGCTGCTCAACGTCGCCGGTTTCTTCGACGGGCTGCTCCAGTTCGCGGCGACGATGGCCGAGGTGGGCTTTCTGCGGCCGCAGCATCGCGGGCTGCTGATCGCGAGCGACGGGATGGACGATCTCCTCGCCAAGATGGCGGCGTTCGAGCCGGCGACCGCGATCATCCAGATGCAGGCGGCGGACCTGTGACCGATCGCGCGGCCCTCGTCGCCGCGGCGCGCGTGTCGATCGCGCGCGGGTCGAAATCGTTCCGCTTCGCCTCGACCCTGTTCGACCGGCGCACGCGCGAGAAGGCATGGCTGCTCTACGCATGGTGCCGCGCGTGCGACGATCTCGCCGACGGGCAGGAGATGGGGCACGGCATGCACGTCGTCGACGATGCGGCCGAGCGACTGGCGACGATCCGCACGCAGACCGCGCGCGCGCTCGCCGGCCTGCCGACCGGCGATGCCGCGTTCGACGGCTTCGGCGTGGTTGCGCGCGAATGTGGCATCTCCGCCGTGCTGGCCGACGACCTGATCGAGGGGTTCGCGCTGGATGCTGCCGGCTGGCGGCCGCGCACCGAGGAGGATCTCTACCGTTATTGCTATCATGTCGCGGGCGCGGTTGGCGTGATGATGGCGCTGGTGATGGGTGTGAAGCCCAGCGATCGCGCGACGCTCGGCCATGCCTGCGATCTCGGCATGGCGTTCCAGCTCGCCAACATCGCCCGCGACATCACCGAGGATGCGGCGGCAGACCGCTGCTATCTGCCGTCCGACTGGCTGGCCGAAGCGGGGATCGCGCCGCGCGAGGTCGCCGATCCGCGCAACCGTCCGGCGCTGGCGCTGCTCGCGCAGCGGCTGGCCGAGGCGGCAGCGGCGTTCGAGGCGACCGCCAAGGCCGGCACGCCCGCGCTCGGCAACCGCTCGGCATGGGCGGTGCTGTCGGCCGCCGGCATCTATGGCGGGATCGCGCGCAAGGTCGCGCGGCGCGGCAGCCACGCGTGGGACGCGCGCGTCGTCACGTCGAAGCTGGCGAAGCTCGGCTCGGTGTTGTGGGCGGCGGCGCAGGCGGCGACGCGCTGGCGCTATGGCAGGCGCACCGATATGGCCCTGTGGCGGCCATCCTCGCTGGCCTGAATGGTCGGGATCGTGCTGATCGCGCTGGCGATGTCGATCGCGCCCGATCCGGATACCGGCCCCGAAATCGTCGTTCGCGGCCGGCAGAAGGAGATTCTCGTGCTCGGCCGCAAGCTGGCCGACTGGCGCGGGCAGACGCATCTCTTGCACGGACGAATCACCTGCCGGACGCAGCAGACGACCGGCGATCGACAGCTCGACAAGCTCGGCTGCACCGTCATGCGGATTTGCGTCCCGCCGCAGGAGGCGCGGCTGCTGGCGATCTCGCGCGAGCCCGACGAAACCTTGCGGCACGACCATGTCGAGGCGGTCAATCGCGAGATCGAGGCCTGCGCTACGGATGAACGCAGCCGGCGCATCGCGAAGCTGGTCGACGAGCGGGCGGCGGCCGAACGCTAGCCGCGCGCTCCGGCGCGATCAAGATCGTGAACCCATAAACGACCGCTTTCGGCACAACGGCTGAACGGCTGAGATTGGTGGATTCCGCTCGGTCCGGTTTTGGCGACACGGAAGTCTCTAGCGGACCGTCCGTTCCGACGATTCCAGCCGACGGCTTGCGACCAGATATCGCCGTTCGACCGTGGTGGCGCGCATGTCCGGATCTGACGAAAGCTGCCGAGCGAATTAATCGAAGCGAACGATCGGCAGTGCACCCAGACTTCAACGCTGAGCAACCTATATGCAGTGATTAGAAGTCAAACGCGGAGGCCCTGCAGTTGGTCTACCGAACGGGCCGAAACATGCCGACGATTTTAAAACCGACGTTGCTGGATTGACCTTCCGCTGGACCGCCCGTCTTCTGATGCTACCTGGTCGCAATCACCCGCCGCCTGGGCAGGCCTTCAGACGAAGCGAACGGCAGCCCGCCGATGCCGACGCAAGGTTGCGCCAAGCAAACCAAATCCAGTTAGCATCATCACCCACGTCTTTGGCTCAGGAACTGCGGAGTCATCGCCCGTGGGAATAAACGTGACGTTGCCACCGTACGACCCGTTACCACGCGACATTCCGGTGACTACGATTTCGTTCAAAGCCCCCAATGTGATTGGCACTCCAAACAGATAATAGGTTTCCACCAAATTACCGGGCGTCACTATACTTGACGCGGCCATCCCGTTCACGGTCACCGAGCTAATATCGAGGTCGGTAATATCCTCAAATAAAGAAGTGCTCGTCGTCAGTGAACCGCTGCCGACCCCGGACTGGCCCAATGTAAATTGAAACTTGTCCGTGAAGCTGCCTAGCGAAATCCCCGTATGACCAATCGTCGCGGAAACCGTGCCAGAAAAAGGATCGCCGGTGACCTGGAATTCGTGATCTCCGGGCGTATAGATCGTTGTCGCGGATATCGCAGGGGGAACTACTGCCGTTGCAAGGGCTAGCCCAATGAGACTGATAATCACCTTATGCATAAGCGATCCTTTGCCCGACGATTTCGTGTTCCTCTTCTCGCCGCACGCAGCATAGGCGTGACGACTCCATTAATCTGTGGTTAACATGCGACCTATGCACGGTCAATGGTCGTCATATAGCTCGAACTACTTGTTCCTGGGTATCGGTGAGCTTGGGCTTTGTGGGGTCTCATTCGAGAAGAGCGGATTGTCCGCTCCCCACCATCAAGAGCTTCGCGATGGCATCGACGAAGCGCCAACTCGAACATCTATATTACGTTAGGGCTTCAAGGACGGATGGCCGCTTTGTCCCACGTCCTGTCGGTACGAAGGGCATGAATGCCGGCCTCGATAACGGCAGCTTCCAGGATCGACGGCAGAGCCACTAAGTGGCTGAGAAGGGGCGTGAGCAGACAGTCCGCTTTATGAGTCTACGGCCTAGCTCGTCGCCTTGCCGAACAGCTTGAACAGGCGGCCCTGCAGCCGCCGCGCGCGGATCAGCCACGAGGTGCGTGGGCGCCAGCCGGCGGCGAGCCGATCGAGCAATATCTCGGGCGGGCAGGGCAGTTCGGTGACCGGATCGATATAGCGCGGATAGAGGATCAGCGTGCCCGCGACGAGTTCGGCCAGTGTCAGCCGGCGCCCACGCCGCGGCAGCGGCGCGGCGAGATCGCGGGTCAGCCCCCAGCCGGCGTAGAAAGGCTGGCCGTGGACGGTCACCTCCAGTCCGCGCAGCAAAGCCTCGAACCCGGTGAGCGACGAGAGGACGTGCACGCCGTCGACGCGCGCGAGCAGGCTCGGCATCGCCTCGTCGCGCACGATCTCGTCGGCATATTCGAATAGATACGTGTCGGGCACCCGGCCGACGCGGTGGCCGGCATCGACGTCGGGATGCGGCTTGAACAGGATGCGCGCGCCGGGCTCGGCGACGCGCGCGCGCGCGAGCAGGTCGAGATTGCCGGCCACGCCCGCACCACCCAGCCGCACCGACGCATCGTCCTCGACCTGCCCGGCGACGAGGATCGTGCGGTCGGTGCGCGGCGCGGCTGCCTTGCGCGGCGCGGTGCTGCCATATTTGCTGATGCCGCGCGCGACGATCGTGGCGCGCAGCGCCTCCGCACGCGCGAGCAGTTCGGGCGCAAATTCGCGCGTCGCGAGGATGGTCTCGAGGTCGCTCGGATGCGTCGGATCGTAATAGATGCCCTGTTGGTCGACCACGATCGACAGCGGCGGGTGGAGATCGGCGCCGAGCCCGACCGAGCGGATGAAGCCATCCTCGACGCGCACCAGCGGTATGCCGGCCTCGGCCAACCCGGCCGGCGCGCGCGACGGCCAGACCGCGACGCTGCCGCCGCACGCCGCGAGCGCTGCGACGTCGTCGGAAAAGAGGGGCTCGCCGCCGTTCCAGAGGAAATGGGCGATGCGATCGCGCTTCCACCACGCCATGCCGGCGGCGGCGGCGATCGGCCGGTTGGCGTCGATCAGCCGCCGCCACTCGGCGAGGATCGCCACCGCCGCCTCGACCTCGATCGCGGCGCCGGTAAATGGATCGCGATAGGCGGGTGCAAACAGCGCCTGGCCGAGCGCGGCGCGCACGCCGCCCGGATCGGGTGCGCCGGCGATCACGTCGAGCATTGCCCGCTCGGTCGGCTCAACCGGCGCGGTCGACCAGAAATCGCTACCGACCCGCGCTGCCCGGATCGCCTCGATCAGCCGGTCGAGCCGCGTCTGGTCGATCGCGACCTCGCGCGCGAAGGGGCGGCTGATGGCGGCGGTGTCCGCCTTCACCCATGGGAAGGGCGGTGCGCGCAGCAGCGCCTGCGACGAACTCATGCGTCGGTCGGACGCTTGTTGCCGGCCGCCATCCATTGCCGGCCGAGCAGGCGCGGAAAACGATCGGTCAGCGCCCACCAGAACGGCACGCGGCGCTCGGCGATGCCCGGGATGCTGCCGAAATCGAGCCCGAGCCATGGCAGGAACGGGTTGCGCCGCCCATAGGCCCAGATCTCGACCCGCACCGACGGCCGCGTCGACAGGCCGCGCGCGTGGAAGCCGCTGGTATCGCACACGACCAACGTGTTGGCGGGCACCGCGAAGGCCGTCGCCTGCGGCAGGCCGAGCCCGGCCAGCTCGCTTTTGTCGATCCGCAGCGATCCGCGCTGCGACAGCCGGTCGAGCCCGCCGGGCGCGCGCAGGCTTTGCGTGCGCTCCCACTCAAGCCGCGCGGGCGTCATCCGGTGCGATCCGGCGACGTAGGTGAGCGGGCCATCTTCTTCCGCGACGTCGGTCAGGAACAGCCACGCCTTCATCGTCGGATGGAAGGTGTCGGCATGCAGCTTCGTCTGCGGATCTGGTGGGGCGTCGATCCGGTGCGACAGGATCGACTGGATGTAGAGCAACGGCTCGGTATCCGAACTGTCGATGTAGCGGATAAGCCCGCGCCAGCGCCGGTCGTCGAGTGCTGCCCGCAAGGCCGGCATCGCCGCCAGCGCCGCTCGGTCGATCGCATAGCGGCGGGTGATCGCGTCGCCCTGATGCGTCTCGCGGGCCGGTCCGGCATGGTCGAACACCTGCGCGCGCAGCGCGGCAAAGACATCGGCGGGCAGGAAATCGTCGATCCGCACGAAGCCGTCGCGCGCGAAAGCGGTGGCGAAGGCCGGCTCGATCAGGCGCGCCAGCCGGCGGCGGCGCGAGGCGGTCATCGCCTGGGCGAAGCGGACGCGCGCGACATGCAGCCCGAGCCGGTTGAGCCGGCGCGAGCCGAGCAGCGGATTGTCGACGAACGATTTGGCGCCCGTTGCCAGCTGGAGCGCCCACCACGGCAACCGCGCAATATCCCGCAGGCGCATGCTCTGGCGAGCAGGCGCGACGAACGAGCGATCGGGGCGGGAAACCATCCCGCCCCTCTAGGGCGCCGCGGGCGCGGGTTCAAACCCGGCCGGTCGCATCGCCCGCCTTACCAGGGGCGATAGTCGTCGCGGCGCTCGTCATAGTGATGGCGGTCCCACCGTGCCTGCTCGCGCGCTTCCTGGCGCCAATAGCGGCGGTCGGCATCGCGCTCGCGCCAATGGTCGTAGCGCGCACGATCATAACCGTAGCCGTCATGGTAATAAGCGGGCAGCGGCGCGTAGCGGTCGCCATAGCCGTAATATTGGGCCGAGGCGGCGAAAGGCGCTGCCGCAGCAACAACGGAAGCCAGCGCGATCATCGATTTACGGAACAGCATGACATCTCTCCTTCGATGAGGAAGGGAGTATCGTATGTCGCCTGCTCTATTGCTGAACCCGCCTTGCAGCGGTCGTTCAGCTATCGCGATGAGGATGACCGGTTGGTGGAGCTGAGGGGAATCGAACCCCTGACCTCTGCAGTGCGATTGCAGCGCTCTCCCATCTGAGCTACAGCCCCGGCACCGGTGGAGGGCGATTAGCTGCGCTTCGCGGCCGATGCAACGCCTCTTTCATCGGCTCGCCCCATCGATAGCCCGAGCGTCCGCCGCGATGTCTCGCCGGAACCCTGCCGACCCCTCGCCGGTTTTTACCGCAACCGTCGCACAGTCGTGATGCACGGTATCGAGGCGAGAGGAACAGGAGGTTCCAATGGGTTACGAACGCAATGATCGCGGTTACGGCAATGCCGGCGAGCGCGGCAATTTCGGCGGTGATCGCGGTCGCTACGGCTATCGCGGGCCGGACGCGGGCCGCGGCGATTATGGCACCTACGGCGGATATGGCAGCCGCGATTATCGCGGCGAGCGCTTCAACGATCGCAGTGACAGTCGCGATTATGGCCGCGCGCCGTCGGGCTACGACTATCAGGATCGCGGCTTCGTCGATCGTGCAGGCGACGAGGTCCGCTCGTGGTTCGGCGACGAGGATGCGGAGCGTCGCCGTCGCGAGGACGAGCGTCGCGACGAGCGCTACCGTGACGACAATCGCGGCGATTATTCCGCCGGTTCGTATGGCAATTCCGCTTATGGCGGTGGCTATGGCCGCGACTATGGCGCGTCGAATTATGGGCGCGATGCGCAGCGTCACGATCCGAACTACGCCCAGTGGCGCGATCGCCAGATGCAGGCGCTCGATCGTGACTATCACGAATATCGCCAGGAAAATCAGAGCCGTTTCGACACCGAGTTCCACAGCTGGCGTCAGGGTCGCCAGGGCCAGCGCGATCTGCTGACCAAGGTGCAGGAGCATCAGGAAGTGGTCGGCTCCGATGGCCAGCATGTTGGCAAGGTCGATCATGTCCGTGGCGACCGGATCGAACTGACCAAGTCCGACAAGGACGCGGGCGGCCACCACCACGTCATCCCTTCGTCGTGGGTGGCAAGCGTGGACGACAAGGTGACGCTCAACAAGACCGCCGATCAGGCCAAGCAGCAGTGGCGCGAGCAGGGCCGCGATGCGTTCGGCTGGCAGAATGACGAGCAGAGCGGCAACCGCAATCTCAACCGGAGCTTCTCCGGCACCTATTGATCCCGTCGCTCAAGCGATCGGATCGACGCGAGGGCTCGGCCGCAAGGCCGGGCCCTTTGCGTATCAGGTCTCGTCGATCTGGCGATCATCCTCGCTGCTGAGCGACAATTCTTTCCAGTCGAGCTCTTCCTGCAGCATCAGGAAGGCATCGGCACCCACGCGATCCTCGTTGCGCAGTTCCTCCAGCCGCTCGCGCTGGCGGCGCACCACGCCGAGCGCGATGCGGCGGCGATTGTCCATCGCGCGCGGACGCGGCGGATCGGAAACGGCACATTGCGCGATCGTATAGACGTGGCGGAGATGGTCGGCCTCGACGCTATGTTCGCCCTCCAGCGCGGTCAGCGCGGCGCCGGCGAGATCGACCCGCGCCGCATCCACCTCGCGGCCGAGCCCGTCGTCGCCGTCGAGCTTCACGAGCCGGATCAGCGGCCCCAGCGTCAGCCCCTGCACGACGAGGGTCGCGAGCACGACGCCGAACGCTGCGAGCACGATCAGGTCGCGCTGCGGGAAGGCGGCCGGCAGCGCGAAGGCGGTCGCCAGCGTCACCAGTCCGCGCATCCCGCACCAGCCCACCAGCAGGCCGTGGCGGAGCGAGACCGGCGCATAATCGCCGCGCAACAATGCGAAGCGATGCGCCAGCCGGTTGTAGACGATGACCCAGCCGAGCCGCACCGAGATCACTGCAGCGATCACCAGCCCGGCGAAGCGCGCCGCCTCGATCAGCCGGTCGGGGCTCATGCCGCCGATGATGGTGCGCGCCTGCATTCCCATCAGCAGGAAGGCGAGCACGTCGAGCAGGAACACGACCGAGGTCCACACCGCGAACGAATGGACCCGCATGCGCGGCGGCTGGCTCAGCCCGGCGCCGCGGGCGATCGTCATCGCGAAGGCGACCACGCACAAGACCGCCGACAGGCCGAGCCGGTCGGCCACAATCCACGCCCCGAACGCGACCACGAATTCCAGCAGGTTGCCGCCCAGGGTTCCGGTGGTGAAGCGCATCAGCCGCCGTGACAGCCACGCGATCCCGACGCCGAGCAGCACGCCGCCGGGTGCCTCGAAGCCAAGGCGCAGCGCGATATGGCCGTCGATGCCGCCATGTTCCTGCACCGCCACCGCCGCGCCGAACAGCAACAGCGCCATCGCGTCGTTGAGCAGGCTCTCGCCCCTCAGCACCGCCATCGTTCCACGCGGCAGCCGCACGGTGCGCAGCACCGCATTCGCGGCAGCCGCGTCCGGCGGCGCGACGGTGCCGCCGAGCGCGATCGCGGCGTAGAGCGGCAATCCTGCCACCGCGACCCCGATCCAGGCGACGCACGCGGCCGTCAGCACCACCGCCACCACCGCCAGCGCGACCAACGGCCGCCACAGCTTGCGCACCGCGCCGATCGGGAAGTCGAAGGCCGCATCGACGAGCGCCGGAGCGATGAACAAAGCCAGCGCGGTCTTGGGATCGATGCCGATCGACGGCGCGCCGGGGATCAGAGCGAGACCGACGCCGGCAGCAGCGAGCATCGCCGGATAGGGTAGCGACAGCCGGCGCGACGCCTGCAGCAGCACGATCGCCGCGAGCAGGAGCGCGAGCAGGCTCTCGAAAAAGCTCATGTTCCCATGCTTATCGCTGCGTCGCCCGCGATGTCACGATCGATACGATCCAGATGACCAGGCCGCCGATCGCCAGCATCGCGCCGACCCAGCCGGTCGAGGTCCAGCCATAGCCGGCCGCGATCGCCGCGCCGCCGAGCGCCGGCCCGAGTGCATTGGCGGTGTTGAACGCCGAATGGTTGAGCGCGGCGGCGAGCCCCTGCGCGTGGTCGGCCACGTCCATCAGCCGGGTCTGGAGGACGATGCCCAGCGCGGTGCCAAGGCCGATCGCGAACAACTCGACGATGACGCTCCACAGATGCTGGGCGGCCAGCGGCCACAGCGACAGCACGATCGCCGACCAGATCAGCAGGCCGGCGGCGGTCGGCTTCAGCGCGCGATCGGCGAAGCGCGGTACGACGAGGCTTCCGATCGTGGCGCCGACACCGAAAGCGGCAAGCGCGAACGGAACCGCGCCGGCGGATGCGTGGGTCACCGCGTGCATCGTGTCGGCCAGGTAGGTGTAAACCGCGAACAGGCCGCCGAAGCCGATCGCGCCGGTGCCCAGCGCCAGCCAAACCTGCAGGCGGCGCAGCGCGGCGAGCTCGGCCAGCGCGCTGTTGCCCGCCGGCGCATTGTCGCGCGGCGCGAACAAAGCGACCAGCAACGCGGTGAGCAACGCCAGCGCCGTCACCAGCCCGAAGCACCAGCGCCAGCCGATCGCGCGGCCGATCGCATTGGCGACGGGCACGCCGATGATGGTCGCGACGGTAAGTCCCAGCATCACCCGCGCCACCGCCTGCGAGCGCTTGCCCGGCGGCACGAGCGACGCGGCGACCAGCGAGGCGATGCCGAAATAGGCGCCGTGCGGGAGCCCGCTCAGGAAGCGGAACGCCAGCATCCAGCCATAGGTCGGCGCGATACCCGACAGGCCGTTGCCCAGCGCGAACAGCAGCATCAGCCCGATCAGCAGCGTCCGTCGCGCCATCTTCGCCGCCATCACCGCGATCAGCGGCGCGCCCACCACCACGCCCAGCGCATAGGCGCTGATGACGTGGCCGGCGGTCGGCGCGTCGATATGCAGGTCGGTCGCGAAATAGGGCAGCAGGCTCATCGTCGCGAATTCGGTCGTGCCGATCGCGAAGCCACCCACCGCCAGCGCGGCATGGACGATGTTGGGCGACGCCGTGGGCGCGTCGGTACGCCGCTCCGTCATGGCGTGCGTCATGGGGCTTCTCCGGCTGCGGGCTGGGAACGAGGGATGCCCCTCCCTATCGGCCTCCGCCACGGATCGCCACCTTTCGTCGCAACTTTTATCCGCGGCGCTGTGGACTCGGCGGCGTGACACAGTCTCCTTCACGAGGAGCAGGAATGAAGCACGCATATGACACGTCGCGGCAACGCCGCGCGACGTTGGCCCTGGTGGGCAGTGCGGTGCTGCTTGCCTGTGTGCTTGGGTTCGTCCTCGACCGTCTGCTGGAGCTCGCCGCATGACCGATCTGCTTCGTCGCTGGTTTCCGCGCGTTGCGGCGATGATCGATGCGCGCGGCTTGCGTGGGCGTCTGGGCGAGCGCGCGGTCGCAGAGGCGCGGCGGCATATCGCCGCCGGCACGGCCGACGTGAGCCTGAGCGATCTGCGCCACTGGACGTCGGTGTGGAACGAGCTGATGCGCATCCCCGGGGGATCGCACCTCGCCCGCTGAACAGTTCGGCGCCGAGACCCTGGATCTCGACGTCAACTCGATCGCTATGACCGCCTAGAAGGTGCCGCGCAGGCCGATCCGCCCCACGATCGTGTGATAGCCGCTGCGCGTTTCGGTCGAGGCCGACCCGACGAAGCGGAAATTTCCGTTGCCGACCGAGACGCGTGCCGTGCCGACATAGCCGCTGTCGCGATCCTCGGGCAGCAGGGTGAAGCTCGCGCCGTCGGCGAAATGCGCCGTGGTCGAGCCGATCGTGCCGCCGACGATCTGGCGGCGTCCGCCCTCCAGCTCCAGCCGCACGGTCGCCGCCTCGATATCGCCGTTGCCGCCCCACTGAATGCCCGCCGCGACCGTGCCGGTCGCCGCCAGCTCGTCGCTGTTGCGTGCGTTGACGATCAGATCGAAGGCGGAGCCGCCGCCGCTGTCGCCATGACCGTCCTCGTGCAGCTTGATGTAGCTGACCGTGCCGGTCGGGCGCAGGAAGAAATGCCCGAGCTTGGCCTCGTAGCTCGCCTTGCCGATGCCGGAGATCAGCAGGCCGTTCCACTTGCCGACGCTGGTGAACAGCGTCGGATTGTTGACGTCGTTGCTGGTGAGATAGCGCTTGCCGGTGTTGCGCACATAGCCGGCGCTACCCGACGCCGAGAGATGGAACCCGCCCCAGTCGCCCAGCCAGTAGAGGCCGCCCTGGAAATCGTTCGAGGTGACGGCGGTGTGGCTGGCGTCGGTGGTGTCGCCGAAGATGTAGCCGACGCTCAGGCCGACGCGCCCGAACGACCCGATCGCGACGTCGCCGCCCGCCGTCAGGCCCCAGCCCATGCTGGTGTAGCCGGGGGTGTTCACCGAATCCTGCGTCGCGTTCCAATAGCCCTGCTGCGCCCACAGGCTGAGCCCGCCGAGCTTCGCCCACGGCGTCACATTCTCCGACGGCGCGAGGTTGCGCACGCCCTGGCTCAGCACGTCGAACACGCCGCCGGCATGATCGGGCAGCATCTGGCGATAGCGCAGAAGCAGCGAATCGCGGTCGCCGAAACTCAGGAACAGGCTCGACAACTGGCTGTTGCCGGCGATGTCGGCATAGACGGCATTGTAGGCCGCCGCTTCCGACCGGGTGAGGCCGAGCGCTGCCGCCGTCTTGCGCATGATGTCGATCGCGACGGTGCCCGAGCTGTCGCTGGCGGCGAGCGAGCCGGTCAGCAGATAGGGCAGCGTACTGATCGACAGGTTGAGGTTGCTGCTGCCCGAGAGCGTGCCGCTCTGGATGACGGTGTAGCTGGTGCTGGCCGCGACCGGCAGGCTCGCCAGCGAAACCTTGATCGTCGTCGCGCCGGTAAAGGTGGTGGCACCGGCCACGTTGAGCTGGGTGTACGCGCCCGTGCTGGGGTTGATGTTGAAGCCGATCGTGCCGCCGCTCGCCGACAGGCTCGCCAGCCGGGTCGTCCCCGATCCGGTGAGCGAGAGCGTGCCGCCATTGACCGCGACCGCCAGATTGGACGCAGATGTGACGATCGATCCGCTGAAGGTCGTGCCGCTGCCGATCGTCAGCACGTCGGCACCGGTGCCGAACGTGGCGGTGCCGGTGAAGGCAGCTGTGTCGGCGAGCGTCAGGCTGTCATTGCCGTTGCCGAAGGTCGCGGCTCCGGTCAGCGCGGCGGTGCCGCTCAGCGCGACCGTGTCGTTGCCGGCGCCGGTCGAGATGTTCGACGTGAGCGTGCCGGCCGATGCCAGGATCTGGTCGTTGCCGCTGCCGGAGAGGATCGCACCGACGATATAGGGGGCGGTCGCGGTCGAGCTGGCGAGCGCCTGCGTATAGGTGAAGCCGGTGGTGTTGGCGCTGGCGTCGATCGCGGGCGATCCCGCGACGCTGCCCGAGATGACGAAGCCGGTATTGGTGACCGAGCTGAGCGTGCCCGACAGATCGCGGATCGCATAGGCCGGCCCGCCGCTGTTCGCGGGCACCGCGCTGATCGTGGCGCTGTTGGTGATGGCCGAAAGGCTGGCGCCCACGTCGATCAGGATCGCGGTGGCGGTGCCCCCGTCGGCGGTGGTCGAGGTCGCGCCGATCGTGCCGCTGTTGGTGAGCGAGGGGACGATTGCGCCGCTTGCGAGATGGATCGCGGTGGCGTCCGCCGCATCCGCCGTGGCGGTGATGCTGCCGGTGTTGGTGATGCCATTGGCGATGGTCACCGTCTGGCCCTGGCCGGCGATCTGCACCGCCGTCGCGGCATAGCCGGCATAGACCCCGTTGGCGAAGATCGTGCCGTTGTTGACGAGGCCGGCGGTGCCGCTGCCGGTGGTGCCGATCGTGATCGCGTTGCTGGCCGAGCCGATCGTCAGCGCCGGCGCGGTGCCGTAGCTGTCGAGCACCGCCGTGCCTTCGCTCGAATCGACGATGCCGTCGCCGTCGGCATCGGTGGTGGTGTCGGTGGTGGTGGTCGGCGCGACCGCAAGCAGCACGCCGCCCGCGATATTGCCGCCGATCGACAGCGCCGGTCCGCCCTGCAGCAGATCGTTGGCGACCAGCGTGACGGTCGAGGCGGGCAGCGTCGTCGCGGTATAGCCGGTGGCGGTGAGCGAGCCGTGGATCACCACCTTCCCGCCGATATCGCCGCCGAGCGACATTGCGGTCGAATTCTGGCCGGTGACGGCGGTGGCACCGGTGACGACGACGTTGCCGCTGACCGCGCCGAGCTTGATGCCGTAGCTGTTGTCGCCGGTCACGGTGATCGCGCCGGTGCTGACGACGCTGCCGACGATCGCGACGTCGGACTGGATGCCGCCCGAATTGTTGCCCTTGACCGTGATCGTGCCGCTGTTGTTGACGGTGCCGGTGAAGGCGCCGCTGCCGGTCAGGTGGATGCCGTAGCGCCCGGTGCCCTGCGCGAACGGCGCGTCGACCAGGCCGTCGCTCGTCGTATCGACGGCGACGAAGGTCTCGTCGACCGTGATCGTGCCGCTGTTGGCGATCGACGAGGCGAAGCCGCCCCCGCCGCCGATCGCGGTGGTGTTGTCGATGCCCGAAAAGCTGATCGTGCCGGCGTTGGTGATGGTGTTGTTGCTGTTGATCGTGACCGCGGTGCCGGATGCCGGCGAGAGCGTGGCGCCGCTGGCGACCGTGACGTTGTCGGCCGCGCCGCTGGCGACCGTGGCGGTGGCGACGTTGGAGGAGCCGCTCACGCTGGTGTCCGCGCGTGCCTGCCCCGCCATCAGCATGGCGGCGGGGGTCAGGCAGGTGGCGGCGAGTAACAGACGCATTCGGCATCCTCTGATGGGCGGAGATGCCGGCCGTCTGTGATGCTTGTCTTGCGGCCGTGTGTCGCGATGTTGCAGCACGTTCCAATCGTGCATCGGCGCCCGTAACGACTGAAACATGACGCGTACGTCACGCCTTGTTGGTGCGCTGGTGGCTCGTTACGACAGCGTGTCCGTATACGAAAAGGGGATGCGCATGATCGATCGTCGCCGCATGTTGGGGGGCGCACTGGCGCTTGGGGGCGCGGCCTTGCTGCCGATGCGCGCCGCGCTCGCCGCCGAGATCGACACGAGCGACCTGTCGTCGATGACCGGCAATGTCCGCCCGATCAGCGCCGACGAGCGCGCGCGGCGGATCGAACGCGCGCAGAAATTGATGCGCGCCAACGGCATCAGCGCGCTGCTGGTCGAGCCCGGCTCGTCGATGATCTATTTCACCGGTGTCGAGTGGCGGCGCAGCGAGCGGCTGACCGCCGCGGTGATCCCGGCCAAGGGCGAAGCGGTGATCATCACGCCGTTCTTCGAGGCGCCGTCGATCAAGGAGACGCTCGCCATCCCCGCCGAGGTACGCGTGTGGCAGGAGGATGAGAGCCCGATCGCGGTGGTCGCCGGCGCGCTGCGCGATCGCGGCGCCGCCACCGGCAATATCGGCATCGAGGAGACGGTGCGCTTCTTCGCGAGCGACGGCCTCGCCCACCTGCTGCCGCAGGTGAAGATGGTGTCGGCCAATCCGGTGGTGCGCGGCTGCCGCATGATCAAGACGCCGGCCGAGATCGCGCTGATGCAGACCGCGAATGACATCACCCTCGCCGCGATCAAGTGGACCTGGCAGCATACGCGCGACGGCATGGCACCGGCCGAGCTCAGCGCGATGATCGATGCCGCCACCCAGAAGCTCGGCGGCAAGTCCGACGGTGCGCTCGTGCTGCTCGGCGAATCCGCCGCTTACCCGCATGGCAGCCACAAGCCGCAGCGCGTGCGCGACGGCCAGGTGATCCTGATCGACAGCGGCTGCACCGTGCAGGGTTATTCGTCGGACATCTCGCGCACGTGGGTGCCGGGCAAGGCGCCGGACGAGGTTCGGCGCGTGTTCGATACGGTCGCGGCCGGCCAGCAGCTGGTGATGAAGACCGCGAAGGTGGGCGTCCCCGCCGGCCATATCGATGACGTGGTGCGCGGTTTCTACACCTCGAAGGGGTTCGGGCCGGGCTACAAGCTGCCCGGAATGTCGCACCGCACCGGCCACGGCATCGGCCTCGACGGGCACGAGCCGGTCAACCTCGTCCACGGCGAGATGATGCCGCTGGCGGCCGGCATGTGCTTCTCCGACGAGCCGGGCCTCTATTTGCCGGGCAAGTTCGGCGTGCGGCTGGAGGATTGCTGGCACCTGACCGACGCCGGCCCGGTGTTCTTCACCACGCCGCCGACCGATATCGATCACCCGTTCGGCTGAGGCGCGGATTAGTCGTAGGCCGTTCCGTCCTTGTGGACGAAGCGGCCGTCGGCGTTGGCGCTCATCATGTCGATGTCGGAACAGGTGGTGAGGTCGTCCGGCTGGCGCGACCCCACCTCCAGATAGACCGCGTCCGCCGTGCCGCGATTGACGAGATGGTGGCCGTCGCCGCTGTTCTTCGGGAAGGCGGCACAGTCGCCGGGGCGCAGCATCGTCTCGCCGGCATCCTCGACCAGAACGAGTTCGCCCGCGAGGACGTAGACGAACTCGTCCTCGTGGCTGTGCCAGTGGCGCTGGCTCGACCAGCCGCCGGGCGGCAGTGTCATCAGGTTCACGCCGAAATCGCCGAGGCCGCCGGCATTGCCGAGCCGCCGTCGCGTGCGGCCAGCACAAGGTGCGTCGAACGGCGGCGGATAGCCCGCGCCCTCGCGGACAGGGACGGCGGCGAGGTCGATCTTGGGCATGATGTTGCTCCTCGGTCGTGTCGGCTTTCGCCGATCGGTCCCCATCCCTGTCACCCCGGACTTGTTCCGGGGTCCACGGCGAGATGCAGCCCACCGCTCGCAGCCGGTGCCGAGCGATCGCCGCCCAGTGGACCCCGGAACAAGTCCGGGGTGACGTTGCGTATTAATTTGTGGGCCTGATAACACCCGGACGATAGCTTCGCTCGATATGGCCGGCCAATTCCTCCGGCCAGAAATAGACCTGCCTCAGGTTGCCCGTCGCATAACGTGTCGCCTGGTCGGCGAAGTGGGGCGAGGCGGGGTCACCGCTCTCGCCGCCCGCCGACACCGCCCAGGCGTGCACCTTCGGCCCGAAGTCGACCACCGCGACGAAGCTGTTGCCGCTCGTGCCGTACCAGCTCTTCGTGCCCGGATATTGCTTCGCGCCGAATGAGGCGAGCGAGCCCCAGCGCGACGAGGTGAACGGCACCGGGATGCTCGGTTGCGCGTCGGAGAAGGTCGGCTGGATCGCCGCGCTCACCCGCTGGAAGCGGTTGATCCGGCCCCACGCCACATGGAGCGAGCCCCAGTCGCCGCGTAGCCGCTCCGCCCCGTCGGCGAGCGCCTTGAGGAATTGATCGGCGCTCGCATCTTGCGCGATCCAGTCCCAGCCGGGCTTACGCGCCGCCTTGGCGCGTGGGTCCGCTACGGCCCACAAGGCGTCGCCGAAGAAGACAGCAAGGCTGGTCGGCTCCGAATCGGCCGCCCACCTTTTGTCCCACGGGCGCAGCAGCGCGATCGGTTCGGCGAGCGCGGCGCGGCGCGGATCGCCTGCCGGCAGCGCGTCATAGGCGGCGAACAGCTTGAACAGGATCGGCTCGAACGCGGGCAAATGCGGGTCGAAGGCGAGTGCGGTCAGCGTGCGGGGCGTCAGCGCGCTGGCATTGCTCAGCAGCTCCAGCGCGTGGCTTCCGCGCGGGTTCGGGCCGATTTGATCCATGTAGCGCGGGAAATCGGCGGCGTGCTGGCTCATCGGGCCGGCAGCCATCCACGGCCAGTCATTGCTGTTGTAGAGCCATCCGGTCGCCGGATCCTTCAGCTGCGGCAGCTGATCGAGCGGGGTCAGACCCTGCCATCCGGTCGCCGGATCGGCGCCGTCGACCGGGGCGCGATAGTCGAAGCGGTCGGCACGCTTCGGCACGAACTGCGGGTGGAGATAGGCGATGTGGCCGTCGGCATCGGCATAGATGGTGTTGTTCGACGAATTGGCCTGCAGCGCGGCGACCTTCAGATAGCTCGCATAATCGCGCGCTTTGGTGCGCAGCCAGCTCTGTTCTAGCGCCGGCACCGGCTTGTTCATCAGCGCGAGCGCGATCCATTTCGCCCCGTCGGCGCGCACGATCGGGCCGTGGCGCGTCGCGAGCGTCTGGACGCTGCGCACGCCCAGCGTGCCGTCGGGCCGGCGGAAACGGATCGTCACGCTGCGGCGCATGATCGGGCGCCACGTCGCGCCGTCGCGATAGCGGTCGCCCGCCACCGTCTCGGCGAATTCGTCGACCGCATCGACGCCGCTCGACGTGTGCATCCAGCCGAGCCGCTCGTTGAAGCCCTGGTAGAGGAAGAATTGCCCCCACGTCGACGCGCCGTAGGCGTGCAGCCCGGCGTCGCTGCGCATCTCCAGCTCGGAGCGGAAGAAGAAGCTGGTGTGCGGGTTGATCCACAGCAACGCGTGGCCGTCGGCCGATTTCTTCGGGCCGATCGCGATGCCGTTCGATCCGGTCGGCTCCTCCAGCCGGCGCGCATCGGCGGCGAGCGCGAGCTTCGGCGCGGTGCCGCCGTAGAAAGCGGCGAGCTTGCCGAGGTCGGCGCGTTCGATATCGCCGCCGATGCTGCCCTCGGTGAAGGACAAGGCCATCCACGGCTCGAAATGCGTCAGCACCTTCGGCTTCGTGGCGGGGTGCGTGGCGAGGTAGAAATTGAGCCCGTCGGCCCACGCATCCATCAACCCGCGCAGCCATGCCGGGCTGGCGCGATAGCGCGCCTGCAGGTCGATGGGGTCGATCCACAATCGCTGGCGCAGGTCGCGCCAGATCGCTTCCTCGCCCTCGGCCTCGGCGGTGCGGCCGAGTGCGGCGAGATAATTGGCCTCGATCCGCGGGAAATCGTCCTCGGCCTGCGCATAGATCGCGCCGAACACGGCATCGGCGTCGCTGCGGCCGCGGACATGCGCGATGCCCCAATCGTCGCGCGTGATCGTCACGCGCGCCGCCTCGGCCTGCCAGCGTGGCATCTGCGCCGATGCGGGCGCGCCGAGCGCAAGCAGCAGAAAGGGCAGGCACTTTACCACTATCGTCATCCCGGCGTAGGCCGGGATCCAGTCCGGCGCCGATCATTAAGGCATCAGGCGCAAGGCGTGCGCAAGCTGGATCCCGGCCTGCGCCGGGATGACGGGGGGAAGATGATGCGTCGATGGATCGCAGGATTGTTGTTGCTTCTGCCGGGGCTCGCATCCGCTGCCGCGCCGATGCTGCTCAAGCCCGATCGCGTGTTCGACGGGCAGGCGGTCCATCCCGGCTGGCAGGTGCTGGTGGCGGACGGCAAGATTGTCGCCGCCGGGCCCGATCTCGCGGCACCCGCCGGTGCTGAGGTGGTGGCGCTGCCCGGCGATACATTGATCCCCGGCATGATCGAGGGGCACGGCCACCTCTTCCTCCATCCCTATAACGAGACGCCGTGGGACGATCAGGTGCTGCACGAGGCGCTGGCGCTGCGCACCGCGCGTGCTGTCGCGGCGGCGCATGCGACCCTGATGGCGGGCTTCACCACCGAGCGCGATCTCGGCACCGAGGGCGCAGGCTATGCCGATGTCGGCCTGCGCGATGCGATCCGGCAGGGCATCGTGCCCGGCCCGCGCATGCTGGTGGCGACGCGCGCGATCGTCGCGCTCGGCGCCTATGGCCCCAAGGGGTTCGAGCCGGGCGTGGCGGTGCCGCAGGGCGCCGAGGAGGCGAGCGGGGTCGACGGCGTCGTCGCCGCGGTCCGCCGCCAGATCGCCGCGGGCGCCGATGTGGTGAAGCTCTACGCCGATTATCGCTGGGGGCCGGGCGAGCCCAGTCGCGCGACCTTCAGCGCCGAGGAACTCGCAGCGGGCACCCGCGCAGCGCACGATGCCGGGCGCACCGTCGCGGTCCATTCCAGCACGGCCGAGGGCATGACGCGCGCGGTGGCGGCGGGCGTCGACACGATCGAGCACGGCTATGGCGGCACCCCCGCCATTTTCCGCGCAATGGCCGCCAAGGGGATCGCTTATTGCCCGACGCTCGCGGCGAGCGACGCGGTCGCGCATTATCGCGGCTGGCAAGGGCAGGAGCCGGCTCCCGAAGCGGTGCGCCAGTCGCGCGCCGCCTTCGCGCTCGCGCTGGCGGCGCATGTGCCGATGTGCGTGGGCGGCGATGTCGGCGTGTTCGCGCACGGCACCAATGCGCGCGAGATGGAGCTGATGCAGGCCGACGGCATGTCGGCGCTGGACGTGCTGCGCGCCGCCACGTCGGGCAATGCCCACGCCTTCCACATCGACGACAAGGTTGGCGCGATCCGACCGGGGCTCGTCGCCGATCTGGTGGCGGTGGCGGGCGATCCGACGCGCGACGTTGCCGCCGTCCGCGCGGTGCGGCTGGTGGTGAAGGACGGCGTCGTCCAGCGCTGATCCTTGCCCGCGCGATCGCACGCGCCTAGCGGAACGACATGAGCGGAACGAGCGAACCCGAGCCCTTCGATCCCAGGCCGGCGGTGCCGGCCGAGGTGGCCGATGCGATCCGCACGCTGATCCGCTGGGCCGGCGACGATCCGACGCGCGAGGGGCTGCTCGACACGCCGAAGCGCGTCGCGCGCGCGTGGAAGGAATATTGCCAGGGCTATCTCGAGGATCCGGCGCACCATCTTTCGCGCACCTTCGAGGAGGTGGGCGGCTATGACGAGATCGTGCTGCTGAAGGACATACCGTTCCAGTCGCATTGCGAGCATCACATGGCGCCGATCGTCGGCAAGGCGGCGATCGCCTATCTGCCGCGCGACAAGGTGGTCGGCATCTCCAAGCTGGCGCGCGTGCTGCACGGCTTCGCGCAGCGGCTGCAGGTGCAGGAGCGGCTGACCGCGCAGGTGGCCGACTGCATCTGGGAGCGGCTCGATCCGATCGGCGTCGCGGTGGTGATCGAGGCGCAGCATGGCTGCATGACCGGGCGCGGCGTGCGCACCCACGGCGTCGGCATGACCACCAGCCGGATGATGGGCGTATTCCGCGACGACGAGCGCTCGCGGCGCGAGGTGCTCGCGCTGATGGGCTATTGATCGCGTCGGCCCGCCCATGAACGCGTCGGTCGATCTGCCCGCGCAGCTCGACACGCTGGCGGCACTTCGCCTGCCGCGCCTGCTCGTCGAGGGCGCGTGCGTCACCCTGTCGGCGGCGCGGGTCGAGGCGGTCGGGCTGGCGGCGCTGCAATGGCTCGCGGTCGCGCAGGCGCGCGGGCTGGTGCGGCTGGTCGAGATCGGCGACGCCACGGCAGAGCGGATCCGCGATGCCGGGCTCGGGGCGGCTTTGCTCGGCGATGTCAAGGCGGCGATCGACGCCCCTTCGCGATTGCGCTTCAGCGACGCGGCGCTCGATTTCGGGCGCGAGCCGCTCGAATTGCTGGGCGCGCTGCGTGCGGCGGGCGCGGCGATTGCCGCCGTCCTGCCGGCGGCATTGCCCACGCCCGACAATCTGGCGATCGCGTTCGATCTGCGCCTGCCCGACGCGATGAGCGAGGCGGAGCGCGCCGCATTGTTCGCGCCGTTCGCCGATTGCGCGCTGCTCGATGCGGACGACGCGCCGATTGTAGCTCCGGCGACGGCCGATCCCGTGGCGCACGTCACCGTGCCGGTCGTGCCCGAACGGCTGGAGCAGCTTGCCGCGATCATCGCCGAACTGACCGTCGCGCAGGCCAACCTGATCGACCGGCTCGGCAATCAGCGCGGGCCGCTTGCCACCGAGATCGCCGATGTCGAGCGGCTCGCCGCGGCGCTGCAGGATGCGATGCTGGCGGTGCGGCTGGCGCCGCTCGAAACGCTCGTCGGCGCGCTGCCCGCAGGCGGCGCGATCGAGATCGAGCGGGCGGTGGGCGAGGCGATCGCACCGGCGCTGGCGGCGGTGCGCGCCGCGGGCTCGACCGTGCACGGCGCACGGGCGGAAGGCGGCTTCGTTCGCCTGATCCTCGCGCCCGCACCGACGGGGGGCGCGCATGACGCGCTGGCCGTGGCGGCGCGCGGCGCCGGGGGCCGGATCGAGCTCGACGGGGACGCGCTCGCGCTGGTCCTGCCGCGCACGCGCTCGCTGGTCGACGCGATCATCGTCGAGTTGGGCGGCGCGAGTTACGCGCTGCCCGTCCAGCATATGATCGAGGCGCTCCAGCCGACGCCCGAACTGATCGACCGCTTCGGCCCCGATCGGCTGCTGCTGCGTTTCCGCGGGCGGCATGTGCCGGTGGTGATGCTCGGCGCGCGGCTGGGGCTGCCCGGCTGGTGCGCCGATCCGCTGGCGGCGGTCGTGATCGTCGCGCATGCCGGCGGACGCGAGATCGCGCTGATGGTCGATGCGATCAGCGATCAGCGCCAGATCGTGGCGCTGCCCTTCGCGGGCGGGCTCGCGCCGCCGCCGGGAACGATCGGCGCCGCCATCGTGCGCGGCAATCGCATCGCGCTGATCCTCGACGTCGACGCGCTGGCCTGAGCGAGCGGCCTGAACGAAAGAAGCCGGCGGGTTGCCCCGCCGGCCAGGTCGTTCGCAGGAGGAACATCGTGAGGGAGGGGCCGGGGCCCCTCCCGATCCGGTCAATAGTGGTAGGCGCGCTCGCCATGCTCGGCGATGTCGAGGCCTTCATGCTCGACCTCGGGCGAGACCCGGAAGCCCCACACCTTGTCGATGACGAAGAACAGGACGGCCGCACCGACGCCCGACCAGACGAGGGTCAGCAACACGCCCTCGCACTGGGTGAGCACCTGCGCGCCCATCGAGTAGGTGCCCGCAACCATCGTGCCCGGCTTGGTCGTGTAGTCGGCGATGCCCTGGCCGCCGAGCGCGGGGCTGTCGAGCACGCCGGTCATGATCGCGCCGGTGATGCCGCCGATGCAGTGCACGCCGAACACGTCGAGGCTGTCGTCATAGCCGAACTTGCTCTTCACCACCGCGACGAAGAAGAAGCAGATCGGCGAGACCATCAGGCCGAGGATCACCGAGCCCATCGTGCCGGCGAAACCCGAGGCGGGCGTCACCGCGACGAGGCCGGCGACGACGCCGGACGCGGCGCCGAGCAGCGACGGCTTGCCCTTCACGATCTGCTCCGTGATCAGCCAGCTCATGCCGGCGGCGGCGGTGGCGATCATCGTGTTCATGAACGCGACCGAGGCGATCGACGAGGCTTCGAGGTTGGAGCCGGCGTTGAAGCCGAACCAGCCCACCCACAGCAGCGACGCGCCGATCATGGTCATGGTCAGCGAGTGTGGCGGCATCGGCTCGTGCGGGTAGCCGAGGCGCTTGCCCAGCATGATGCACATCACGAGGCCGGTGATGCCGGCGTTGATGTGGACGACGGTACCGCCGGCGAAATCGAGCGCGCCCTTGTTGAACAGGAAGCCCGATTCGGCGGATACGGCGTCCAGCGCGGCCTGACCCTTCAGCGCAGCGGCGGCGAAGGCGTCCGGCCCGTCCCAGCACCACACCATGTGCGCGATCGGGAAATAGACCAGGGTCACCCACAAGGCCACGAACAGCATCAGCGGCGAGAATTTGATCCGCTCCGCCACCGATCCGATGAACAGCGCCGGGGTGATCATCGCGAAGGTCATCTGGAACAGCACGAAGGTCAGTTCCGGGATGTACACTCCGTTCGAGAAGGTGGCGGCCTGCGCGTTGGCGTCGACGCCCTTCAGGAACAGCTTGGTGAACGGGTTGCCGACGAACGGATTGCCGACGGTGAACGCCTCGGAATAGCCCCAGCACACCCAGATCACGCCGACCATGCAGACGATCATCAGCACCTGCGTCAGCACCGACAGCATGTTCTTGCTGCGGACGAGGCCGCCATAGAACAATGCGAGGCCGGGGATCGACATCATCAGAACGAGGAGCGTGGAGACGAGCATCCACGTATTGTCGCCCTTGTTGACCGTCGCGGGCGGGATCGGACTGGCGGCTGCCGGCGTCTGCGCCAGCGCGGGGTGGGACATCAGCAGGGCCACGCCCGCCATCCCCAGCCCGGTCAGGACCTTGGTCGAAAGCTTCATGTTTCCCCCCTTGCTCACAGCGCGGTGTCGTCGGTCTCGCCAGTGCGGATGCGCACCACCTGGCCGAGATCGAGCACGAAGATCTTGCCGTCGCCGATCGCGCCGGTGTTCGCGGATTGCTGGATCGCCTCGACCACGCGCGGCGTCAGCTCGGTGCTGCAGGCGACCTCCACCTTGATCTTCGGGACCATGTTGGTGCTGTATTCGGCACCGCGGTAGATTTCGGTCTGCCCCTTTTGGCGACCGAAGCCCTTCACTTCGGTCACGGTCATGCCCTGCACGCCAAGCGTCGACAGCGCCTCGCGCACGTCGTCCAGCTTGAACGGTTTGATTATTGCCACGACGAGTTTCATTTCGCCTCCCTGCTTTTCCCCAATGGGTAACTAGCAAGAACCGGGCCAAATGTTTCACGAGGATGACACGTGCGCGGCTGATCGCCGCAGCGCACAATCCTTGTGCAGCCGCTAAGACTTGCCCGCTTTTTAGGCAGAGGCGTGTAACGGGGTTAACAGCCCCGCCGCGAACGTCAGGCGGCGGTGCCGCCCACGGTCAGCCCGTCGATCAGCAAAGTCGGCTGGCCGACGCCGGCGGGCACCGACTGGCCGCCTTTGCCGCAGATGCCGACGCCTTCATCGAGTGCCATGTCGTTGCCGATCGCGCGCACCTTGGTCAGCACGGTCGGGCCGTCGCCGATCAGCGTCGCGCCCTTGATCGGCGCGCCCAATTTGCCGTTCTCGATGCGATAGGCCTCGGTGCAGGAGAAGACGAACTTGCCGCTGGTGATATCCACCTGCCCGCCGCCGAAGCTCTTGGCGTAGATGCCATTCTTGACGCGCGACAGGATCTCGGCGGGATCGTCCCGGCCGCCATGCATGAAGGTGTTGGTCATGCGCGGCATCGGCGCGTGCGCGAAGCTCTCGCGCCGCCCGTTGCCGGTGGGCGCCACGCCCATCAGCCGGGCGTTGAGCCGATCCTGGATATAGCCCTTGAGGATGCCGTCCTCGATCAGCACGTTGGTCTGGGTCGGCGTGCCCTCGTCGTCGATGGTTAGGCTGCCGCGCCGGTCGGCGATCGATCCGTCGTCGACCACCGTCACGCCGGGCGCCGCCACCCGCTCGCCGATGCGGCCGGCAAACGCGCTGGTGCCCTTGCGGTTGAAGTCGCCCTCGAGCCCGTGGCCGACCGCCTCGTGCAGCAGCACGCCGGGCCAGCCCGGGCCGCACACCACGGTCATCTCGCCGGCGGGCGCGGGCACGCTGTCGAGATTGACGATCGCCTGCGCCAGCGCCTCGTCGATCGCGCGACTCCACGTGCGGGTCTCGAACAGATCGTCGTAGAGATAGCGGCCGCCGAGCCCGAAGAAACCGTTCTCGCGCCGGCCATTCGCCTCGACCACGATCGAGACGTTGAGCCGCACCAGCGGCCGCACGTCGTGCGCGACGAAGCCGTCGGGGCGCACGATCTCGACCACGCTCCACGATCCCGACAGGCCGACCGACACCTGCTGAACGCGCGGATCGCGCGAACGGGCCGCGGCGTCGATCTCCTGGCAGAGCCGCACCTTGCGCGCGAACGGGATCGCCGAGAGCGGATCGTTGCCGGTGTAGAGCGTCGCGTTGGTGCGGCGCGGCGGCGGCGCGAGGCCGGCCTTGGCCGGATCGAGCAGGCTCATCGTCTCGCCGGCGCGGCGGATCGCGGCCTCGCTGATCTCGTTCGCGTGGGCGAAGGCGGTGGTCTCGCCCGACAGCCCGCGCAGGCCGAAGCCGGTCTGGGTGTTGAAGTCGGCGGTCTTCAGCCGGCCGTCGTCGAAGCCGAAGCTCTCCGACGCGATATATTGCAGGTAGAGTTCACCGTCGTCGCAGCCGCTGAGCGTATCGGCGGCGAGGCGGATCGCCGTCTCCGGCTCCAGATCGCGATAGAGGAAGCGGCGGGGATCGGTGAGGATGGTCATGGCGCGCATATAGCCACGGTTCGCGCGCGGGATAAGGCTTTGGATGAGCCGGCATCGTTGAAGCCGAAGATCGGCTCGGCTACGGCACCCGGCGATGGCGCGGCTGATCCCGATCCTGGTGGTGCTGGTGGCGGGGCTGTGCCTTGCGCTGCAGCCGCCGACCAACGCCACGCTGGCGCGCGCTTCGGGATCGGTGCTGCTCGCCGCCCTGATCTCGTTCGCGGTCGGCACGCTGGCGCTGCTGGTCGCATGGATGGCGACCGACCGGACCTCGCCGACGCTGCTGCGCGGCGTGCCGGGCTGGGCGTGGTTCGGCGGCTTCTACGGCGCGGTCTATGTCGCGGCCTTCGCGTTCGCGGCGCCGCGCCTCGGCCTCGCCGCATCGATCACGCTCGCGCTGACGAGCCAGGTCGCCGCCGCTTTGCTGCTCGATCATTACGGTCTGCTCGGCCTCAAGACGGCGCCGATCACGGCCGCCAAGCTGGGCGGCGTGGCCTTGGTCGTCGCGGGCGTGCTGCTGGTCCGGCGCGGTTAGGCGGCCGGGCCGACCGTCAGTGCGCCGACGCGGCCTCGTCGGCAGGCCCGCCGATCAGGATGAAGCGGCGGTCGCAATAGCCGCAATCGACATAGCCCTTCTCGTCGATCTCGAGATAGACGCGCGGATGGCCGAGGGCGGTGCCCCCGGGAATGTCCGTCGCGCCGTCACAGGCGACGCGGGTGGTGGCGACTCGGGACGTTTCGGGAGCGGGCTGCATGGATAGCGCCGATAGCAAGGGCGATCAGCGCCGCACAAGCGCGGCGATGCACGAAGCGCGGTCGAAATCGCCGCCTTGCGGCGTTCGCGCATCGAGCCACGTCACCCGTGCCGGCCCGGTCGCGCTCTGCGGCGGGTAGAGATAGGCGTCGAGAGTGCACGCCGGCCCGCGGAACTGCAGCTTGCGCGCGGGCCCCTCGCGCAGGTCGAGCGCGGGCGCGCCGAACAAGGTGGTGAGCGTCGACGCCTCCTGCCCCATCACCCGTTCGAGGCCGAGCGCGGGTGGCGGCGCCGCGCGGGCAGGGGCGGGCGCGGTGCTGACCGTCCGCACCGGTGTCTCGCCACAGGCGGCAAGAGCGAGAGGCAGCAGGGGAATGAGAAGCAAGGCGGAGCGCATCGCCATTCCTTCGCGCCATGGTGCGTTGCCCGCAAGCCCGGCCACGCCGCGACGTGCGGCAGGACGGTTGCGCCGCCGTGCGCCTGCCCCTAGGCGGCCTCAACCGCCTTTCGGAGAGTATCTTTCATGACCGAAGCCACGCTCGACATCGTCGCGATCGGCAATGCCATCGTCGACGTGATCGCCCAGGCCGACGACGCCTTCATCGAAAGCGAGGGCCTTCCCAAGGGCTCGATGCGGCTGATCGACGAATCGACCGCCGCGATCCTCTATTCCCACATGGGCCCCGGTCGCGAGATCAGCGGCGGCTCGGCGGCGAACACCGTCGCCGGCATGGCGGCGCTCGGCGCGAAGTGCGGCTTCATCGGCCAGGTCGCCGACGATCAGTTGGGCGAGGTGTTCGCGCACGACATCCGCGCCAACGGCATCGCCTTCAATACCCCAACGCGCGCGGGCGAACCGACGACCGCGCGCTGCCTGATCCTCGTCACGCCCGATGCGCAGCGGACGATGAACACCTTCCTCGGCGCGTCGCAATATCTGCCGGCCTCGGCGCTCGACCGCGACCTGATCGCCAGCGCCAAGATCCTCTACCTCGAAGGCTATCTGTGGGATCCCGAGGAGCCGCGCGTCGCCATGCGCGCCGCGATCGAGGTCGCGCGTGCCGCCGGCCGCGCGGTCGCCTTCACTTTGTCCGACGCCTTCTGCATCTCGCGCCACCGCGCCGATTTCCGCGCGCTGATCGACGGCGGCCTGATCGACATTCTGTTCGCCAACGAGGGCGAGCTGCTGTCGCTGGTCGAGACCGACGATTTCGACGCGGCGGTGGCAACGATCGCGGCGAAGGTGCCGTGCCTCGTCGTGACGCGCGGCGCCGCGGGTGCGATCGCGGTGGTCGACGGCGCGTCGCATTCGGTGCCGGCCGAGCCGATCGCGCAGATCGTCGACACGACCGGCGCGGGCGACCTGTTCGCCGCCGGCTTCATGGCGGGCCAAGTGCAGGGCCGCTCGGTCGACGATTGCCTCGTCATGGGCGCGGTCGCGGCGGCCGAGGTGATCTCGCATTACGGTGCGCGGCCGGAGGCGAAGCTCGACCAGTTGGTGCGCGCGCGCCTCGGCTAAGATACGCACGCGTAACCGCTTTTTGTGCAGCCTAGCTGAACCGGCGGCGATGCTGCCGGTTGTCCCACCCGATCGATCGGGAGTTACGGGACATGACGGACGAACAAGGCGGCCCCTCGCGCCGCGACGTCTTCGGCGGCGTCGCGGTGGGCCTTGCCGCCGCAGCGGCCGCCGCACCGGCGCTGGCGCAGGAGAAGCACGCGCCGGGCGCGCCGACCAGCACGCAATCGGCCGGCTACCCCAAGCCTCCGTTCGAGAAGCAGCGCCAGCCCTGGCCGGGGCTCGCCAGCCGCATGTCCCCGCGTCCCGATCATGGCGAGACCAGCTACAAGGGCTCCGGCCGACTGACGGGGCGCAAGGCGCTCGTCACTGGCGGTGACAGCGGCATCGGCCGCGCGGCGGCAATCGCCTTCGCGCGCGAGGGTGCCGACGTCGCGATCGGCTATCTGCCGCCCGAGCAGCCCGACGCCGACGAGGTCGCGCAACTGATCCGCGCGGCGGGGCGCAAGGCGGTGCTGCTGCCCGGCGACATCAAGTCGCCCGCCTTCTGCCGCAAGCTGGTCGCCGATGCGGTCGCGCAGCTCGGCGGACTCGACATTCTCGTCAACAATGCCGCGCGGCAGGTCAGCCGCCCCTCGATCCTCGACATGGAGGATCAGGATTTCGACGATACGTTCAAGACCAACATCTACGCCAATTTCTGGATCACCAAGGCGGCGGTGCCGCACCTCCAGCCGGGGTCGGCGATCATCAACACCACCTCGGTCAACGCTTATGATCCGGGCGAGAACATTCTCGATTATGCCGCCACCAAGGGCGCGATCATGATCTGGACGAAGGGGCTGGCGAAGCAGCTCGCGCCCAAGGGCATCCGCGTCAACGGCGTCGCGCCGGGACCGTTCTGGACGCCGCTGCAGGTGACCGGCGGCCAGACGCCGGAGAAGCTCGTCGCGTTCGGCGAGACGACGCCGATGGGGCGGCCGGGCCAGCCTGCCGAGCTCGGCCCGGTCTATGTCGCGCTCGCCGATCCGGCGCTGAGCTACACGACCGGGCAGATCTTCGGCGCGAGCGGCGGCGGCGTCGGCCCGTAACCCCGCCTCAGTGCGTCGCGGGCACCGGCGGCTCGGTACCCGTATAAGCCTCGGGCTCGGGCACGTCGACGACGCCGCGGCCGACATGGCTGCGCGGGCGGCTGTAGAGGAAATAGACCAGCAGCCCGACCGCGCCCCAGCCCGGCAGCACCAGGATCGCGCTGAGCGTCAGCGAGGCATAGAGGCCGAGGCAGCCGATGATCGCGACCGGCGCCACCAGCCAGACGAGCGGTGTGCGGAACGGGCGGTGGCGCGTCGGATCGGCCTTGCGCAGCACCATCACCGACACCGCCACCATCGCGAAGGCGAACAGGGTGCCCGAATTGGAATAATCGGCGAGCTTGCCGACCGGCAGGCACGCCGCCGCCAGCGCGGTGGCGATGCCGGTCACCCAGGTGACGACGTGCGGCGTGCGGAAGCGCGGGTGGATCGCGGCGAGGCGGCCGGGCAGCAACCCGTCGCGCGCCATCGTGAAGAAGATGCGCGTCTGGCCGTACATCATCATCAGCACGACCGAGGGCAGGGCCAGCACCGCGGCGAGGCCGACCAGCCAGCCCATCACGGGATGGCCGAGCACCTGCAGCACGTGGACCAAAGCCTCGCGCGAGCAGACCAGCGGCTCGATCGCGCCGCCGGCGACGATCGAGGCGCAGCGGCCCGCAATCTCGGCCGATCCCGGCGACAGCACCTGCCCCAGCGCGCCGACCACCGGCTGCGCGCCGATCGCGCCGATCGCGCCCGACGCGACCACGAGGTAGAAGATGGTGCAGATGGCGAGACTGCCGATCAGCCCGATCGGCACGTTGCGCTGCGGATTCTTGGTCTCCTCCGCCGCGGTCGAGACCGCGTCGAAGCCTACATAAGCGAAGAAGATCGAAGCGGCGGCGCCGAACATGCCGATCGTGCCGGTGGGCAGCAACGGCGTGAAATAGCCGGTCTTCATCGCCGGCAGCGTGATGATGCAGAACGCGGTGAGTGCGAGCAGCTTGATCGCGACCAGCACGGCGTTCACCGCCGCACTCTCGGTCGTGCCGACGATCAGCAGGCTCATCGCGACGAGCGCGATGACGATCGCGGGGACGTTGATCCAGCCGCCGGTCGCCGCCGCGGCGAGCAGATCGGCGTTGGGCGGCGAGCCGAACGCCATCTGCACATGCGCCATCAGCGCGTCGGCATTGCTGATCGCGGCGGGGAAATGATAGCCCGACGCGTTGAGCAGCCCGATCGCATGGTTCGACCAGCCGACCGACACCGCGCTCGCCCCCAGCGCATATTCGAGGATCAGCGACCAGCCGACCATCCACGCCAGCAGCTCGCCCACCACCGCGTAGGTATAGGTGTAGGCCGAGCCCGACACCGGCACCATCGACGCCAGTTCCGAATAACAGAGCGCCGCCACCGCGCAGACGATGCCCGCGGCGACGAACGACAGCAGCATGCCGGGCCCCGCCTTCTGCGCCGCCTCGCTCGTCAGCACGAAGATGCCGGTGCCGATCACGCCGCCGATGCCGAGCATGGTGAGCTGGAACGCGCCGAGCGACCGGGTCAGCCCCTTTTTCTCGGCGGTCGCAAGGATGGCGTCGAGCGGTTTGACGCGGTCGAAAAGCATGAACTGTCCTTTGGCAGGCGCCCGGCGGCGTCCGTATACGATGACTGTGATGCTACAGCCTTGCCGCGCCTGCGCAATAGCGGGCGCTGGCGTGCCGACGGGGAGTGCCATGCCTGTCGCCCATGTGCATCGCGGACCGGGCCGCTGCGCCGAAAGGTGACGAAGGTGACACTACGTCGGGGGTGGGGAGCCGTCCCGGCATCGACCGGCGACGGTGTCGGGACGATGCGCGCGCGGGCATCGGAGCGGGGGCGGGACGATATGGCGGGCGGGCAAAGCGGCGCGATCATGGCGGCGGGCTCCTCGCAACGGTGGGAGCCTGACCATCTGACCCGCGAAATCCTACTTTGCAAGCAAAATGTTCGTGATATGTTCCAGCTTGGCGTTGGCCACGCAACGCGGATGAAGTTCGGCTGAAAGGCGCGTAGGATGGCCGATCATCGGATACGGAGAATTGCCGTGATCGATCATATTGGCGTTGGCGCGTCCGACTTCGCGGTATCCCGCCGGTTCTACGATGCGGCGCTCGGCGCGATCGGCGTGGATGCGGTCATCGAGCTGACGCCCGAGCAGACCGGCGGCTATCACGGGGTCGGCTATGGTGCCGGCGGCAAGCCGAGCTTCTGGCTGGGCAGCGGCGGCGCGCGCGGCGCGGGGATGCATATCGCCTTCGCCGTATCCGCGCGCGGTCAGGTCGATGCGTTCCATGCGGCGGCGACGGCGGCGGGCGGGCGCGACAATGGGCCGCCGGGCCTCCGCCCTTATTATCATCCCGATTATTACGCCGCGTTCGTGTTCGATCCGGACGGGACCAACGTCGAGGCGGTGTGCCATGCGCCGGAATAGCGCCGGCGCCTCCCGGCTCTAGCCGGCCAGCATCGGCCCGAGCGGGCGACCGCCGAACAGGTGGACGTGGAGGTGGGCGACCTCCTGCCCGCCGTCGCTGCCGATATTGGCGAGCAGGCGATAGCCCGGCGTCACCAGCCCTTGCTCGCGCGCGACATGGCCAACCGCGCGGACGAAGCCGGCAATCTCCGCCTCGCTGCCGCGCGCGGCGAAATCGTCCCACGACACATAGGAGCCCTTGGGCAGAACGAGGATGTGGACCGGCGCGCGCGGCGCGATGTCGTGGAAGGCGAGGGCGAAGTCGTCCTCGTAGACGCGCTTGGCGGGAATCTCGCCGCGCAGGATGCGCGCGAAGATGTTGGTGTCGTCGTAGGGTAAGGTGGGGTCTACGGCCATCGTCTCGTCCTCGCTACAATCCGTCACGTCGGCGCGGGCCGGCATCTCTCGAAGCAGGCGCGGGCTCCCCGCCGAACGAGATGCCGGCGTGCGCCGGCATGACGGCTAGGGGGCGGGTGGCCGCGCCGCTTTCTCCGCGATGCCCGATACGCCCTCGCGCCGGTCGAGCTCGGCCAGCACGTCGGCCAGGGGAATGCCCGTTTCGGCCAGCAGCACCAGCAGGTGGAAGATCAAATCGGCCGCCTCGCCGGTCAGCGCGGCCTTGTCCTCGGCCAGCGCGGCGACGATCGCCTCGACCGCTTCCTCGCCCAGCTTGCGCGCGATCCGCGGGCGGCCCTTGGCGAACAGGCTGGCGACATAGGAGGTGCTGGGATCGGCGCCCTTGCGCGCGGCGATCGTCGCCTCCAGCCGAGCGAGCGTGTCGCTCATGCCGCGGTCCGCACCGGCAGGCCGGCGGCGGCGAGCGCGGCGTGCGCCTCGGCCACGGTATGCTCGCCGAAATGGAAGATCGAGGCGGCCAGCACCGCGCTCGCATGGCCCTGGGTCACGCCTGCCACCATATCCTCCAGCGTGCCGACGCCGCCGCTCGCCACCACCGGCACCGACACCGCATCGGCGATGGCGCGGGTGAGCGCGAGATCGTAGCCGCCCTTGGTGCCGTCATTGTCCATGCTGGTGACGAGCAGTTCGCCCGCGCCCAGTTCCGCCAGTCGCACTGCATGCGCGATCGCGTCGATGCCGGTCGCGCGGCGCCCGCCATGGGTGAAGATCTCCCACCGGCCGCGCGCGACCGCCTTGGCGTCGACCGCGCCGACGACGCATTGTGCGCCGAAGCGGTCGGCGATCTCGGCGGCCAGCTCGGGGCGCGCGACTGCGGCGGAGTTGATCGCCACCTTGTCGGCACCCGCCAGCAGCAAAGCGCGCGCATCCTTGGCCGAGCGCACGCCGCCGCCGACCGTCAGCGGCATGAAGCACACCGCCGCGGTGCGCGCGACCACGTCGAGGATCGTGCCGCGATGTTCGTGGGTCGCGGTGATGTCGAGGAAGCACAGCTCGTCGGCGCCGGCGGCGTCATAGACCTTGGCCTGCTCGACCGGATCGCCCGCATCGGCGAGATCGAGGAACTGCACGCCCTTCACCACGCGCCCGCCGGCGACGTCGAGGCAGGGAATGACGCGGACGCGGACGGTCATCGCGAACGGCTCGCAGCGTCATGCCAGCGAAGGCTGGCATCTCCCGAGGTACGCGCGCCGCTCCGCCGTGCGAGATCCCAGCTTTCGCTGGGATGACGAAAGAAGGACTGGATCACGACTGCGCCACCCGCAGCGCCGCGGCCAGATCGAGCCGGCCGTCATACAGCGCCCGGCCGGTGATGACGCCCTCGATGCCCTCATTTTCGTGGCGGACGAGGTCGGCGATGTCGACGAGGCCGGCGACGCCGCCGCTCGCGATCACCGGCAGCGTCGTGCGCCGCGCGAGCGCGATCGTCTCGCGGATGTTGCAGCCCTTGAGCAGGCCGTCGCGGCCGACGTCGGTGAACAGCACCGCCGCCACGCCCGCATCGACGAAGCGGTTGGCGAGGTCCGCCACCGGCACGTCGGAGACCTCGGCCCAGCCGCGCGTGGCGACCATGCCGCCTTTGGCATCGACCGCCACCACGATCCGGCCGGGCAGCGCCTTCGCCGCTTCGCGCACCAGTTCGGGATCCTCCAGCGCGGCGGTGCCGATCACCACGCGCGACACGCCGAGCGCCAGCCAGCGGTCGATCGCCGCGCGGTCGCGAATGCCGCCACCGAGCTGCACCTTGCCGGGAAAGGCGGCGACGATCGCCTCGACCGCATGGCCGTTGACCGACTCACCGGCAAAGGCGCCGTCGAGATCGACGACATGAAGATGGTCCGCGCCGGCATCGGCGAAGGCACGCGCCTGCGCTGCGGGATCGTTGCCGTAGATCGTCGCGCGATCCATGTCGCCCTCGGCCAGGCGCACGACATTGCCGCCCTTGAGGTCGATCGCGGGAAATACGGTGAGCGCCATTCAGGGCTTCCAGTCGAGAAAGTTGGCGAGCAGAGCGAGGCCATAAGCCTGGCTCTTCTCGGGGTGGAATTGCACGCCGACCAGATTGTCGCGCGCGACCGCCGCCGTCACCTGCCCGCCATGCTGGGTGGTTGCGGCGAGGTCCGTCGCATCATCGGCGACGAAGGCGAAGCTGTGGAGGAAATAGGCCTCGCCCGCCGGGATCAGCGGGTGCGGCCTGACCGGGGTAACGTCGTTCCAGCCCATGTGCGGCACGCGCGCCGTCGGGTCGGAAGGCTCCAGCCGCGCCACCGTGCCGGGAATCCAGCCGAGCCCCGGATGGCGGCCGAACTCCTCGCCGGCATCCGCCATCAATTGCATGCCGACGCAGATGCCGAGAAAGGGGCGGCCCTGCTCACGAACGGTGCGGTTGAGCGCATCGACCATGCCGGGGATGGCGGCGAGCGCCTGCATCGATGCCGCGAAGGCGCCCACACCGGGCAGCACGACCCGGTCGGCGGCCGCCACTGTCTCGGCCTCGGCGGTCACGACGATGTCGCTCGCGCCCGCCGCCCGCAGCGCATTCTCCACCGAGCGGAGATTGCCCGCGCCATAATCGATCAGCGCGAGCGTCATGCCGCCCCGCCCAGCGTCCCCTTGGTCGACGGGATCGCGCCGCCCTTGCGCGGGTCGATCTCCACCGCCTGGCGCAGCGCGCGGGCGAGGCCCTTGAACAGGCTTTCGCACACATGGTGGTTGTTGCGGCCGTAGAGGGTCTCGATGTGGAGGGTCATCCCCACCTCACCCGCGAAGCTGTGGAACCAATGCTCGATCAGCTCGGTATCGAGCTCGCCCAGCTTGGCCTGGGTGAAGCCCGATTTCCACACGAGGAACGGCCGGCCCGAAATGTCGATCGCGACGCGGCTCAGCGTCTCGTCCATCGGCGAATAGGCCGTGCCGTAGCGCGCGATCCCGCGCCGGTCACCCAGCGCCTTCGCCACCGCCTGGCCCAGCGCCAGCGCCGAATCCTCGGTCGTGTGATGCTGGTCGACGTGCAGGTCGCCGGTGCAGGCGAGCGTGATGTCGATCAGCGAATGGCGCGACACCTGCTCCAGCATATGATCGAGGAAACCGATGCCGGTCGTGATCTCATAGATGCCGGTGCCGTCCAGATTGACGGCGACGTCGATCGCGGTCTCGGCGGTTTTGCGGGTCAGGCTCGCGGTGCGCATCGCGTCGCTATAGCGGCGCGCGGGCGGCAGGCAACGGCCCGGCGAAGGCTTGGCGGCGCTTGGACTTGACCGGTCGGGCGGTGCCGTCCACTTGGGCGGCATGAGCGACGCGACGCCCGACAGCCTGATTCCCTATGACGAGATCGTCCAGGACGCGCTGCGCGCCGTGGTCGGCCGCGTGCTGGGGCAGGTGGAAAAGGGCGGCAGCCTGCCCGGCAGCCATCATTTCTACATCACCTTCAAGACGCACGCGCCGGGTGTCGACATTCCGCGCCACCTGACCGATCGCTATCCCGACGAGATGACGATCGTCATCCAGAACCGCTATTGGGATCTACGCGTCTCGGCGACCGGGTTCGAGGTGGGGCTGTCGTTCAACCAGGTGGGATCGAAGCTGTCGATCCCGTTCGCGGCGATCACCGCCTTCCACGATCCGGCGGTGGATTTCGCGCTACACTTCTCGGCGCAGGTCGAGGACCAGGCGCCCGAGGCGATCGCCGCGCCCGAAAACGACCCGGTCGTGCGCCCCGCCGAGGAAGGCTCGAACGTCGTTTCGGTCGATTTCACGCGGAAGAAGTAGGGCCCGCTCGCTTTTAATCCGTCACCCCGGACTTGTTCCGGGGTCCACCGTGCGGAGAAACGCGGCATCGACGGATTGAAGGTCGCTTGCATGGCTGGCGTGGACCCCGGAACAAGTCCGGGGTGACCCAGGCCTGAAGGCCCTCGACAAGCCGCCCCCGCGCCGCCACTTAGGCGCGCGCATGGCCCATGCCCCCTACGCCGCCGATCCCGAGCTGAGCCGCGGCCGGCTATATCCGCTCCGCTCCGATGGCGCGCGGGGGCCGCGCGACGAATTCCAGCGCGACCGTGACCGCATCGTCCACTCGATCGCCTTCCGCCGGTTGCGCCACAAGACGCAGGTGTTCGTCGCGCCCGACGACGATCATTTCCGCGTGCGGCTGACGCACAGCCTCGAAGTGGCGCAGATCGGCCGCACCATCGCTCGCGCGCTCGGCCTCAACGAGGATCTGACCGAGGCGTTGTGCCTCGCCCACGATCTTGGCCATCCGCCGTTCGGCCATGCCGGCGAGGCGGCGCTCAAGGCGGCGATGGCGGAGGTGGGCGGGTTCGACCACAATGCGCATACGCTGCGCATCCTGACGCGGCTGGAATCGCCCTACCTCCACCATCCGGGGCTGAACCTGAGCTGGGAGATGCTGGAGGGGCTCGCCAAGCATAACGGGCCGGTGCGTCATCCGGGCTGGGCGCTGGCCGCGATCGACCGCGAATGGCCGCTCGATCTCGACACCCAGCCGAGCCTCGAAGCGCAGGTGGCGGCGCTGTCCGACGATATCGCCTATGACAATCACGATATCGACGACGGCATTCGCGCCGGCCTGCTGCCGGTCGAGGTCGCGTTGGAGCAGCCACTGATCCGCGAGACGTGGGAGGCGGCACGCGCGCGCTGGCCGGATTGCCGCGACGATCTGCTGCTGCGCGAGGTGATCCGCGACCAGATCGGCCGGATGGTGGGCGACCTGATCGACGAGAGCCGGCGGCGGATCGCCGCGGCCGGCATCGTCTCGCTATCCGGCGTGCGCGCGGCGGGGGCGCCGCTGATCGCTTTCTCGCCGGCGATGGCGTCGGCGGAGCGCGCGCTCAAGCGCTTCATGTATGCCAATCTCTACCATCATCCCGCCCAGCTCGCGGTCGCGGCGCAGGCGGGGCGCGTGGTGGCCGGGCTGGCCGGGGCCTATGTCGCCGATCCGGATCGCCTGCCCGAAAGCTGG